>NZ_JALIFQ010000001.1:0-786560 GCF_022867815.1 Blautia sp. NSJ-175
CCCCAAAGCATTCCAGGCAGGCGAGGCTGAGCCGCTCGGAGCCTTGAGCAGGCCTGGAATGCTTTCCCGCCCCCGGCCCCGCGCCTCTTTTACCGTCCCTTTTGCCCTCCCATTTCCACAGCCATATCCATAAACCTCCTCCCCCCATCCGTCAAAAACTTATTCCTATGCCATGCCACATAATGCACCCTCTCAAACCCCTCATCCTCAATCTCCCTCTTACAAACCCTTCCCTCCGATATTTCCCTCTCCACCAGCATCTCCGGCAGCACTGCCACACCAATCCCTTTCTGCACCCCTTTAATGATCGCCTGCGTACTGGCGCTCTCCCAGAGAGGCTCCGGCGTCATCCCTCTCACTGCAAACACATGGTCCACCAGTGTCCTGCCCACGCTCCCCTTCTCCCTTGCAAGAAGATCATACTCCTTTAAATCCCTTACAAACACCTTCTCTTTAACCGCCAGCTCATGCCCCACAGGCACAATGAGCACCAGCCTGTCCTCTGAGAAAGCCCGTGTCTCCAGCTCAGGCTCGGAAATCCCCCCTTCGATCAGGGCAAGATCCAGCTCATTATTCAGCAGCCCTCTCTGCAGGTTCCCCGCATTGGAGATCATCACCTTAACCTTCATGTCCGGCCGCTCCCTGCAAAATGCACTTACCAGATCAGGCAGAAAAAAATTCCCGAGGGAAATACTTGCCCCCACCCGCAGCACACCAAACGCGTCCCCGTTCAGCAGTCCCTTTTCCATTCTATCAAAGGACTCCACAATATGAAGTGCCTGTGCATAGAACTGCCGCCCGGCTTCCGTTACGAACAGCCTTCTGTTCATCCGGTCAAACAATCGTACCCCGTAATGCTGTTCGATCTCCTGGATCGTTCTCGTAACAGCAGGCTGTGTCATGTGAAGGTTTTTCGCTGCCTGCGTGATATTTTCCAGCCGGTAAACCTCCAGAAAAATCTTCATATGTCTTATCGTCATGTTTTTCCTCCGATTCATAACTAAAATAATATTATATCAATAAAATAATAGCATTTTACATATTGATACACAAGGGATATGATGAAGAAAAGGAGGCATTATAAGGAAATGGAAAAGACAGAGACAAAGAAAAAATATCTGCTGCTGAAGTTGTTTTTCAGTACTCTGTATATCAGCAGTTTTACATTTGGCGGGGGATTTGTAATTGTCACATTTATGAAGAGAAAGTTTGTGGATGAACTCCACTGGATAGATGAGCAGGAAATGCTGGATCTGGCGGCGCTTGCCCAGTCCTCACCGGGGGCCATTGCCGTAAACGCCGCTATTTTAGTGGGCTGGCGTGTGTGCGGGTTTGCCGGGATGCTGACAGCGGTGCTGGGGACCATTCTTCCGCCCATGCTCATCCTGTCCGTTATATCATTTTTCTATGCAGCATTTGCCAGCAATGTGTATGTGGCATTGGTGTTAAAGGGGATGCAGGCAGGTGTTGCCGCAGTGATCCTCGATGTGGTATGCGGGCTGGGGAGCAATGTGTTCAAAGAAAAAAGCGGACTCAGCATTGGCATTATGGCAGCGGCCTTTGCAGCTACTTTCTTCTTTGACGTGAATGTCATTTATATCATTCTGACTGCCGGTATCATCGGGGCAGGGAAGGCATTATGGATATACAGAAAGGGGAAGACAGCATGATCTATATAAAGTTGTTTTTAAGCTTTCTTCAGGTGGGAATGTTCAGTGTGGGCGGCGGCTATGCGGCAATGCCCCTGATCCAGAATCAGGTGGTGGAGGCGCATAAATGGCTGACCATGGGTGAGTTTACAGATCTGATCACCATAGCGGAAATGACTCCCGGCCCTATAGCTGTCAATTCTGCCACATTTGTGGGAATCCGGATAGCCGGCTGGCAGGGGGCTGTCATCGCCACCTTTGGCTGCATTCTGCCATCCTGTCTGATCGTATCCCTGCTGGCCTACATTTATTACAAATACAAAGGCGTATCTGCCATGCAGTCTGTACTGGCCTGTCTGAGACCGGCTGTGGTGGCCCTCATTGCGGCGGCAGGTATCTCCATACTGCGCGTGGTGCTTTTCGCGGGCTCAGGGATCAGCCTGCAAGCAGTCAACTGGGTCGGGGCGGGATTGTTTCTGGCAGCTTTTGCGGTGCTGCGAAAACTGAAATGGAATCCCATTTTGGTCATGAGCCTGTGCGGCGTCCTGAATCTGTGTATTGGGATCATAAGCGGAATGTGATGGAAACACAGGCCGATTATATCGTTTCCTTTTTCCTGTACTGCATGGGTGTCATCCCATAGGTCCGGCAGAAGGCCCGGGTAAAATAGTTCTGGTCCCCATAGCCGCAGGAAAACGCGATTTCTCCGATGCTGAGGGACGTACCCCGGAGGAGTCTGCATCCGTTTTCCAGACGTACCTGGCAGATATAGTCATGGATGGAAATGTAATAGGTTTCCCTGAATTTCCTGGTCAGGGAGGCCCGGCTGCAGAAAAACTGGCGGCAAAGGTCATCAATGGTGAGTTTCTGGTCATAGTGCTTTTGGATGTAGCTGTGCACTTCACTGACAAGCTCATTTTTAGACAGATTCATACGGTTGCTGAGTGTAATGTACTGGGCACAGACTTCCATGATGGTTACCAGAGAGTCAATGGTCCCCTGTTCCCGGACAGGAATGCCGGCAATGGCCTCCTCAAGGGCATTGGCATCGGTTACAAGGGGAAGGGCCATCTCATAAGGCGTCCGGTCTGCATCCGGTCCGGCCTCCAGCGTCTGTCCCATCATCAGATAACCGGTGAGGGTGCCGAAGCTGTACAGAGGGGCAACAGCCTCATAAAGTCCGAAATGACATTTATAGATATGGAGCTTTTCCTGTTCGCGCACACGTCCAAAGGCCATGGTATCATGTTCCACGCAGAGGCGTTTTCCCTCCGGATGCTTCTGGATCAGACCGCAGAAGCATCCCAGTTCCCTGGGATAGGCGGCAATTTCCCGGAAATTCGTATCATAAATGCTGATGCGGAAACCGGATATGTGATATAGCTCTTTCAGTATACGTTCAATAGACAGGGACTGCTCCATATGTTTTCTCCTTTGCATAAAAAAAACTGGTGTAAAATCGGATTGTCCGTATCTTACGCCAGTTTTTTCTATTAGTCAAGTTCTGTTTACATATTTAGCCACGATCTTCTTCATTTCCTCCATCTTCCGTTCCATATCCGCCACAAGCGTGATCTGTGTCCTGCAGCGGTCCAGGTTGTGATGCTCCCTGTGGATGCGGAAATAGGTATCTCCGTTCAGATAATCTGTCAGGAAACGCATTCCGCACTCCAGGGTCAGAAGTTTGGCGGAGAACGGGAGAAGGCGGATCTCCTCATCTGTCAGGGATGCACCTGCCTCGGAGAGAAAACCGGCTGTGTAAGCCTCGAAGAGACCGAGATCCATAGAGACAAGAGAAAGATTCTGTTCATCCTCGTCAGCGGTGCTTGCGCCGAAACGGATGCTGTCACCGAAATCATAGAGCACGGAACCGGGCATAACGGTATCCAGGTCGATGACGCAGATTCCCTCGTCAGTATCATTGTCCATCATAATGTTATTTAATTTGGTGTCATTGTGGGTAACGCGCAGGGGAAGGCGTCCTTCCTTAATGGCGTCTACCACAACAGCACCGTCCGCCTTCCGGTCCAGGAAAAACCGGATTTCTTTTTCTACGGAGGCAGCCCGGCCTGCTTTATCTTCTGCCACTGCTTTTTCAAAGAGCTCATATCGGTTCACGGTATTGTGGAAATCCGCAATGGTCTCATGCAGCGTATCAGCCGGATAGTCAGCCAGCAGCTTCTGGAAATGTCCGAATGCTTTTGCCGCGTTGGTGAAGAGTACCGGGCGGTCCACGGACTGGTGGCAGGCAGCATTTTCAATGAAAAGATAGCTTCTCCAGAATCCGCCGTCACTGTCCTCGTAGAGGAGCTTCCCGTCACGCGTGGGGACAAGTGTCAGTGTCTCACGCTCAGGGTCACCGCCCTGCTCCTGTATTTTTTTCCGGAGGTGGGAGGTGACGCCCTGGATATTCTCCATCAGGCCCTGAGGGTCTGTAAAAATAGTGGTGTTGACTGCCTGCAGAATGTAACGCACGGGAGGTTTTGTCTCCCGTCGGAAATACACGGCATAAGTGGCGTTAATATGTCCGCATCCAAATGGCTCCGCGTAGATAAAGTCTCCGTCAAAGAGGAAAGCTTTTACAATTTCGTTTTTGATCTTATCCAGCATTTTCATTCTCCTTTTCCGTTCCAGAGGGTTTCCGGGTATACGCCCTCGCCGATCATCTGCTCAATGAAAGCTACAATTTTTTCTTTATCCTCATGGTAGGTGACGCCATACCATTTGGCTGGGGTGTCCATAACCTTTACATCACATTTTCCGGCATCCATCAGCTCCTGAACCACGGAGGGCAGGAAAAATTCTTTTTTCGCAAGGCCGTCTGTGCTGTCTTTAAAGAACTTCTGCATCTGCAGTTCGATCTCACCGAATATATCAGGGGTAAAGCCCCAGCAGTTCATGGACACAATGCTGTTCTCATCAATGTCCGTCCAGCCCTCTCCCTCCTCGTAAAATTGTGTCTGTCCCTGGTTCCGCTGTATTTTGGTCCGCTCGGTAACCGTGGTCAGATATCCGTTGTCAGCAGTACACACACCTCTTGCCACGTGGCCGTTTTCCGTCAGGGTATTCCTGAGAAGGTAGCCGGCCATGCAGTAATGATATTTGGAGGTATCTTCGGGCTGTTCCGGGAAGAAATCATGAAGCAGCCTGAATGCTTCCCTTCCATAGAAATCATCCGCGTTGATGACAGCGAAAGGACCGTCCACCAGATTCCTGCAGCTCCACACCGCATGGGCTGTGCCCCAGGGTTTGGTGCGGCCTTCGGGAACCTTCACGCCCTCGGGAACCTCTGTGATCTCCTGGAACGCATATTCCACCGGAATGACTTTTTCCAGGCGTTTTCCCACGGTCTCACGGAATACATCCAGGTTTTCTTTCTTAATGATAAATACCACCTTGTCAAATCCGGCCTTGACGGCATCGTAGACGGAGTAGTCCAGGATAAATTCCCCGTGTCTTCCCACCGGATCAATCTGTTTCAGCCCGCCATATCTGCTTCCCATACCAGCCGCCATAATCACCAATGTCATCATATCTACCTTCTCCTTTTCCTTTCGTGTGCTTTGCTTTGTTAATTCTTATTATATCGAAAACAGGTATGGATTCTATGGAATTTCGTATCAAAATTAGCATTATCGGATAAAAAGAAGAATAGTGCTAATATCCAATGAGAGATAAAGGATTGCAGAAAAAAGATATATGGTTCATAATAAAAGACAGAACTGTCAGTCCCGAATAGCGGCAAAGTCAGGTGAAAAGCATGCAGACATGCCATGCTGTCTGCCGCAGAGATTCGGAAGGCTTACAGTGATATGCTAAAGAGGAGTTGTGAAATATGAGCAGTTTTGAGAAAGATCTATCTAAGGGAAATGTGGTAAAACAGCTGATCCTGTTTGCCGTCCCGTTTCTGGTGTCCAATATTATCCAGTCCTGTTATAATGTAGCGGATATGCTGATCGTGGGAAATTTCAGCGGTACGGTCAGTATGTCCGGCGTGAATATCGGAGGCCAGGTGACATTTATTCTGACGAATATTGTAGTAGGGCTCTGTACAGGAGGAACCGTACTCATAGCCCAGTATCTGGGGGCGCAGAAGAGGGAGGAGATGCGCAGGGCCGTGGCAACACTGATGACCACCCTGATCTGCGCCGCTGTCATCATTACCGTGGTGTCCCTTCTTCTGAAAACACAGATACTGGGGTGGATCCGCACACCGGAGGAATCCTTTGAGGAGGCCAGCCGCTATCTGACGGTGACTCTGACGGGTATTATCTTTATATTCGGCTATAATGTGCTGTCAGCAGTTATGAGAGGAATGGGGGACAGCAAAAGGCCCTTTTATTTTGTCCTGATCGCCTGTGTGACCAATATCGTCCTGGACCTGGTACTGGTGGCGGGCCTGGGATGGGGAGCCTTCGGTGCCGCGGTTGCCACCGTGATTTCCCAGGCGCTGAGTATGATCCTGTGCATTATCTATATGGTAAAGAACGGGTTTGTCTTTGATTTCCGCCCCTCCTCCTTCCGCATTTACAAACGGGAGCTGGAGATGATCTTTAAGATCGGCACGCCGGCAGCCATTCAGAATGGAGTGACCAGCTTTTCCTTTCTGATCATAACGGCACTGGTAAACTCCATTGGAGGTGTCAATGCATCCGCGGCCGTTGGTGTAGTGGGAAAATTCAACGGGTTTGCCATTATGCCTGCAGTGGCTATGGGAAGCTCCATTTCCACCATGTGTGCCCAGAATGTAGGGGCAGGGCAGTGGGACAGGGTGAAGAAGACCTGCAGAGTGGGAACCCTGGCCGCAGTGGTCTGCAGTTATCTTATCTTCATTCTGGTCAGAGTATTCCCGGAGGATATACTGCGGCTGTTTGACAGCAGCAATGCGGAGATGATAAAGATCGGTGTGGAATATATCAGTACCTTCAGCTTTGATTACCTGCTCGTGCCGCTCTGCTTCTGTCTGAACGGTCTTTTTATCGCCACAGGACACACCACATTTACACTGATGAATTCCATGCTCTCCGCGCTGCTTCTGCGGATTCCGGCCAGCGTGTTCTTCGGCAGTATTATGGGAATGGGAATCATGGGTGTGGGAATTGGTGCTCCGGCAGCTTCAGCGGGCAGCCTGGTTCTGATCGTGTGGTTCCTGCTGTCCGGAAGATGGAAGAAAAATGTGGTGAAAGGCGGCTGATCCGGAACGGCTGCAATACCGGTACTTTTTTGAGCGGCTTTCGCGTAAACTAGAAGAAAGACGGGACAGCCGGTGAGTGTATGAGGATTTTGCTCTTTTTGTCGGAAGTTATCATTCCGCTTATTCTGTTTTACATAGTGGGATTTGGAATCCTGATGAAATGTGATGTGTACGAGGATTTTGTGAAAGGTGCAAAGGATGGTCTGAAGACAGTTGTGCAGATTCTCCCCACCCTCATAGGTTTGATGGTGGCCGTGGGGGTTCTGCGGGCATCCGGATTTCTGGATATGCTGGGCGGACAGCTTGGCAGGCTGACCGGAGCAGTGGGATTCCCGGCCCAGCTTGTTCCGCTGACTATAGTGAAAATGTTCTCTTCCAGCGCGGCCACAGGACTGGTACTGGATATTTTCAAAGAATTCGGGACGGATTCCAGGATTGGATTGATCGCCTCTGTGATGATGTCCTGTACGGAGACTATTTTCTATACCGTCTCCGTCTATTTTATAGCTGCAAAGGTAAAAAATACCCGCTATACCATACCCGGCGCTCTGCTTGCAACACTTGCAGGCATTGCGGCCAGTGTATGGCTGGCGGGGATGATGACTGTGTAGACAGCCATGGAAAAACACATGTTACGGGTCCGGCATGCCGGGCTCCTTTTTTACGCCAGATATTTCTCCAGGATACGATACAGCTCCCGCAGGTCGATGGGCTTAGACACATGGCCGTTCATTCCGGCTTCCAGCGCCTGCTCCTTGTCCTCCGCGAATGCGTTGGCTGTCATGGCGATGATAGGAAGCTCCTGCAGATCCGGTCTGCCTGTACTGCGTATCTTTTGTGACGCTTCGTACCCGTCCATGACAGGCATACGGATATCCATCAGCACAAGGCTGTAATATCCGGGTGCAGAGGAGGTTACCATGTCCAGTGCCTCCTGCCCGTTTACTGCTGTGTCTATCCGGGCATTTGTGACGGAGATCAGTTCTTTGGCTATCTCCAGGTTCAGTTCATTGTCTTCCACAAGAAGAAGGCGGCGGTCTGAATAATCTGCCTGTTTCTCTGATTCGGTGGCGGACATAAAGGGAAGTTCCTTGAAGGGATCAGGCCGGAGGGTATGGGGAACATCCTTTTTAAAGGGCAGTTCAATATAGAAGGTAGTTCCCTCACCTTCCCTGCTTTCAACACGGATACTTCCGTTCATCATTTCCGCGATATTCTTGGTGATGGCCATGCCAAGGCCGGTTCCCTCCATATGGGAAGCTCTGGGCGCATCGGAGCGCTCGAAGGGCTGGAAAAGCCGCTGCAGAAACTCCGGTGACATGCCAATGCCTGTGTCGGAAAAGATAAAGCGGAACCGCACGGTATCATCCGAACCGGAGGGGATTTCCTGTACCTTCACGCGGATTCTGCCGCCCGGGTCCGTGAATTTTACAGAGTTTCCCACTATATTCAGGAACATCTGCTTGAACCGGAGCGGGTCGCCGATCAGGTCTTCGTGTTTGACTTCCTCCATATCCACAGTAAAGTCAAAATTCCCGCTGGCGATCTGGGGCTGGATGATTCCCGACAGAGTATCGAGCAGTTCCTTCAGGTTAAAACTTTCGCTGTTCAGTGTCAGCCTTCCGCTTTCAATTCTGGACATGTCAAGGACATCATTGATCAGAGAAAGCAGATGCGCAGAGGAGGAGGAAATCTTCTCAAGGCAGTCCCGTACTTTTTCCTTTTTATCAATATGGGCAAGGGCGATCCCCGTCATGCCGATGATAGCATTCATAGGCGTCCTGATATCGTGAGACATGTTGGACAGGAATACGGACTTCGCCTGATTGGCCCGTTTGGCTTCGTCCAGTGCTGCCTCCAGTTTCTTTTTGCTTATCTGCTCTTTGGCAAGTATCTCTTTGTTTTTTTCATCAATAATGCGCTGCCGTCCCGTAAAGTAAATCGTACAGAAACACAACAGCAGAACAACCGTCACCAGCACAGCGGCAATGATAAAATTCCGGAAAGAGCGGGTGGTGGTCTCCAGCACATTGGCCGGCACTGTGACCAGCAGGTACCAGGAGCTGTTGCCTACGGGCATATACACCAGATAATTGCGTTTGCCCATCCAGGAAAAGATCAGGGAACCGGATGCGCAGGCAGCCATGTCATTTCTAAGCTGAGTATCCGGCTTCGGTCCCTTCAGGTCGGACTGCGCCAGACTGTCCAGATAATTGTCTGTTATCATCATGGAGTATTCATAGTGCGGTTTCAGAAGGATATTTCCCTCTTTGTCTATGACCGTGGCATAGCTCTCTTCCGTATATACATTCAGAGCCAGAAGATATTCCAGCTCGTCAAAAGCAGGTGTCATGAAGATGCCCGCTATTTCTGAGGCGCTTTCCATGCTTTCCTCAAGTTCCACATAATATAAAAGTTCATCCCCGATACCAAAATTCACAATAGTCATGCTGTCATTATCAATGTATCCGGCTTTCTTTTCCTGAAAACTCAGGTCCTTCAGGCTTCCGGTGTCTCCGTCAACAGTCATGTACCCGCCCTCTTTATCCATGATACCGGCAGTACGGTATTTCCAGATATTCTGTCTGCCCTTGAAATAGTCAAGAATATCTTCCCGGCTGACATATCCGTTGCGGTTCGCAGCCTCCAGGCAGCTTTCCAGGACAGAAAAATATTTGCTGTTCATCTGATCGAAGTGAGCGTCAAGCTGGGTGCCGAATGCGGACAGATTGCTCAGGTTGTCCCTCTCCACACCGAGGCGTATCTGCTGGAAAAAATAGAAAGCGATAATAAGTACCAGAACGGCAGCAGTCGTGGTGCTCAGGATGAAAGTTTTCCGCTTCTTAAACATATAACCCCCGATTATTTTTTTAGCGGTGATTCCGCGTATTTACCTGTATTCAGTATACCATATGGGGGTGGGCGGTTGCAATGATATAAGAGGAAGGGTGTTTTTTTACATAAACATCCGGAATTTCTCAAAAAGCGTGTTGACAACTTTATAGTCAGATGTTACTATGGTAGCACGCTAAAGTGAGCGAAGCACAATACATATACTTATAAGGCAGAGCATACATGACATTATACAGAATAAAGAGCAGCAAAAGTGCAGCATACAGTATGAAAAATAACGCAGAAAGGCAGGGTCAGCAGATGAGATATTATGATAAGGTAACACCGGACGGAACAAAAGATTTGCTGTTTGGAGAGTGTGACCAGCGTTCTCAGGTGACAAAAACCCTTAAGGACCTGTTTGGAGCCCAGGGTTATCGGCGGGTGATGACACCTGCATTGGAATTTTATGATGTGTTTGGAAAGGCGGCAAAATATCTGCCAAAGGAGACCATGTACAAACTCACAGACCATAAGGGAAGGCTTATGGTACTGCGTCCCGATTGTACAGTGCCCGCGGCCAGATTGGCGGCTACCCGGTTAAAGGGGATGCCGATGCCGCTCCGTTTATTTTATAACCAGAATATTTACCGTATGTTCCCGGAATTGAAGGGAAAGAGTACGGAGATCAACCAGGTGGGTATTGAACTGATCGGCGGAGTGCCTCTGCGAAGCGACCTGGAAGTGGTAGAGCTGGCATCCAGAAGCTTGGATATCATAAGCGGAGGCAAATACCGCCTGGAGCTGTGCCATATCGGATACTTTAAGGCCATCATGGACAGCCTGGATGTGGATGAGGATACCAAGGAGGACATACGTTTCCAGATCGAACAGAAGAATTATGCCTCCCTCACAGACATGCTGGGAAAATACCAGGACAGCCGCGCTGCACAGGCGCTGTTGAAACTGCCGAGACTGTTCGGCGGGTCTGAGGTGTTTGAAAAGGCATATGAACTGTTTGATGAGAACGGTGCCCGTGAGAGCCTGGATTACTTAAAGGGTATTTATGAATATCTGCAGACACTGGGACTGGGAGATAAAGTGATCATTGATCTGGGCCTTGTGAACCTGGCAGAGTATTATACAGATCTTATTTTCCGGGGATATTTCCGGGGAATCGGGGAGCAGGTGCTGTCCGGCGGGCGTTACGATACGCTCATTAAGGAGTTTGGGGAAGACCACTGTTCTGTGGGCTTCTGCATCAATGTGGACCTGGCAAGCCAGAAGGTTCAGCCTATGCCGGAAGCCATACCGGAGGTTTTGGTGTTCGCACCGGATATGAAATATTTATCTAAAGCAGTCCACCATCGCAGGACACTGGAGGACCAGGGCGTGCTGACGGAGAACTGTGTTTTTGATACCATGGAAGAAGCCTTTGATTATGCGAAAATGAGAGGGATACCGAAAGTACACCTGGTGGGAGAAGATATCACAGTTTGTTTAACCCGTACAACTTCCGGCAAATAACCGAGTCATCCGGTTATTTATCCTGAGTTATCCTGAGAAAACAGGTACGGCCCGAGATAAGATGTGACCGCACTGTGCAAAATTACCGTGCGTGGATTGAAACAAACACTGGGAGGCAGAAAAATGAAACCAATTAGAATCGCCCTGACAAAAGGGCGTCTGGAGAGTAAAACAATAGATATGCTGGAGCGCCTGGGATATGACTGTACCAACGCGCGGAAAAAGGGCAGAAAACTGATCATGCCCATAGGAAACGGCGAGATCGAGGTGGTGCTTGCAAAGGCTGCCGATGTGGTTACCTATGTGGAAAGCGGCGTCTGCGACATGGGTGTTGTGGGAAAAGACACCATTATGGAAAAGGGAGGCACCTTCTATGAAGTGGCTGACCTGGGATTCGGAAAATGCAGGTTTGCCCTGGCAGTTGTAAAAGGAAAGAACCTGTACGAGGGCTACCACAACCTGACCATTGCCAGCAAATACGTGAATGTGGCGAAGAACTTCTTCGAGCAGAAGAGTATGGATGTGGATATTGTAAAGATAGAGGGCAGTGTTGAGCTTGCTCCTGTTCTGGGGCTGGCAGATGCCATTGTAGATATCGTGGAGACGGGAACCACACTGAAAGAGAACGGCCTGGTGGTTGCTGAGGACGTATGCCCTGTAAGCGCCAGACTCATCGTAAATATTGCCAGCATGAAGCTGCGGAAAAAAGAGATCGAGTGTCTGATCGACAAGATGGAAAATGATGTGCAGAAGCGCAGGGAAAAGGAGGCGTAGACCATGGCATATACGATTCCGGAGAAGTTAAAACGGCTGGAGATATATGAACCGGTAACAGAGATATACGATATCCGCCTGGATGCCAATGAGAGCTTTCAAAATCTGCCGGATGATATCCGCAGGGATGTGCTGAAGGCTGTGGAGCAGGTGGAATTTAACCGCTATCCTGACCCCTTTGCCACAAAGCTCTGTGAGAAATTCGGACGTTTCTTTCACGTGAAGCCCGAACTTCTGACCGCGGGAAACGGTTCGGATGAACTGATCTCCCTTATTGTGCCTAATTTTCTGGAGAGTGGGGACACCATGCTGGTGGCCCTGCCTGATTTCTCCATGTACACCTTCTATGCGCAGATGAACAACATCCGTGTGGAAGCCCTGCAGAAGGCAGAGGATATGGTGACCAGTGCTGCGGACATTCTGGAACGGGCGAAAGCGAAGAATGCCAGGCTGATTATATTTTCCAACCCCTGCAACCCCACATCCCTGAAGCTGTCCAGGGATGACATCATAACCATCATCGAGGGTACGGACGCCCTGGTGATCGTGGATGAAGCGTATATGGATTTTGCGGAAGGCTCTGTTCTGGACGTAATAGAAAAATACGACAATCTCATTGTGCTGAAGACATGTTCCAAGGCCCTGGGTCTGGCCGCCATCCGTCTCGGATTCGCCGCCGCCGGCAAGGAGCTGACAGATATCCTGCACGCTCTGAAGTCACCGTATAATGTGAACTCTCTGACACAGGCTGTGGGCTGTGCCATTCTGGATCGTCCGGATTACATCAGGAGCTGTATCCGTTCGATCCAGAAGTCCAGGGATGAACTGTATCAGGAGCTTTTGGGGCTTAGGGAGAGAAAATCAGACATCCTGAATTTATATCCGACAACCACAAACTTCATTTTCATGAAGGTGAAAAACGCGGATAAAGTATTTGAAGAGATGAAAAAGAGGAGTATTTCCATCCGGTATATGAACGGTTACCTGCGTGTGACTGCCGGAAGAAAAACAGAGAATGAAGCGGTTATCCGCGTGCTGGATGATCTGTTGAATTGAAAATAAACGGGTAACTGTTCAGCACTCTTACAGTTACAGGAAAGGAGGAAGCTGATTGAGAATCGGAGAGATTACAAGAAAGACAAAAGAGACAGACATCAGGCTTAGATGGAATCTGGACGGCACCGGCCGTTACATGGGAACCTGCAAAGTGGGTTTTTTTGACCATATGATGCAGGCTTTCTGTGTACATGGCGGATTTGATATGGATCTGGATATGAAGGGTGACCTGGAGGTTGACTGTCACCACAGCATTGAGGATCTGGGCATTGTTATGGGGCAGGCATTTGTCAAGGCTCTCGGAGATAAGGGTGGTATCCGCAGGTACGGCAGCTTCTTTATTCCCATGGATGAGGCACTGGGATTCTGTGCCCTGGATATAAGCGGCAGGCCATTTCTGGTGTTTGACGCGGAGTTTGCAAATCCTTCTGTGGGAACCCTGGACTGCTGTATGGTAAAGGAGTTCTTCCGCGCGTTTGCTTTTAACGCCGGAATCACCCTTCATCTGAAATGTCCCTACGGAGAAAATGACCACCATAAGATTGAGGCTCTTTTTAAGGCCGCAGCGCACGCACTCAGGGAAGCGCTGGAACCAAATGGAGGAAAAATACTTTCGTCAAAGGGGATGTTGGCATGATAGCGATCATTGATTACGGGGCAGGCAATCTTTTCAGTGTGAAAAATGCCCTTGATTTTCTGGAGGAGGAGAGCATCATCACTGCAGACTGCAGGGAGATACGCTGTGCGGATGCTGTGATCCTGCCGGGAGTCGGGGCTTTTCCGGATGCCATGCGTATGCTGAGAGAACAGGGGCTTGCAGAAGTCATAAAAGAGGAGGCACAGAAAAAGCCGCTTCTGGGCATTTGTCTTGGTATGCAGATGCTCTTTGAAAAGAGTTATGAGTTTCAGGAGACGGAAGGTCTTGGGCTGATACCGGGCTGTGTACAGCTTATTGATGGAGGGGGTTTAAAGATTCCCCATATGGGCTGGAATGACCTGACGGTCTTAAACCCCTGTGCCATGACGGAGAACATGCCAAAGGGCGCGTATGTATATTTTGTCCATTCCTTCCGCGCAGATACCGGTGATGAGAACATTTCCTGTTACACCATCTACAATGAGCGGATTCCCGCTCTGGTACACCGGGGGTATGTGTACGGCGCCCAGTTCCATCCGGAGAAAAGCGGTGCCGCAGGTCTGGAACTTTTGAAAAATTTCGCAAGGCTGGTGAGAAAATGATTATATTACCTGCAATTGATATAAAAGATAAAACATGTGTGCGGCTTGTAAAAGGTGACTATGCCACTGCGCATCAGGTGGCTGAAAGCCCTTATGAGACAGCTGACTCCTTCCGGGAAGCCGGTGCCGCCTGGATCCACATGGTGGATCTGGACGGAGCAAAGGACGGAAGGCCGGTCAATGAAGAGATCTTTGAGAAAGTGGCCGGGGAGTCAGGCCTGAAAGTGGAGGTGGGCGGAGGGATCCGCAGTATGGATACCATTGAACGGTTTCTGGAAAAGGGTATTTCCAGGGTCATTCTTGGTTCTGTGGCGGTCAAAGACCCCTCCCTTGTAAAAGAGGCGGTCCGTAAGTTCGGTGATAAGATCGCAGTCGGTATTGATGCCAGGAACGGTATGGTGGCCACAGAGGGGTGGCTTGAAAAGAGTGATGTTACATATCTGGATCTGGCACGGGCCATGGAAGACGCCGGGGTGAAAACCATTATCTATACAGACATTTCCAGAGACGGGACACTTTCGGGTGTCAATACAGAGCAGCTTGGAAAGCTGAATGAGGCGGTATCCTGCGATATCATTGCCAGCGGCGGTGTCCGTTCCATTCAGGATATCCTGGACTGTAAAAAACTTGACTTATACGGGTGTATCTGCGGAAAAGCCGTTTACACCGGAGCACTTGATCTGGCCTTGGCTATAGAAAAGGCAGGTGAGCAGACATGTTAGCAAAGAGAATTATACCCTGCCTGGATGTAAGAGACGGCAAAGTGGTTAAGGGCGTGAATTTTGTGGGTATCAAAGAGGTGGGAGATCCGGTGGAATGCGCCATTGAGTACGACAGGCAGGGAGCAGATGAAATCTGTTTTCTGGATATCACAGCGACCCATGAGGGAAGAGGAACTATGGTTGATGTGGTATCCAGAACGGCAAAACATGTATTTGTACCCCTCACAGTAGGGGGCGGCATCCGCACAGTGGAGGATTTCAGGGAAATCCTCCGTGCCGGAGCTGACAAGGTTTCCGTCAATTCAGCAGCAGTCAGGAATCCGGAGCTTATCAGGGAGGCGGCTGCCATATTCGGAAGTCAGTGCGTGGTGGCTGCCATTGATGCAAAAAGGGATGAGAAGGGCAAATTTAAGGTCGTGGTGAACGGCGGAAGGATAGATACAGGTCTGGATGCCATAGAATGGGCACAGAAGTGCCAGCAGCTTGGAGCAGGCGAGATTCTCCTCACGTCCATGGACACAGACGGATGCCGTGACGGTTTTGATCTGGAACTGACTAACGCAGTCTGTGACGTGGTGTCCATACCGGTCATTGCCAGCGGCGGCTGCGGTAAGCTGGAGCATTTTTCAGAGGTTTTCAGGGAGAGCAAAGCAGATGCGGCACTGGCGGCTTCCCTGTTTCATTTCCGGGAGCTGACTGTGGAACAGGTAAAAGAGCATCTGAGAGAACAGCAGATTCCGGTCAGGAGGTAGACGATGGATGTAGAACGTTATTTTCAAAAAAGTGAACTGATACCGGCTGTTGTGCAGGAGGCAGGTACCGGGGAGGTGCTGATGCTGGCCTACATGAACCGGGAAAGCCTTGAAAAAACATTTGAGACCGGATATACCTGGTTCTACAGCCGTTCCAGACAGGAACTGTGGAACAAGGGAGCAACCTCCGGCCACATACAGAAGGTGATTGATATCAAAGCAGACTGTGATGATGACACCCTGCTCATAACAGTGATCCAGACAGGCGCGGCCTGCCATACCGGTGCACACAGCTGTTTCTTTAAAGATATATGGAAAGAAAAAGGAGGACGCCCCTTATGATAGACGTAATAAAAGGCCTGTACGAAGTGGCCCTGGAACGGAAAGGCACAAAACAGGAAGGTTCTTACACCTGCTATCTCTTTGAACAGGGATTGGATAAAATACTGAAAAAATGCGGTGAGGAGTGCAGTGAAGTCATCATTGCAGCCAAAAACGGAAAAAATGAGGACACGGCCAACGAAATCTGTGATCTTCTTTATCATCTGATAGTCATGATGGTGGAGAGCGGAATCTCCATGGATGAGGTGGAGGAGATCCTGGAGCAGAGAAGACAGAAAATCGGGAATTTGAAAAAGTTCCATGTCAGTGACCATGAATCATAAATAGAAAACAGGCGGAGAAAACAAGGGGCGGCTGTCCCGGACCGTGCGTTATGCATAAGTCCGGGGCAGCCGCTTTTTCATGTCTGAAAGATGCAGGATCAGGGTGATTCGGTACGGCTGCGGATATTCTGGCGGTACAGCGACGGTGAAAGGCCTACGGAGCGTTTGAAAGCCCTGGAAAAGTAGTATTCGTCTTTCATGCCTACATAGGAACAGATTTCCCGGACCGTGTAATCTGTGCGTTCCAACAGGAGTTTAGAGCGCTGAATGCGCAGATCCAGAAGATAATTCTGGGCTGTAGTTCCCGTAAATTTGTGAAATATCTTAGAAAAATAACTGCGCTCCAAACCGACATGCTCCACAATGTCCTGAACAGTGATTGGATAGATATAGTTGCATTTTATATAAGATTTGGCTTTTCCTATATGTTCAAAGAGAACTGTCTGGTTCTCCTTCTGATATTTTCCCGAGAGACTGTAGGACTGTGCAATGTTGGAAAAGATGGAGTACATGAGGGACTGTATGGTAAAATCATTACAGAAGCCCACCGATTCCAGATGTTCTGCAAGTGTCCGGATGGATTCATCTATGGAATACTGTGGATGCAGCTTATGAACAGGAGACTGCCTGGAAAAGCCCAGCTGCTCCGTGAGGGTATCTGCACTGTCACCGGTAAAGGCCAGCCAGGAAAAATGCAGGGGATCTTCCGGCGAGGTGTGATAGCTGGCAAGCTGTGAGGGATATATGATAAACAGATCTCCCTGCCGGATGGGATAGGCAGCGCCCTCACATATATATGTTCCCCGGCCCTGCGTGATATAGTGTATCAGATATTCGGAGCGGGTATGCGGAGGCATGCGGAAATCCGGTGCACACTCCTCATAGCCGCAGTATTTCAAATTCACATCTCTCTGGATCTTTGAAGCGTA
The DNA here is from genome assembly GCF_022867815.1 of Blautia sp. NSJ-175. Lineage (NCBI taxonomy): Bacteria > Bacillati > Bacillota > Clostridia > Lachnospirales > Lachnospiraceae > Blautia > Blautia sp. NSJ-175. The sequence continues at coordinate 17,340 of NZ_JALIFQ010000001.1, forward strand.
ATATTCCTCAATTTTCATAAAAAATCCCCCTTATTTAAACAGTATAATACTATTATGCACAAAAAACAACATGAATCCATCATAAGGACAAGAGAGTGTATTTTGTTTTAAGGCAAATCTTTTATAATGGAATCATAAGAAATGCTGATGGAAACATGCAAAACAGAGAGAAGGTATTACCTAAGGAGGTAAAAAGTATGTTAAGAAGAAAAATGTTAGCGGCAGCATTGGCAACAGGATTGGCAGGGGCTTTGGTGCTTGGGGGCTGCCAGGGCAGCGGCAGCAAAGGAAAGACTGCTGATGGAAAAGACAGCGTGCGTTTTATGGTCGGGGGATCGGCAGCCGAGCTGGAACAGTATAAGAAGGCCGTGGATGCCTTCAATGAACAGAGTGAGGATGTTGAGGTAACATTTGTAGGCGTACCGGGGGACAACTACAATGAGAAGATCATGACACAGCTCAAGTCAAAGGAAGCTCCTGACTGTTTCTATTCAGAGGAAGCCTCTTATGGAGAACTGAATAAATCAGACATGCTTCTGGATATATCAAAATATCTGGATGAAAGTGATTCCAATCTGAAGAGAGAAGATGTGCCTGAAAATTTACTGGAAAACTATACGTTTGAGGATAAGGTGACAGGAGTTCCGGTGGACTGTAACCCTATGGTGATCTATTACAACGCAGACCTGTTTAAAGAGCTGAACATAAAATCACCGCAGGAATATGTGGATGAGGGCAAATGGAATTTTGAGGCGCTTCAGCAGGTATCAGAACAGCTCAGGGATGCTTCAAAGGTTGGGTTTGTATATGAGAACTGGTGGGGACCGCTTTACTCTTTCCTTTTTTCCGCAGAGGATCCTGTCTATTCAGATGATATGACAAAAGCAGAGTTTGGTTCTGAGCGGGCAAAAGCCGGCCTGACCTATCTGGACAGCAATATCAAGTCAAAAGCCTTTACCTTTGCAGGTTCTCTGACCAGTGGAGAGTCACCGGACACGCTATTTGTATCAGGCCAGGCGGGGATGCTGTATGCGGGGCGCTGGTATGTGGCGGATTTTACGGATTTGAGTTTTGCATATGATGTAGCTCCGTTCCCGTACTATGAGGAACCCTCACAGGCAGTCTGCGCTATGCCGGCAACACCCATGGTCATAAATAAGAAGGCATCCAATCCTGATGCGGTGTGGGAGTTCGTATCCTTTTACTGCGGAGAACAGGGACAGAAGATCAGGATGGAAGGTCAGGGCAATGCGGTACCCACAGTTGACGGGCTGGATGAGATCGTGCTGACAGGAACGCCGGAACATGCACAGACTTTCCTGGATGCTGTGGATATTGCACTGGTGTATCCAAAGGCAGAGGCGCTTCATCCGGGTATGACAGATTCTATTACAGGTGAAGTGGAAAAACTGCTGGTGGGAGAGCAGGATGTGGAGCAGACCCTGACAAATATCGTACAGACAGTCGATGATGAACTTCAGAAATAAGCAGGTATGTGGGGAAGGGATGGACATATGAAAAAAAGTAAACTGGAAAAATCCAGAAACAGATGGGGGATCGTGTTTATCCTTCCACAGCTCATTAGTCTGGTCTGCCTGGGAATCATACCTATTGTGATCGCATTTGTGCTGAGCTTCTTTGATTGGAATGGATTTAGTGCTCCGGTATTTACAGGATTCCAGAATTTTAAGGCAGTGTTTACAGATCCGGATACAGGGATTGCCATTAAGAACACCCTGGTCTATTCCGTTATCTACGTGCCATGTTCCATTGTGCTGTCACTGGGGCTTGCCATGCTGCTTAATAAGGCATGGGGGAAGATGTTCTACCGCGCCGTTTTCTTTCTCCCTCAGATTGTTACCTCTGTGGGAATCGCAGTGGTATGGTCCTGGATCTACCAGCCGCAGTTCGGTATTCTGAACATGATATTGAGGTTTTTCGGAATAGAGGGGAAGGAATGGCTGCGTGACCCATCCACTGCAATGGGGGCAGTCATTGTCATGAGTATCTGGTGGGGGCTGGGGTACAATATCGTGCTGTTTCTGGCCGGTCTTCAGAATGTCCCCAGGACGTATGTGGAGGCAGCAAAGATTGACGGCGCAAATGAGCGGCAGGTATTTTTCAATATTACAGTTCCGCTTATCTCACCTACCACACTGCTGGTGACTATCACTACAATGATAAATGCATTTCAGGTCTTTGACCAGATGTTCCTGCTGACATCCGGCGGGCCGGCAAAGAAGACGTATACCATGGCGATCCATATATATCAGACGGCATTCAAGAGCTATGAGCTGGGCAAGGCATCCACAGCGGCACTGATCCTGTTTTTCGTGGTTGTGGCTGTATCTGTGATACAGTTTAAGCTTTCTGACAAATGGGTTCATTACGGAGAGTAGGTGAGATTATGGCGAACAGAAAGAATAAACAAAAGAGATTTTATACCCTGCTGGTTCAGGTAATACTGGTATTCATGGCTGTACTTGCTTTATTTCCGTTTTTGTGGATGATCTCTACTTCCCTGAAGGGTTCAGAGGAGGCATTTGCCTATCCGCCGAAACTGATACCGGAAATCTTCCACTGGGATAATTATGAAAAAGCCATGACAGCGCTGCCTTTTGGAAAGGCATACCTGAACAGTCTGAAGCTGGCTGTCATCAATGTGACAGGTCAGGTGCTCACCTCCGCTATGGCGGGATATGCACTGGGAAAACTCAGGTTCCGGGGATCAGGGGTGGTGTTCGGCGGCTTTATAGCGGTCATGATGGTTCCATATACGGTAATATCCATCCCGCTGTTCCTGATCTTCAGCCAGTTAAATCTGATCGACACACATTTGTCCATTATTTTGATGACAGTTGCCTATATGCCCATGGGAGTATTTCTGTGCAGACAGTTTATTATGGCACTGCCCGATGAGCTGATGGAGGCAGGAATCATCGACGGTGCAAACTATGGTTCCATGTTTTTCAGAATCGTGCTTCCGCTTGTGAAACCGGCACTGGCATCTCTGGGAATCTTCTCATTTATGTGGAATTGGAACAGTTTCTATACACCGCTTATATTCTTAAATTCCCAGGAGAAATATACGGTGCCCCTGCTTCTGAATATGTTTAAGGGGAAATATACAGTGGACTGGTCGCTGATCATGGCTGCCTCCACAATTGCAGTGATCCCTGTGCTGGCAGTATACCTGTTTGCGCAGAAATATATTATTGAAGGAATTACAATTACAGGAATGAAGAGTTAAAGACAGGAGGTAATTATGCCAAGAATAGCTTTTATGGGGGCAGGCAGCACAATATTTGCAAAGAGTGTGCTGGGCGACTGCATCCTGACACCGGAGATACAGGATCTGGAGATTGCGCTGCACGATATTGACCCGGTGCGGCTGGAGGATTCCAGGAAAATGCTGGAGAACATAGCCTCAAACGCGGGGCGCAAAGTGAGGATTGAGGCCCACGCTGACAGGAAACAGGCTCTGAGAGGGGCGAAATATGTTGTCAATGCCATACAGGTAGGGGGATATGATCCCTGCACAATTACGGATTTTGAGATTCCGAAGAAATACGGACTGCGCCAGACCATTGCAGACACCCTGGGGATAGGCGGCATATTCCGGGCACTCAGAACCATACCCGTGCTGGAGGAATTTGCTGCCGACATGATGGAAGTATGTCCGGATGCCCTGTTCATCAACTATTCCAACCCTATGGCCATGCTGACCGGATATCTGCAGACATACACGAAAATCAACACCATCGGTTTGTGCCACAGCGTGCAGGTCTGCATTCCCCAGCTCTTTAAGGCTCTGGATATGGAGGAACTGGTTCCGGAGACAAGATGGGAGATTGCGGGCATTAACCATCAGGCATGGCTTTTGAAGGTTCAGGACGGCAGAGGAAATGATCTGTATCCGGAGATTAAAAAGCGTGCAGCGGCCTTTTTAAACGGCGAGGCTTCATATGACGCGGGCTGGGATAAGGTCCGCTATGAGATGATGCTGAGGTTTGGATATTACATAACAGAATCCTCTGAGCATAATGCGGAATATACGCCATGGTTTATAAAAGACAGGTATCCGGAGCTGATCGAGCGATATAACATTCCTTTGGATGAATATCCGAAACGCTGTATCAAACAGATCGGAGACTGGAAGCAGATGCGGGGAGAGCTGGTACAGAATGCGGAGATCAAGCATGAGAAGAGCCGTGAATTTGCATCGTTTATCATAAATTCTATGGAGAATGATGTTCCCTACCGTGTACACGGCAATGTCCGGAATACGGGCCTGATTCCCAACCTTCCCCCCAATGCATGTGTGGAGGTTCCCTGCCTGGTAGACAGGGATGGAATCCATCCCTGTTATGTGGGAAATCTTCCGGAACAGTGCGCTGCCATAAACCGTACGAACATCAATGTTCAGCTTCTGACGATCCAGGCCGCAAAATCCAGACGGAAAGAGGATATTTATATGGCGGCCATGATGGACCCCCATACAGCGGCGGAACTGTCCATGGATGACATCAGGGCAATGTGCGATGAAATGCTGGAGGCACACGGTTCCTGGATGCCTGAATACAGATAATAAACGTAAAAAGCAAGGAGATAAGTCAGATGGAGAAAGTATTGAGAGTGGGTGTGCTGGGCATGGGAAATATGGGAAAAGCCCATGCGCGCAGTATGATGAGAATGGAGAATGTGGAGATTGCAGGACTGTGTTCTTCTCCGGCAGATGATGCAGAGGCTTTTGCCCGTGAAAATCATCTGGACTGCGGGATTTATGATGACGGTTTCCGCATGATAGAGGAGGCAGACCTTGATGCACTTTATATCTGCCTGCCGCCTTTTGCCCACAGCGGACAGCTTGAAGCGGCAGCAGACAGGGGAATCCATGTATTTATTGAAAAGCCCATTGCCCTGGATGTGGAGAGAGGAAAATCCATGTCGGATGCAGTGGAGCGTAATCATATTGTTTCCCAGGTAGGATACCATATGAGATTTGGAAGTGCGGTCAGGAAATTTAAAGAGTATATGGAAAACGGTACTGCGGGAAAACCTACGCTTTACATGGCAGATTATGAGTGCAACAGCCTTCACGGGCCCTGGTGGCGTGATGTTTCAAAATGCGGCGGTCAGGTTTTTGAGCAGGTCATCCATCTGTATGATATGGGGCTTTATCTGATGGGGGATGCGGATTGTGTGAACGGACATATTGCGAATCTCTGCCATCAGGATGTGGAGGGTTATACCATTGAGGATACCAGTGTCTGCAGTATACATTTTAAAAATGGCGCTCTGGGTTCTATATGCGGTTCCAACTGTTCCGTAAAAGAACAGTGGAACGGCAGATTTCGGGTCATCTGTGAGCATATGACAGCGGATTTCACTGACCACAATCACGGTGTTTTTACTTTTACAGATGAGAAAGAGCCCCGTACAGAAACGGTTGCGGAGGAAGTGGATGCCACGTATCTGGAGGACTGCTGTTTTATAGACACTATACGGGGCAGAAGGGAAAATACGGCAGGTGTGCCGGAAGGTTTAAAAGGTCTGCGGCTGGTGAGCGCAGTGGTGGAATCATCAGGAAAAAACGGGGCATGTGTTGTGCCGGAATAAGAAAGAAATGACAAAAAGGAGAAGGTAAAATGACAGGAAAAGAGATTGTTTCAACAGAACCGAGAAAAGCATACCTCAGAGAATATGAAGATGTTCCGGTGAAAGAGAATGAGATTCGCGTGAAAGTAGAATTTGCCGCGGCAAAACACGGAACGGAGTTTACTCATTTCAGGGGTGAAGACCCATTTTTGGAAAATATTTTTGATGAAGAATATCTTCTTTTCAGAAAGAGCAAAGAGGCAGCAGAGAAACCATTTTTTATGCGCCCCGGAAATATGTGGATCGGTCATATCACAGAGATGGGAAAGGAAGTAAAGGGATTTGAAATCGGAGAGCGGATAGCCGGTTATGGCCCTCTCAAAAGTACCCACACCCTCAAGGCAGAGGAGGCATTTAAGATGCCGAAACGTATGACATGGAAGGAAGCTGTGTGCTATGACCCTGCACAGTTTGCCCTTGGAGGAATCCGGGACGGTCAGGTAAGGGTAGGAGATAATGTGGTGATCTCAGGTCTGGGAGCCATCGGCCTGCTCGCTGCACAGTTTGCAAGACTGGCGGGAGCGGCAATGGTGATTGTATGCGATCCTATCGAAAAGCGGAGAAATGTAGCATTGGAGAATGGGGCGGATCTGGCTCTCGATTCTTCCTCCGTGGATGTGGGATTTGAGATCAAGAAAGCAACCGGGAAACGTGGGGCTGATGTAGTGATAGAGACCAGCGGTAATTACCATGCGCTCCAGCAGGCGATCAGGGGTGTGGCTTATAACGGAAATGTAGCTGTCGTCGGATGGTATCACGAATGTCTGGGCGGCCTGAATCTCGGAAGGGAAGCACACTTTAACCAGCCCAACATCATTATATCAAGAGCCTGCAGTGAGCCGAACCGGGAATATCCCAGATGGAGCTTTGAAAGAATCTGTAACACCTGTTGGGATATGCTGGCAAAAGGCCTGCTGAAATGTGAAAATATTGTTGACCCGGTTGTGCCCATAGACAAGGCCGCTGAGACCTATATGAGTATTGACAGGAACCCGTCCAGCAGTGTAAAGATGGGAGTAGAATTTTAACTGAATAAAGTTGGTGTATAACGGCCGGCCGGAGACATCCTGCAGGCCGTTATTTTCATGTTTCCCTTCCCTCCGTTGGAAGATTGTGTTAAACTAGACAAAGAAAAAGAGTGAAAAGTTAAAAGTACCGGGATGTGCCCGGTCTGTGAGAGAACGATTAAGGGATAAAAAGATGAAGATTTTGAAAACGGCGGGGAAAGTCATAGCAGCACCTGTGCTTTTCTGTGTATTTTTGCTGGCAAGGTGTTTTCAGTTTTTTTTAAAGGTCTGCGGAGCTGTGGTAACATTTGTGTGCATTCTGGCAGCCGTGGTGCTGACCATCGGCGTGGTGGCACAGATCGCGCTGCAGATGCAGGGACGCGGTCCGGGTATCGCAGCGATCATCATCAGTGTCCTGGTGGCGGCTGTTCTGGCATACGTGCCGGGCGCCGGTGTAGGTGCCGTGATGGTTGTTCTGGAAGGTATCTGCAGCTGGATCATGAAGTTTTATAAAACAGCGCTGGAGAGCGTACATATTGTGCACAAAAAGACAGGATACAAATGGGCCGATTATGACTGGGACAGCAATAAAGTCTACAACAGTGTCAGGAATTCTGCCATTGGAGAGAGCGAGAGAAGGATACACTACTTTAAGGGTATCCACACCCAGGAGGAGTTAAAGCGGCGCGCCTGGGCACTGCTGAAGATCTACCAGCCGGACAACCGGTTTGGGGAGGATGAGATAACGAGAAGCATTATGGCGGAATATGATTATTTAAAAAAGAAGCTGCCCAAAAGCAGCAGCGAGGAGTGACAGCAGGCGCCTTCCGGCAGCAGTACACTTCGCCTCATGTACCGCGAAAAATGCAAAAAGTGCCAAAAGAATCCCTGCGGATGCGTTGACAAGCCTTTAAAAAAAGTTATAATAATAAATAGAGAATGTTAATTGCAACAGGAGTATGGTTGTTGTGTGTTTTGAATGTATGTATTCGTAACAGTTCAGCTGACTGAACCGTTATGAACAAATTAATGATTGTGTGGAGGATATGAAATGAAAGTATTAGTGGAAACATCTGCAAGACATTTACACTTATCCCAGGAACATCTGGAGATTCTGTTTGGCAAAGGCCATGAGCTGACTGTAAAGAAAATGCTGAGCCAGCCGGGACAGTTCGCATGTGAAGAAAAAGTTGAAGTGATCGGTTCCAAAGGCAGCCTGAAAATGTCTGTTTTAGGACCTGTAAGAAAAGATACTCAGGTTGAAGTATCCCTGACAGACGCAAGAAGCCTTGGCGTTGCTGCTCCTATCCGTGAGTCCGGCGATATCGCAGGCACAGGCGCATGTAAATTAGTTGGCCCGGAAGGTGAAGTAGAACTGACAGAGGGCGTTATTGCTGCAAAACGTCACGTACATATGACTCCGGAAGATGCTGAAAAAGCAGGCGTAAAAGACAAAGACATCGTTAAACTGGAAATCGAGTCTCCAAACGGAAGATCTCTTACATTCGGTGATGTAGTTGTACGTGTAAGCGCTTCTTATGCAACAGCAGCACACATTGATACAGATGAAGCCAACGCTTTGGCTCCTGGAAAAGAGTGCTACGGAGAAATGACGAAATAATCTGAGACTGACAGATCTGCGCCCGGTATTGACCGGGCGCTTTTTTTTATAAAATTACTATTTACATTACCCTTGACAGAATCCCCCGGTTCTGTTACGCTGAGAACATATTCAAAACGAAAGCGTTCTGCTTTTGATTTCTTCGCAGTTTCTGCGGTTTTCCATTTTTAACAAATCTATAAAAGGAAGTGGGTGAGGCTTTGGGCGAAGTCTGTCTTTTTGTATTGTATTTTCCATTCTAAAAAGATATAATAAAGGGAGAAATGTATGGGAGACATTGCATATCAAAATAAAGATATTGCACTTAAATATTTCGGCGATGCACTGAAGAATAAAAAACTGACTGTATATGGCCTGCCGCATATAAAAATAAAGGATTCTAGGCCTACAAACCTTCCTGCTATAGAAGCCAATGAGTTAAGGATAGATAATCTATTTATCCTTGAGGACGATTCCTATGCGCTGATCGATTATGAGAGCACTTTCGGGATTCAGGACATCATAAAATATGTAAACTACATAGCCAGGATCTTGAAACGTTTTATCAGACAGGAAAAAGGCCGGAGATCAGGAAAAGGCAGAAAAGCAGGTATTGGCAGAGGAGACGGTAAGGCTGGCGCAGGAGATCCGGGATGAGGAGCAGCGCATGCAGGCCCTTGCCGGAATCCTTACCTTTGCGGATAAGATCTTAGACAGGGATTATGCAAAAAGGATCAAGGAGGTGATAGGCATGAATAAGGTTGAACAGTTATTTTTTGATGAAGGAGTTGAGATGGGCATTGCCAGGGGCAGAGTAAAAGGTGCGGCAGAGGGCAGAGCGGAGCTGATCGGATGTATAAGAAAGAAGTTAAAAAAGGGCTATGCGGTGATTGAGATTGCTGAAGTATTGGAATTGGAGGCCTTATACGTCAGGAGAATAGCAGATCTGATACAAAATGAGCCCGAGGATTCTGATGTGGAGATTGCCGAGAAGCTGTTCCGGGAGGAGAGCGTGCAGCAGACCGCCGGATAAATCGGGAATGCTGATAAAATGTTATTATATGGTATAGGAAAGCCGAAGAAAGAAGATATTAATAGGGATATCTTTTTGCCTTCGGCTTTTTATATTGTCTTGAGGAAATACAAAGAATATAAATGACTGAGTATGAACGAATGTGGATATATATACTTGGATACACATTAAAACATTCAAAACTGTGCATATTGCACCAAAACGAGTCGCTATTTTCGTGAATTAATTTGATTGAATTTGAGCGAATATGGCTGTATAATACAGATAGTGAAAGAAAGAGATAACCGGAACAACCGGACAGGAGGGAAGCATATGATTTACACGGTCACATTCAATCCGTCACTGGATTATATCGTTTCCGTCGAGGATTTTCAGCTTGGTATGACGAACAGGACAGATTCCGAACTGCTGCTTCCGGGCGGCAAGGGCATCAATGTATCCACAGTGCTCATGAACCTGGGTATTGAGAATACAGCACTGGGATTTACCGCCGGATTCACCGGCGATGAGATCCGCAGGAAAGTGGAGGAGATTGGCGTGAAAGCGGACTTCATCCAGATAGAGAAGGGAGTCTCAAGGATCAATCTGAAGCTGAAATCCATTGACGGTACAGAGATTAACGGACAGGGGCCGGATATCGGGGAAGAAAAGGTGGAGGAGCTGCTTCAGCGGCTGGATGGCCTAAGTGAGGGGGATGTGCTTGTCTTTGCAGGCAGTATCCCGGCATCTATGCCGGATGATATTTACAGGGATATCATGAAGCGGCTCACCGGGAGAGGAATCATGATCGTGGTGGATGCCACCAGAGATCTGCTGGTCAATGTACTGGAGTATCACCCCTTCCTGATCAAGCCCAACAACCATGAACTGGGAGAGATATTCGGTACGGAGATCAAAACCAGGGAGGAAGTTCCCCCATACGCCAGAAAGCTGCAGGAAATGGGGGCTTGTAATGTGCTGGTTTCCATGGCAGGGCAGGGCGCGGTGCTGGCTGCTGCAGACGGAAGCTGCCATATGGCGCCTGCCCCAAAAGGGAGGCTTGTAAATGCAGTGGGAGCAGGGGATTCCATGGTGGCCGGATTTCTGGCCGGATGGATGGAAAAGAAAGATTATGTCCACGCATTTCATATGGGAATCGCGGCGGGAAGTGCCAGCGCGTTCTCGGAATACCTGGCGAAACGCGAGGAAATAGAAGCTGTCTATCAAACCATATAAAGGAAGGAAACGGGTATGAGAATAACAGATTTACTGGACAAGAGAAGTATTTCCCTGAATGGTGCCCCAAAAAGCAAGGAGGAGGCACTTGACCAGGTGGTCGCTCTGATGACAAAGAGCGGTAAGATCAATGACGAGGAGGCCTACAGAAAGCAGGTATATGCAAGGGAGGAGGAGAGCACCACAGGAATCGGTGAAGGAATCGCCATTCCTCACGGAAAATGTGACGCGGTTGACAGACCCGGCCTGGCGGCCATGGTTGTGAAGAACGGTGTTGACTTTGATGCCCTGGACGGGGAACCCGTGACTCTGATCTTTCTGATCGCGGCACCCAACACGGAAGACAATGTACATCTGGATGTGCTCAGCAAGCTTTCCGTTCTAATGATGGATGAAGATTTTTCAGACTCTCTCAGAAATGCAGGGTCTGTGGAAGAATTTCTGGAGATCATAGATAAGGCAGACGATGAAAAACCGGACATTGACCAGCGCCTGGCAGAACCCGCAGAGGAGCAGGGAGGGCAGGCTAAGATTCTGGCTGTTACCTCCTGTCCCACCGGCATTGCCCATACCTATATGGCGGCCGAGGGGATTGAGAAAGCAGCCAAAGCCAGAGGCTGTTTTGTCAAGGTGGAGACAAGAGGTTCCGGCGGTGCTAAAAATGTGCTGACAGACAGGGAAATCCAGGAAGCGGACTGCATCATTGTGGCCGCGGACGCACAGGTTCCCATGGACCGTTTTGACGGCAAAAAGGTGATTGAATGTCAGGTTTCAGACGGTATCAGCAAGGCAGACACACTGCTTGAGAGAGCGGTAAACGGGGATGCTCCTGTATACCACGCATCCGGTGCTGTGCAGAAGAGCTCTCAGACAAAGAGCGGCGGCAGTGTGGGACATCAGATTTATACACAGCTTATGAACGGCGTATCCCACATGCTTCCCTTTGTGGTGGGCGGCGGTATCCTGATTGCCATTGCGTTTTTGATCGACGGTTTCAGTGTGGATATGAATTCCCTGCCCATGGACCAGAGGGCGGATTTCGGTACCATCACACCGGTTGCAGCTCTGTTTAAAAGCATCGGCGGTACAGCATTTGCCTTCATGCTTACGGTTCTGGCGGGATTCATTGCCATGGCTGTCGGTGACAGGCCTGCCCTTGCGGTTGGCTTTGTAGGCGGCATGATCGCGTCCCAGGGACAATCCGGTTTTTTGGGCGCTCTGGCAGCGGGATTCGCGGCCGGTTATCTTATCCGTCTCCTTCGCAGGGTGTGTGATAAGCTTCCACAGGCCATCGAGAAGATTGCCCCGGTCCTGATCTATCCGGTTGTGGGGATTCTGGTTATGGGGCTGCTCATGACATTTGTGGTGGAACCCATCATGGGCGGTATCAACACAGCCCTGAACAATGGATTGACAAGTATGAGCGGTTCCAGTAAGATTATTTTAGGATTGATTTTGGGCGCCATGATGGCCATTGATATGGGAGGTCCTTTCAACAAGGCAGCCTATGTATTCGGAACAGCGTCCATCGCGGCGGGAAATTATGATATTATGGCAGCGGTTATGATCGGCGGTATGACACCTCCCTGTGCCATCGCTCTTGCAACACTGCTGTTTAAGAATAAATTTACGAGAGAACAGAGGGAGGCAGGCCCCACCAACTTTATCATGGGTCTGGCATTTATCACAGAGGGAGCCATTCCCTTTGCGGCTTCCGATCCCCTCCATGTGATTCCCGCATGTATGATCGGCTCCGGTGCTGCCGGGGCGCTGAGTATGCTCTTTAACTGTACACTGATGGCTCCCCACGGCGGAATCTTTGTTTTCCCTGTGGTTGGAAATGCGGTAATGTATCTGGTGGCGCTTGTGGCCGGAACTATTGTTTCTGCCGGGCTGCTGGGCGTTTTTAAGAAGAAAGTAAATGAATAAATAATCATAAAAGGAGAGAAAGATCATGAAAGAATTTAAGTACACCATCACAGACCCGGAAGGCATCCATGCACGTCCCGCAGGAGAGCTGGTTAAAGTTGCAAAAGGATTTGCCAGCAGCATCAAACTTGCAAAGGATGGAAAAGAAGGAGACTGCAAGCGGATTTTCGGTATCATGGGCCTTGGCGTGAAAAAAGGACAGGAAGTGACCCTGACATTTGACGGCGAAGACGAGGATGCCGCATATGAGGCAGTGAGCACATTTATGCAGGAAAATCTGTAATCAAAGCAAAATGAGTAAGAAATAGTTTAAAATACATTTGGGTAGGCAAGAAGCTGCTGCAGAGGAAAGCTGCAGCAGCTTTTTTCAGGTTACTGATCACACGCGGCTGTCCCGCCATGCACGGAGTGAACAGCAGCATTTTTCAGGCAGGAACATGTCAGAAAGGAGTACAGGGATGAAGGAATATAGAGGAAAAAGTGTATTTGGCGGTATTGCAATTGGAAAGATATGTGTATACCGGAAAGGGGAACAGCAGGTCAAACGCGTAAAGACAGAGGATACCGACGATGAGATGCAGCGCTACACCCGGGCAAAGGAGGAGGCAGTCAGTCAGCTGAAAGGCCTGTATGATAAGGCAGTAAAGGAAGTGGGGGAGGCGAATGCCGCTATATTTGAGATCCATCAGATGATGCTTGAGGATGATGACTATAATGAATCTGTCGAAAATATTATCAGGACACAGAAGGTCAATGCAGAGTACGCCGTCGCAGCGACCAGCGACAACTTTTCCCAGATGTTTGCCTCCATGGAGGATGAATATATGAGAGAGCGGGCTGCTGATGTAAAAGACATTTCCGAGCGTATCCTGGCAGTTCTGGGAGGCGGGTCGAAAAGTACGGTGAACACAGAGGAACCGGTGATTATCCTGGCGGATGATCTGGCGCCCTCCGAGACAGTGCAGCTTGATAAAGATAAGGTCCTCTCCTTTGTCACCGTCCACGGTTCCGTAAATTCCCATACTGCCATTCTGGCCCGTACCATGGGGATCCCTGCTCTTATCGGAACCGACATCCCTCTGGATGACCGTGTGGACGGAAAGCTTGCTGTAGTGGACGGCGCGGACGGCACAGTCTATGTGGACCCTGACCCGGAAATCCTTACTGAAATGCAGAAACGCCGGCAGGAGGAAGAGGAGAAAAAAGAACTTCTCCAGCAGTTAAAAGGAAAAGAAAATATAACGCTTGACGGTAAAAAAGTCATGCTATATGCTAATATTGGAAATATAAAAGATCTGGCTACTGTTGTACAGAATGATGCCGGCGGAATCGGCCTTTTCAGAAGTGAATTCATCTATCTGGAGAAGGAGGATTACCCCACCGAGGAGGAACAGTTTAAGATTTACAAAACGGTGGCTGAGACCATGGCCGGAAAGCGCGTGATCATCCGCACCCTGGATATCGGCGCCGACAAAAAATGCGGTTATTTTCATATGGATGATGAGGATAATCCGGCTCTGGGATACCGGGCCATCCGCATCTGCCTCACTCGCCCCCAGGTGTTCAAGACACAGCTCCGGGCTCTGTTCCGGGCTGCTGTCTACGGGAATCTGGCGGTCATGTATCCCATGATAACAAGCCTTTGGGAGATTAGGAGGATAAAGGAGATCGTGGAGGAAGTGAAAGCAGAGCTGGAGGAGCAGAATATGGATTACCGGATACCGGAACAGGGTATCATGATAGAAACGCCCGCAGCGGTCATGGTAAGCGCGGACCTGGCAGAAGAGGTGGACTTTTTCAGCATCGGCACCAATGACCTGACCCAGTATACCCTGGCTGTGGACCGTCAGAATCCACAACTGGATGCGTTCTATGATCCCCACCATCCTGCAGTCCTGGCCATGATTCGGATGACTGTGGAAAATGCCCACAGGGCAGGTATCTGGGCAGGAATCTGCGGAGAGCTGGGTGCGGACCTGACTCTGACCAGGGAGTTTCTGGCCATGGGAGTGGATGAACTCTCTGTTTCGCCCGGACGGATTCTCCCCATCCGCAAAATCGTTCTGGAGACAGATGTAGAAGAATACAAGAGGAAGAAAAATGCTGACTGAGAAACGTTTTGAAGAGATACTGAAGCTTCTGGATGAAAAGAAAAGTATAACGGTCACGGAGATAAAGGAAATGCTGAATACATCAGAATCCACCATTCGCCGTGACCTGACAGCCCTCGACCGGGCAGGAAAGCTGGTAAAGGTGTTCGGCGGTGCCGTGGCGGTGGATGCTGCGTTTACGGCTGCGGAGCCTTCCGTGGCCCAGAAAGTCGGTGTGAACAAGGAAGAAAAGCAGACCATAGCCCGCTATGCCGCCTCTCTGCTTGTACCGGATGATTTTATCTATCTGGACGCAGGGACGACCACAGGATACATGATCGACTATGTCACAGAGAGATCCGTAACCTTTGTGACAAACGCGGTATCCCACGCACAGCGCCTGGCAGCCCTGGATTTCCGTGTCCTTTTGATCGGCGGGGAACTGAAGGGCACCACAGAGGCGGTAGTGGGAAATCAGGCAATCTTAAGCCTCCAGAACTTTCACTTTACAAAAGGTTTCTTCGGCACAAACGGAGTCAGCAGAAAAGCAGGCTACACCACACCGGACTGCAATGAGGCCCTGGTGAAGAAAACTGCCCTGGAACAGTCCGGAAAACGCTATATCCTGGCGGATGCGGCAAAGTTCGGGAATATCAGCTCTGTCACATTTGCACCCTTTGAATCTGCGGAGGTCCTGACCGACCGGGAACCGCCGGAATCTTTTGCAGGGTGCAGGAATGTTTTGAGCATTAAATAGATAGGGGTTATATTCCATACGTGATTTCCTTTGATTATCAAAAGTTTTGATTGTTTTATATATATAAATCATATATAATAGAATCAAACATAACAAAGGAGTGATAAAGTGGAACCTTATGAAGTCTTTCATGACGTCCTGGTCAATCTTTTCCAGGAAATTATGGATATAGAAGAGAAGGCCCTTATTACTTCTGAATTCAAAGATATTTCCGTAAACGACATGCACATTTTAGAAGCAATCGGAGTGAACAGCGCCCGAAACATGTCATCCGTGGCAAAGACCCTGTCCGTGACCGTGGGAACCCTGACGATTGCCATAAACAGCCTGGTGAAAAAAGGATATGTGAACCGAGTCAGAAGTGAGGAGGACCGTCGGGTGGTGCTCATATCCCTGACAAAAAAGGGAGAAAAGGCCAATACCCACCATATGAAATTCCATGACGGAATGATTCAGGCTCTGATGAAGGACCTGGATGAAGAGCAGCAGAAAATACTGGTGAAGTCATTGCTGAATCTGAGAAAATTCTTTGATTCCTACAGGGATAAGAAAGAATAGAAATTTCAAAAATGCCGTAAGAACAGACTGCATCTCTGCAGACTGTTTTTACGGCATCTCTTTTTACTGTTTATATTCCATGAGCAGATATTTTTTCAAAACAGGAAACTGTGCAGGTCCCAGTTCCAGAATGTATCGGTGAAATTCCTTTAACTGGAAGGACTTCCCGGCAGCCGTCTGCGCTTCTTTTTTCAAATCCATAAAGTTCAGATATCCCAGATAGTATTTCAGATAATTCCCCGGATTTTCCACTATATACTGGAAGATTTCCCTGCAGGTATCCTGTGAGGCGATTCCGAAAGAGTTCAGTGTCTTTGTCACTGTCCCCAGGTCCCAGCCATGGTCATGGATGCCAATGTCCAGCAGGGAATAGAGGCAAAGGCTCACGGAGCGGTTCAGCCACAGAAGTTCCATCAGGGAATCATCCAGTTTCAGATATTCTGCGCCGTACCCATAGGACAGGGATTCCACGTAAGTGGCCCAGCCCTCCACATAACCGCCGAAACTCAGGAGATGCCGTATATCATCCGGTTCTGTTTTTCCGAAATACAATGTCTGGTACAAATGACCCGGAAATCCCTCGTGCGCCAGTGTAGTGAAGAGTTCCGCCTCGCTTACCTGACTGCTCTTGTTGATATAGATGATATTGGGACTCAGGGTATCGGCCGGTGGTGTGAGGTAAAAGGCAGGGCTGGAAAAGTTCTCCATGGATTCATGCACATATTTTACCTTGTAGGCAGGCTTTCCGCTGTCGGGGAAATCTTCGCAGATGGCTTTGTTCAGGTAATCAAGCATCTGTGCCGGCGTACTGCTGCAGGTTTCCGGCAGGGAGGAGGCATCTGCCAGCAATTTGGGATTGGATACAATCAGGCTCTGCATTTTTTTATAATCGGTCAGGAGTTGTGTGTAGAGCCGTTCTTCGATTTCCTTGATGGTCCTGTAATCCCCGGTTTCACTGCGGATCAGATATCGGTAGTATGATGTCCCTCCAGGGAGATTGGACAACCCTCCGGAATTTGTTCCGTTTCCCTTTAAGTCAGCCAGACCTTTGGCCAGGGACTGATAGGCAGGGAAGACACGTTTGGCCATGATTTTTTCATGCATTTTTATGTAAGAGTCAGCCTGCTTCTGAGTCATGGCTTTCCGGGAGACAAATCCCTTTATCTTATCCTTAAACATGGTGGAAAGATAATTGGCGGACAGGTCTTCTGTGAACGCATTGCACTGGGCAATGATGCGGTCCACGCTGGTATCACTCATAAACAGGCCTTCTTCTGCCTTTTTCTTTTCAAATTCCAGGATCTCGTCAAAATATCCGGTCATGGAGGAGAGAAGTGTAAAGTAATCCTTGATATCATCAGAGGTGCGGAAAGTATATTCCGCCAAAAGTACAGGAAGCTGGGACTGGATGCCCAGATTGGGGCTCAGCGGTTCCTGCAGCATATAATTATCTTTTATGGAAAGCTGTGTGGTAAAGTCAAGCTTCAGGATGTCGTAGGTGATACGGTTGTCTTTGGACAGCTCTTTGTAGGTGAACTTTTCCAGATTTTTCTTGTATTCCTCCACGGAATCATAGCTGTCCTTTAGTTTATCCGGGTCCATGGAACCCAGCTTGATCGGATAATTCTTTATCCCGTATTTTTCAGGATAGGCCAGAGTATAATGGAGGTTTAAGGTGTTGGATTTCACCTCCTCGGTAAAAAGCTGATGTGTAAATTTTTCAAAACGGGCATCTTCTGTAAGAAAGCGGTCTTTTTGGGTATAAATAATAAGGAAGAGGAAGACAGCCAGGACAATAAAACCGGGGACCAGAAATCTCTTCTTGGAAGATAAGAATTTTTTCAAAAGATGCTCCTTGGATGATACTTGAGAACTCTTTAACAGTTTATGAAAAAATCAGGCATGTATGCGTATTTTCATTGTAAAAGGGCACGGGGATGTGATAAACTTTTGGTAGTGGATGTAAAGGAGGTGACTGGTTTGAAGAAGAAGTTATGTATGGTATGCCTGCTGGCAGCGTTTCTGACGGCGGGCTGTACACAGAACGGGCAGGAACCCGCGCCTGAAGATGAGGACGTGATGACACTGCCGGATGAAGAACAAGCAGATGAGGAGACAAAAGAAGAACAAAAAGAATACAGCGTGGAGCTTTCAGATAAACTTTCAGATTTTCAGTTTTCCATCAATGAGACGGTCTACACACTTCCGGCAAAGCTGCAGGAGTGGAAGAATGCCGGCTGGACCTATGAGAAGGACAACGGCAAAAAAGCCCTTGATCCGGAATCTTTCCTGGAAAGTGAGACGCTGGACAGTGAGGGCGGTTCCCTTACAGCGGATATTGTCAACCTGGACGGGGAGAAGAAACTGCTTGGTGAATGCTATGTAGGCGGTGTACAGCTTGAGAGCGGGGAGGATGACAGCCGTGTCTACCAGCTTCCGGGAAAAATCAGGATGGGAATCTCCACTTTGGATGAAGTCACAGAGGCATACGGCATGCCGACGGACCAGTATGAAGAAAAGGATAATATCTACCTGACTTATGAATATGGAATTTACAAGCAGGCTGATCTTGTATTTGACGTACAGGATGAGATACTGTATAAGGCAGTGCTGAAAAATTACAGAGAGCCTGAGGATAGTAATGAAGAGGTAAGTAAAGAGACCCCGGCGGAGGTGCTGAGCTATCAGGCACCGGGAGCATTTCCGGAGGACATCATGGAGTTTGTGGTGCGGTACGGGGGCGATTTCTATAAGCTTCCGGCTCCGGTCTCAGAATTTACGAAGAACGGGTGGGAGATTTTGGAGGATGGTTCAGACAGCATTGTTAAGAGCGGCCGCCATGGTTATGTGACGCTGGAGCGTGACGGACAGACCCTGTATGCAGTGGTGAACAATTACGCTGATCTGGCAGTCCCTCTGGAAAACAGTTTTGTTATCAGCGTGCACGGCGACTTTGATGTCACCAAAGTATCTGTGGAGATTTACAGGGGAATCACCTTGGGTATGAGTGAAGAGACTATGAAAGCTCTGCTTGGTGATAATGTATATGAGACGGAGGAGCTGGACAATGGTGTTTCCTATTTTATCTACGCAGATGAGGCAAAACAGAATTACACCAGGATCTTTGTGGATAAGGACCTGAAGCTGGTCAGAGAAATAGAACTGTCCAACAGCCCGGACACACTTTCTGCGGCGGCCATCGGTACGCCAAAGGAAGAGCCGGACAGCGTGGATGCCGCGGCGATGTACGGGGATGACGATTTTCCCAGTGACGCAGGCGAAGAATAAAGAACAGAGGTAAAACAAAATGGAGCAGAAAATATACGACATCATCATCATCGGTTCAGGCCCGGCAGGGCTTTGTGCAGCGATTTATGCCAAACGGGCACAGCTTGATATGCTGGTCATTGAGAAAGATTTCTCCAGCGGGGGGCAGATGGTGAAGACCTACGAGGTGGACAATTATCCGGGACTTCCGGGGATGAGCGGCTATGATATGGCGGAAGCTTTTCGAGGCCATGCGGATAAACTGGGTGCGGTATTTGTCAGGGAGAATGTGAAAGAGGTACAGACAGCGGGTGAACTGAAGAAAATAATCACAAATAAAAACCAGTACCTTACAAGAACCCTTGTTATTGCGGCAGGTGCCCGGCACAGGACACTGGGAATCCCCGGTGAGGAGGAATTTTCCGGAATGGGTGTTTCCTACTGTGCTACCTGTGACGGCGCATTTTTCAAGGATGGGGTCACGGCTGTGATCGGCGGCGGCGATGTGGCGGTGGAGGATGCCATTTTCCTGTCCAGGATTTGTAAAAAAGTGTATCTGATTCACCGCAGAGATGAACTTCGGGCAGCAGGTATTTTGCAGGAAAGCGTAAAGGCTATTGAAAACGTGGAGATTGTGTGGGATACTATTCCGAGGGAAATCAGGGGCACAGACCAGGTGCAGAGTCTCGCAGTAGAAAATGTAAAGACAGGGGAGACGAAGGAGCTTGCCGTTGACGGTGTATTTATCGCAGTGGGTATCCTGCCTAACACAGAGGAATACGGCAGTCTTGTAAAATTAAACGAAGCCGGCTATATAGAGGCGGGAGAAGACTGTGCATCCAGCGTTCCGGGTATCTTTGCAGCCGGTGACATACGGACAAAACAACTGCGCCAGATCGTGACAGCAGCGGCAGATGGAGCCAACGCGGTGGATTCTGCCCAGAAATACCTGATGGAACAGAAATTATGAAAAAAATATAAGAAACATTCAGTCAGGTCCGGGCATTTACTGCACAGACCGTACAGCAGTATGATAAAGGAGGAATTACAAATGAAAAACATGAAGGTTCTGGCAGAGGAAATACTCCAGGGAAAATACGATGAGATTCTGAAAGAGATCTATGTGGATGAAAGCGTTCTGGATTACCAGAGAAAACGTTATAAAAAGGCAATTGAAGAATTTGAGAAAATTTTTGGCGAGAGTGATGTGGAAATCTACAGCGCTCCCGGCAGATGTGAAGTCGGAGGCAACCATACAGACCATCAGAACGGCATGGTTTTGGCTACATCCATTAACCAGGACGCGCTGGCTGTTGTGGGCAGATCAGAGGATGGCATGATCCATGTGCTCTCAGACGGATATGAGATGGTGGATGTGGATGTCAATGATCTGGAAGAGCGTTACGATGAGGAGGGCACAACGGCTGCCCTGGTACGTGGTGTTGCAGCCGAGTTAAAGGCAAGAGGGTATGAAGTACAGGGGTACAATGCTTATATTGTCAGTGATGTTCTGATCGGTGCGGGCCTGTCATCCTCTGCAGCGTTTGAGGTTATCCTTGGAACTATCATATCCGGCCTCTTTAATGAAGGCAGTATTGATCCGGTTGTGATCGCGCAGACAGGACAGTATGCGGAAAATGTTTATTTTGGAAAACCATGCGGCCTGATGGATCAGATGGCATGTTCCGTAGGCGGTATGATCCATATTGATTTTAAAGAGCCGGGCAGTCCGGTTGTGGAAAAGGTCCCCTCAGATTTTGAATCTTACCAGTACAGCATGTGTATTGTGGATACAAAAGCTTCCCACGCGGATATGGGGGATGACTATGCATCTATCCCGGAAGAGATGAAAAAAGTGGCAAAATTCTTTGGAAAGTCGTATCTGCGCGAGGTTGAGGAGGATGACTTTTACAAACAGATCTCTGGCCTGAGAAGTGTGCTGGGGGACCGTCCTATCCTGCGTGCGCTTCATTTCTTTGAGGAGGAGAGAAGAGTTGAGGGAGAGGTAAAGGCTCTGCGAGATGGGGATTTCAAAGAATTTCTGGAATTGGTAAAGGATTCCGGCAACTCTTCCTTTAAGTATCTCCAGAATATCTACAACAGCACCAATGTGCAGAAGCAGGCGATGTCTATTGCGCTCGCTGTCAGTGATAAGATTCTGAGAAAGCATGGAGTATCACGGGTACACGGCGGAGGATTCGCCGGTACCATTGAAATTTTTGTGGAAAACAGTTTTGTGGATGAGTATAAGGCCAGAATGGACAGGGTCTTCGGAAAAGGTTCCTGCCAGATTCTGAAGGTTCGTCAGTCAGGCGGAAGAAGAGTTTTATAATGATCTGATTAGGTGCTGCACCGGATAAATCCCTGATAGGGAGTGTCCGGTGCAGTTTTTATATAGGGGATATGTTATGGGGGATTGAGGTGTAGGGATGATGGGGATATAGATTCAGGAATGAATTCAGGAGTAGATTCAGGAGCAGGTTCAGGAATAAGTTCAAGTATAGGTTCAGGTATAGCTTTCAGGAATAGATTCAGGTATAGGTTCAGGTATAGGTTCAGTTAGTGTTTAGAGGGGGAATTCATGTAAGGAAAATAGAAATATGGTTTACACTGGTTTACGTAATTTTACTGTCGGGTTACATAACGAAATCTGGGACATGGGGATGCCGTCGAAGAGGGAAAATTGAAGAAAATAGTAGGATTTTTAAGACATAATTTTCAGAATATTCTCAATTGTAGAATATGCACAATGCTTGTCGAAAAAACCAACATTTACCACATTCCATCCTCAAAGTTATCCACACACAAAAATCCACAAAACCCTGTAAAAATGAAGTTATCCTCAAAGTTATCCACATTCTCCACAAAAATGTGTGTGGATTAATATGATTTACATAATAAAAGAAAGAACAAAGGTTTTGTACACTTGTGATAAAAAGAAGAATTTTGGGGAAAAGTGGGGAAAAGGGATTGACATTTTTGAAATCTATTATTTGACGAGGTGCGACAAAATATGCTAATATCCGGGAAAAACTGATGATATTTTCTGAAAATTGCTGGTTTCCATAAAACTGTGAGTTGACGGGTGTGGGAGAGTTATGGAGAGGGGAGTTGCGGGTGGCTCACGGACGGTGCGCAGGAGGTATCCGTGTGGGGAAAAAGTCAGGGGAGACAGGGGCCGCGAATAAGAGCAAGGAAGTCAGCCTGCTGATTTTAAATAGTAAAAACAAAAAGACATGGAAGGTTATATAAAAGAAGACTTCTTCTAAATTATATGTAAAATAAGAAGAAAGCGAAGTTGAGTGCTGTCAGATTACGGACGAAAGCTGAGGAAGTGCCTTAAATTATATGTAAAATAAGAAAAAAATGAAGCTGGGTGCTATCAAATTACGGACAAAAGCCGAGGAAGTGCTTTGGATTATATGTAAAATAAGAAGAAAGCGAAGCTGGGTGCTGTCAGATTACGGACGAAAGCTGAGATGTAAAGTGAGAAGAAGGGAAGTCAGGCGTATTTAGATTAAATGCAAATGTCAAACTGTCTTTATGATTATCTATTTGGCAGGAAAAATATTGGTTATCCTTTGTAGTTGTCTACAAAAAAGAGAAGATGCACGGAAATTTCTTATATACCTGGATTGACGAGTATCCAACATAACAAATTACTACTGAGTGTCTACAGTAACAACTGCATTATAGATATTGTTTTGATAGAAGAATGCGATTGACAAAACAACTATCTTGCATTACAATGTAGCTAACTATATTGCAATGCAAGATAGGAGGTAAAGCGGTGATTTCTTCACAGATGTTGAAGGGGACTTTAGAGGGGTGTGTGTTGGCTATTATTGGGAAGGGGGAGGCTTATGGGTATGAGATTTCGGAGCAGTTGGGGGAGTATGGATTTGGGAAAGTGGCTGAGGGGACGATTTATCCGCTGTTGCTGAGATTGGAGAAGAATCAGTTTATACAGGCTACATTTCGGGAGTCGGAGGTAGGGCCCAGAAGGAAGTATTATTCTATAACGCAGGAGGGAAAAAAGGAATTCAAAAGATTTCTGGAGAGTTATATGGAATTATCCGTTGCAGTTTCCAGATTGTTGGATGATGTGAAAGGGGATTTAATAAATGAATAAACAAACAAAGCAGTTAATGAAGGAAAATAATGACTTATCTTTTCATCTGAAAGCAGCAGATAATAAAATTCTGACTGATATGGTAGTCTATATCCGAGGTGCGGATATCAGCGGATACCAACAGGAACTGGTCAGGCGTGATATTACACAGATGATCCTGGACGGAGAGCAGAGGGGGGATACCATGGAGGACATAATAGGCAGTGATTACAAGATATTCTGCGACAATGTTCTGAGAGAGGTTCCACATCTCACCCGTGCGGAAAAAGCTGTCTCCTTTTTAGGAACGTTATGTGTCGCCTTAGCAGTCCTGCTTGCAGTCCGCCTTCTTTTCGGTCTGTCAGACATGTTTGGAGACACCCCCACCTGGCCTTATATCCCCGTAACCACAGGTGCTATCATAAGTATGGTCATACTTTTATGCTCCGTCCTCCTTCTGTATAACACCATCACCAGAAATTCCTTCAACATCAGTTCCCAAAACAACAAAAGAATTTCCGTACTTTTCGCAGCCATTATACTGGCCTGCATCTGTGCTGATTTCTTCCTGAAAACAGTCATTCTTTCCGTCCACATATCCATTGTCCTCATTGCCATCCTGCTCCTGCTCATCATCTATAAAATAACAGACACCATTAACTAAACCAAACTAAAACTAAAGCCTAACCTGTAGCCAAAATGTATCTAAAAATTAGTAAGCCACAATAAAATTGTAGTTATACAACAGCAATACAAATGCTGCATATGAATCCATTATAAGAATAGAATTGAAAATCTTAGTTTTCAGTATTTTAGTCGTTTTACAAAAACAGCATATACAACAACCAACAATTTTATAATATACATTTCAACCGCCTTAAACCAACAGATACTGACTTGCGGAACCCCAGACGGAATATTGGAGGAACGTGAATAGAGTTTCTTAATGAAAAACGGCCTCCGGGTGCGTGATGAAATTTGATTTCCGAATCAAATTTCAAGGATAGTTGAGCGGACTAATCATCAGATTAGTGCGCGGTTCTATCCGGTTCACGTACCCGGAGGCCGTTTTTCATTTAGAAACTCTTCACGTCCCGACTATTCCGTCTGGGGTTCCGCAAGTCAGAATCGTCCGCATAAGCCACAACAGATCCCGCAAGTCAGAATCGTCCGCATAAGCCACAACAGATCCCGCAAGTCAGAATCGTCCGCATAAGCCACAACAGATCCCGCAAGTCAGAATCGTCCGCATAAGCCACAACAGATCCCGCAAGTCAGAATCGTCCGCATAAGCCACAACAGATCCCGCAAGTCAGAATCGTCCGCATAAGCCACAACAGATCCCGCAAGTCAGAATCGTCCGCATAAGCCACAACAGATTCCACAAATCAGTATCCCCCGCTTAAGCAATAATACAGCAAAAAAGTCAACACTCCTTCCCCCACACCAGCCGAAACAAACTCCCTTCCCCCACACAACTCTCCAATTCCACCTGCGCCCCCAAATAAGCCGCGCCATGCTTCACAATCGACAACCCAAGCCCAGTGCCCCCAATCTCTTTGGAATGGCTCTTATCCACCCTATAAAACCGTTCAAACACCCTGGCCTGGTCCGTGGAAGGGATTCCGATGCCCGTGTCCGCAACAGATACGCTGATTGTATTCTTCCCATTCAGGACAGTGACAGTCACCTTCCCGTCCGGATGATTATATTTAATGGCATTATCGCACAGATTATAGAGAACTTCCTCCAAAATCGGCCTGGTAGTATTGAATACAGCATGTTCCCCCTCTAAGAAGAGCGAAACCTGTTTGCGTTTTGCAGGCTCCCGCAGCCGTTCCAATGTCTCTTTTGCCAGAGTATACAGATCTGTTTCCTCCTTTTGATAAGGAAGACACCCCTCATCGAGCTGTGATATCTTGATCACATCCCCGACTAAGGCAATCAGCCTCTGTGCCTCATCGAAAATCTTTCCGGCGAATTTATTGATGTCCTCCGGTTTCACAAACCCATCCTGTATGATTTCTGCAAATCCTGATATAGAAGTAAGCGGTGTCTTCAACTCATGTGACACATTGGCAGTGAATTCCCTCCGCAGATTTTCCCGCTGAATTTTTTCAGTTATGTCAACCAATAAAAGCACTGCGCCGGTCACTTCTTTATCTCGGAGCACAGGGTTGGCAATGACCTGGCAGAAGTTCTCACCAATCTGCAGATCGGAGGTGGTGTGTTTTCCGGATAGGACTGCATCCACGGTCTGCTGGAAGGATTCACTTCTGTTGAGAGAGAGAACGCTGGCATGTGCCTGTGCCTCTGTGGCATCCAGCAGATGCAGGGCGCTGGAGTTGTAGGAGAGAAGGTCAGTCTGGGCGTCAATGACTAAAAGCCCCTCACTCATATTTTCCGTGATGATGGAAAACTCCTGCTGCTGTCTTCTGGCATCTGAGAGCTGCCTGCGGATAGTGCGCTGTTGTTTGTTGATCTTTGTGAGCAGTGGTGATATCTCGTCGTAGGCCTCTGTGCGCTCCGGCTGATCCAGGTCCAGGCTGTTGATAGGTGAGACAATTTTCTTGGAAATGCGCGCAGCAAAAAGGGCGGAGAGCACTACCATCATGAGCAGCACATACAGCATGGGCTGTACCAGCTCTCCAATCAGGGCAGCTACAGTGTACTGGGTGCTGGATACACGGAGAATCTGGCCGTTTGAGAGCTGCTTGGCATAGTAAATTGTTTTTTCCGAAAGCGTATCGGACTGGCGTGTAGCCTTTCCGACACCCTTTAGTTTTGCTGCGATCACTTCCTGGCGGTTGGAATGGTTCTCCATTTTAGAGGCGTCAGCCTTGTTATCAAAGAGAACACTGCCATCCTCGGCGATGAGAGTGATTCTGGCGGATTCCGCAGGAAGATCATCTAAGGCGGTAATGCCCATGTTTTCCACAGAGATTGCCAGATAAGCAGTTTCAGATTTCAGTTCCTTTTCAATCTGGCTGCCGAAATAGTGATACAGAATGCCCATAATGAAGCCCAGTCCGATGACTAGCACAAGAGCAGATACAAGCATTATGGAGCGGAAGATTCGTTTTGTCATGCGGTTTTTCCTCCAATTTTATAACCCACTCCCCTTACGGTTTTGATACAGTCACCGGCGCTTCCCAGCTTTTGGCGCAGGGTGCGGACGTGGACATCAATGGTTCGGCTCTCCCCGTCAAATTCATATCCCCAGATGCGGTCCAGAAGCTGGGCTCTGGTAAATACGGTCTCCTGTTCCGACAGAAGGAGGCAGAGCAGTTCAAATTCTTTCAGGGTCAGGATGATCTCTGTGCCGTCCACCCGCACGATATGGCGCGAGGGGCAGACGTAGAGGGAGCCGAGGCGGTATTCCGGAATCTTTTCCTGTTCCTGGCTGCGGCGCAGCAGGGCACGGATGCGGGAAATCAGTTCCATCATCCGGAAAGGTTTCGGAATATAGTCGTCGGCTCCGTTGTCGAGTCCCAGTACCGTGTCATATTCACTTCCCTTTGCGGTCAGCATGATAACGGGAAGCTTTTTCGTGTCTCTGGATGTGCGGAGCTTTTTTAATATGCTCAGCCCGTCCTCCTCCGGAAGCATGATATCCAGGAGCACCAGGGAGGGGACAGCCACGGACATGGCATCCCAGAAGTCAGAGGGCCGTGCAAAGCCTTCCGCTTCCAGGCCCTGGCTGTTCAGGGTGTAAGTGACCAGTTCCCGGATATTTTCATCGTCCTCTACAAGATAAATCAATTTATTCACCTCATTCTTTTTCCGTATCCAGATGATGTTCATCGCTTTTATGGATACCTGTTATGGAATATTGTACCCATTCTGCCACATTTACGGCATGATCGCCAATCCGTTCAAAATACTTGGCGGCCATGAGAATATCCAGGGCGGCCCTTGGGTCCACGTTATTTTTCCGAATCAGATCCAGCAGCTCGCCTTTTACCTTGTTGAAGAGGTCATCCACTATATCATCGGAGATGACCACAGATTCCGCCAGCTCCAGATCATTTTTAACAAATGCATCTACGCTTAAGGTTACCATGCGGATGGTAGCTGCCGCCATGTCATGAATCTGTACTTTACTGCTGATGCTGCTGCTGACAATATATGGAGCCAGGTCTGCAATATCTGCTGCCTGGTCACCGATGCGCTCCAGGTCGGAGATCATTTTAAGGGCAGCAGATATGATTCTCAGATCGCGTGCTACGGGCTGCTGCTGTAAAAGAAGGCGCATACAGATATTTTCAATCTCCCGCTCTTTCTCATCAATTTCACCCTCCATGGCAGCTACCTTTTTCACAACATCCCGCTCCGGCTGATCCAGTGCCTGGGCGGCCAGAGTGATGGCCTGTTCACACAGGCTTCCCATTTTGATCAGTTCTACATGAAGCTGTTCTAATTGTTTGTCAAATCTTGTGCGCATATCAACCAAACCTCCCTGTAATATAGTCCTCTGTGCGTTTATCCTTTGGCATTGAGAATATTTGTTCTGTTTCACCGTACTCCACAATCTCGCCCAGCAGGAAAAAGGCAGTTTTATCGGAAATACGGGCTGCCTGCTGCATATTGTGGGTAACCATGACAATGGTGTAATCCTTTTTCAGTTCCACTGCCAGGTCTTCAATCTTGGATGTGGATATAGGGTCAAGGGCGGATGTGGGTTCATCCATAAGGAGGACTTCCGGCTGGACAGCCAGCGCTCTTGCGATGCAGAGCCTCTGCTGCTGGCCACCGGACATGCCCAGAGCGTTCTGCTTCAGGCGGTCTTTTGTCTCATCCCAGATGGCAGCATCCCGCAGGGATCTCTCCACAATGTCATCCAGCTTTGCCTTGGAATGGATACCGTGGGTGCGGGGGCCGAATGCAATGTTATCGTAAATACTCATGGGGAAGGGATTGGGCTTCTGGAACACCATGCCTACCCTTTTCCGCAGCAGGTTTACATCCATTCTGCCGTAAATATCCTCGCCATCCAGTAAAATACTGCCCTCGATACGGCAGCCCTCAACCAGGTCATTCATGCGGTTCAGGGATTTTAAAAGTGTGGATTTACCGCAGCCGGAGGGGCCGATGAAGGCGGTGATCTTATTTTCCGGTATCTTTAAATTTATGTTCTTCAGCGCCTTAAAGTCTGTATAATACAAATCCAGGCTGCTGATGGATATCTTTTCCGTATTGTTCATATTACATTCCTTTCGCCAGTTTTTTTGCCAGAGTGCCGGAGATCCAGTTGATGACCAGCACCAGCAGAAGCAGTACAACAGAGACAGCGTAGGCCTGGTCCATATACAGACCCTCTCTGGAGAGATTGTACATATGGACAGCCAGTGTGGAGCCTGAGGACATTACGCTTGATGGTACCTCAGCCACAGCTCCCGCGGTATAGATCAGAGCGGCTGTCTCGCCTACGATCCTGCCCACAGACAGGATAACACCGGCCAGTATGCCGGGAACGGCGCTGGGCAGTACGATGCGGAAGACGGTGCGCAGTTTTCCGGCGCCCAGGCCAAAGCTTCCCTCACGGAAGGAGTCCGGAACGGATTTTAGGGCCTCCTCTGTGGTCCGCATTATGAGGGGAAGGATCATGATAGACAGTGTCAGGGCACCGGCCAGCAGAGAATATCCCCATTTTAGTGTGGTCACAAAGAAGAGGGCGCCAAACAGTCCGTATACGATAGAAGGAATACCGGACAGGGTCTCTGTGGTAAGGCGGATGATCTCCACGAATTTGTTCCCGCGTTTGGCGTATTCCACCAGATAGATGGCAGAGAAGATACCAAGGGGGACAGCGATCAGCAGAGATAAAAAGGTGATGACCAAGGTATTGATAATGGAGGGCATCATGGACGCGTTCTCCGACGTATATGTCCAGGCAAAGAGTTCCGGTTTCAGATTGGGAACCCCGTTTATTAAAATATAGGCAATTAAGAAAAACAGGACGGCAAAGGTAACGGCAGCGCAGAGCATCACCAGCAGCATAAGGATAAATGAGCCGGGGGTGCGCTTGTACTCTCTCAGTTTCTGCCGCAGGTTATGATCATTATGCATGGCGGTTCCTCCGATTGAGCAGGGCTACACAGAAGTTGATCAGCAGAATGAAGACAAACAGGACCACACCTGTGGCGATCAGCGCTTCCCTGTGCAGGTCTGCTGCATAGCCCATTTCCAGTACAATATTGGCGGTCATGGTGCGGACACCCCTGAGGATACCCCTGGGCATTCTGGGCTGATTGCCGGCGATCATGACAACCGCCATGGTCTCACCGATGGCACGGCCAATCCCCAATACCACGCCGGCAATGACACCGGATTTGGCAGCAGAGAGCACAATGGCAAAAATACTCCTCTCATGTGTGGCACCAAGGGCCAGCGCCCCTTCGTAGTAGGTGCGCGGAACAGAGCGCAGTGCGGATTCACTGACACCTATGATAGTGGGCAGTATCATGATTCCCAGTAAAATAGAGGCGGTCAGCATACTGCTTCCGTTTCCTTCCCGGAACATGCCGCGGATCAGAGGGACAAGCACCACAAGACCGAAGAAGCCATACACGACAGATGGGATTCCGGCCAGCAGTTCTGTAGCTGATTTTAAAAACGGGTATATTTTTTTCGGGCAGTATTCAGCCATGAAGATGGAGGTCAGGATGCCTATGGGCACGCCAATGACAATAGCTCCGGCTGTCACATAGATACTTCCCATGATCATAGGGAAGATACCGAATATGTTGTTGCCCGGTTTCCAGCGCTCTCCTAATAGGAAACTGAAAAAGCCGATTTCCTTCATGGCAGGTATGCCGTTTACAAAAAGGAAGAGACAGATTAAGGCAACTGCGAATATGGATGCGCAGGCAGCTATAAAAAAGACTGCCTGCATTACTTGTTCCTTACGCTTATTTTGTTTGCAAAACGGGTTGTGTTTTTTCATACTTTCTAACCTCGGATAGGAGTGTGGGATCAAAGGGCTTCATCCCAGGCCAGAGCATCTCCGGTGAAGATGGATTTTACCTGGTCAGAGGTCATTTCATCGGTGGGGTTGCTATTGTTCACAATAACAGCAATACCGTCCAGGGCAATGACTGTAGGGGTCAGGCCAGCGTCCAGTTCAGAATCTTTCAGTTCTCTGGAAGCCATTCCGATATCACACACACCATCAATGGCATTCTGCATGCCGGTGGTGGAATCACTTGTCTGAATCTCAATCTCCACATTGCTGTTCATCTCCGCGTAAGCTTCTTTCAGCTTCTCCATGACGGGAGATACAGAGGAAGAGCCTGCAATGACAACCTTGCCGGATGCGCCGTTTGATGCGTAGGCTTCTGCGCTGTCCAGGGGGATGTAGTTGTTGTCAGCCACTACAGCCTGGCCTTCTTTACTCAGAATGAAGTTGATGAAGTCCTGTCCGGCTTCACTGAGACCTTCTTTTGTCGCAATATTGAAAGGTCTGGAAATTTTGTAGGTGCCTGCTTTAATGTTTTCCGCTGTGGCTTCTGTACCGTCAATTTTTAAAGCTTTCACTGTATTATTTAAAGAGCCGAGGGAAATGTAGCCGATGCTGTACTCATCCTGCGCTACACTGGACATCATGACAGAGGTGCTGTTTGTGATGTTTGCCTCCTCAGTTGTCATATCCATATTTTCACCGTTTACTTCCTCTTCAATGCCGAACAGTTCAACAAACGCACCGCGTGTGCCGGAACCGTCTTCCCTGGATACCACTGTGATGTCATTGGTGCTGTCCCAGTCACCTGATGTATCTTTTGAGCCGCTGTCGGCAGTTCCTTTATCAGATTCTGTACCGGATGCGGCCTCTGTGCTGTTTCCTGCATCTTCATTTCCGCCGCATGCTGCAAGTCCGAATACCATTACACCGGCGAGTATAACTGCTGCTAATCTTTTCATAGTTTTGATCTCCTTTTTCCTCGAATTGTCTAATGATTTGTCCTTGTTACGAATTTCAGTATATAGGGGGAAAGTAAAATACAAAATCTTGATTTTGTTAAATGTAAGTAAAGTTAAATAAGAAATATTTTGAAATGTAAAATGTTAAATGAAGCATAAATGCTATAATTACAGAAAATATGTGCTATAATCTTTTTATGGAGCTGCAAATTGTAAAGACTGCTGCAGGAGGTCTATATGGATAAAAGCAGGAAGATTCTCCCGGTGGGAATCAGTGATTTCAGGAAAATTATAGAAGAACAGTATTATTTTGTAGATAAGTCACTGCTCATAAAAGAGATCATAAATTCAGGAGCAGAAGTAACGCTTTTGACAAGACCGAGACGATTCGGAAAAACCCTGAATATGAATATGATAAAATTATTTTTTGAAAAATCTGAGGAAGAGACGGCAAGTCTGTTCCAGGGACTTAAAATATGGCATTGTGAGGATACGGAAAAATACAGGTGTGAGCAGGGAAAATATCCGGTAGTATTTTTAACGCTAAAGGATATAAAATGTGACAGTTGGGGTGAAACTTACGAAAAATTGAAGAATATGATCCAGTTGGAGTATAATCGCCATGCATATTTGCTGCAGAGTGAATGTCTGACGAAGTTTGACCGGCAGTATCTGGGACGTATACTGAATATGGATGCTTCAGATGCCGACTGGCAGGATTCCTTAAATCGACTGACCGGATATTTAAAAGCTCATTATAAAACACCGGCAATTCTTCTTATTGATGAATATGATGTCCCTATACAGCAGGGGCATATGCTGGATTATTACGATAAAGTTATAAATTTTATGAGAAATTGGCTTTCAGGAGGCCTTAAAGATAATCAAAACCTAAAATTCGCTGTGTTAACAGGGATTCTTCATATTGCACAGGAGAGTATTTTCAGTGGTCTGAATAACCTGGATGTGTATACCGTACTGGATAAGACTTACAGGGAATATTTTGGTTTTACACAGGAAGAAGTGGATGAGATTGCTGCGTATTACGACTGCAAAGAGAAAAGCGGGGAGTTACGAACATGGTATAATGGCTATAATTTTGGCGGAATAGATATCTATAACCCATGGTCGGTGGTAAAATATATCCGTGCCGGAAATAAACCGGCGCCTTACTGGCTGTCCACAAGCAGTAATGATTTTGTGCACAGGATCATTGAAAGAAGTTCTCCTGAGACCGAAGATGCCTTAAAAAAGGTTATGGATGGCGGATACCTCATGACTTCACTTAACACACAGGTAGTATATCCGACAGTTTATGATAATCCGGATAATATCTTCAGTTTTCTGGTCATGACAGGATATTTGAAAGTCAATGCATTGGAGGAATTGGAATATGGTGAGGATTATGTTCTGTGTATTCCAAATGAGGAAATAGCTTGTGTTTATAAAGAGGAGATACTGTCAGTATTCGATGTGCAGAATGAGGGGATAATACGATACTCTGCCCAACTGCGGAGAGCACTGTTTACAGGGGACTTGGGACAGCTCGACGAACTGCTCCATAAGATAATAAAATGTTCAGTCAGCTTTTATGACATACATGAAAGCTTTTACCATGGATGGATGCTGGCCCTGACAAGTATGTTTTATGATACTCATTATGTGCGTTCCAACAGGGAATCTGGAAAAGGTCGGTACGATATTATGATGGAACCTAAAAGTGCTCGTTTTCCGGGGATTATCCTGGAATTTAAGGTATTGACTGAGAACAGGGCAAAAGAGGTGGAAGAAAAGCTGCATCAGTTAGCAGAGAGTGCCCTTCAGCAGATAAATGAATGTGATTATGAAGCAGAGTTAAGAGACAGAGATTGCAGGAGCATTATAAAATATGGTATTGGATTTTATAAAAAGGAGTTTTCAATCGTAAAAGGATGATTTCTATATGATTAAAATAGGGGCGGCCGGCGTGCATTTTCCGCACTTCCGGCCGCTTTTCTTATTTACCCTTTCTGCTGCATCCTCTTGATCACCTTCAGACGGGTAAATTCTTCTCTCTCTTTTTCCTCCAATGCATTGGAAATAGATTTTGTCAGATCCTCAAATTTGGGGATTGTGATATTTTTCAGCGCGTTGGCGCGCTTCTGTGTTTTCTTAATATTGATAGCCAGCCTGTAGGCGGAATTTTCCACCATGGACAGGCGGATGGTGAGCTGCTTTACCTTCTCAAAGGCCGCTTTCGCTTCATCCAGGGAGGCTTTAGTGCCGTAGTAGGCATATGTGGGCGCCCCCGAGGCCGGATCAGACTGTACCAGGGGGATTTCTGTTCCCATGACACTTCTGGTCTTGATGCGGATGGAATCCTCCACAGGCACGGTGCGGGATATCTCCTGCACATTGCTGATGCCGATTTCCATGTTGGCCTTCTGGAGTGCTGCATAGGCGGTGCGGAAGGTGATATCGATCTGGTCCTGGATATCCTTGGCCTGGTCGATCAAATCCATCAGCTCACGGATGAGAATATTCCTCTTCTTGTCCATCAGGTCAAAGCCCTGCCTGGACAGCGCCAGGGAATTCTTGGCTAATATGAGATTACCTTTGGTTGGAAAGGTATTTGGATCCATAACATCACCCTTTCTGTGTTTTCAATCCATGTTCGGTCGATGCTCTTGTTTTTGGTGATTTCCTTGTTTATGATTCCTCTTCCGAAGGATGATAATACTGATCCAGAATCTTGGTGTCGATACGGTCCAGTTCGTCTCTCGGAATCATGCCCAGCAGTTTCCAGCCCAGGTCAAGGGTTTCCTCAATGCTGCGGTTCTCATCCGGTCTTTGGCCCACAAAATCGTGTTCAAAGGCATCACCGAATTTCAGGTATTTCTTATCCAGAGGTGAAAGCTCATCCTCACCGATAACAGAAGCCAGCGCCCTTGCGTCTCCCACCTTGGCATAGCAGGAGAAGAGCTGATTGGCGACGTCCTGATGGTCGCCTCTTGTGTAGCCTTCACCGATACCGTCCTTCATAAGCCTTGACAGGGAGGG
This sequence comes from Blautia sp. NSJ-175, assembly GCF_022867815.1. Lineage (NCBI taxonomy): Bacteria > Bacillati > Bacillota > Clostridia > Lachnospirales > Lachnospiraceae > Blautia > Blautia sp. NSJ-175. Next base: position 51,524 of record NZ_JALIFQ010000001.1, read on the forward strand.
CAGTACATTGATAGGCGGATAGATGGCCTGTCCGTGGAGCTGCCGCTCAAGAACGATCTGTCCTTCTGTGATGTAGCCGGTAAGGTCAGGAATGGGGTGTGTGATATCATCATTGGGCATGGTCAGGATCGGTATCTGTGTAACAGAGCCGGTTCCGCCTCTTACAATGCCGGCGCGTTCATACAGGGTTGCCAGCTCACTGTACAGGTATCCGGGATAACCCTTTCTGGAAGGAATCTCGCCTTTTGAGGAAGAAACTTCACGCATGGCCTCCGCAAAGGAGGTGATATCTGTCAGGATAACAAGAATGTGCATTCCTTTTTCAAATGCCAGATACTCCGCAGCGGTCAGTGCCACTTTCGGGGTGATCAGTCGTTCCACAACCGGGTCATTTGCCAGGTTCAGGTACATGACCACATGGTCTGCAACACCGCTCTCCTCAAAGGTGCGGCGGAAAAATTCAGCAACGTCGTATTTGACACCCATAGCGGCAAATACAATGGCGAATTTTTCATTGCTGTCCCCGCCAAGGGAAGCCTGCTGTACGATCTGAGCTGCAAGCTGGTCGTGAGGAAGGCCGTTTCCTGAGAAAATAGGAAGCTTCTGTCCTCTGATCAGGGTGGTCAGGCCGTCAATGGCCGAGATACCGGTCTGGATATAGTTACGGGGATATTCCCTGGTTACCGGGTTCAGGGGAAGTCCGTTGATGTTGGTGCGGACTTCCGGCATAACAGGACCCAGGCCGTCAATGGGTTTTCCGATGCCGTTGAAGGTTCTTCCCAAGATATCAGCGGAGAGCTCCACCTCCATGGGATGGCCTGTGAGTTTTGTGTGGGTGTTCAGAAGGGACATGTTTTCCGTGCCCTCGAACACCTGGATCACTGCTTTGTCTTCATATATTTCTACAATTCGGCCCAGCTTTTTGGAACCGTCGTCCACCTTGAACTCCACAATTTCATCAAAGGAGGCATCGCGTACGCCTTCCAATACAACCAGAGGTCCATTGATTTCGCTCAAGCCGAGATATTCTATTGCCATAATCGTTCCTCCTTATGCATTCTTTTCCATGACGGTATTGTAGAAGTCGTCAACAGCCTTCATGTAATCGTCAATAAGTTCCAGCTTGTCATTGGGAACATCATATTTGATGGATATGATCTTCTCAAATATATTCTCCCTGCGGAGCACGGACATGGGCATACCCATGGCGATCAGGCTTCGGCAGCGTTTGTATAGGTACAGGATGACTTCCATCATCTTAAACTGCTTATCCAGGGACACGCAGGTGTCGTCAGGATGGAAGGCGTTCTGCTGCAGGAAGCCCAGACGGATGACTCTGGCAATCTCCAGCGTCAGCTTCTGGTCATCCGGGAGCACATCGCTTCCGATCAGCTTTACGATCTCCATCAGGCTGCTCTCCTGGTTCAGGATAGCCATCATGCGGTTTCTGTCATCCACGAATTTGGGTGATACATTCTCACTGTACCAGTGGGACAGATCCCCCAGATATTCGCTGTAGCTGGTGAGCCAGTGGATAGCAGGGAAATGTCTGGCATAGGCCAGGGATTTATCAAGACCCCAGAAACAGCGCACGAAACGCTTGGTGTTCTGGGTGACAGGCTCGGAGAAGTCACCGCCCTGGGGAGATACGGCTCCGATAATGGATACGGAACCCTCCGTGCCGTTTAAGTTCTGCATCATGCCTGCCCTCTCGTAGAATGCGGAGAGGCGGGAGGCCAGATAAGCGGGGAAACCTTCCTCGGCGGGCATTTCCTCCAGACGGCCTGACAGCTCACGAAGGGCTTCAGCCCACCTTGAAGTGGAGTCTGCCATGATCGCCACATCATATCCCATATCCCTGTAGTATTCCGCCAGGGATATGCCTGTGTAGATGGAAGCCTCACGGGCTGCCACGGGCATGTTGGAGGTGTTGGCGATCAGCGTGGTACGTGCCATGAGGGCATTGCCGGTCTTGGGGTCATGGAGCTTTGAGAAGTCTTCCAGAACCTGGGTCATTTCGTTGCCGCGCTCGCCGCAGCCGATGTAGACAATGATGTCCGCATCTGACCACTTGGCGATCTGGTGCTGTGTCATGGTCTTTCCTGTTCCGAAACCTCCGGGAACGGCTGCTGTGCCGCCTTTTGCAATGGGAAACAGGGTATCCAGGATACGCTGTCCTGTCACAAGAGGTATCGTAGCCGGGTAACGCTTGTTTGTGGGGCGCGGAATACGAATCGGCCATTTCTGCGCCAGTTTGAGGGGATACTCACTGCCGTCGGCGAGCTGGACCACTGCCAGCACGTCGGTTACGGTGTAAGCGCCGTCTTTTACCACCTTGGACACTATGCCTTCCACCTGAGGCGGAACCATGGATTTATGCACAATGGACGGGGTTTCCTGCAGCTCCGCGATGATGGTGCCGCCGTGGACTTCCATACCGTCCTTGATAGTCATGTGTACGTCCCATTTTTTTTCTGTGTCCAGGGAATCTACCTGCATACCGCGGGAGATATATTTACCGGACTGTTTGGCAATCACGGAGAGTGGACGCTGGATACCGTCGAAAATATTGTCCAGGATTCCGGGGCCGAGCATAACGGAAATAGCGTCACCTGTGGCTGTTACCGTTTCCCCCGGCTTTAAACCGCTGGTTTCCTCGTAAACCTGAACAGTAGTGGTATCCTTTTTCAGAGAAATAACCTCGCCGACCAGGTGTTCCTTTCCCACGTATACCATTTCCGACATCTTGAATCCTGTATTACCTTTCAGATAAATGACGGGACCGTTGATGCCATAGATAATTCCTGTTCTATTCATGTAGCAGTCCTCCGTCAAAATTAAATTCTTCTTTTTCGCTTTCGTATAAGGTTTTAAATGTGTGGTCGATCAAAATATTCTTAGCCGGAATCACAGCGCGGACACCTCCCATGAAGGGAGTCTCCGAGATGTGAAGGGAAGTCCCGCATCTGGCCGCCAGTGTTTCCAGCAGGGAAGAATCCGCAGGGGTCAGATAGATCTGTACCTCATCCTCACCGGCAATGGTAAGGGCCTCCCGGATCTTTTCTTCCAGCCAGACCAGGTATTCGGGGCTGCTCATGAAAGTCTCCAGTTTATTTCTGACCTCCACAAACAGTACCTCACGCAGTTCCTGCTGTTTTTTTGACAGACGTCTTTTGATGTGAAGCTGCTCCGCAGACAATGCCTTGTTGATCTCGCGTTTTGCGTTCTCTGTCTCCAGCTTTAACTGGTTGCCGGCATTTTTCTGTTTATCTTCTTTATGTTCAGCGAGCATCTGGGAGAGGGCAGCGCGGTATTCTTCCAGAGCCTTTTCAGACTCATCCCGTGCGCTTTCCATGGATACTTCGTAGAAATGCTGCAGTTTTTCTTCGGTTGTCATGTCATTCACCTTCTTTATCTATAATTTCAAACCGATCGCCTCATTGACATAAGAGAGAATAAAATCTGGTGCACGGCCGGTACCATGTCGGTCGGGGATTTCTATAATGAGCGGCAGACGATGGTTCAGCCGCATGTCGTCAATGATATCGGGAAACTCTCTGCCGAACTTTTCCGTCAGCAGGATGATGCCGTTTTCCTTGTTGGCAATGGCGTCCTCCAGAGCTCTCCTGAGCTCCTCGCGTTCATGCACCACAACACCCTCCACGCCTGCAAGCCGCATGCCTGTATAGGTGTCAATATTATCGCTGATCAAAAACATTTTCATAATGCATCAGTCTCTTTTCTTTATCAAAATATAAGGCAGCCCTTATCCCAGTTTACCTAAGATCATGAAGGAGATGATCAGTCCGTACAGAGCAATACCTTCTGCCATAGCTACGAAGATCATGGATTTACCGAACAGGGAGCCATCCTCGCTGATAGCACCTAAAGCAGCGCTTGCGGAGGAGGCAACAGCGATACCGGAACCGATGCCGGAAAGTCCTGTAACCAGTGCGGCGCCGATGTAGCCAAGGCCCGTTGCGAGGCCTGCGGATGCTGTGTCAGTGGCAGCGCTTACGGAAGCGGTTCCGCCGATCATGACGATGGAAGCCACTAAAAGGGTTCCGAAGAAGAAGAAGCAGTTGACTCCCAGTGATTTTTTGTAGCGTTTTTTATTTTTCTCTCCCAGGAAAAAGTATCCGAAGGGAACAATGATGCTTAAGATCAGTGCGGCTGCTATAGTAAATTGAATTAATGTTGTCATAATAATGAATCCTCCTTAGGTTTTATGCATTTTTGTTTTCTCTTTTTACGCGCTTTAAGAATGGGTGGAATTCCCTGCCGCTGCCTTTGTAGAAGCGGCTGAACATCTCATAATATTCCAGACGGAGTACCTGGATACCTACGATCAGGCCCTCCATTGCGCATACGAAAGCATTGCCCAGCACGATGACCAGCCAGTTGATGCTGCCCCCGCTCTCAGCGCCCGCCAGCATGAGCACAACGCCCATCATGGCTGCATGGCTGACAGCAAATGCGCCGATACGGACGAAGGAAAGGGTGTTGGAGAGATAACTCAGCATGACCTCGAACAGTTCAAAGAAGCTCTGAACAAAGAACATGACCTTTCCGCCCTCCACAACGGGCTGTTTTTTCTTGATGATTCGCGTCAGCGGCTCTTTCAGCATGATCAGTATAAGCGGCACGCCGAACATAATGACCAGGATCGCGGTTGCCGGAAGGGAATGACCCGTCAGGTACAGCAGGATCATAACGGTCAGTGCCCCGTAGAATACAAGGCCGCAGACGGCATTCTGGTCAAACAGGATATTTTCCGTATCATGGCACCTCACCGCGTTGATGATGTGGAAGATCATGGTCAGCAGTATGAGGAACATACCAAAGACGATCGCCACGATGAACACGGTGTTCATGTTGCCAAGGCCCGGTACATTGGTCATGGCATCCACAGGCCGCAGCCATATGGGTGACAGCACATCCTCAAATCCGAAGATGCTGCCGAACATGAAGCCAAAGAAAGTGGAGAAGATACCGGCTGTGCCGATGATGGCAGCCAGATCCATTTTCTTAAATTTGTACAGCAGAAAACCGCCGATTGCCAGCAGAAGCCCCTGTCCCACATCACCGAACATGGCGCCGAAGATGAAGGAATATGTGATGGCCACAAACATGGTGGGGTCCATCTCATTGTAGGCGGGAAGGCCGTACATTTTAACATACATCTCAAAGGGTTTGAACACCTTGGGATTTTTCAGTTTGGTAGGCGGCTGTGTGCGAATATTGTTCTGGTCATCCTCGATGATGCAGAACAGCCTGGCATCGTCCTCAATGTCTTTTTGGAAAGCCAGGGCATCCTTCTCAGTCATCCATCCGCAGAGAATGTAGAAGGTCTCCTGATGCTCCTTGACGCAGGCAGCAACCTTTCTCACGTCAAAGTTGGTGGAGAGGGCACTTAAAGCCTCTTTTGCGGAGAGTATGGCAGATGCGTCGTCGCGGAGCATCAGCCGTATCTCTTCCTGGCAGGAAGCCATGTGTTTGTCCAGGGTCTCCAGCTTCATTTTCAGCTCCCTGTGTATGGCCTGAGGCGTGCCGTGGTAGTAATCCTTTTTCAGATAGATTCTTTCAAAATGCATGGAAGAGAAAATCGCGTCCACTTCCTCCATCTTGGTCCAGGGCACGAAATAGACGCCCCATACATATTCATCCTCATGGCATGGATAAAACCAGGTATCCATACCATCATAGACATACTCTTTGAACTTGTTGTAATATTCCTTCGCGATCCGGCCGAATCGGACCTGGACAAAACGGTAGTGCACCAGTTTATCCACATCTTCCGGCAGGTTCAGGAAGGGGGTGATTCGGTTTAAGTCTTCCACAACTGCCGTCCGCTGTGCCTTCAGGTCATCGCATTCTGCATTGATGTCTGAGAGCTTCTGGCTGAGGGAGTCAATAAGACCGGTGGCTTCATCCAGGGAAATATCCCTGACAGGCACATCCTCTGTGTTCTGCAGCAGCCCTGCAAACTCTGTGGCCTTGTTCAGAAGCTCCTTATAGGGGTTGATCTGAATATAGGGGGACAGGTGCTGCACCTGCGTCAGCTGTGCCATGGCATTTTCCAGATGGATTTCATACTTAGCCAGGTATTCGTTGACAACTCTGTCAATGTCAGACTTCGGACCGGTAATGCTCAAGAATTTCATTTTCTCAATCATGTCAATTACCTCCGAGGTTAGTTTTTGTGAATATAATCCAGCGTCTCAGCCGGGGACAGTCCGTAGCGGATACACTCTATGGCAGTGGTGAGCCGGTCTACTTCGTGTTCCTTGTGATAAAAATAGGAATAGATCATAATAACTGAGTGCGGATATTTTCTTGCTTCTGATTCCAGGATGTTCCTGAGATTCAGAGTGTAGTATTCTTCCAGGTTCTCCGGCGCAAGTTCCGGATAACGTTTTTTATAAGCAGTAGTATCCAGCACGCGGCGGAATTCTTCATTGTCCGCTGCCTCAACCAGTGCGGTGATCTCTTTGTGGGAGAGCTTATAGTGCACAGGTATGAGCAGTGCGTAGATATCAGCCGGGGCCATATGGTAATACCTGCGGGAACGATAGATCCACTGCAGGTTGAGCATATCGAATTTATTGCCGTAGGCTTTGATGATCTCTTGCAGATCTCTTTTTTTGAACAGCTTATCTTTCACTGACCAGATATTTGCAAAGTAATACTGGTCCAGCGCCATGCCGTAATCAAAAAGGAGCGGTGTATATTCTTCCCCGATTTTTGACAGAGGAGAGTAATATTCCGTACCTTTCAAACTGTTTACAAATTCTTCAATTGTATTTGCTTGGGTAAGCTTTTCCAAATCCAGTTTGGAATGCCGGTCAAAGAAATCTTTGAACAGCGACAGATCCAGCCCTTCCCGGGTCTTGTCAAACACCCTTCTGAGGCATTCCTTCATAACGGCGATCTCGTACCGCTTAAAGTACAGAGCCATAAAGGTGCGCTGGGAGGGATTGGCGAATTTGTAAATCTTAGCAAAGTTCTGATGGATCGTGTGGGTAAGCAGCTTTTCGATGTCACCCCTGTGGAGGGAGTTTTCATCCAGGTCAGTCCACAGTTCTTTGAATCCGGGCTGCTTTTTTAAGTAGGCAACCACCTGGGGAACAGATTCCAACTGAGAAATTTCCTGATACTGCTTTTCCGTCATGAGCTTGCTCTGCATGGCACGGATCTTGGTTGAAAGACCGCTGTAAGATAACAGGGTTCCCATAACATCACATCCTTAATATTTTGTCATACAGTTTCTGAGCCATCTCTTCGTGATGCGCTTCATAATACTTTTCCATTTTATGCAGGATTTCATCCGTCTCCGCCTTCTGGTTTTCCAGTTCTTTCTCCATGCTGACCTCCAGGTTCCTGCGGATGGACTCCAGTTCTTTGGCAGTCTGCCGGTCTACTTCCTCGTCAAAGGCTTTGATCTGGGCATCATTTTCTTCGGAAAGCCTTTTTTTCTGGACGGCAACGTCCTCCATGATCCGGGAAGCTGCGGCTTCTATTTCTGCCAGTTTGCTGATAACATCTTCCATAGATTTTCCTCCTTGTGTCTTCTTTATATCATACACCTTTTTCAGAAAAAATCCATAGAAATCTTCATAATTTTTAAGCTAATTTATACAAAAGATATAATTATTATGGTGGTTTTTCTCGTGTTTTTTGGCGAATTTTGCGGTAATCTTTGACAAAACAAAAAGTTTTCAGTTATACTGAAGGAAGGCGGAAAAAGCCGGCTCTGGGGCCGGCGTGCTTCGTCTGCAAGAAAGACAAGGAGAAAGGCTGGATATAAAATGCGTTTGAGAAACATACCCGGGGCAAAGGATGCCATTGCCGAGAGCGCTTATGTGATACAGAATCCTCAGGAAAATGCAGGAAAGTGGCATGAGATATTTCAAAACGGAAATCCTGTCCATATAGAGGTCGGCATGGGAAAAGGCCGTTTTATCATGGATATGGCGGCGAAAAATCCACACATTAATTATGTAGGGATTGAAATGTACGACAGCGTTCTTCTGCGGGCGCTCCAGAAAATGGAGGAGCGGGAAACAGAGGCAGAGGCGCTGAAAAATCTGTTTTTCATGAGAATGGATGCCAGGGAGCTGCCGCTTGTATTTAATCGGGGAGAAGTGGACAGAATATATTTAAACTTTTCCGATACGTGGCCCAAGGAGCGCCACGCAAAGAGAAGGCTCACTTCAAGGCAGTTTCTGGAGCGCTATGATGCTGTTTTGGCAGAGGGCGGCACAGTGGAGTTCAAGACAGACAACAGAGACCTCTTTGATTTCTCTGTGGAGGAGGTAAAGGAAGCCGGCTGGAAACTATTGGCCTGCACCTATGACCTGCATCACGATGAGGAACTGAGCCGGGGAAATGTCATGACTGAGTACGAGGAGAAATTTTCCTCTATGGGGAATCCCATACACAAGCTGGTCACAGCCAGATAGGGATGCAGAAGCCGGGTTTCGGTCCGGGATTTTCGTCATATGATATAGAGAAGCAGTTTTACCTGAAAGGAAGTATCCTATGGCGAAGAAGAAAAACATGCAGAACTCCCTCTTTGAATGGGCATATACAAACAGGAAAGCGGGCAGCAAAACTGCTGATATTTTAAAATCAGTCGGAGAAGTGGAGAAGCTTTTAAGTTCAGCTGGAAAGAAGAAAAAGTGATCTAATGGGGAAAAACAGTAAAAACTACTATAAGAAAGCGTAAGAGCGCTTAACCGGAAAGGAGAAAATCATGGTTGAAGTGATTACGGAACAGAATTTTGACAAGGTTGTGATGGGGGCGGATCTTCCTGTACTGGTGGATTTTTATGCAACCTGGTGCGGCCCGTGCAAACAGATGGCACCTGTGATCGAGGAGCTGTCAGAGGATCTGGAGGGCAAAGCCCTCTTCGGCAAGGTCAATGTGGATGAAAATATCAATCTCGCGCAGAGATATAAAATCATGCAGGTCCCGACCTTTCTGTTCGTCAAGGACGGTAAGGTGATGAGCCGGGAGACCGGTGGAATCAGCAAGGAAGAACTGGCAGAGGAACTTGGGGTGTGGCTGTAAAGCCGCCCCCGGCCTGCGGCCGGCAGTCGAAAAAAGGCAGAAAATGCGTTAACGAACTGCAGTGTTACATGTATATGATAAAAAACATAAAAAAATGTAAAAAAGATACTTGCATTTTTCCAGTATATCGCTTATAATATGTCTTGCGTTACAAAATAAAGCGTATGCGCCTTTAGCTCAGTTGGTAGAGCAGTAGACTCTTAATCTATTTGTCCAGGGTTCGAGTCCCTGAAGGCGCACTAAAAAGCACTGTTTTTGCAGAGTTGGAGCTGCGGGGACGGTGCTTTTCTTTTCGTGTTCTGCCCAGCGCTGCGTAGAGTCCGGGTTTGGAAACGGATTGTGCAGATGCAGGATCTTTGTTATAATATAGAGCAAAAAGGACTGGGAGGATGATGGGTATGAAGGATGAGACAAAATATAAGATCATGCAGAACCGGGAACTGCTGAAAGCCTACAATGTTTCCGATGTCAATGCTGAGGCCACAGACCAGGAACAGAAGCTTGCGGCAGCGCCTTATGTGAAGGATAAAAGGGGCGGAGAGACCATAACTCTCACAACGGATTTTGACGGCATTGCAGGCAGTATGGACCTGTACGGGCTTCTTAAGAACAGGGTGAGCCGGAGAAAATACAGCAGTGAGGCGCTCACGTTAAGAGAACTGTCTTTTCTTTTATGGGCAACCCAGGGGATCCGGAAAGTGGTGGGGAAGAATAACTTTGCCACATTCCGTAATGTTCCGTCAGCCGGTTCCCGCCATGCCTTTGAGACCTACCTGTTTGTCAGTCATGTGGACGGGCTTGACAAGGGGATTTACCATTATCTTCCCATGGAACATGCGCTGGAAGTGTGGGATGGGAGGCAGGATTTTGAGGAAGAACTGACCCATGCGCTCTGCGGGCAGCGATTTGCGGCGTCTGCGCCTGTGACTTTTGTATGGAGCGCGGTTCCATACCGGATGGAGTGGCGGTATGGGCTGAAGGCTCATAAGTATATCCTTCTGGACGCAGGGCATGTGTGTGAGAATCTGTACCTGGCATGTGAGGCTGTCGGCTGCGGAACCTGTGCTATCGGCGCCTATGACCAGGATGCCCTTGACGAGCTTCTGGGCTTTGCCCCGGGGCCCTCCGCGGAGACTGATTATGAATGTGCCGTGTATGCGGCAGGTGTGGGTAAGGCTGTGACGGAGGAGTAGGCAAAGGGGGAGTTTTATGTCGGAATCGTATATTACCAAAAATGCCCTGGCTGCGTCCATGAAAAAGCTTATGGAGGAACGGGATTTTTCCAAAGTGACTGTGGCTGATATCTGTGAAGGCTGCGGGATGAACCGGAAGAGCTTTTATTACCATTTTAAAGACAAATATGAGCTGGTGAACTGGATCTTTTATGAGGAGTTCCTGAAAAACATGGATGTGAGCCGCTATAAGACATCGCGCGATATCCTGGAAGATCTGTGCAAATATTTTTACAGGGAGAGAACCTTTTATGAAAATGCGCTGATGGTGGAGGGACAGAATTCTTTCAGGGAATACCTGTTTGAGAGCATGCTCCCGGTGATCAAAACCCAGACAAAAGATCTGTTCCGGGACAGAGAATACAATCTGTTTTTTGTGTATTTCTTTTACGAGGCGTTTTTGGCTGCTATTATAAGCTGGCTGCGTGACGGTGAGAAGATACCGCCGGATGAGTTTCTGAGACAGCTTCATGCCATCCTCATAACGCTGGCAGAAAATTTCATAGAGGAGAGCAGAGAGTGAGAGCGGGCCTGATAAGGCCTGCTTTTTTTAGACATTTTTCGCTGGGTGTCCCAAAATGTGACAGTGTGAAAATTGTGGCCAATGACGGATAATTACCGGGGCCATATAATCATATTCATACAAGGAGGGATTATGTATGAGTAAAATAACACACGCAGCTACAAGAGCGGCTTTCGGAACTGCCATTGACGGAGTTCTGAAGTATGTCAGCAGGGACAGGAAAGAACATATGATGAAGCTGGTGGACCTGTCTGAGAAATTTTTGGGAGACACCTTCCGCCAGCAGACTTATGATGGTGCCAGAAACCTGATTCTGGAGGATGGGAAGTGGATGCAGTTCATTGACAGGGCACTGAGCGAGCTGGACCCTCATGTGCTGAAGACGACTGCGCTGAATCTGGGATTTGAGGCGGGATTTGCAGGGTTTAAGAAGACCAGGGAGCTTTCAGAGAAGCTGGATACCAACATACCCTGGATCATTCTCATGGACCCCACAAGCGCCTGCAATCTCCACTGTACGGGGTGCTGGGCCGCAGAGTACGGCAATAAACTGAATCTGACATTTGAGGATATGGACAGCATTATCACCCAGGGAAAAGAACTGGGGATCTATTTCTATATGATGACAGGCGGGGAACCGCTGGTGCGCAGAAAGGATATTATCCGTCTGTGCGAAAAGCACAGTGACTGTGCATTCCACGCTTTTACAAACGCCACGCTGATAGACGAGGAATTGTGCAGGGAAATGCAGAGGGTAGGGAACCTGTCTCTGTCTATCAGCCTGGAGGGATTTGAGGAGGTCAACGACGGAAGAAGAGGACAGGGTATCTACAAAAAAGTGCTGGATGCCATGGATCTGCTGAAAGCCCACGGGCTTATCTTCGGAACCTCTATCTGTTATACCAGGAACAATGTGGACGTGGTAAGCTCAGATGAGTTTTTGGATCTGATCATTGAAAAGGGCTGCCGTTTCACCTGGTATTTCCACTATATGCCGGTTGGAAATGACGCAGCCACAGAACTGCTCCCCACTCGGGAACAGAGGGAATATATGTACCACAGGGTACGCGAGATTCGAGCAAAAGAGGGAGGGAAACCTATTTTTGCCATGGACTTCCAGAATGACGGCGGGTATGTGGGAGGCTGCATCGCAGGGGGAAGGTTCTACTGCCACATCAATCCCAACGGAGATATGGAACCCTGTGTGTTTATCCATTATTCGGATGCCAATATACACAATAACACCCTGCTTGAATGTTTTCAGCAGCCCATTTTCCGGGCTTACCGCCGGGGCCAGCCTTTCAATGAAAATCACCTGCGCCCCTGCCCCATGCTGGAAAATCCGGAATGCTTAAAAGCCATGGTTGAAGAAACAGGCGCCAGATCCACAGACCTGCAGTCCCCGGAGAGCGCGGAGCATCTGTGCGAAAAATGTATGCCTTATGCAAAGGATTGGAAGGATAAGGCAGACGAACTGTGGGAGAACAGGAAAAGCAGAGGTTAATCAGGCGAAATTGCAAGTGGTGAGGCAAATGGCAAAAAGAAAATATATAAAATATGGCATAGTGGTTTTGATAACAGCTCTGCTGGTGTTTTATTTTCGTGATTCCTGGGGAGAAACTGCCCGGGAGATCATGCATACTCCCTTAAAAAATGTTCTGGCCGTCACGGGTCTCTCCACTTGCTTTTTCTTAATAGATGGGAGAATCATACAAATGCTGGCAGGGCGCACAAAACAGGAATTCTCTGTGCGGCAGGGAATCGGCTGTGCCTTCTACTGCGCACTTTTCAGGATGGTTACGTTCGGAAGCGGTACAGCCGTGGCCGAGGTGTTTTATCTGAACAAGAAAAAAGTATTGCCCGCAAAGGCCAGTTCCGCTGCGGTCGTGCAGTACACGGCCCAGAGAATCGCAGTCGGAGTCTACGGCACTGCGGGCTTTCTTTTCCTCTCCCTGAAGAACAGGCAGCTCCTGGGAAAATACCATACATATCTTACTGCCGGAATCGGAATCTGCATTCTGATCGCAGCCGTGCTGCTGACCATCAGTGTATCGAAAACCGCAGCAGGATGTATCTTTCAAGCAGCGGATAGAGCAGCCGCAAAACACCCCAAATGGAAGGAAAAGCTTGAAAAAGCCAGAGAGCAGACGGAAATTCTCCAACAGGAAACAAGAGATCTGTTTCTCTATGACAGAAAAAGACTGGCTGAAATTTTTCTATGCAGTCTTGCGAAAATGACATGCTGGTATCTGATTCCCTGTGTCATGCTCTGCGGACAGAACGGAATTTCCTTTGACACAGTGCTGCCTCTGACTGCAGTTTCTTACATGCTGTCAGGCGTGATTCCCGTGCCTGGGGGCTTTGGGTCTGTGGAAGGCATATTTTATCTTCTTTTTTCACCTCTGACCGGACAGGGAGCGGTATTGTCTGCCATTCTCATATTCCGCTTCGCGGTGACATTTTTTCCGGCCCTTATAGGTGCCTTCGTCTTTTTTACCGAGTAATGCTTGTGTGCCGCGGTTTCCCGGGATATAATAAAACTTACAGACCGGGTGTACATCAAACCGGTAATTTTATGATTCGGGAGGACAAAGAGAGATGAGAGTGCTATTTATCGGAGGCACCGGAACCATCAGCATGGCGATTACCAGAAGGCTGCTGACAGAGGGACACAAAGTGTACCTGCTGAACCGGGGAACACGAAACGGGGAGCTGCCTCCGGGAGCCATCGGGCTTACGGGAGATATTGAGGATGAGGAGCAGATAGGCAGGCTTACAGAGGGCATGAAATTTGACGTGGTGGCAGACTTCATAGCATTTGTGCCGGAGCACGTAGAGCGTGATTACAGGATGTTTAAGGGAAGGACCGGACAGTATATATTCATAAGCTCCGCGTCCGCATACCAGAAGCCCCCTTCTGACTACAGAATGACAGAGGGAACCCCGCTTGCCAACCCAAAATGGCAGTATTCCAGGGACAAGATCGCCTGCGAGGCGTTTCTTATGGAGAAATACAGGGAAGAAGGATTTCCCGTGACCATAGTACGTCCAAGCCATACTTATGACGAGCGCAGCATCCCTATGGGACTTCACGGCGACAACGGAAGCTACCAGGTAGTCAAACGGATCAAAGAGGGAAAACCGGTGCTGATACCGGGAGACGGAACATCACTTTGGACGGTTACCCACAACTCCGATTTTGCAAAAGGCTTTGTGGGCCTTATGGGAAACATCCATGCCATTGGCGAGGCAGTTCAGATCACCTCAGATGAGACTCTGACCTGGAACCAGATCTATCAGACAGTTGCGGACGCACTGGGCGTACCGCTTCATCCGGTGCGCGTCTCCAGTGATTTCCTGGATGCCTGCAGCGATTACGACTTCAACGGCAGCATGATGGGGGATAAATCCAACTCCGTGGTATTTCTAAATGACAAACTGAAACGCCTGGTACCCGGCTTCACAGCCGTAAAACGCTTCGACCAGGGTGTCCGGGAAAGCCTTGCCTACATTGCATCCCATCCGGAATGCCAGAAAGAGGACCCGGAATTTGACGCCTTTTGTGACCGGGTAGTGGAAGCCCTGGAACGTGCAAAAGACTACGTGAGAAAAGGAATCTCATAAAACAAGGGACAGACATACCGGATAATTGTAAAATCACCGGTACGTCTGTCCCATTTTCTTCCTGATCCATAACCATTCGGCCGCCTGAACAGCTGCCTTAATTCATCATACTTCCCAACACCTGGTTCACCAGCTTGCCGTCTGCGATTCCCTTTACTTTCGGCATCAGGACCTTCATGATCTTTCCTTTATCCTTACCGGTAGGAGCCTCAATCTCCAGCTCTTTCAACACACCGGCGATCACTTCCCTGATCTCCTCCTCGTTCAGCATTTTCGGAGCAAATTCTTCATAGACAGCAATACGCTTTGTACACTCATCAATAATTTCACTTCTATCTGCAGGAGTCATTTCCAGAGTTTCTTTTGTCTGTTTGATCTCTTTTAACACCACTTCATTCTCTTCCGCCTCAGTCAGGTCTTCTCTCTTATCAATGGCTTTATTTTTCAGAGCTGACAGCAGCATGGACAAAGAATCCTTACGTTCTTTCTCACCGGCTTTCATAGCAGCGACCATGGCTTTTCTTACTTCATCAATTTTACTCATTGTCGGAATCTCCTTTTCATTTTTTATAACGCGCAAAACCTATCGCGTTCCCGTCCAATAGTATACCACTATCATTTCCCTCTTTCCACATTTTTATTTATAATGTCAGACGATGAGAATCGTCAAGATGTTTTTATCTTTTTATCTTTTATACCTCCCGCAGATGGTGTCAGGGATGTCGGGGCGGTGTCTTCCTTTGACAGACATTGCGGCAGTGAACCGGAAAATCCACCGTTTACGGAAACTTAGGCGCGACGGCTCTTCCGGAGCGTCTTAGTTGCAGTTAACGGTTAGTTGGAGGTGAACGGAGCTGGCTGTCAAAGGAAGACACCGCCCCGGCATCCCGTCCGCCCTTCTTCATCTAACCCGCAGCAAATTCCACCTAAAATAAGCCGCCAGCAGCCGAATCACCACCGTAACGATCAACCCCAAAATAACCCCCGCCGGCTCCCCCATAGAATCCCTGCACACAACACATACAATCCCGCCGGCAATAGAAGCACACGCATAAATCTCCCTTACCAGAATATAAGGCGTCTCCCCTGCCATAATATCCCTCAGCACGCCCCCGCCGACACCTGTGAGCACACCCACAAACACAAAAAAGAACGTATTATTATCCGTCACCACACTGGCTGCTGCCTGAATCCCCACCACCGTGAAAATCCCCAGCCCCAGAGTATCACACAGCATCATCACGTTATCATAATACTTATTCTTAGCCCTTGATTTAAGAATCTCCGGATTCGTATAAGTAATAGCAAAAAGCAATGTAGAAGTCAGTATGGCAAAAAGCACATACACCGGCTTGGCAAATGCGGTAGGCGGAGTGATTCCCAATATAATATCCCGCATCATACCACCGCCCACCGCCGTGGTAGCTCCCAGAATATTAACCCCGAAGATATCCATTTTTTTCTCAATGGCGATCATTGCCCCTGATGAGGCGAAAGCCACTGTGCCTATTATTTCCAGTACAAAGATAAAGGTATCCATATTTTCCCCTTTGAAATATATTTTATTATCCATTATACGATAAACATATAAAAAAATCGTCAGAAACGGACATAATATTATACGGAAATATAAAAAGTACACGTTTACCATTTTCTTTGATCTTCGCAGATATATTTATATAAAATATAATAAAATGTGTAAAAATGAATAAAATATGTTATAATTATAATAATTTATATTATGAGGTGATAATATGAGATTAAAAGCAGAAAATGTATTTAAACCGGGGGCATATCCGGAATATACATATGTATCCAGAAACTATGAAAATACCGGCATATCGTATGAGCTGCGTTTAAAGCAGGCGTTAAGGACGGCGGGATGCCTGACTTCCCTGATCGGCCCTTCTAAAATGGGAAAGACGATATTATGTGAAACGGTGATTGGCTTTGATAATATTGTTGAAGTTTCCGGTGCTGATTTTAATAATAATGCTGACTTTTGGGCCACTGTAGCAGCAAAAGTAGAGCTGCCTTATTTGGGTGAGATCACAACAGAGAGAGAGATGAAGGAAGGAGAAGCGAAAGAAACAGACAGTAAAAGCGAAAGATATGTACTATCTAAGGATAAAGTCATTCAATATTATAAAGACCATGATAAAGTGCTGGTAATTGATGATTTCCATTATGCGTCTAAGGAAATGCAGATGATAATGGCACAGCAGCTGAAAGATGCCATCAGAAGAGAATTGAAGGTGGTGGTGGTTTCCCTGCCGCATAGGTCAGATGACGCAATACGGCAGAATGCTGATCTGTCAGGAAGACTGAGCTTGATCAATATTGAGGCGTGGAAAAAAGAAGATCTGAAGGAAATCGCACTAAAAGGCTTTAAACAGCTCAATATTAAAATAACAGATGAAGTTGCTGACCGGCTGGCTGTTGAATGTCTGACTTCACCACAGCTAATGCAGTATATCTGTCTGAGTATCTGTACATTGCTGGAGGATAAAAATGAAGACACAGTAAATAAAAATATTCTGGAAACAGCATATAGATTTACAACAGTTAATTTTAATTATTATGATGTAGTGAATGTAATGTCTAAAGGACCGAATACACGAGGAAAGAAAAGAAATAAATATAAAACTGTGACAGGAAGAGAATTGGATCTATATGGATTGATCGTAGAATCGTTAGCGAAAAATCCCCCTGTTATGGAGCTGGATTTTGACGCAGTTTATGACAGAATAGTAAAATTGATTCCGGAGAAAGAAGGTAGACCGGATAAACAGTCAGTGAAAACCCATTTGAATAATCTGCATCTTATACTGAAAGAGAAAGAAGAGATATACAAAGCCATTGACTGGAAAGACGGCAAGGTTTATATTTTGGATCCGCTGTTTTTATTTTATCTGCGATGGGGAAGAATAGGTGAATAATTTGTTAAAGGATTATATAGAAGCGCTGAAAGGGATAGATACAATAGAGAAATATGAGTTATTTATCCCGAAGTTGAATGAAATGCTGCAGCAGGAGGCTTATAATGCTGAGATTATCCGGGCAGTCCGAAACAGGGAAACGTATATGTCCAATAGGTTTTCAAAGGAATCCGCTACAGATAATATGCTGAAAGCAAAAGAGAAACTGATATTCTATTTGAACAGTATTTTGTCGGAAAACGATGAAAGTCCATCACAGACGGTTCAATTTTATATTGAAAAGTATTTAAATAATTTTTATTCGTTTTTAGAGGCATTGAGGGAAGTAAGCCCACACAAAAGAGCATCGCTAAAAGCAGAAAATCTGCAGGAAATACGAATAGAAAATGAATATGATCTGCAGCATTTACTATTCGCAGCTCTGAAACCGTTATGTTTGGATGCCAGGAAAGAAGTGACCGAGGATTCAGGAGTCGGAGCCGTAAGAAGTGATATAAAAATCCCTTCTGTCAACACTGTCATTGAAGCAAAATGTACAAGGAAGACAATGAATCTAAAGAAGCTGACAGAGGAAATAGAAGCTGACATTGTACATTATGATGCTGATTATATATATTTTTACATTTATGACAGAGAAAAAATTATAAAAGATAAGTATACTTTTGAAATAAACTTTAACCGAAACTTTGATGGCAAAGTAGTAAGAGCTGTTATATTACAACCTGTGCATATGTAAAGAGGTACAGAATTGTGTCAGATGATTTGACTTTTCCTCCTGTCTTTGATACATTAAAGCTACATACTTCAAAAAGCTAACGCATCAACCGGTCAGGGGACAAAAGCTGGCTGCCCCGGTACCGGATCACACGGAGGAAAAGAAAATGCAGAAACACAATAACGGCAGCTTCACCAATTCCCTGGGCTTTGTACTGGCCTGTGTGGGCTCTGCGGTGGGGCTTGGGAATATATGGATGTTCCCATACAGACTGGGAGAATACGGAGGCGCGGCTTTTCTGATCCCGTATCTCTTCTTTATCTGCCTGTTCGGTTTTGTCGGCCTGTCGGCTGAGTTTGCCATAGGGCGCCGGGCGGGAACAGGTACCCTTGGCTCTTACGAATACTGCTGGGAATCCAGAAAGAAGGGAAAGATCGGAAAGGTACTGGGCTGGATTCCGCTGTTAGGTTCTCTGGGGATCGCCATCGGCTATTCCATCATCATCGGCTGGGTGCTCCGCTTCCTGGCAGGCTCTGTGACAAATACAGTGCTCACAGAGGATTCCGCAGAATTTTTCGGACAGGTAACAGCCAATATGAAAAACCTGCCCTGGCATGTTCTTGTCATTGCCATTACCGTGATCATCCTGATCACCGGAGCGGTGAATCAGATTGAGAGGGCGAATAAGATTCTGATGCCCCTGTTTTTCATCCTTTTTGCCATTCTGGCGGTGAGAGTGTTCTTCCTGCCGGGGTCCCATGAGGGGTACCGTTTCCTGTTCGTGCCCAAATGGGAGGCGCTGGCGAAGGTGGATACCTGGGTCATGGCTATGGGACAGGCGTTTTTCTCATTGTCTATCACAGGTTCGGGCATGATCGTTTACGGCTCCTACCTGAGCAAAAAGGAAGATATCCCCAAATCTTCCATACAGACAGCAGTCTTTGATACCATTGCGGCCATGCTGGCAGCCCTGGCTATCATGCCGGCTGTGTTTGCCTTCGGGATCGAGCCATCCGCAGGTCCGTCCCTGATGTTCATTACGATACCGAATATCTTCAAGCAGATGCCCATGGGCCGGCTTTTTGCCGTGATCTTCTTCCTCTCCGTCTGCTTTGCGGGTATCACATCCCTCATCAATATGTTTGAGGCGGTGATCGAGAGCTGGCAGCAGAAGTTCGGTCTGCAGAGGACAAAAGCAGTTGCCCTCTGCGGCGGTGTTGCACTTGCAGTAGGGCTGCTTCTGGAGGAGGAGTCTAAGGTGGGGCACTGGATGGATTTTATCACCATCATCATCGTGCCGTTCGGAGCCGTGCTGGGAGCTGTTTCCATCTACTATGTCCTTGGATTTGACAAGATTAGGGAAGAGCTGGAGGAGGGCAGGAAAAAGCCCCTTCCGAAAGCCTTTAAAGTGGCTGCAAAGTATCTGTACGTGCCCCTGGCAGTCATCGTATTTATACTGGGCCTCATCTATAAAGGAATCGGATGACGCTCCTGTCATAATGTAAAATTATAGTAACTGTTCAGCTGGCTGAGTAGTTACAAATTATATTCCGGAATGTTGTTCTCTGTACGCGGAGGGCGACATTCCGATTTTCTTTTTAAAGCTGTTGCTGAAATAATACTGGTTGGCATATCCGCACCGGCTGCTGATCTCCTTCAGAGACAGGGTGGAATTTTTCAGGTACTGGCAGGCCGCTTCTATTCTGAGGGCAGTGATGGTGTCGCTGATACTCTGCCCATACACTTTTTTAAAGAGGGCGCTGAGATAAGCAGGGCTTACATTGGCATGTCCGGCAATGTCACCTAAGCAGAGGGTATTGTCCTCATAATTTTCCCTGATGTAGCAGAGAACCAGCTCACAGACCTGGTCATGGTAGGTCTGCAGCGAGGTGTCCAGCTTCTCGCATACCTGGAGACAGAGATGGTTCATCCATTTGAAAAATTCTTCGTAAGTGTGAAACAGTTCAAAGTGGTTGTAAACGGAAATAATGTCATTTTCCAGGTCACCGGTGTCAATGTTCAGCTCATACAAGAATTTCAGGATACGGCCCAGAAGGGAGTAGATCCTTATGAACACTATATTCTTGGTCTGGTATTTCAGTGACACCTCCTGAAAGAATCCTCTGAGCCACTCTTCAATGGCAGGGGCGTTTTTCTGACAGAGGAGGCGGATCAGCTCCTCCTCCTTTGACTCGGAGAAAGAGAAGAGGCTGAACTCCCGTCCGAGAGCCTCCCGGGCATCAAAAATATTTTTATGAGGAAAGAAAAACCGGTATTTCAGCGCATGGGAGGCATTTTCGTAGGAGATATGCAGATCCCAGAAATCCTCCACCACAGTGCCGATGCCCACGTTCAGGGAGAACACCCCTTCCCGGTACTTCTCCATCAGGCCTGCAACAGCCTTGTGGGCGGCCTGAAGGAAATGCCCGGGACTGTTGGTGTTCTGGGCAAGTATGGCGATGATGCCGTTAAATTCCTTCACAAAATAAACCTGCCCGAAGCCTTTGCACTGTTCTCCTAACAGATCGCAGACATTTAAGAGCTCGATCTGGTACTGAGTGATGCCCAGCCCGTCTTCCGCCTGGGAGGCGTTTTCTACCTCCAGCTTCAGCACATTAAAACAGGAAAAGTCAAGGTTTAAGTTCAGGTATCCCGGATAGCGCCCCAGATGTCCGGCCGCGTCCTTGCCGGAATAGTGAAGAAGGTCCGAAAAGAATTTTTCCGTCATCAGAGGGCGGCTCTGCTCCACAAGCTCCCGGTTGTGCTGCTCCCTGTCAATGGCAGTGAAGGCGTTGCGTATTTTCTCTGTCAGGTAGCCGTAGTCCAGAGGTTTTTCAATATAGTCGCAGACACCCAGGCGGATGGCGCGTTTGGCGTACTCGAATTTGTCATAGGCACTGATGAGAATGATCTTCACCAGGGGATTGACGGACAGGGCAAGGCTGCTCATGGAAATGCCGTCCAGGTTGGGCATCTCAATATCCGAGATGATCAGGTCCACAGGGGCGCGCCGCATAGATTCAATGGCGGAATCCCCGTTGTTCTCCACATGGACCACCTCCGCATCCAGAAGCTCCCAGTCTATATTTCTTACAATGCCCTCTGCGGAGAGCGCATTGTCATCCACAATCATTACTTTCTTCATCGCTGTCCTCCATCTGTTCAAATGTGATCACAATTTCAGTCCCCTCGTTGAGTCGGCTGTCCACCCGGACGGTTCCGTTGTCGAAGGAGGGACTGGAGAGTCTCTTGTTTACGTTTCCAATGCCGAAATGTTTCTGATAGTCAACCGTCCTGTTTTCCAGTGTGGCGCGCAGATCCTCAAGCTGCCTGGGGGCAATGCCGGCTCCGTTGTCGGTTATGGTGATGATGACCGTATCATCCCCGTAAGAGACATCCAGGGAAATGTGCACACAGGGGGTCTGCCGGGAAATGCCGTGCTGGATACTGTTTTCCAGGAAAGGCTGCAGGGTAAAGCGGCATATAAGGAAGTTCTGGATGCCGTCCTCCGCCCGGATCTCCCAGCTCAGGCTGTCCCCGTGGCACAGCTTTTCCATTTCCAGATACAGACGCGCGATCTCAAGCTCATCCCGGATGGCGATCAGATCCCCGGACTTGCGCAGGGTGAGCCTGTAAAAGCGGGTCAGGTCTGTGATCATCTCATCCGCGGTCTTAAGGCGGTCCAGGCTGATGCAGGTCTTGATGGAACCCAGAATGTTGTAGAGAAAATGCGGGTTGATCTGAGACTGGAGAAGCTGGTATTTCAGCCGTTCCTCTGACAGGGAGAGTTCCAGGATGGAATCCATGTTCTGATTCAGGGATGCCTGCATGTTCTGGAAGGTGATCCCCAGCCGGTCTATCTCGTCATAGGAGGAGGGAGACTTTGCCGCGGAAACCAGCTCCGGTACCGGGGAAGGGGTATTCTTTCCGAGATGAAAGGATTCCATGGCAAGGGAAAGCCTCTTCAGCCGTTTGGTCAGATTGCCTGAGATCATAATGATGACAAGGACCGTAAGCGGCAGGGATACCAGCAGGGTAAATACAAGGGTCTTTAACAGAATCTGTGTGTTTTTCCGTATGTAGCTGCCGGGAATCTCCGTAACGTGATACCAGCCGTTGTCCAGCCTGGCAGTGTGGTAATTGATATCCCCGGCCTTTTGTGTTTCCGCCTCATCCCGGGAGATCAGGTCCAGGGTATCCTGATCCAGGACCGTGCCGCAGAGGGACGCATCGCTGTGTGCCATGATGGTGCCGTCCTCCGCTGCCAGATAGCTTGTGATATCCGTATCACTGAATGTGTCCGCAAGGGCATCGGAGAACTCAGCCGGGTCTATGAGGATCGTGTAGGCATACTCTGTGGCTCCCGTTCCCTGGTTGCGCAGGAGGCGGCAGCAGACGATCACATCCCTGGCTGTATAGCCGTCTGACAGGATGAAAGGGATCTGCATATCCGGATGATAGAACCAGATAGAATCCGTTCCGGGATTGAGCCGTTTCTGCCGGGGGATACGGAAGCTCTCCAGATCCTCCAGAGGGTAAAAATAAAGCCCCTCCCCTGCCCCTGTCTGCTCCCGGGGCAGAAATATGGAAATATGGTAATAGCCGAATGTAGTCTTGAACATGGAGATATCATTTCTCACGCTGCCGAACACAGACAGGGACTGTGTGGATGAGCTGTCCGTCTGTGACAGGGTATACATATCATACTGAATGGAATCCGCCACATTTTCCGTCTGCCGTATGCGGTCATTCATCTGTACATTGAGCTGGTCATCCGCCAGGAGGGCAGAGCTCATGATCTTATCCTCAGCAATCTGATAGGTCACATGGTAGAAGATAAAACCAAGGGTGCCCAGGGGCAGCAGGGTGCAGACCAGAAAGGCCAGCAGCAGTTTTGCCCGGAAATGGGAAAAGACGGACCGTATTCTGTCAGAAATTTTTTTCATACCTGACTCCTTCTTCATATATTTTAATGGTTCCCATTATAAAACACGGATAATCCCCATTTCAACAGAGATAAAAATAATATAAACGAATCAAAAAATATTGTATTTTGAAAAACAGATATCTTTGGTATTTTTATGCTATCAAAAAACAATGCAGACGGCACGAAAGAGAATGCCGGAAATGGAGGAATTATGAAAAAGACAGTTAGTATTCTACTTACAACAGCTTTGGCAGCCGGTATGCTGGCAGGCTGCGGCGGCAATTCCAGCGAGACGAAAGGGGAGGGCAGCAGCGCAAAAAAAGGGGATTATGACCTGACCCTCTACAGCATCAACACCACAGACCCCGACTTTGACGACTGGCTGAAAAATGTGGAGGATGCCACAGGGCTGAAGATCAATGTCATTGCAGCTCCTACGGATTCCGACACCCGCCAGCAGAAGATAACCACCATACTCTCCACAGGCGACAGCAGCGTGGATATCATTGAGATCAACGATGAGATGAGCGCTTCATTCAAGAATTCCGGCTGGCTGGAAGGCTTAAACGACACAGTTATGACAGAGGATATCCGCGGCGAATTTCCCCAGGGCTACCTGGAGGATATGATCACAGATAAAGACGGAAATATTATCGGTGTGCCGGGCTACTCCGGATATCTGGCTTTCTGGGTGAACCAGGAGATCATGGATGAAGTGGGCATTGCATCCATTGACACAAAAGAGGATTTTGTGAAATACATGGAAGCTGTCTCAGGGGACGGCAGATACGGCTACGGCGGTTCCTGGGAGAAGACCTATGTCTTCAATGAGATTGCCCAGTTTGTCAACATGTTCGGCGGTGATTATTTCGATTGGACCAACCCTGCCAACAAAGAGGCGATCCAGTTCCTGCATGACATGGTGCAGAACGGACAGACACCCATTGACCAGATCGCTGACAAATACGAGCAGATGAATCCAAAGGCCAATGACGGCAAATACGGAAGCTGGTTCATGTGGGGCCTGGGAACAGACTATGAGAAGGCAGATATGCTGGGCGCAGACAAGATCCATATGGCAATGGTACCGGATTTCAGCGGAAAAGGCCAGCGTGCCATCTTCACGGATTCCTGGAGCTATGTTCTGAACAAAGCATCCGAGAACAAAGAGGCAGCAGTCAAATTCCTGGAATATATGGCGAATGAGGGCGGTATGGAAGCCTCCTACAAGGCATTTGACCGTTATCCCGCCAGAGCTGACGTGGCTGCGAAGGTGGTTCCGGACACAGATCCTGCAAAGGAAATGTACAGCAGATACGCAGAGGAATGCAATGTGGCAGGACGTCCCATGCTTCCCCAGACCATGGAATTCATCACAGATATGGGAACTATTTACCAGTCCTGCATGAAGGATGAGATCACAGTGGACGATTTCTGTAAGAAAGCACAGGAGCTTGTGGATAAATACAGTAAATAATGTCAGGCACAGGCACCGCAGCGGATCCCATCCCGCGGTGCCTTTTTGAGAGGAGGAAGCCAATTGACCATCAGTAAGAAATCAATGAAATGGATACCGTGGATTCTGATCCTGCCGGTTATCCTGATCCGTGGGTTCACAACCCTGTACCCCATCGGGGCAACCCTGAAAAACAGCCTGTTTGACATTAAGGTGCTGTCAGGTGTCAATGAATTTGTAGGACTCAGCAATTATATCAATGTGTTTAAAGACCCCAAGATCATTTCCTCGATCAGTTTTACCGTGATCTTCGTAGTAGTATCCATGGTCTTCCATGTTGTGCTGGGAGTGGCGCTGGCTCTTATCCTGAACATGAAGTTTAAGGGGCGCCGGTTTTTGCGGACGATCGTGCTGATTCCCTGGGCCATGCCCGCTGTCGTGATCGGTATGGCAGCCAAATGGGGATTTAACAATGACTATGGTATGATCAATGATTTTATCCGCCGGTTCGTGTCGGATTTCCAGTTTAACTGGCTGATCAATACAGGGTCCGCCAGGGCTGCGGTGATCGCCATGGACCTGTGGAAGGATCTGCCGTTCTTTGCCATACTGGTGCTTTCCGGCCTGCAGTTTATTTCCGGGGATATCTATGAGGCAGCCAAGGTGGACGGGGCAAACGGCATACAGAGCTTTTTTAGGATCACGCTTCCTCTGATCACACGCAATGTGATCACCCTGTGTATTCCCTTTACTCTGTGGAGGCTGACCACCTTTGATCTGGTGTATGCCATGACATCAGGAGGACCGGGGGAGGATACGTCCCTGATCGCTTACCGGATCACCATGGAGGCGTTCACCAACCTGAACGTGGGGTACGCGGCAACGCTGGCGGTGATGCTGTTCCTTGTGATGGCGCTGTTTTCCTGGTTCAATATAAAGGTTATGAACAGGATGTCTGATTAGGAGGATGAACATGAGAGATACCAAGAAATACAGAATTTACAGAGGCTGCGTGACAGCCGGCAGATGGCTGCTGTTTGCAGTCGTGGCTTTCCTCATACTCTTTCCGGTGTACTGGATATTTATTTCATCCATCACACCGCCGGGTGAGCTGTTCCAGACACCCATTCAGTATCTGCCAAAACATCCCACGCTGGAAAGCTATCAATTTTTGATTGAAAATGTAGGATTACTTGCTAAAATAGGAAATACAGTATTGATCGTAGGTGTGACACTGGTTGTCAGCACAGTGCTGTGCGCCATGGCTGCCTATGGTTTTTCAAGGTTCCAGTCAAAGGCTGTCAGCATCGCGTTCGCGTTCATCATTGCGACCATGCTGATTCCTGAAGTGGTGACTGCAAGACCTTTATATGAGTTCATGCGGAAGGTTGGGCTTTATGATACATATCCGGGGCTTATCATTCTCTATATCAGCGCTGTGATTCCCTTTACCGTGCTGATCCTCAGGAATTTTGTGTCGGAGATACCGGTATCCTTGGAGGAGGCCGCGGCCATTGACGGGGCAAGCTTTTCCCAGAGACTCTTTTTAGTGGTCCTGCCGCTTATGAAGCCGGCCATTGCCACTGTATGCATTATCAACTTTATCACATGTCTGAACAACTTTTTTACACCGTTATACTATTCAAACGGCATCCAGGTGCTCTCCGTGGCCATTGTGCAGCTTCCCCTCCGGGACAATATGTACGGCGTACCGTGGGATCTGGTAAGTTCCATGGGATGGATCATTCTTCTGCCTATCATTCTATTTGTGGCAGTGTTTGAGAAACAGATCATGGATGGAATCATGGCAGGCGGAGTGAAAGCTTAGAGAAGGAACAGGGAGGAAAAAATATGTACGATTATTTGGGCGGAAGTCTGGGAACACTGGCTTATGCAAAGCACGGAAGGAGCAGGGCCATTAACGCGGAGAACCCCACAGGGGAAAAGGGAAAGGGCGGTATGGCGGCAAGCCATCTGGGAGCATCCAGAAAAGGCAGCCCGTGTCTGCACCATATCGGCAGCGGGGAGACGGTCACACTGGCTGAGATAGAAGGGCCGGGAGTGATCAATCATATCTGGGTCACAGTGACGGATAAGACGACGGAGGCGGACTGTTTTGTGCTCCGGGACCTGGTGCTGCGCATGTACTGGGATGATGAGACGGAGCCGTCTGTGGAAAGCCCTCTCGGAGATTTCTTCTGCTGCGGGTTCGGAAGGGAATGTATCGTCAATTCCGTTCCCATGGCAGTGGTGCCAAGCCGGGGGATGAACTGCTATTTCCAGATGCCTTTTGGCAGGAAGGCCAGGATCACCCTGGAGAACCAGCACGCAAACCCCATACCCGCCTTTTTCTACCAGGTGGATTACTGTCTCTATGATACGCTGCCTGAGGATATTGCGTATTTCCATGCCAGGTGGCGGCGGGAGAGGATGACCAGGCTGCAGGAGGATTACGTGATCCTGGATCAGGTGAAGGGAAAAGGCCACTATGTGGGTACGTATATGGCGCTGACTACACTGGAACGTTACTGGTGGGGGGAAGGGGAGATCAAGTTCTATCTGGATGGGGATGAGGAATATCCCACCATCTGCGGCACCGGGACGGAGGACTATTTCGGAGGCTCCTGGAGCTTTGCAAAGCAGGTGGACGGCAGGACGGTGGAGCAGAATTACTGCACCCCGTATCTGGGATATCCCTACTATTCCGCCCATGATACGGCAGTCCATAATCTTTACCACAATGATGACTGCCCGCCTATGAGAGGCTTCTACAGGTGGCATATTCAGGACCCCATCTGCTTTGAGGAGGATCTGCGGGTGACCATACAACAGATAGGTGTGGGCCACAGGGGATTGTTTGAGCGCCAGGACGATGTGGCAAGTGTGGCATACTGGTATCAGGCAGAGCCTCACAATCCTTTCCCTGCCCTGATGAAGAAAGAGGAGCGCTGGCCCAGATAAGGTGTAGAAGGTGAAAAAATATATATTGGGGATTTTATTGGGAGCAGGTATTTTATGCGCCGGGTGCGGCGGGAAGGACCATAAGGTACAGGAGGTACCTGCGGATGAAAAAGCGTACGGGGAAGAGATCACACTGATGCATCCGGACGCGGACAAGGCGGAATTCAGGCAGTATATAGAGGCGGCAGAGAAGGAGCTTGACATGAAGATCCATCTGCTTGCCAGTCCCATCAATGCGGATAACCGCCATGCCAGGATCTCTACCATCCTCTCATCCGGGGATGATTCGGTGGATGTGATCGCTGTGAATGATGAGATGATCAATGAATTTAAGTATCAGGGGTATCTGGAACCTCTGGGGGATGATGTGATGACAGAGGAAATCTGCACCTGTTACCCTCAGGACTATATGGAGAAAATCGCCATGGCGGAGGGGAAGGTGTATTCAGTCCCCTACATGATGGACCTTATGGTTTTCTGGGTCAATGAAAAGTTTCTGGACAAGGCAGGCATTGCGGCTGTGACAAGCCGCGGGGATTTTGAGAAGCTTCTGGACGGCAGATACGGGTATGGTAACTACGGGTACGGAAGCGCCTGGGAGACTACTTATGTCTACAATGAATTGTCACAGTTCATCAACATGTTCGGAGGGACATACGGGGACTGGAAGGATGAAAATACAAGACAAGCACTGGTGTTTTTACACGATATGGCCGAAGCGGACAAGACGCCCAGGGAGCAGCTTGTGGACCAGTATGAACAGATGGAGCAGAAATTCATACAGGGAAAGTACGGAGCCATTTTCATGTACAGCGGGGCCATGGACACCTTTTTAAGGGCAGGCGTGTACGGGAATGACAAAATCCATGCAGCGCCCATGCCTTTATTCAAAAAGAACGCCACAAATGTGGCAACATGGCAGTATGTGCTCAACAAGGCCTCTGTCCACAAGGAGGCGGCAAAGAAGTTTTTATCCTATGCGGCAGGGTATGAAGGAAGCGCTGCCTATGCGGAGCACATGAAGAAGCTGCCTGCACGTCTTGACATTATCCTGGAGGGAAATCTGGACATTCCGGACCTGGATATCCTGAAAAAATACGCGGAGGAGCTGGAACTTAAATCACGCCCCCTGTCGAAGACACCTATGAAGGACATTAAGGCCATAGGGGAACTTTTCCAGAAATATATCACGGATGAGATCAGCCTGGATGAATTCTGTCAGCGGGTAGAAAACGTGTTGCCCTGAGGCTTTTCTTATGCTAAAATAAAAGCGTACGCAGCCCGGGAAATTTCGCGGCTGCGGCTGTACAAGCAAACAACATGAGATTCCACAGGAAAAGGAGATAAATCATGAATGCAAAAGAATTCGCTTTAAAACAGCATGAGGATTGGAATGGCAAGATTGAAGTGATCAGCCGTGCAAAGCTGGAGACCCCGGAAGACCTGGCAGTGGCTTACACACCTGGTGTAGCTGAACCGTGCCTGAAGATCGCCGAGGATGTAGATTTATCCTATAAGTATACAAGACGCAACAATATGGTAGCAGTTGTGACCGACGGAAGCGCGGTTCTGGGTTTGGGCGACATCGGACCTGAGGCGGGTATGCCGGTTATGGAAGGAAAATGTGTGCTCTTTAAAGAATTTGGAGATGTGGACGCGTTTCCTTTATGTATCAGAAGCAACGATGTGGATGAGATTGTAAATACCGTCCGTCTGCTGGCAGGAAGCTTCGGCGGTGTGAACCTGGAAGACATCTCCGCGCCGCGCTGCTTTGAGATAGAGAGGAAGCTGAAGGAATGCTGTGATATCCCTATCTTCCATGATGACCAGCACGGCACAGCCGTTGTCACTGCTGCGGCAATGCTCAATGCTTTAAAGCTCACAGGCAGAAAACTGGAGGACATCAAGGTAGTCACATCAGGTGCGGGAGCAGCCGGAATCGCCATTATTAAGCTGCTGGTAAGCCTGGGACTGAAGACTGTCATCATGTGCGACAGAAAAGGCGCCATCTATGAAGGACGCGGCGACTTAAATGCCGAGAAAGAGGAGATGGCTAAGATCAGCAACCGCGGCATGGAAAAAGGCAGCCTGGCAGATGTACTGAAGGGCGCTGACGTATTTATCGGTGTCTCTGCGCCGGGAACTGTGACAGAGGAGATGGTTAAGACTATGGCTCCTGATCCGATTCTCTTCCCAATGGCAAACCCGGTACCGGAGATCATGCCGGACCTGGCAAAGGCAGCAGGAGCAGCCGTTGTGGGAACAGGAAGAAGCGATTTCCCCAACCAGATCAACAATGTTCTGGCATTCCCGGGTATCTTCCGCGGTGCGCTGGATGTGAGAGCAAAGGACATCAACGATGAAATGAAGGTGGCAGCAGCGTATGCCATCGCCGGTCTTATCGACGAAAAAGAGCTGAACGCAGATTACATTATCCCGAATCCTTTTGACAAACGTGTGGCAAAGGCAGTTGCCGAGGCAGTGGCAAAAGCAGCCAGAGACACAGGTGTGAGCAGAATCTAAATCACGTTCTGCAGGATTTTTATCATCATGAAGCAAAGAGCTGCATTTCCGGCATCCGTATGGATATGGGAAATGCAGCTCTTTTCTGCGCATGTGATCACGCGGAGAGTCCTTTTTTTATCTTTCTGCCGAAACCGGCAGATTTTCCTGTAAAATGCCCCGAATTCTTTCCTGATCCGTCTCCGAAGAAGGAGGGAACAGGAAAGGAGGAAACCTTTGTCACGAAACGGTTCGGCCCGTCCATGGACAGAAGCCATGAGAGCGTCAGGCAAAAAACGATCAGCAGAATGCCCTGCCAGATCTCCGACACGGATTCCAAAAGCGGCGTGGCGCTCAGCACACTGTATACAAGGCCATGGAACAGATAGATAGGCATGGTACGCTGCCCGAGTCTGGAATAGCCGTGGGGTTTCCTGGAGATTATGGTGCTTATGAGGAAAACGGCCAGGAAGGACACACCATAGCAGGCCAGCCTTACCAGAATCCCTTCCCCGTACCCTGTGTCCATCTCCTCGTAGGAATATCTTCCGTAAAAGATTTTCGGTGTCAGGTGCACCCGGAAAGTAAGGACAAGGGCCAGGCAGCCTCCCAGATAGAGGGAAAACACGGCCAGCAGCCTGCCGGCTTTTTCTTTAATCTTCTCAAACCAATCCCTTTCAAAATGGTATCCCGCCAGGAAGAAGGGGAAGAATACCAGGATCCTGGGAATACTGAAAAAGTTATCAAGCTCCGTCATCCCCACCAGCAGTCCTGCAGTGACAGCGATAAATATGTGCCCCGGGATCTTTTTCAGATAAGGGGTAACCAAGCGCCAGAAAAACAGGGCCATAATGTACCACAGGGAGAATTTCGGTCTTGCAAAGTACAGACCCGTTTCCTTATGTATGATGAAAACATATAAAAAATAATAGATGAGTTCATAGACAAAATAGGGTATGACCAGCTTCTGCACCAGCTTTCCAAAGCTGATCTCTCTCTTGGAAAAGTAGCCGGATATAAAAATAAAGGCCGGCATGTGGAAGGAAAAGATCATCCATTTCAGTCCTGATAAAAACACATTATTGTCATAACACGGTTCTATAAAATGCCCCACTACTACCAGAACAATGAGAAGGGCTTTGTAATTATCGAAAAAGTAATCACGGTTTTTGGTTGACATAATAACACCTCTGACCTTTACAGATAAGATTCACAGTCTCGTTTTGTATGATACACCGTATGGAAAACAGGTGCAAATAGAAATTTGGGCCTTTTTTCCACTCACTGTTGGATAAATTTACATAGAAATAGAATTGTGTTTTACAGAATATTTGTTATAATGGTTGTATACTTTCCAAATCGAATCAGGCAGAAAAGGGTGAATATATGAACGAAGACGAAAAAAGAGAAATCGAGAGAAAGAAAAGAATTCAGGCCCGTGAAGCAAGACGACGTCAGCAGGTGATGAAGCAGAGAATGATTCTTGCGGGGGCTGCTGTTTTAATATTGCTGGTGATCATTGTGAGTGCTGCAGTCGGCAGCCACAAGAAAAAAGTAAAGCAGGAAGAGGAGATCAAAGCTGCTCAGCAGAAAAAAGCGGAGGAAGAGGCTAAGAAAGCGGAAGCGGACAGTGAACTGCATTTCCTGGCGGTGGGAGACAATATCCTGCAGGATGCCCTGCTTGAAGCGGGAAAAGAAAATGAGGAGAACTGGAATTACGATTCTCTGTATGAGAAGGTGGCAGGAGATATCCAGGCAGCCGATCTGGCAGCGGTCAGCCAGGAGACACCTCTGGTCAATGACCACAAGGATGTGTCGGGAAGCGGGCTTATGGGAACACCCCTTGAAGCAGGTGACGCGCTGGCGAAGGCCGGATTTGACATTGTGACACAGGCAACCAACCATGCATTTGATAAGGGGAAGCCGGGGATCTTAAATTCTGCTGCATTCTGGCAGACCCAGCATTCCGATATCCAGCTTCTTGGCATCCATGCGGATGAGGCGGATGCGGAGAACCGTGTGAAAGTCATTGAGAAGAAGAACATGAAGATCGCTGTGATGAACTACACGTACGGGGTGGATGAGGAGGCTGGTTTTTCTGAGGCGGATTCCTTTATGATTGATGTCTACTCTGAGGACAAAGTAAAGGCAGATGTGGAAAAAGCAAAAGGAGAAGCTGATTTTGTCATGGTATTTCTCCATGCGGGAGCTGAGTATTCAGAGGAATTTTCCGATACGGCAAAGCAGAGGATAGATTTCCTGGCAGAGCAGGGAGTGGACGCGGTGATCTGCAGCAATCCCCATGTTCTGCAGTCTTACGGCATGATGCCGCGGCAGGATGGAAAAGAGATGCTGGTTTACAGCTCGCTGGGCAATTTTGTTTCCGCGGATAATCAGGTCAAAGGTCTCATCGGAGGTATGGCGGACATTACCCTGAAAAAGGACGGCAAGACCGGGGAAGTGACAGTCAGTGATTATAAGATGATACCGCTTGTGATGCACTATGACAGTGAAAAGAAAAACTGTGCGGTGTATAAGGTTTCAGATTACACAGAGGACCTGGCAAAAGCACATGGCATCCATCAGGAGACAGAGGAGACTTTTACTCTTGACAGCATCCGGGAGCTGGCAGCCAAGTATGAGGCCCCGCAGGCGTTTTCCCTGTCCGGGCAGACCGGTTCTGACGGAACAGAGACGGAAATAAAAGGAAAAGGCGTATCAGATAAAGATACGGACAATAAAGAGGACAGCACTTCAGGTGAGAAAGATAAAACCTGAACTTAGGGCGGAGATGTGTAAAGATACACAGCTCCGCCCTTTATACGGGAAACGGATCATTCTTCCGTATATTGTTCAGGAGAGAAGGGATAGACCTCTTTATAGGATTCCAGCTCTGCCTGGCTGGTGGGCGGTTTGTACATCAGCCCTGTCATCTCCATGGCTGCCTGACCGTCCAGGTCATCGGAGGAGCTGGATTCCACATGGTAGGTATCCCTGCTGCCTCCCTTTCCTCCATTGCCGCTTCCCTGGCCTTTTCCGCCTTTGCCGCCGCCTCTGTGGCAGTTTTCAGAATTATCTTTCATTTCGCACATCTCCTTTCACCGTTTCTCTTAGTATGTGCGAAAAACACGGGAAAATGCATTGACAAACAAAACAGGCATAGTCTATGCTTTTATCTGATGAAGAGAAACGGAAAAAATGTTAAGGAGTGGTCCCAATATGGAAAATATTAAAAAAAGCGCCGCGCAGCTTATTGGCAATACGCCTCTTATGGAGCTGTGTAATTATGAAAAAAAATATGAACTGCAGGCGCGGGTAATCGCGAAACTGGAGTACTTCAACCCGGCGGGCAGCGCAAAGGACAGAGTTGCCCTGAGCATGATCGAAGAGGCAGAGCGGGAAGGAAAGTTAAAGCCCGGAGCCACGATTATAGAGCCGACTTCGGGTAATACGGGTATAGGCATTGCCTCCGTAGCTGCCGCCAAGGGCTACCGCGCGATTCTCACCATGCCGGAGACCATGAGTGTGGAGCGGCAGAAGCTGCTTAAGGCTTACGGAGCTACAGTGGTTCTCACAGACGGCAGCAAAGGGATGCAGGGCAGCATCGAGAAGGCAGAGGAGCTTAGGAAGAGCATTCCCGGCTCTGTCATTATGGGGCAATTTGACAATGAGGCCAATCCGGCAGCCCACGAGGTATCCACAGGACCGGAGATTTACAGGGATACAGACGGGAAAGTGGACATCTTTGTAGCCACGGTGGGAACAGGGGGAACCCTGACCGGCACAGGCAGATATCTGAAAAAGCAGAATCCCGCTGTTCAGATCGTTGCGGTTGAACCTGCGGAATCCCCGCTTTTATCAGGAGGGCAGGCCGGGGCGCACGGCATTCAGGGTATCGGGGCTAATTTTATTCCCGCTATTCTGGACAGGGATATTTATGATGAGGTGATCTGTGTCACCACAGAGGACGCCTATAAAACAGGCAATGACATTGCAAAGTGCGAGGGAATTCTTGTGGGAATCTCCTCCGGCGCTGCTGTGTGGGCAGCCGCACAACTGGCAAAGCGCCCTGAAAATGCAGGAAAAAATATAGTGGTTCTGCTTCCGGATACGGGAGACCACTATTTATCCACAGCCATGTATGACTAAAGTAAAGGACTGACTAAAATATGAAACAGACAGAAAATATCATGGGAACGAAAAAGGTCCTCCCTCTTCTCGTTTCCATGTCCATACCGCCCATGGTATCCATGATGATCCAGGCGCTTTACAATATTGTAGACAGCATGTATGTGGCAAGGGTCAGCGAGGATGCTCTGACGGCAGTCTCCCTGGCCTATCCCCTTCAGAATCTGATCCTGGCAGTATCCGTGGGCTTTGGCATCGGCCTGAACGCCTGCGTTGCCAGGTCGCTTGGGGCGAAGAACGTGGAGGAGACGGAGGCCACCGCAGCCCACGGCATTGTGCTGACAGGCGTGCACAGTGTTCTTTTTATACTGATTGGCCTTTTATTGGTCAAACCTTTTATAGGAATGTTCACTGACAATGCCCGGATTTATAAGATGAGCTGTGAGTATGCAGGCATTGTGCTCTGCTTTTCTTTCGGAAGCATGTATCATCTCTTTGCGGAGAAGATCTTCCAGTCCGTGGGAAATATGGTATTTCCCATGTTCTTTCAGGCCATCGGTGCAGTGTTAAATAT
Organism: Blautia sp. NSJ-175; assembly: GCF_022867815.1. NCBI lineage: Bacteria > Bacillati > Bacillota > Clostridia > Lachnospirales > Lachnospiraceae > Blautia > Blautia sp. NSJ-175. Next base: position 86,178 of record NZ_JALIFQ010000001.1, read on the forward strand.
TATCCTGGACCCGATTATGATCTTCGGCCTGCTGGGATTCCCCGCCATGGGCGTGAAGGGGGCGGCTGTTGCCACTGTCACGGCACAGATCACGGCCGGAATCATCGCCATGGTCTGCTATCTGAAGAAATGCACCCAGGTAAAACTGGACTTTCACGGCTTTCATTTTGACCGGGAGATTGTAAAGAAGATATATATGGTTGGTATTCCCTCTGCCATTATGATCTCCATGCCTTCCCTGCTTGTGGGGGCGCTGAACTGCATACTGGCGGCATTTTCGGGGACAGCCATCGCTGCGTTTGGGCTTTACATTAAGATCCAGTCCTTTGTGTACATGCCGGCCAACGGCGTTGTGCAGGGAATGCGCCCCATTATGAGTTATAACTACGGCGCGGGCAGCAGAAAGAGGATGATGGAGACACTGAAAAGCAGCCTGCAGGTGGCAGGGGCCATTATGCTTCTGGGAACCGTACTTTTTCTGGCCTGCCCCGGGTGGATCATGAAGCTGTTTGACGCCGGGGATGAGATGATGCGGCTGGGGGTTCCCATGCTGCGGATCATCAGCCTTGGTTTTGTGGTGTCCACAGTGGGATGCGTGCTCTCCGGTTCTTTTGAAGCGCTGGGACAGGGCCTCCATTCTCTTCTCATATCCATGCTGAGGCAGCTTGTGATCATTGTGCCGCTGTCTGCTCTGTTCTGCAGAATATGGGGCATATACGGCGTATGGGTGACCTTTCCGCTGGCAGAGCTCATTGCAGCCGCGGCCGCAGTGGTTCTATTTAAAAGGTTCATGAAGAAACTAAAAGTTTAGGAGGGCAGTCAAAATGGCAAAAAACAAGGACAAAGAAGTGAAGACAAATGCCATGAGAATCCTGGATAAGAATAAAATTTCCTATGAGACCATCACCTACGAGTGCGACGAGTTCATAGACGGTCTGCACACGGCAGAGAAGACCGGCGCCCCCGTGGAGCAGTCCTTTAAAACCCTGGTGGCGCAGGGGAAAAGTAAGGAATACTATGTACTGGTCATCCCCATCGCGGAGGAAGTGGACTTAAAAGCAGCGGCCAGAGTGCTGGGAGAAAAGTCCATTGAGATGATCCATGTAAAAGACATCACAGCAGTGACGGGATATGTTAGGGGCGGATGCAGCCCCCTTGGCATGAAAAAGAAGTATAAGACCATCATCCAGGAGAGTGCAGAGAAATACAGTGAGATCTATGTGAGCGGCGGAAGGATCGGCTCCACCATAAAGGTAAACCCGGTGGATTTGGCCCGGGCAGCCGGGGCGGAGTTTGCCGCGTTTACGGTAAAAGAGTAAAAAAATAGAACTGTTGCGGAATATTGAAGCACCTGTATGGATGGGGTTTCAACATTCCGCGACAGTTCTTTTGCATTTGAGCAAAGGAGCAACGCTTACAATTTAAAAGCATTTCTGACGATTTCCGCCAGAATCTTCTGTCCGAGGACGGTCAGGTGGATGCCGTCTGTGGTGATGGCGTCGTAACCGTGCTTCTCGATTTCCTGTTCCAGAGGCTTCTGCAGCGGGATGAAATGCGCACTGTAATTTCTGGCAAGCTTGCGGATATTTTTGGACATTTTGTGCTGCCAGGGAACCCAGTCATCGTATTTTCCCTGTTTCGGAAAAATAAACGGTTCCAGTGTGATAACTGCTGCTGTGGTCTCTCTGGACAGATCAAACAGCATTTCGTGGTAAGCCCGGATACTGTCCTCCAGCATATAGAGCTTCTCCTGCTCTGAGACATCAGCCTGTACAATAAGGCCCACATCATTGATCCCTACCAGGATGCTTACATAATCCGGGTGGTAGGAAATGCAGTCCCTCTGCAGTACACCGGCAATTCGTTCTGTGATATTGCCGTCCACACCCTTATTCAAAACCCGCCAGTTGGGGTCAGTTCCTGTAATATAGGCCGCGAACTCGCTGACATATCCGTCTCCCAGAGGATTGTCAGATGTCATTCTGCCGGCATCGGTAATGCTGTCTCCTAAAAATACAATGATACCCATAGCGATTCTCCTTCGGCATATAACCATTTTCAGGCCATCTGATTGTATAATATACTATTTTAACTGAAAATGACCGTTATTGCAAATAGTAATTTTGTGAAGGGTTGCCAAAAAGACGTTTTGGTTATTTTTTCTATGGACAAGAGGTGCCGGGAAGTATATAATCATTTTCAAGCTAAGTCGTTAGCTTTTCTGTTTTAATCAGCCGTTCGGCAGATGGATTCCACGTTGATCACAAAAGTAAATAGTGAAGAGAGGTGTTTTTATGTCTTTAGAGACAGGTATGGCACTGTTTTTTTCCGCCGGGGCAGTCTGCACGGATTTATTCCTGGAAAAAGTGCCGAACAGATGGATCGTTCTGGGGCTTGCGGCAGGCGCAGTATGCCAGGGGCTGCTGCACGGCGCAGGCGGAATCCCATTTTATCTGGGCGGGGTATTCCTGCCTCTGGTTCTGCTGTTTCCGCTGTTCTGCTTCCGTATGATGGGGGCGGGTGACATCAAGCTTATGGCTGTCATGGGCGGAATCCTGGGAAGCTGCGGTATCCTGAAAGGGATGTTCTGTGCCTTTATTCTGGGCGCTGTTTTATCTTTGGCATTTCTTATTTCCTGCGGGAATCTGCAGGAGCGTTTTTCTTATTTTTTCCACTATCTGAAAGTTTGTAAAGAGAAGCATTGCCCTGTACCATACAGGAGGCAGGGCGCGCAGGCGGAGAATCTGCACTTTACCGTGCCGATACTCTTGGGAATCATGCTGTATGCGGGAGGTTTTTGTTGAGAAAGAAGATATTGGCAGTCTGCGATGAGGAGGCGTCTTATGCCTGCAGCTTCACCGCATGGCTGGAGAGTAAGGGGCACTATCCCTTTGAGTTTATTGCTTTTACCGGGGCGGATAAGGTCTGCAGCTATGCCAGGCAGCATTCTGTGGAGCTGCTGCTGGTTGCGGAGGGGACCATGTGCCCTGAGATCAGGGAGCTGCCTGTGGGCAGGCTTGTGATTTTGGACGAGGAGAACGGCACAGCGCCGGAAGAGCTGCCCGCTGTGTCAAAGTACCAGTCCTGCAAAAGAATCATGCAGGAGGTAACAGCCCTCTATGGGGAGGAAGTACGGTCAGAGGAAAGCGGGGCTTCTCCGGGAAGGAAGATGCACATTCTGGGAGTCTATTCCCCTCTGGGCCGGACGGGCAAAACTTCTTATGCGCTTGCGCTGGGCCAGATACTGGCAGTACGGTATTCTGTTCTCTTTCTGAACCTTGAAGCCTACTCCGGTTTTGAGGACCTGCTTTCCTGCAGCTTTGAGCGGAACCTGGGAGATTTATTTTACTGCATAAGGCAGAAGAAAGGCCAGCCCGCAGTACAGCTTGCCGCAATGGTGCGGGAGGCCGGGGGTATGCACTATGTTCCTCCGGTCACCATCCCGGAGGATGTGGAACAGGTGACACAGGAAGAGTGGCAGGTCCTGTTCGAGGAGCTGAGACTTTACAGCACATATCAGGTGCTTCTCCTTGATTTTGGCACAGGGGTCAGCCGGGCGTCAGGGCTGCTGGATGAATGCAGCAGGATCTATATGCCTGTTCTGCAGGACCGGATTTCCGCGGCGAAGCTTGCCCAGTATGAGACATGGCTGAAAACTGCGGGAAGAGAGGATGTACTGGAAAAGACAAAGAGGGTCTTCCTGCCGCCGGTGGACGGGGAAGGGGAGATGCCGTGGCCGGAGTGCCTTACCTCCGGAAGATTCGGAGATTATGTGAGAAAGCAGGTGCAGGATGGAGGCATTTTCTGAGCTTAGGAGCCGTCTGATGGAAAGGCTGGACAGCATGTGGGAGAGCACGGATGAAGAGGTGATGGAGCTTATTGACAGCCTGATCATGGAGGAGGGAAGAATGCTGGGCCTGAACCTTGGGCAGAAAAGCGCACTGCGGCAGGAACTGTTCTGCTCCGTCCGGAAACTGGATGTCCTGCAGGAGCTATTGGAGGATCCCGGTGTTACGGAGATCATGGTGAATGGCTGGCAGCACATTTTTGTGGAGCGGGAGGGAAAGCTCTCCCCCTGGGGGAAACATTTTACATCCCCGGAAAAACTGGATGTTGTGATACAGCAGATCGCCGGAAGGTGCAACCGGGTCATCAATACCCTGCACCCTATTGTGGATGCCAGACTGGAGAACGGTTCCAGGGTCAATGCGGTCATAGCACCCGCGGCGCTGAACGGCCCGATCCTCACCATCCGCCAGTTTCCGGAGGAGCCTGTCACTATGGAGCGGCTGCTGTCCCTGGGAAGTGTGACCGAGGAGGCACTTAGGCTGCTGATCCCTCTGGTGCAGGCCAAGTACACGATCCTCATCGGAGGGGGAACCGGGGCAGGGAAGACAACTATGCTGAATGCACTGTCCGCCTTCATTCCCGGGGATGAGAGGATCATAACCATTGAGGACAACGCGGAGCTGCAGATACAGGGGATTCCCAATCTGGTCAGGCTGGAGTGCAGGGCAGCCAACATTGAAGAGTCGCAGGAGATTTCCATGGCAGACCTTCTCAAGACCGCACTCAGAATGCGGCCTGACAGGATCATTGTGGGCGAGGTGAGAAGCGACGCGGAGGAACTGCTGCAGGCTGTCAATGTGGGGGCTGAGGGCAGCATGTCAACCATCCACGCCAATAGCTGCCGCGATATGGTCACAAGGCTGGAGACATTGGTTCTCATGGGAATCAATCTTCCGCTTCCGGCTGTCAGGAGGCAGATCGCGGCGGGGTTTGATCTGTTTGTCCACCTTGGCAGGCTCAGGGATAAGAGCCGCAGGCTGCTGGAAATCTGCGAGGTAGACGGGATGAATGAGGATGAAGTGCTGCTGCACCCCCTGTTTCTGTATGAGGAGGATCAGGGCCTGGTGCAGAAAGGGAAGCTGAAACACAGGGAAAAATTAGAAAGGGCGGGGATCATACTTGAAGATGGACTATGAACACTACAAACTGACAATTCTGGAATGGGCCAGATATCTGGGGGAGAGCGTACTTATCTGTGTGGTGATAGATGCGCTCTGCTACCAGAGCCTTATCACCTTTTTATTCATGCTGCCCATTCCTTTCTGGTATATCAGGCAGAGGAAACGCCAGCTTCTGATGCTGCGGCGCAGGAGGCTTCACCATCAGTTCAGGGATGCACTCAACGCTCTGGGAGCCGGTATCTCAGCGGGTTATTCACTGGAAAACGCGGTTCTGGAGGCGGGAAAGGACATGAACCGCATATACGGTCCCGACAGGGAGATCTCAAGAGAGATGGCGTACATGGCAGCGCAGATGCGTGTCAGTGTTCCCGTGGAGAAGCTGTTTTATGATTTGGGGAGCAGAAGCCAGGTAGAAGATATCCGCAGCTTTTCCGAAATCCTGGCACAATCCAAACGCATGGGCGGCAATATGCGGGAGACTATACAGAACTGTGTCAGTATCATGGAGGACAAGATTGACGTGAAAAAAGAGATTGACGCCATGCTGGCCGCAAGGAAAATGGAGCAGAACATGATGAGTTTCATGCCTGTGGGAATCATCCTCTATATGCGCCTGACATCGCCAGGATTTATGGATGTCCTGTATCACAATGCGGCAGGGGTCTGTATCATGACGATTTGTCTTGGCTGCTACGCAGCCGCATTTATCTGGGGCAGGAGGATTGTGGAGATTGAAGTCTGAAAAAATCTTTTCCGGAGAGAGAAAGGTCCTGGCTGCCGGAATCGCCATGGTCCTTCTTGCAAACGCCGCCGGACTTACCCTGTACATCCTGGAAAAGAGGTCAGGTGACAGGGAAAACACGGAGTATCTGGAACGGCGTGAATTCGGTCAGGGGGATTATGAGGAGAAGCTGACTGTAAAGTCAGAGAAGGGAAACCAGGATATCACAGTACAGGTCCGCGAAAAGGAGTATGGAGAGGAAGAGGCAGAAGAAATCATTGAGCAGGTAAAAGAGGAGATGGACGCTCTGATTCGGGGAGAAAACAAGAGCCTGAACAAAGTGCAGCATCCGCTTTATCTGCCGGACCGCAGCCCTGATTTCCCGGTAAATCTGTCCTGGAGCACAGACGCGCCTGAGATATTGGATTGGGAAGGGAAGATAGGGGAAAATGCTGCAGAAGGAGGCACCGGCGTGAAGCTTACCTGCGACCTGAGTCTGGGGGAGGCAGAGGGGCGGTGGGAGAAAGAAGTCACCGTTTACCCGGAGCTGGTATCCCATAAGATAAAACTGGAAAGGGAGATACAGAGGGCAGTGGATGCGCAGAATCCGGCCTCCGGGGATAAGGTAAAACTCCCAAAAGAAGTGGATGGAACCAAGGTCATTTTTCGGAAAGAACAGAGCGGAAACGGATTGCTCATATCCTTGTTCGGCACCTTGCTGGGCCTGCTGATCCTGCCGCTGTACAGAGAAAAAGAAAAGGAAAATGAGAGAAAGAAAAAGGCCGAAATGCAGGCAGATTACCCCGATATCGTGAGCAGAATACTGCTGTTTCTGCAGGCCGGTCTGACCGTGCACAGTGCCATGGAGAAGATCGCAAAAGACTATATAAATACCTGCAGAATATACGGCAGAAAGAGGCGTCCGGCGTATGAAGAACTGGTGGAAACCTACCGCGAAATGGAGGGCGGAATGGCAGAGGTTCAGGCATATGAACGGTTTGGAAACCGCTGTGATTCACCGGAATATAAGGTCCTTTCCGTGCTTCTTGTCCAGAATCTGAAGAAGGGAAACCGGGGAGTTCTGGCACTTCTTGAGCGGGAGTCTGCAGCCGCTATAGAGGAGCGGAAACGAAAGGCGAAAATATGCGGTGAACAGGCGTCTGCAAAGCTTTTGGGGCCTATGTTCATACAGCTTGCGCTGGTGATGGCACTGGTTATGATTCCCGCTTTTTTAAGCTTTTACTAGAGCATAACAGAGTGAAAATATGTGGAAAGGAGGTGATAAATATGAAGGTATTCAGGGAGTTTTATGAGGATGAATCAGGGATCACGGTGATTGAAATTGTGCTCGTGTTAGTGGTTCTTATAGGGCTTGTCATCATCTTTAAAAAGCAGCTTACCAGTCTGATACAGAGTATTCTGTCCAAGATCACAAGCCAGAGCAACAGTATTTAGAGAGGTTGTTATGAGACAAAAGGGAAGTATGACCATTGCCATGTGTATGATGCTCTCTGTCATGCTTGGAATCGTGGCGGCAGGCATAGAGCTCTGCAGAGAACAGTATGCCCGGGTACAGGCCGTGAATGCGGCAGATACGGGACTGTATTCTGTATTCTCCGAGTATGAGAGGGATCTTCTGGAGGAGTACGATTTATTTTTTCTGGACAGCGGTTACGGCAGAGGAGCCATTGATGCATACCATATGGTACAGCAGATGGAAAACTCCATGGCTCTTACTTTAAAAAGGGGCATCCGGGGAAGCAGGCAGGAGAGCTGTTCCATTACAGGATACAGACTGGCCACAGATAATGCGGGGGAGGCATTCTGTGCGCAGGCGGCAGAAGCTGTCAGGGAACATCTGGGCACAGCTGCTGTCAAACGCCTGAAGGAGTATTTAGGCAATACCAAAGAGGTGATAGAACAGCAGCAGGCGCAAAAGGATGCCGGTGCGCCTCCTATGCCTGAGGCGCAGACACCGGAGGAAACCGCACAGGAGAATACGGATGCGCCGCAGATCACCCCGGAAAATAATCCCCTGGAAATCATCAAACGAATACGGTCCATGGGGATTCTGGGTCTGGTTCTTCCGGATGATGCAGTGATTTCCGAAAAGGAAGCAGATGTTTCCGTTTTCACTTCAAACCGAAATCTGCAGAAAGGCATGGGAGATATAAAAGGCCGGGAATCCGGGGGAGCTGATAAACTTTTCCTTCAGGCGTATGCCATGAATAAGCTTGGAACCTACAGGGAACCGGGAAATCCGGGAGCCCTTGACTACCAGGTGGAGTACATTGTGGGAGGCAGAGGCAGCGACAGGGAGAACCTGAAGAAGACGGTAAACAGGATTTTACTGCTACGGGAGGCAGCGAATGCGGCGTACCTCTATACAGACCCGGAGAAGCGGGCACAGTCCGGTGCGCTGGCTGCGTCCCTGTGTACTGCGCTGCTGATACCGGAGGGTGCTTTCGTTGTGGAAAAACTGCTGCTTCTGGGATGGGCTTACGGAGAAAGTCTTCTGGATGTACGTCAGCTCATGGCAGGCGGAAAAGTCCCCCTGGTTAAGACCGGTGCAGGCTGGCAGTTGGAGCTTTCCAATATCGGACAGATATTTACCATGCTGCAGGAGGGACAGGCAAAGAATACTTCCGGGCTGGATTATAACGATTACCTGCAGATACTGTTGTTTGCATCCTCGGGACACAGACTGGCATTCCGCTGCATGGATATGATAGAGCAGAATATACGGCTCAAACCCGGAAAAGAAAACTTCCGTATAGACTCCTGCATGGAATGTCTGGAGATGGAAACCCGTTTTTTAAGCCCATCGGGAAACCAATGGACAGCAGTCAGAAACTACGGATACGATATGTAAAAAGCAGAAAAGGGAGGGGAGCAGATGCCCGATGTAAAAGACAGACAAAGATGTAATAGAAAGGATTGGTACTCTCTTCAGCAAAAAGGCAGTCTGACACTGGAAAGCGCGGCAGTGCTCCCCCTCTACTTTCTGGCAATGGTGATGCTGGTCAGTATGATAGATATTTTCCGGATACAGACAATTCTGGTATCTTCTCTGAGTCAGAGTGCCAAGGAGCTGGGGATGTATGCCTACAGCATAGACGGGGAGAGCAGATCACCGGTTGGTGCCGTGACAGACGCGGCATGTATTGTTTATGCTTCAGCGGAGGTTCAGAAGAGAGTAAAAGGCGAGAACCTCACGGGAATTGTGGGAAAACAGGCAGGGATTACACTGCTGGGGTCATCATACAGGGATGGCATCGTAACATTGAAAGCAAATTATCTGTACAAAAGCCCTGTGTCGCTCTTTCCGGTTTTTCCGGTGAAGATAGAAGCTGCCGCCGCCGCACAGGCCTGGCTGGGATATAACGGGAACAAATACGGCAATACGGATGACAGTCCCGGCGGGGAGATGGTATATGTGACAGACTATGAAAGTGTATATCACACATCAGCGGACTGTACCCATATAAAACTGGCGGTAAAGCACGTGGGGATGCAGAGTGCAGTACAGGGAAGAAACGAGTATGGGGATAAATACTACCCCTGTGAAAAGTGTATGAGAGGACATGAGAAGGATGGGTTTGTATACATTACAGACAAGGGGAACCGTTACCACAGTGACAGCGCATGCGGCGGCCTTTCCCGCCATGTGCGGTTCATGAAAAAATCCGAGGCGGACAACAGAAATCTCTGTTCACGCTGCGGACAAAAACAGGGGGATTAGATGACAGAAAAGATAACAGCAGGTATTTTTCTTGCATTTATGGGGTGGGAAGATTCGAGAGGGAAAACGGTTTCTATCCGGAAGATTCTTTTATTTTTTGCGGGCAGCCTTATCTGTACAGCCTTAAAAATAAAAGAAGTTCCGGGGGAACTGTGGGATGTGTCACGGGATGTTATGCTGGGCAGTCTGCCCGGTATCTCTCTTTTGCTCTGTGGGAAACTATCCGGCTGGGCTGTGGGCAGCGCAGATGGAATCATTGTATTGGTGCTTGGAATCTATCTGGGCTTCTGGCAGGTTTTAAGTGTACTGTCGGGCGCGTTTTTAACGGCTGTTATGGCTGCCGGATTCTTACTGGCAGTGAAGAAAAAAGACAGGAAGTATGAGATACCGTTTATTCCCTTTTTATTTGCCGGGATGATGTTTAGCATTATCACAGGATGATACAGGAGAGATATGGATAGAAAAGACAGAAAAAAATTCGTATGCAGGGGGAGTTATACGCTGGAAGCGGCCTGCATCAGCGGTGTTTGGATGCTGACAGTGTTTGCGGTTCTGCTGTTGCTGACAGGAACCATAAAAAGAGGAGTATACACAGCAAAGGCATATGAGGCGGCTGTGGCAGGCAGCACGGAGGCTGTGCGCAGGCAGGGAGACGGGTTGGAAACTGCCCAGGAACGGCTTGCAGGTGAAAACGGAAATTATTCTGTAAACGGCAGCAAAAGGGAGATTACAGTCAATTATGAGGAATATGTGAAATATCCTTTTGCAGGTCTGCAGTGGCATATACAGGGCAATGCAAAAAGTAAAGTGATCCGCCCGGTGTCCTTTATCGGGAAGGTGAGAAGTGTGAGAAAATGGAAGGAAGAACTGATGGATTAAGCGGCGAGTTCCGGATGAAACAGAAAAAAGTACGGTTGTTCCGGGAAAAGGGGGAAAGAAAATGCAGGCAGAGTACAGAAGAGAGATGAATCACAGCTATCTGGTACTGAAGGCAGGCGGTACAGTAAATCCGCAGGGATATGAGATAAAAATGCTTCTTCATAACCAGCCGCCGGGACTGCTTCCCCTCTCTGTGCGTTATATAGACGGAGAACCCCTGTTTTATTATGAGGTGACATCCAGACAAAGCATCTTTGTGATGTATGAGGCGAAGAAGTTCGGAAGGGGGGATTTGGAACAGATATTCCGGGCCGCCGCGAACATAATGGAGGGATTGGAGGAATACCTGCTGGATGTAGGAACAATACTGTTCAATCCCAAATATATTTATATGGATACAGAACGGCAGCACCTTTATTTTTGCTGCTTTCCTGCAGAACGGAATCAGGAACAGAGCGGCATATTAGAGCTTACAGAATACATCCTTCCGAAAATAGACCATAAGGATGCAGGTGCCGTTGTTCTGGGATATGGAGTATACCGGGAGAGTGTGGAGACCGGAACGGGAGCAGATGAGATCCGCAGAGAACTTAGGAAAGTATCCCGGGAATCTGTAAAAGAAGAGGAGTACAGGGAGAAAAGGGTGTGCGCAGAGCAGGAGTTCAGTGGAGAGCCGGTGATGACAGAGGAGAAGAGAAAACAGGCTCTGGATGCCTTTTTTGAGGAGGAGGAAGACGTGGAGGAAAAACATCCGCTTTTAAATGCCGTGGGGTGTATTTTTACACTGACGGCAGCAGCCATATGTGTCTATCTGCTTCTTCATTATGAGATTGCCAATGCGCTGCAGGTCTGCATAGGAATAGCAGTGGCGGCATCGGCTGCCGCTGTGGCTTTCGTTATGTTCCGGCTGAAGAACAAAAGGGAAGAGAAAAAGAAGCAGAAGCATGAGTTGGACCGGTTAGAAGCATGGGGATGGGAGCGGGATACCGAATATGAAAGAGAAGAGGAGAGGAATACGGAAAAACAGGAAGATAACGGCAAAAAAGAGAAGGATATAAAGCCGGACGATTTTGAGTCCTGCGGACCGACGATTCTTCTCTCAGCGGGGAAACGAAATGATGAAAATGCGTGTTTGCTCTGGGAGGAGGAGGGAAATCAAAAGCGGTTTGTGCTTGATAAAGAGATTGAGATCATTGGAAAGCTAACAGCAGCGGCGGATATATGTCTGAGACATCCTGCGGTAAGCAGGATACATGGCAGAATACGCAGAGAAGAAAATGATTTTTTTATATCGGATTTAAATTCAAAGAACGGTACCCTTTTAAATGACAGAATCCTGGAACCGGAGCAGGAATATTTGCTGCATAATGGTGACAAGATAAGTATTGCGGGAACGGAGTTACAGTATCTTAATTTTCAGAATAAGAGGGCCTGAATGGCTTATTTTAAACTGCACAATTGGAAGTATATGGTTGCGTTAACCTGGGAAAGAGCTTATAATGAAGCTATGTCCTGCAGGCAGGGAGTGATGAGTGGTTTGTGGTTATCGCAGGGCTGAGAACTATATCAGATAAGAAGAAAAAGGCAGGTAGTGCATGGTGGATTACAGTTACTGGAACCAGAGGCCGGAATCCGATTTCAGACGGTTTTTAAGGATGCGGAAGAGTGTTTTGATGAACACGATCATGATAGCGGTCAATGTTCTGGTGTTTCTGTTGACTGAAATAACAGGGTCATCACTGGACAGCAGGCATCTTATAAACTGGGGAGCTGCGTATACACCCTTCATAGAACAAGGGCATGAATATTACCGGCTTTTCACCTGTATGTTTCTTCATTTCGGACTGGCTCATCTGGGGAATAATATGTTGGTGCTTGCATTTCTCGGTGACAGCCTGGAAAGGGAAGTTGGCAGAATACGCTATCTTCTTATTTATCTGATTGGCGGAATCGGTGCCAGCTATATTTCTTATTACACAGAGATAAGAGGAGGGGAGGCGGTAGTCTCCGCAGGTGCTTCCGGAGCGGTGTTTGCCGTGATTGGAGCACTGATTTATGTGGTGATGAGAAATAGAGGAAGACTGGGGAACTTTACAACAAGGCAGTTGGTATTCCTGGCTGCGCTTACACTTTATCACGGATTTACAAGTGCAGGAGTAGATAATGCAGCTCACTTTGGCGGGCTTTTATGTGGATTTGCTCTTGGGATCATTCTTTATCACGGAAAGAAAAGGCTGCCTTCATAGTGAAAGGCAGCACATTTTTGTGTGATTAGCTGATGGGAAGAACTACTTTGAATGTGGTACCTTCACCGGATTTTGATTTGAAGGAAATAGTGCCTTTGTGAGCGCTGACGATGCGCCTGCAGATAGGCAGACCGAGACCGGTACCTTCCTGTTTATGCGTGATAAACGGCTCAAACAGGTCGTCCTGATATTCAGAAGGAATACCGTTACCGGTATCCGATACCGTGAAGATGATGGATTCGCCGTCTGACTGTATGGCGCAGTAAATATGTCCTTCTGTTTCAATCGCGTCTGACGCGTTTCTTATCAGGTTGAGAAAAAGTTGACGAAGTTTAATACCGTCAGCTTTTATAACGGGTATTGGAGATAGTTTCTGCAAATCTATAGTGATATGCCGTTCATTCAAAGCCGGGGTCACAGATTCAATTACTTCGCAGAATGTATTATATATGTTGGAATTCTGCAGATTCAGTTTTTCAGAGTTATTGAAGGCGGATAATTCATTGAGAAGTGATTTTAGAAAATCCATATTCTCCATGATTTTTTGCCAGTAGTTATCCTGTATAAGTTCAGGATGCCGTCCTTCCAGTAGCTGCATAAAGCTGTTAATCAAAGTGACAGGATTTCTTATTTCATGAGAAACCTGGGAAAGCATAAACTGATGCTTCATTTTTAATTGCTGATAAAGCATCTTATAATCAGCAGTTTCGGGCATCCTGGTGCTCTGGTCAGTGCCGGATTGTATCGTCATTAGGTGTCCCCCCTGTTCTTTCTTTACGTTGATAGTGTAGCACTGTTACTGCCAAATATCAAATAATTTCATAACCTAAAAAGCGCCAAAAAACGACAAACTAATGACAGAATGCCGTCGAAATGAGCCGGCAAAAGCAGCACAGAAAGGAGAAATAAATATGTCGGATTGTATTTTTTGTAAGATTGCAAACGGCGAGATTCCGTCTGCAACGCTCTATGAGGATGAGGACTTCCGGGTCATACTGGATCTGGGACCAGCAAACAAAGGACATGCTTTAGTTCTGCCGAAACAGCACTATGCCAATCTCTATGAAATTCCGGATGAACTGGCAGGTAAAGCGATGGTGCTTGCAAAGAAAATAATCACCAGAATGAGGGATGTTCTCGGCTGCGATGGTTACAATGTTGTGCAGAACAACGGGGAAGCAGCGGGCCAGACTGTTTTTCATTTCCATATCCATCTGATTCCGCGCAGCGTTGGGGACAATGCTGGGATTACATGGACGCCGGGCGAATTAACAGAGGAGGATAAGCAGGAAATCCTTGAGAAGTTTTCAATGGATTAGACTTCAGGAAAAGGGTTGAGATGACAGAAGAAAAATTTCGTGAAATCTTTCGTCAATATTATCGTTTAGTTATGAAAGCGGCATACTGCGTTTTATTTGATGCAGACCTTTCACAGGATATCTGCCAGGAAACATTTCTAAAGTTTCTGGAAAAGGTGGACACTGTGGATAAAACACGTTATGCGGAGTGGCTTACAGTCTGTGCAAGAAGAAAGGCAATTGACTTTTGCAAGAAAGCCTATCAGGTACATGAAGTAGTTACGGCTGACCGTGCCGAAAAAGAAGATACGGATAAAATGGCACAAAGGAGTGACAGCGGAGGAAAGCGCACCGGATTTTATAATGATGATATGGCGCAGATGATGGTGCACAAAGAATTTACCGGTACGATTCTGAATTCTTTAAAAGCAAAGAATACGGACTGGTATGAGATTATGGTAAGAACACATGTCATGGGAGAAAACGATGAAGAGATTGCCTGCGCTCTTGGTATCACCATAGGAAATGTGCGTACCAAGAGACACAGGATGATGGAATGGCTGAAGCAGAGATTTCAGTCAGAATATGAATCACTATGATTTATTTGTTCACGGCCTGTTCAAAAAGCCGGACGATTTCTTCAATAGAATCTGTCAGCTTGCTTTTTGACATGGCATCCGCATAAGAGGCGCGGTTTTTATAGAGGGAGTGAATGGTCTCAAGGAGTTTTTCATTTGTGATCTCTTCCTCTTCCAGAACTACACTGTAGCCCATACGTTCAAAAGAACGGGCATTCAGTATCTGGTCACCGCGGCTTGCACGGGCAGAGAGCGGAATCAGGAGATTGGGCTTTTTCAATGCACTCAGTTCACAGATGGCATTGGCGCCGGCTCTTGAAATGACAACATCCGCAAGGGCAAACAGATCGGCAAGCTCCTTTTTGATATATTCATACTGTACATAGCCTTTTGTGTTTTTTAATGATTCGTCCAGTTTTCCTTTGCCGCACAGATGGATCACCTGGAAAGTTTTAAGCAGTTCAGGAAGGACTGCACGGACGGCATCATTAACGGCTGCAGCGCCAAGACTTCCTCCAATGATCATAATAACCGGTTTGTCTTTTGTAAAACCGGTAAATTCCAGAGCCCTTTCGGGGCTTCCTTCCAGCAGTTCCTGCCGTATAGGAGTTCCGGTCAGCACAGCCTTGTCGGCTGGCAGTTCAGACACGGTCTCAGGAAAGTTGCAGCACACTTTTGTGGCAAAAGGAATGGATATTTTATTAGCCAGACCGGGTGTCATGTCAGATTCGTGGATAAAAGTGGGAATTTTCCTCCTGCTCGCCGCGATCACCACAGGCACGGTAACAAAACCGCCTTTGGAAAAGACAACATCGGGTTTTAACTGCTTCATAAGTTTTTTAGCTTCCGCAAAGCCTTTCATAACTTTGAATGGGTCAGTAAAGTTTTTGACATCAAAATAGCGTCTTAATTTACCGGATGCAATCCCATAGTAAGGGATGCCCATTTCTTCTATCAGTTTTTTTTCGATTCCTTCATAGGAACCGATGTAAGAAATGGTATAACCAAGTTCCTTTAGGCGGGGAATCATTGCAATATTGGGGGTAACGTGTCCGGCAGTACCGCCGCCGGTAAGTACGATATGTTTCATGGTGTCCTCCTGCTCATTCAAAATAATAGTTAAAAACAAATACTATAAGATAATATGATACACTTGTCAGGAAAAGTCAAGGAAAGATAGGAGTTTCATGAGTAAATTGGACGAAAAGCAAATTGAAAAAACACATAAGTCTGCGGCAGGCCAGGAAGACAAAGCGTTTGAGGAATGGGTCAGCCAAAGAGTCCTTGATGAAACCGCAGAGATGATAAACGGGTTAGAAAACGACCCGGACTTAGATGATTTTGAGCCCTCCGAGGAACTGTTCCAAAAGATAGTCGGAATAGCAAAGGAAAGGGGCCTCCTGGCCGAAGATGATGAGACAACTGAAGACGAGGCAGATGAGATTGTTGAGAAAATAGAACTTTCAGAGATTGTAAAAGAAGAAAACGTAACAACAGAAGACGAAACTTTCCAAAAGTTAGAAAATATGTCTGCTAAAAAAGGTATACTCTATTTTAAACATAAACGCTTTGTAATGAAATGGGCGGCTATGATTGCAGTCACTCTTGTCGGTATTTTTGGAATATCAATGAGTAGCCAAGCAAATAGAGCATTTGTAATGCAGAAAATGGATGAAATTTTTGGAAATGATGTTAACACAAAATTAAATAATACAGGTGATACTATTCCGAGTAGTGTCAACGAGGAGGAAGACAGGAAAAGTATAGAGACATTTTTAAATGTTAAAGTACCAGCATTTTATTACTTACCTGACGGAACTACATATGATACATACCACTTAGATAAAGATGCACATGCGGCATATATGAGATATAAATATCAAAATAAATATCTATATTTTCAAATACTGGAAAATCACAGTGAATCTAGTGGGATTTATCGCAATGACCAGGGAACAATGGTTGATTATTTGTCAAATGAATGGTGTAACTCTAAAATTGAACTTTGGAAAATTGAGGAGGAAGGAGATGAGATGCCAGTTTATCTGGCGCAGTGGGACTATAAAAACTCTTATTTTTGCATTAGTGGAAAAATACAAGAAAATGATATGAGACAAATTATAGAAAATATGATTTATTAATTTAGAAGGGAATTGTATAATAATGAAAAAAGTTATTCAAGCATTAAAAAAATTTATTAAACCGGTTATAATTGGTATGTTGGTTATTAGTATGACATCAGCAAGTGTTAGTGCAGAAGGGCTAGATGAGTTAGGGAAGATAGTTGATGGTTCAGAATTGACAAATAAAGACAGTGCTGAAGATATACAGGGGACATTAACAAGAGGTAATATTTTAAACCAGGGAATTGCTAAAATTACTAATTTGGGAAATGGAAGAGTTAATGTATATGGCTCCGCAACTTGTTTCGTTACGTGTGATAAAATCAATGTAAAATTAACTTTGCAAAGATATTCTGGTGGAGCATGGTATAATGTTGAAATGTATGATGATACTGCCTATAATTCAGCTACATTAACAAAAAGCTATAATGTGAGTGTTTCGAAGGGATACTACTATAGGGTAAAAGGTGCATGTGTGGCACAAAAAGGTGGTACAACGGAGTCAAAATTACCTACAACAGATGGCATTTGGATTGGATAATATTGGTTTCTAGAGATATCCTGAAGTATTATTTTATTAAATAATCTGAAAAGTTCTATTAAACTCCCCCCCTTTACGGTATAATGAAAGTAACCATACTTTTATATAACCGCAAAGGGGGTTCTTTTATGAAACTGACTTTTATAGGTGCGACTCATGAGGTTACGGGAAGTTGTTATTTCCTGGAGGCGGCGGGGAAGAAGTTTTTGGTGGACTGTGGAATGGAGCAGGGGCCGGATCAGTATGAAAACCAGGAGATTCCGGTGGCATTGTCCGAGGTGGATTTTGCACTGCTGACCCATGCTCACATTGACCATTCCGGCAATTTCCCGCTGGCTTATGCAAAAGGATTCCGGGGACCTATTTATGCGACAAATGCTACCTGCGACTTGTGTGACATCATGCTTCGTGACAGTGCGCATATTCAGATGTTTGAGGCTGAGTGGCGTAATCGCAAGGGACAGAGAAACGGACAGCCTGATTTTGTACCGGCGTATACCATGGAGGATGCTCTGAATGTGATCAAACAGTTTGTGGGGTGTGAATACAGCAGAAAAATCCAGATTGCAGACGGTATACAGGTAAGATTTGTGGATGCCGGGCATCTTCTGGGGTCCTCAAGTATTGAGATTTGGATAACAGAGGAGGGCGTGGAGAAGAAAATCGTGTTCTCCGGAGACATCGGCAACCTGGACCAGCCGCTTATAAAGGATCCGGAATATCTGGACAGTGCGGATTACGTGGTCATGGAATCCACCTATGGGGACAGGAGTCACGGCGAACGGCCGGACTACGCCAGGGAATTGGTGAAAATTCTGAAAAGAACCTTTGACAAGAACGGAAACGTGGTGGTGCCTTCCTTTGCTGTGGGCAGAACTCAGGAGATGCTGTATTTCCTCAGACGAATCAAAGAGGAGAATATGCTTCCGGAATACCCGTATTTTGATGTCTATGTGGATAGCCCCCTGGCTGTCCAGGCTACCAATATTTTTAAGGAGCATTATACAGACTGCTACGACGAGGAGGCTATGGCGCTTATCGAGAAAGGTATCAACCCCATTGCATTTCCGGGGCTGAAACTCTCCATAACCAGTGACGAATCAAGAGCCATCAATATGGATGACAGCCATAAGGTCATCCTGTCAGCCAGCGGCATGTGTGACGCGGGACGTATCAAGCATCATCTGAAACATAATCTCTGGAGGCGCGAATCCACCATTGTATTTGTGGGATACCAGGCAGTCGGCACGCTGGGACGCGCGCTGCTGGAGGGGGCCACGGATGTGAGGCTGTTCGGTGAGGAAATCCATGTCTGTGCCGATATCGTGAAGCTTCCGGGAATCAGCGGCCATGCGGATGACGCGGGGCTGATGCGCTGGGCGTCCTCCTTCAAGGAGAAGCCAAAGCGTGTCTTCGTGACACACGGGGATGACCAGGTATGCGATCTGTTTGCGGAAAGACTGAAAAATGAGCTGGGATACGATGCCATGGCGCCCTTCAGCGGCACAGAATTTGATATGCTGGCGAATGAATTTGAGAAGGAAACGGTTGGAATTGTCATCAAACACGCCAAGGAGAAGGCAAAAGCCCGCAAGGCTTCCGGTGTTTATGCAAGACTTCTTGCAGCAGGACAGCGGTTAATGACGGTTATCCGTCATAATGAGGGCGGCGCAAATAAGGACCTGGCGAAGTTTGCAGATCAGATCAATTCCATGTGTGATAAGTGGGACCGCTGACTGCCGGGAAGCGGCGATAAAACTATTGTAACTGTTCAGTACCCTCACAGTTACGAGCAAAAATCCATGCAGAATCGCCTTCGGCGATGGGATTTTTGCCTGGCTGCTGAACGTGTTCTTACGGTCAGCGCAGTAAATGCGCAGACCTGCTGAATAGTTACAAACTATTTTACAAAAAGAATGGGGGATTTAAAATGAAAACAAGTGAAGACGTGAGAAAACTGTGTGAGGAAAAGCAGATCCGTATGATAGACTTTAAAATGACGGATTTAAACGGACGCTGGCGTCATGTGACAATTCCGGTGGAACGTTTTGATGATGACATTTTCGTCTATGGAATCGGTTTTGACGGTTCTAATTACGGTTATGCTCCTATAGAAAAAAGTGATATGGTATTTATTCCGGACCCGGATACTGCCACAGTGGACCCATTTGCCGAGATTCCCACACTGACTATGTGCGGAAATGTCTGCACCATAGGGGAGGATGAGAATCGGCCTTTTGACCAGTATCCCAGGAATGTGGCCCTCAAAGCAGTGGAATACATGAAGGAAGAGCAGATTGCTGACCGTATGGTGATTGGGCCGGAGTTTGAATTTTATCTGCTGGACCATGTGAGTTATAATGTGACACCACAGAAGTGCAGTTACAGTATTGACACCAGGCAGGCGGAGTGGAACAGCGGCATAGACAACGGACAGAACAGCGGCTATCAGGTTCCGTATCAGGGTGGCTACCACGCGGCAGCTCCCCAGGATGTGGGATATAATCTCAGAAGTAAAATGTGTATGCTTCTTGAGGACTGGGGCGTAAAGGTAAAATATCATCACCATGAGGTGGGCGGCCCGGGCCAGATGGAGATTGAGGTAGAGCTGGGCGATATGGTGGATATGGCAGATAAGACCATGATCGTAAAATATGTTCTGAAAAATGCAGCAGCCGCAGAAGGCAGAACCGTTACCTTCATGCCGAAACCCATTTACAAAGAGGCCGGAAACGGTATGCACGTGCATATGCTGCTCATGAAGGACGGGACACCCATTTTCTACGACAAAGACGGATATTCAGGACTGAGTGATACAGCGCACTATTTTATCGGCGGTCTGCTCAGACATATTGCGTCCCTGTGCGCGTTTACCAACCCCTCTACCAACTCTTTCAAACGCCTCGTACCCGGTTATGAAGCGCCTGTGACCATCGGATATGCAACATCGAACAGAAGTGCTGTCATCCGTATTCCGGCTTATGCCAAGAAACCGGAGGCCAAGAGGTTTGAACTGCGCAACCCGGATGCCACAGCAAATCCGTATTATGCCTATTCCGCCATCCTCATGGCAGGACTGGACGGAATCAGGAATAAGATAGACCCCCGTGAGCACGGATGGGGACCTTTTGACTGCAACCTGTATTCCCTGTCCCCTGAGGAGCAGAAGAAGATACAGAGTCTGCCCCGTTCCATGGGAGAGGCCCTGGACGCTCTGGAGAATGACCACGATTACCTGACAGCAGGCGGTGTCTTCCCTCAGCGTCTCATTGATATCTGGCTGGAAAGGAAGAGGAAGGAGCTGCAGGAGATCGAGCAGATTCCAAGCCCCTCAGAATTTAAATATTATTATGATCTGTAAATAGACAGCATCACAGGCGGGATCCCGTTAAAATCCCGCCTGTGATAAAGGAGACGGAGGTACAGCATGGAGAACACGGGTAACCAGCCCAGGCGCTTCTGCAGAAAATGCCTTCTTCAGGACATGGATGAAGGACAGTATTTTGATGACATGCGCAGATACATAGATAATCTGGATGAAGACCTGAAGGTATCTTCACAGTTCTATGATGAGCGGCTTGCCTTCTGCAGAAAATGTGATAACTTAATAAGCGGAATGTGCAGAGTCTGCGGCTGTTTTGTGGAGATGCGCGCTGTTATGAAGAAGAACGGTTGTCCGGGGATTCCGAAGAAATGGTGAGAAGGAGGAGCCAGCATGAAGTTTGAAGAAGATTATGTCATGAGAATGATAAAGGATATGGTGAAAGCATTGGCCTGTGTTGTTTTCGGAAAGAGATTTACGGAATATGAAGTGGAGGAGGAAAAAGCCGACGACACGGATTTTCTCTACCGTGACATTATTGAGATGGCAGACAGGGGAAAGATCAACGAGGCGGAAAACATACTTCTCACGGATATGGACCGGACGGACAAAAGATACATGGAAATGGCCATGAGCTTTTATCTTCATATCAACAAATACACAGATGAGTTTCTGTCAGCCAACGGCTACAGCCGCCAGGAAATCCTGGACGGGGTGGAGGCATTGGCTGAGGCAAACGGCATCAAAGGACTGGACGGACTGTCTGACGGATTATAAGTCAGATCGTCCGTTTTTTTGTGCATATACCACTTGACACATTATACTATGTAATGTATAGTATAATGCATAAGGAGGCGATACCATGGACACACAGCTAAAAAAAGGTTTTCTGGAATTTTGTGTTCTTGCTGCACTATACAGATCGGATTCCTACGGATACCAGATCATAAAAGACATATCCGTTTGTATTGAGATATCAGAATCGACGCTGTATCCCATATTAAAGCGTCTGGAGGCAAACGGATGCCTGGAGACATATTCTGTGGAGCACAATAGCCGACTGCGCAAGTATTACAGGATAACAGAGACAGGGAAAGAACATATCCAGGAGTTTTTAAATGACTGGCAGCAGGTAACAGACATATATGAATTTGTGAAGGGAGCGGTTGAACATGAAGAAGGATGAATTTTTAAGCAGTCTCGAACGGCTGCTGCGGAGCTTGAAAAGGGAGGAACGGAACAGATTCCTGTCCTACTACGCGGAAATGATCGAGGATTACATGGAGGACGGATGTGAGGAGGAGGATGCCGTACAGCGGATCGGAAGTCCCGGTGAGATTGCACAGGAAATCCTCTCTGACAGGGAGACGCAGCCGGCACGGCCCACACCCACATGGATGAAAATAGGTGTGATCGTTCTGCTGATACTTGGCTCACCTCTCTGGGGAAGCCTGGTCCTGGTTGCTATCTGCTGCGCACTGGCTGTTGTGATCATGGTAATGAGTGCCTATGTGATTATCTGGTGTATTCCCTTTATATTCGGGGTATTTTCTGTATCCAGTCTGGTACTGGCTGTAGTCAGTACGGTGGGTTCCGTGATAATAATGTTCCGGGACACAGCCACCGGTACGGTGCAGATGGGAGTCGGAATCCTGCTTGCAGGCATCTTTTTGGTGACAGCACTGCTTACCTTGGAACTGGGCAAGAGATTTGTAGGTGTAACGAAAAAATTCAGCAGATGGCTTGCAGGTCTGTATCAGAAAAGGAGAGGTGTCAGAGCATGAATATAAAATCATTAAAAAGTAAAATCCTTCTGGCCGGCATTATTTTCATGCTGGTCGGTACCACAGTAGGACTGATCGGTCTCGGTATGACCGGATTTGAACCGGATAGACTGATGAAATGGAAAGAGGGCAGATGGTACCAGACCGTTAATTATACAGACGATAACTTCTGGATCGGTATCAGACTCAAGGACGGGAGTTTCTACATCACCAGTTATACTGCTTTTGACTGACAGAGATAATCAGTTATCCATATTTTTATAGTAAAACACGGCAAGCTGTGTCCTGTCACGCAGGCTCAGCTTGTCCAATATCGCACTCAGATAATTCCGCACAGTGCCCTCACTGAGATAGAGGCTCTGTGCGATTTCTTTGTTATTCAGGCCTTTTGCCACCAGCTCTATGACATCCATTTCCCTGTCAAGAATCCCGTATTTGCCAAGATCTGTTCTCTGCGGCTTTCCCATCATTTTAGGGATTTTCGTGACGATCTCGCTGCCGAACACACTCTGTCCGGACATGACAGAGCGCAGGGCAGGGGCAATGGTCTCAATATCCTGTTTTATCAGATACCCCTTGGCACCGATACGCAGCGCGCGGATAATATATTCGTCGTCGGAGAAGGTGGTCAGAAAAAGAATCCTGGCATCCGGGTGCTTTTCCAGTATCTCCGCGCCGGCGTCCAGCCCGGAGCAGCATCCCATCTGAATGTCCATGAGCAGAATGTCGGGCTGTATTTCTTCATACAGGCGGACGGCCTCCTCCCCGCTGCTGCCGGAGGCGCACACCTCTATGCCCGGTTCTGCCTGCAGGATCGTTTTCAGCGAAATGCAGACAAAGGGATCGTCGTCAACAATAATAATTCTCATAAATAACACCTCACATCTGATTTTTCATGGTATGTCCCTGTTTGGGAATGGAAATAAAAATGCGGAAACCGTTCTGAACCTCTGTCCTGAAAATGCCGTGAAGATCTTCCACCCGCTCCCTCATATTCATAAGCCCGATTCCCCCGGACCCTGCCGCTGCCGTCTGTGTTCCGTTATCCCGGATGATAACCTGATAGAATCCGGGATGTTCCAGTACAGACAGAGAGGCCTCCGTAGCATTGCTGTGCCGGGAGATATTGGACAGTGCCTCCCGGACAATGGCGATAATACAGTATTTCAGTTCCTTCCGTTCAATCTCGGCATTGTAATTCAGGGTTACAGGACAGAAAGTGAATTCCTCTGCCAGCCGGGTGAGTACCATGCGCAGGTCCACAGATTCCTCATGCAGATTGTGGACGCTGCTGCGCACATTGTTCATGGCATCATCCAGTGTGGATTTGACAGCAGTAAGCTGCGCGGCCAGCTCCTTCTGTTCCTTCCATATAACCTGCATGGCACTGATCTGGAAGAGGGAGCGTGTCAGGAGGTGCCCCACATTGTCATGGATTTCCCGGGCGATCCTGTTTCGCTCTGTCAGAGTCGCAAGCTGGATCTCATACTCCTGCTTTTCCAGAAGCTCCTTGTTTTTCTGTTCCAGATGCAGAGATTCCTCCCGGGTGCTGTCCTGGGAGAGATGGAACTGTGCCATCATATTTTCATATTCCATGGTCAGCCGGGACAGATACAGCGCCAGCACCCCTGTGAACAGAAAGAGGAAAAATGCCGGCAGTGTGAAGTTATGAAAATGATACAGGTATAAAGGCACCCATGCGAACCGCAGGTACCATTTCCCGGATCTCTCACAGTCGTAGAAAAACAGCGGGAGAAACAATGCCAGTTCAGGAAGGAAGAGGGAGAGCACAAGACACCCGCCGCAGAGATATTCCAGCGGCCGTTCCCTGTCAAAATAGGAAATGAGGGCAGATACGCTGACGGATAAAAGCAGCAGGGAGATAAGGGAAATATCCACAGGCTGCCCGATGAGATTCATGGTACAGAATAAGAAAATAAAACACTTGTTCAACAGCTCTCTCATATATCCCCCTCCTCTTTGCAGACCCGCTCACTTCTGTGCTTGTATTTAGAGTGTATCACAGGAATGGGCAAAAAGTAAGGTGCAGCAGGAAGAAATGACAAATGTCATGTACAGAGGCCTGTATTCATGACAACGCTCACTGTCCCCGGCAGCAGATACCTGTTAGAATGAAGTCAGATAAGAAAAAGGGAGGATTAACCTATGATCATAGAAGTGAACAATCTCGTAAAACGATATAAAGACCTGGTAGCCCTGGACCATTTTGAGCTTCATGTTGAACAGGGTGAGATATACGGCCTGCTCGGGCCAAACGGCAGCGGCAAGACTACAGCGATCAACTGTATGCTGTCTCTGCTGAAATACGACAGAGGGGAGATCCGGCTTTTCGGTGAACCCATGGCACCGGATAACCGGGCAGTAAAGCAGCGGATCGGCGTTGTCATGCAAAATGTGGCGGTTTTCAGCGAACTGACTGTATATGAAAATATAGATTATTTCTGCGGCATGTATGTCCCTGAAAAGACAAAGCGGAAAGCCCTGGTCGAGGAAGCTCTGGAATTTACGGATCTGAAAGACTTCAGAAAGTTTCTGCCCAGAAAGTTAAGCGGCGGTCTTTTAAGGCGTCTGAACATTGCATGCGGCATAGCACACAAGCCGGAGCTGATCTTTATGGATGAGCCGACAGTGGCCGTTGCCCCCCAGAGCAGAAACAGCATTCTGGAAGGCATCAAAAAGCTGAATAAGAACGGTGCTACCATTATTTACACCACACATTACATGGAAGAGGTGGAGCAGATCTGTTCCCGCATCATGATCATGGATAAGGGCAGGGAAATCGCCTCCGGCACAAAGGAGGAGCTGAAAGGCCTCATCCGCACAGGGGAGAAGATAACTGTGGAGGTGTCCGAGCTGGCACCGGATATCCTGGAAAAAATCCGGAAAGCAGAGGGGGTCCTTAACGCGGAATATGAGGGAAATCTTCTGCAGGTACAGTGTGAGAGCGGCGGTCACAGCCTTATTACGCTGCTGGATATCCTCAAAAAGAATGAAATCTATTTCGGCAGAATATTCTCAGAGCCGCCGACCTTAAATGATGTCTTTCTGGAAATCACGGGAAAAGAGCTGAGGGATTAGGAGGGATATATATGTTCTGGAATATTTACAGCAAACGTTTACTGAGCTGCTTACGGAACAAAGACCAGCTTATATGGATTTGGGCCTTTCCGCTGATTCTGGCCACTCTGTTTTATTTTACCCTGTCATCCGTGGGGGAGGCAGATAATCTGAAAGCCATACCCACAGGTGTGGTCACAGACGCGGCATATGAGGCGGACCCCATGTTCGGCCAGGTGCTTGATCAGGTGGGCAGCGGGGAGGATGCGCTTCTTAACATAACGGAATACACCCGGGAGAATGAGGCGGACAGAGACCTGGAGACAGGCAAGATCGCCGGATATATCCTGCTTCAGGACAATACCCCGAAGCTTATGGTAAAGCAAGACGGAATGAACCAGACCATACTGAAGAGCTTTTTGGACCGCTATGTGCAGACAGAGGGAAATATAAAGGCGATCATGGAGAAAAATCCGGACTACAATCTTAACTGGGAGGAGATCATGGGCGGGGCTTCCCTGACAGAGAATATGTCACTCTCCTCACAGCCTTATTCCCCCATCCTGAATCCTTACTACGGCCTGATAGCAATGGTATGCATGTACGGTGGGATGCAGGGCCTTATGAGCATCACCTATCTGCAGGGGAACCTCTCCCCTCTCGGAGCCAGACGTATGATGGCGCCTCTTAGCAGGATCCGGGTGATCTTCTGTGATATGACAGGAAGCATAACTGTGCATATGATGAGCCTGCTGTTTCTTCTGTTTTACATTACAGTGATTCTGAAGGTGGACTTTGGAAACAAGCTGCCGCTTCTTGTTCTGACCTGTTTTGTTGGCTCCATTCTGGGCGTAGCATTCGGCACGGCGGTCAGTTGTCTGTCAAAGCTGGGAGAGAGCATGAAGGTGGGCATACTGGTATCTGTTACCATGCTCTGCTGCTTCGGTGCAGGTATGATGGAATCCAGTATGAAGTACCTGATAGACCAGAAGTTTCCGGTCATCTCCTGGCTGAACCCTGCAGCGAGAATTTCGGATGCATTATACTGTCTGTATTATTTTGACGACTATCAGAGATACGGTCAGAATATAGCGGTGATCATGGCTATGTCGGCTGTTCTGCTGCTGTTGTCAGGCGTATCATTAAGGAGGCAGAGTTATGAGAGTATTTAAGGCGTGTCTTTTGGTAATAAAGCGCAGAATGGTTACATTTGCCACCTATTTCGCTATATTTATCGGCCTGTCCATTCTGCTTTCACAGTTTTCTAAGGAGAGCTTTAACAGCGGATTTGAGGAGAACCGTCCGGAATTTACCGTGATAAACAGGGACGGGGAAACCCCATACACGGAAAAAATGATGGATTTTCTGAAGGAACACGGAACCTATGTGCCCCTGGAGGATAGTATGGAGGCCCTCAAGGATGCCAGGTTCAACGACGCAGTCAGTTATATCCTCATTATACCGGAGGGATTCCAGGATGCCCTGCAGAAGGATAAACCCATAAAGCTCCTGGAAAATATGACACAGAATTCCGCGTCAGGCTATCAGATGAGTAGTTATGTCAACCAATATTGGGATTATATAAGAACATGGGAAAAAATAGGGGGGAATCCTGACAAAGAGAAGACAGCAGATAAAGTTCTGGAACTGCTGGGAACCGGCGCTAAGGTGGAAAAACGCCAGTATCTGAAAACGCAGCCCGTATCTGCCGGTTATCAGGCCCAGTATCAGGTGGCGCCGTATATCATACTTGTCATCTGTGTACTCTGCATCACATCTATTTTTCTCAGTTTCCAGCGCTCAGATATCAGGATGAGAAATATGTGCGGGCCTCTGAAACCATTCACACGGCTGTGGCAGATGGGGCTGGGATGTGCCAGCGTGGGAATCGTATTTTGGATACTGCTCACCATAGCCGGGTTTATCATATATTATGACTCGGTGAAGGAAATGGATATCAGAATAACCGCACTGATCCTTCTGAACAGCTTTGTCATGCTTCTGTTAGCCATGGCGATTTCTGTGCTGGCTGCGCTCTTTGTGAGAGATGCCAACACCCAGAACGCTGTTGCCAATATACTGGCGCTGGGCCTGTCATTTCTTGGAGGAGCCTTTGTACCTACCAGCATTATGGGGGAAAGCGTGCTGAAGTTTGCAAAATGCCTGCCTGTGTACTGGTATGAAGAATGTCTGAACGAGATCAGCGGTCTTACCGGCTTCGGTATGGAGAACCTGATGCCTGTGTGGAAATGCATGGGGATATTGATGGGATTTACCGCAGCCATCCTCTGTATCACTTTAGCTGTCAATAAGCAGAAGAGCGGCGCTGAGGAGTCCTTTGGAAGCAACAAGACGGAAATAGAATTATAGCCTCTAAGCGGGCACTTTGAAACAGCCGGAGTTCAGCGATGAAGTCCGGCTGTTTAAAGGATACAGGCAGCCGCCAGAAGAAGGAGCAGCCCGCCCGCATTCAGGGAAAGGAACAGCAGCAGGTAGGATTTTAAATCAGCCTGTTCTGTTTTCAGATAAAATTTCAGGGATATAAGGCTTGCAAGGGAGGCAATGGGAGTTCCCAGGCCTCCCAGATTTGTCCCCAGAAGGAGGGCCTTCCAGTTCTCCGTGAAAGAGGACAACAGTACAGCAGCAGGCACATTGCTGATAACCTGGCTGGAAAGTACAGCAGTCAGCATCCCGTTTTTTTCCATCAATCCGGACAAAAAGGCGCGCACTGCCTCCATCCTTCCCAGATTTCCGGAAAAGATAAAAAAGCAGATAAAAGTGGCAAGCAGAAAATAATCCACACTCCGAAACAGATCCCTGGAGAAAAGCAGCATACATGCAAGCACACACAGGGTCAGAACCTGATAAGACAGAACATGGAAGATGGTCAGCAGACACATAAGGAAAAGTACGGCAAAGACAGCCAGAAGCCGCGGCTGTTCCAGCGGTGAAGACTCCTTAAAATACACCCTTATGGGTTCCCTGCGCACAAAGCAGATGCAGAACAGAAGCAGCACCAGACTGATAGCGACAAAGGGGAGCATGGTAAGGAAAAAGCTGCCCATCCCCAGGTCATATCTGGAACAGAGGTAAAGATTCTGCGGATTACCGGGCGGAGTTGCCATACTTCCCAGATTGGCGGCAATGGTCTGCAGCACAATGACAGGTGAGGTATACCTGTCCTGTTTTATAATATGCAGCACCAGTATGGTGAACGGGACAAAGGTGAGGAGCGCCACATCGTTTGTGATCACCATGGAGCTGAAGAAGGGGAGCAGGACCAGAACCAGTGCAAGTCCCCGCATGTGGTTCTGTGCTCCCAGAAGCTTTTCCGCCATTATACGGAAAATACCGCATTTCTGAAAGCCTGCCGTCACTGCCATGAGACAGAACAGAAGGCAGAGGGTACGAAGGTCTATGTAACCTGCATAAGCTTTATCCGGCTTCACGGCAAGCATGGAGAGCAGGGCAAAAAGGAGAGAGATGCAGAATACAGTCTCTCCCCTGATGAGTTTTTGAAAATAAGATTTCATATTTCAGTTTACGCATTCTGTGCCTTGATGGATTCCAGAGCCAGTGCAAGCTGATCCGGGCAGGAAGTGCCGCGTCCGCCGCAGTCGGTTCCTTTCAGGCGTTCGATGACTTCGTTAACCTTCATTCCCTTTACAAGGCTGGCAATTCCCTTTGTATTGCCATTGCATCCTCCGTTGAATTTTACAGATGCGATGGTGTCTCCGTCCAGCTCGATCTCGATAGAACGTGAACATACGCCTCTTGTCTTATATACAGTCATGATATATTCCTCCATTCGTATTATCTGCGGATAATTATAGCAGATATGGGAGGAAAAGAAAATAGGTGATTTTGGCTTGCATTTTACAAAACACTCTGCTAATATAATATCGATAAAGCACAAAACATCGAAGGAGATGAATCTCCCTGTTTTGTGCTTTTTTTCTGCTCAGAGAAAAGCGGCGTTACGGTTCTCTGTGCGTCCGGCAGCAAAGCAGTTTCCGGGGAAAATGCAGTGTCACAGCTGCCCCGCGGTCTGGTTCGCCGCTTATGGAAACAGAGCCCTCATGTGTCCGCATGATGCGCTCCACGATGGTAAGGCCCACACCGGTTCCCTCAAATTGGGAGGTATCGTGCAGGCGTGAGAAGACCTGAAACAGCTTTCCGGCATTTGCCTGATCAAAGCCCGCGCCATTGTCCTTCACAGTCACCGTAAGTCCGGAGGCATCTTCCGTGCAGGATACTGTTATTTCAGCAGTCTCCCGGCGCCGTGTGAATTTAATGGCATTGCTGAAAATGTTCTGGGCCAGCAGTTTCATAAGCGCAGGATCTGCATTCAGAACAGGTATCTCTTTCACAGAAATGAGAAATTTACGCCCAGGTTCAAGCCCGGTGAGTTCCTCACAAGTGTTGCGGAACAGTTCTGCAAGGTCTACCGGCTGCATATGGGACTCCACTTGTCCTGTGCGGGAGAGCTCTAAAAGACGTTCCGCCATTTTTAGAAGCTGTTCGCATTTTTCATCCAGCAGGCCTGCAATGACAGCGGCCTCACTATTCTCCCGGACGGGGCAGGTATCTGTCAGCATGGCGGCAAGCTGTCTCAGTACCAGGAGCGGAGATTTTAGATCATGGGAGATATTGTGACAGAACTGGTCCAGCTCATGATAGGCATCCTTCAGCCCTTCAGACTGGCTGACGATTCGGATTTGGTTTTTCACCCTTGCCAGCAGTTCCAGAGGCCGGAAGGGCTTGGACACATAATCCTGCCCTCCGGCCAGAAAACCTTCCTGTATACTTTGCTCATCATCGCTGGCTGTGACAAAGACAACGGAAATATCCTCATATTCTTTCTTTGTGCGTATGGCCCTGCACACCTGGAAGCCGTCCATACCTTCCATAGACACGTCCAGAAGTACAATGGAGGGTCTCTGCCTTTTGATGAGGCGCAGGGCATCCCTTCCGTTCAGGGCAACGCGGATAGGATACCCCAGTTCTTTGAGGATGGTTCCGGCATTTTGCAGATGTTCAGGTACGTCATCCACAATCAGAATATTTATAGGGGTCATAAGCAGGACCTTCTTTCTTTTAAAATAATAATATTATAGATTGCAGAAGGAGATGATGCAACTGTGAAGAAAAAATTAGTAAAACAAAAAACACTCAATACGATGATCTTTTTGGTTCTGCTGCTGGTGCTGGTGTTCGTCATCATCAATACTGTTATCCTCAGGCAGTACATGCACAGGGAAGTGAAAGCGGAGAGGAACAAGTCCCGTTGTGAAATGCTGTGCCGTGAGATTCTTGACGCATCCGACAGCATGACCAATGAGATGCGCTGCTTCGTGGTTACCGGAAATGTAAAATACCTGGACAATTACTGGAAAGAGCGATACGTGACAAAATCACACGATGACGCCATAGCCAAACTGGAAAAGACAAATCTCACGGAAAAAGAGAGGGAAATGCTCATAGATATTAAAAGTAATCTGGATCTTCTCATGAATGTGGAGATACGCGCTATCCGTCTTGCAACAGACGCGGGCCATATAGACGCGGCACTTCCGCAGACTGTTAACAGTTATGTGCTGAATATAGAGGACAGCCGTATGGATGAAGAGCAGAAAGCTGATAAGGCAAAAGAAATCCTTTTTAACGGAGACTATACTTTTGAAAAAGAAACTATACGCCAGAGAATAGAAAAATTTCAGGAAGTCATTCAGACACGCCAGGAGAAAGAACTGACTGTTTCAGAACACAGGACCGACATTGTACTTGGTATTCAGGAAATACTGCTTTTTATTATTTCCGCCATCCTGATCCTTATATTTATACTGGTATACCGATACTTTACTCTGCCGGTTGTGCACTATTCCCATCAGCTGGAGACCTACCGCGGCAGCAGTGAAGAAAACCCTGTCCTGCTGAGCCCGGAGGGATCTTCAGAGCTCCGTATGTTTGCCAGAAAATTCAATGAGGTCAGCCGCGGTATGCAGGAGGCATCCAAAGCCAAAAGCGAATTTCTGGCCAGCATGAGCCATGAGATCCGGACACCCCTGAACACCCTGTCGGGTTACCGCTTCCTTCTGGGCCAGACAAAGCTGGATGCAGAGCAGCGGGAATATGTGGAGGCCATGGAGAAGGCGGATATCCTTCTGCAGCAGAATATCGGAAATGTACTGGATTATTCCAGATTATCAGCGGACATGTCCCGCCTGGAGCGGACAGAGTTTGATATCTGGGAACTGCTTGACAGTCTGGAAACCATCTTTAAGTACCGGGCGGAAGAGAAGGGTCTGTATTTGAGGATGACAAAGAGTGAGAACCTGCCCCGGTTTGTAAAAGGAGATATGGGAAAAGTCAGGCAGGTGCTGACAAATCTCATAGGAAATTCGGTTAAGTTCACAGCAAAGGGAGGCATAACGGTGCAGGCTGAAAAATCCTCCTCCGCATCCTTCCGCGCTGAGGGAGAAGCCCTCAAATATTATGATTTCCTCAATGAATCCATGAAAAAAGACGGAAGGCTGTTCTGGCTCACAATCACAGTGGCGGACACCGGAATTGGGATACCGAAAGAAGATTGGGCACGTATTTTCCGGCCTTTTGAACAAAGTGAAAGAAACACCTCCAGAAAATACGGGGGCACAGGACTTGGCCTTTCCATATGCAGAAAGCTGACACAGATCATGGGCGGACAGATTTATCTGACAGAACGCAGTGCAGGGAGCTGCTTTGTAGTGAAGATACCGCTCAGGACCGCCGATACGGACTGCATACCGGAGCACATACTTGATGACGGTACGCTGTTTCCCCAATATCCTCAAAGAAAAGTGCTTCTGGTGGAAGATAATGCCATTAATCAGAAGATGGAGAAAAAAATTCTGGAGCTTTTCGGTCTGCAGGTCCATGCAGCCTCATCAGGCAGTGAAGCCATGAAAAAATGTGCGGAGGAGGAATACGAACTGATTTTTATGGACATTCACATGGAGGATACGGATGGCTATACAGCGGCGGCCAGAATCCGCAGCTTCGGTAAAAATATGATCACACCCGTCATTGCGCTGACTGCTGACGTGGAAAAGGAGAATCTGCGCAGATGCCTCTTGGAAATGGACGGTTATGTGCTGAAACCCATACACGCCGGAAAACTGCCTGCTGTTCTGAAAGAGTTTTTGGGGGCCCCTGCTGCGTTCATCCGTTCAGAACATACTTACCCCAGCAGGGAGGAGGAGATGATGCAGGACATGAGGCGGCAGTTTTTCAAATACCATGAGGCAGATATACGGCAGCTTGTATCCCTGGCAGCAGAAGACAACCGTGAAGCCCTGAAAAAGAAAGCACATATGCTCAAAGGACTGACGGCAGCGCTGCAGATGGAACTTTTGAATAAAAGGATAGTATGTCTGGAACAAATGCTGCATGAAACAGCAGAAAAAGAAGTACTGGAGAGACAGACAGGGGCAATTGCAGAGGAATACAGAAAGGAATACCAAAATTCCGCATCCCAACAGTCTTTGTCTCATTTGGCAGTTCCCCAAAATGCGGAGGAAAATGCGGAGGAATACAGATCAGCTGCATTTGAGCTGTGCAGAATGTTGGAATACGCCGATTTCGCAGCGTTGGAGTTCTGGAAACAAAAGGAAGAGATATTCAGAGGCAATATGGAAAGAGAGACATTTGACCGCCTGCAGAGCAATATGGAGCAGATGAAATTCCAGGCAGCGTTAGGGATACTGAACAGTTGTGAAGAGAGAAAGGAAGGGATAGACAATGCAGAAATATCAGGTGCTTTTTGTGGATGATGACAGAGCTGTCGGTTATATTGTATCCAGGTTCAGAGTATGGGAAAATTCTGATTTCAGTCTGAAAAGCATTGCCAGCAGCAGCGCAGAAGCATTAAAGCTCATGGAAAAAGAATCCTATGACCTTGTCATAACAGACATACGCATGCCGGGCATGGACGGCCTGGAACTTATCCGGACCATAAAGGAGCGATACCGCAGAACCATATGCATTATTTCCAGTACCTACAGCGATTTTGAGTATGCCAGGGAGGGGATGCGTCTTGGCGCCGCAGATTACATCTCCAAGCCCCTTACGGACAAAAAAATGGAGGAGGGCCTTGCGCATGTAAAAAACATTCTTGACGAGGAACGAAGCCGGAGCACAGTGGGCGCGGATCTCTTCATGGCCATGGACCAGGGACTGGAAAACAGGCTGCTGGACTTCATATTAGACGGCAGGGAAATACCTGAAAAACTGTGGAAGAGCGCAGCGGCAGGCATTGAAGCCAGGTATCCCGGACAGCCGGAAAAGCTGGCCTGTGTATTGGAATATTTTCTTCAGCGTATAAAGGAACAGATACAGAAAAAATACCCCTGGCTCCAATATTTTATAGACAGGGAAAACAAACTGGATGCAGACAGCTGCAAAGAGGAGTTTGCTGCATCGCTTCAGGAAATATCAGATTTGGCCGGCCGTTTTCAGCTCTCCGCCCAGGACAGCACCCTGAACCGGATCTGCACTTCTCTGTCCTCCCACATCGGTGAGGCTGATGCACTGGACAAAACAGCAGAGGAGGTGGAACTCAGCAAAGATTATATCCGTGTATTGTTCAGAAATAAAACAGGCATTGGGTTCAGCAAATATATGACTATGATGCGCATGGAATACGCAAAAGAGCTCCTCAGAACCTCAAACCTGAAAATATACGAGATTGCCGAGGCCTGCGGTTATGCTGCGATTGACTACTTTGCAAAGCGCTTCAAAGAGTACACGGGAGCAGCCCCGATTCAGTATAGAAAAGAAATTTTGTAAGGTAAAATACCGGAAATGTCAGGTAGTATTTATCCGATTTTTTCCGTATAGTATGGGTGTAAGGAAAAAAAGAGAGAGAAGCAGTTGACAATGCCGTCATCCCCTGTAAAGGAGATGGCGTTTTTTGTTATTTAGAAAGGAGAAGATCATATGAAAAACAAATATTTGAAAAGTGCAGCATCAATTATGATTGCAGGCTCCATGTTGTTTGGCCTGACAGCCTGCAGCGGAGGCGCCATAGCAGAAGCAGGCAGCAGCGGTGAGACTTCCTCAGGTGAGACCGCCTCCTCCGGTGATACGGTTAAGGTGGGAATCCTTCATTCCCAGAGCGGAACCATGGCTATGGCAGAGAAGCCTATGATAGAGGCTGCACAGATGGCTATTGATGAAATAAATGAGGACGGTGGTGTCCTTGGAAAACAGATAGAATACGTTCTGGAGGACGGTGCATCCGATGCGGCGGTATTCGCAGAGAAAGCCACAAAGCTTCTGACAAAGGATAAAGTAGCCACAATCTTCGGATGCTGGACCAGCGCCAGCCGCAAGGCAGTGCTTCCCGTTGTGGAGAGCAATGACGGCCTTCTCTGGTATCCGGTGCAGTATGAAGGACTGGAATCCTCCCACAATATTATGTACACAGCACCATGCCCCAACCAGCAGGCTATCCCGGCAATGGATTATCTGATGGAGAACTGCAAAGGAGATGACGGAAAACTTAAGGTATTCCTGTTCGGTTCTGACTATGTATATCCCAGAACAACCAATACCATCATCAAAGCTATGCAGAAGGACTACGGCTATGAAGTCGTAGGTGAGGAATATATCCCCCTAGGCTATACAGACTGTTCCACTGTCATAACTAAGATTCAGGAAACAAAACCTGATGTGATCATTAATACCATCAATGGCGACTCTAATGTATCCTTCTTTAAACAGTACAAAGATGCAGGACTTACCCCGGACCAGATCCAGACCATGTCCTTTTCCTGTTATGAAGAAGATATCCGTGGTATGGGCGCTGAATACGCAGAAGGACATCTCTTTGCATGGAATTATTTCCAGTCTGTTGACACAGACGCGTCCAAAGCCTTTACAAAAAAATTCAAAGAGCTGTACGGAGACGACAAAGTCACCGGAGACCCGGTTGTCAATGCCTACGAAGGTGTGTATCTGTGGAAAGCGGCAGTGGAAAAAGCAGGTACATTTGATGTGGAACCTGTGATCGAGGCGTGCGAGAGCGGAGAAATTGAGGCCGAGACTCCGGAAGGTCTGATAACTATTGCAAAAGGAACGACCCACCACTGTCTTCAGAAGGTACTGGTAGGAAAATGTGATGCAGACGGTCAGATTCAGACCCTTTGGGAGACGGAGGACAGGGTTGAGCCAGATCCGTGGTTAAAGAACTACGACTGGGCAGAAGACCTTAATGTAGAAACAGAATAACAATGTCTGTAATCAGAGAGGAGGGAGACAAATGGATTTGTTTTTTATGCAGCTGTTCAATGCTTTGAGTGTGAGCTCAATACTTTTGCTGGCATCTCTGGGCCTTGCCATCACCTTTGGCCTGATGGGCGTCATCAATATGGCTCACGGTGAATTCATCATGATTGGCGCTTATGCAACTTATGTGGTTCAGAATATTTGGAAGCAGATTTTCCCGGAGTCCATGTTTAATTGGTATTTACCGGCGGCCATACTCGTGTCCTTCCTGTTCACGGCGCTGCTGGGAGTTCTGCTGGAGCGCGTTATCATCTGCCGGCTGTACGGCAGGGCGCTGGACAGCCTTCTGGTCACCTGGGGAATCAGCCTTGTGCTGCAGCAGTTGGTACGGTCCATCTTCGGACCGGCCAACGTGAGCGTTTCCTGCCCGTCCTTTCTGGACAGGAACATCCATATTTACGGCATGTTCTCCATGTCCTGCAAACGCCTGTTTATTTTCGGACTGGCAGTTATATGCTGCAGCCTCATTGCATTTCTTATGTACCGAACCAGGCAGGGTCGGAATGTCAGAGCAGCAATGCAGAATCGCCCCATGGCTGCCAGCCTTGGTGTAAATACAGCAGCCTGTGATATGATCACCTTTGCCGTAGGATCCGGATTTGCGGGTGTTGCAGGATGTGCCATCACGTTTCTGGGCAGCATTGGTCCTACTGTAGGCCAGTCCTATATAGTAGACAGCTTTATGACAGTTGTAGTAGGCGGCGTGGGAAGGATTGTGGGATGCATTACAGGCTCTGCTGTTATCGGTGTGGGCGGACCCGTGTTTGAATTCTTTACAAGTGCATCCCTGGGAAAAGTCCTGATCTTTATTGTAGTGATTATAATACTTCAGTTCAGGCCAAAAGGTATCTTTTCTATCAGCAGCAGGGCGCTGGATGAATAAAATGTCAGAAATATTTGGAGGTGACAAAATTATGGAGAATAACAAAACAGCGGGAAAGCCGCGGTTTAAAGTAAAAGGTGACACGGTACTGATCACTTTGATTTGTATATTTCTGGCTTCCGCTCCCTTCTATATGTCAGCGTTCCGTACAAATATGCTGGGCAAATATATGTGTTTTGCCCTCATAGCCCTTGGTATTGGCATGATTTGGGGGCAGACGGGAATCCTGAGCCTTGGGCATGGAGTATATTTTGGACTTGGGGCTTACTGTATGGCAATGCACCTGAAATTGGAGGCATCCGGCGGGGCGCTCCCGGATTTTATGGCATGGAGCGCACTGAAAAAACTGCCGGCTCTCTGGAAACCATTTGCCAGTCCGGTATTTACCATATTCTGTGTGATAGCAGTTCCTATGCTGGTGGCAGCAGTTATCGGCTCCCTTACGTTCCTGAACCGAATCCGGGGCGTGTACTTCTGCATACTGTCCCAGGCCCTTGCCTATGCTCTTGCTACATTTCTCATTGGGAGACAGGAGTATTTCGGAGGTTCCAATGGTTTGACTAACTTTACCACCATTTTCGGCATGACCATTCAGTCACCGGAAGCAAAGCTCATACTTTTTTATACGACTCTTGTGGTATTGATACTGGCTTTCCTGCTGTGCCGTTTTCTGGTCAGCAGGCGTGTGGGCAGAGTGCTTCTGGCAGTTAGGGATGCAGAGAACCGGGCGAGATTCACAGGCTATTCCCCGGCAGTGTACAAAGTTTTTGTCTACTGTCTGTCTGCAGTCCTGGCAGGAGTGGCCGGAGCACTGTATGTGCCGCAGGTGGGAATCATCTCCCCATCCGACATCGGTATCTCCCCGTCCATTGAGATGGTGATCTGGGCAGCTGTAGGAGGCAAGGCGTCTCTTGCGGGGCCTGTTCTGGGGGCCCTGGTCATTAACTTTTTGAAAAGCCTTATATCAGAACAATTTCCGGCTTTCTGGCAGTTTTTCATGGGCGGCATTTTCATTCTGGTGGTACTCTTTCTCCCTAAGGGTCTTATATCTATTAAGGATGTTCCCGGAAGAATCAGGGCCGGAGTGCAGGCCGCGAAAGAAAAAAGCGGCGGCAGTGCGGAAAAGCAGAAAAAACAAAAAGAAGTCACAGTCTGAGACAGGAGGTGCAGTAAGATGGCAAAACCAGTTCTGGAAATTCAGGATGCCAGTATTTCCTTCGGGGATTTCAAGGCGGTCAGGCATGTGTCCACAACTATCTGTGAGAATGAGATTCGTTTTCTTATAGGTCCAAACGGTGCGGGCAAGACGACGCTGCTTGATGCCATATGTGGAAAGAATAAACTTTCCGGCGGCGATATCATTTACCATGACAGAGGGCGCAGCTATGACCTGCCAAAAATCAGGGAAAATAAAATCGTAAATATTGGTGTAGGACGGAAATTTCAGGCTCCCAGTGTGTTCTCAGGAATCACTATTTACGAAAATATGGAGCTGGCGGCAGTGGAGAACCGGGGGCTTTGGGCATCCCTGAGCAGCCGCCTGCTGCCTGAGACCAGGGAGCGGATAGACGAACAGCTCCGATTTATCGGACTGTATGAGCTGAGGAACGAATACCCGTCTGTCCTGTCACACGGACAGAAGCAATGGCTGGAAATCGGAATGCTCTGTGTCTCCCGCCCCCGGCTCATGCTTCTTGATGAACCGGTTGCAGGCATGGGAAGAAGAGAGACGGAGCGGACAGCAGAACTTTTGAAAATCATACAGAAGGACTGTACCATTATCGTAGTGGAGCATGACATGAAGTTCGTGAAAGAAGTGGCTTCCTGGGTGACAGTACTCCATGACGGTGAAATCCTCTGTGAGGGAACTATGGATGAAGTGCAGAACAACCAGCAGGTCATTGATGTGTATCTGGGAAGGGGAGGTGAATAATATGCTGGCATTAGAACAAGTGACTGCCTCCTATGGCGGCAGCCGTGTACTGTTCGGCGTTGACATAAAGGCAAAAAAGGGAGAGATAACCTGCCTGGTGGGAAGAAACGGCGTGGGAAAAACCACCACTGTAAAATCCATCATGGGTCTTGTAAATACACCGTCAGGCAGCATTACCCTGGACGGGAAAAATATTTTTAAAATGCCCACTTACGCAAGG
The DNA here is from genome assembly GCF_022867815.1 of Blautia sp. NSJ-175. NCBI lineage: Bacteria > Bacillati > Bacillota > Clostridia > Lachnospirales > Lachnospiraceae > Blautia > Blautia sp. NSJ-175. Next base: position 124,822 of record NZ_JALIFQ010000001.1, read on the forward strand.
GCAAAAACAGGAATCGGCTATGTGCCCCAGGGAAGAGAGATATTTCCTCAGCTTACAGTCCGGGAGAATATTCTTCTGGGTATGGAGGCCAATAAAAAAGTCCGTGAAATACCGGAACATATTTTTGAAATATTCCCCATTCTGAAGGAATTTCTGGACAGAAAAGGAGGAGACCTTTCCGGCGGCCAGCAGCAGCAGCTTGCCATTGCAAGGGCCATTGTCTCCAACCCCAAGGTGCTGATTCTGGATGAGCCTACAGAGGGAATCCAGCCCTCCGTGATCTGGGAAATCGGCAGGACCATCACCAAACTGAAGGAGTATATGGCGGTCCTGATGGTAGAGCAATATCTGGAGTTCGTACTTGAGGTCTCTGACAAATGCTATGTTATGGAAAAAGGCCGTATCCAGATGAGCGGCAAAACAGAGGATCTGGATAAGAAAAAACTGCAGGAAATGCTTGCAATGTAGGATAGAGGGAGGTTGCGGCAAATGAAAATGATACGTGCAGTCATAAGGCCGGAAAAGACAAGAGAAGTATTGGATGCGCTGGAGGAGCAGGGTTTTGTTTCCATTACAGAGATGGATGTGTATGGAAGAGGAAAGCAAAAGGGAATCACCATAGGTTCCGTAAAATATGATGAGCTGCCTAAAACCATGCTTTTTATGATTATAGAAGATAGGGATGAAAAGCAGGTATGCACCACTATTATGGATGTGGCAAGAACCGGATACGGCAACAATGGGGACGGGCGCATATTTGTCCTGCCTGTTGAGCGTGCCTATACCATCAGCACCAGGCAGGAAGGGCTGTAGCCTGACCGGGAGGAGAGTGTATATGAAAGAGATTATTGTCATCATAAGGCCGGCCATGGCGGAGGCTACCAAAAAAGCACTGGAAGCCGTGGGACTTCCGGCATTTACCGGCAGAAAAGTCTTAGGCAGGGGAAAAGCGGCAGTTAACATAACACAGAGCGATCTTACAGTGGTGAAATCAGACAGAGTGCCAAAACGTATGTTTATCATTGCGGTAAAGGATGAAGACGCGGATAAAGTGATCCAAGCGGTTACTTTAGTCAACAGCACAGGAATGCCGGGAGACGGAAGGATTTTTGTGCTGCCAATAACAGACACTTATAGAATCAGTGCAGGGCAAAAGCTCTGACACAGAATACATTTTAAGGAGGAATCAGTATGGGAAGTATTGGAAGTATGAACAAACCAGGCAATGGATTTTTAGCGGCAGCCGTCCAGTTTCCGGCACCAATCGTCAATTCCAGAGCGGACATTGACCGGCAGGTGCAGGAAATTGTCAGAACACTTCATGCCACAAAAGCCGGCTATCCGGGCTGCGAACTGATTATTTTTCCTGAGTACAGCACCCAGGGACTGAACACATCAAAATGGCTGACTGATGAATTTTTATGCGATATTCCGGGAAAGGAGACTGAGATTTTCGGGCAGGCCTGCAGGGAAGCAGGTGTATACGGTGTCTTCTCTATTATGGAAAGGAATCCTGATCCGGATAAAAATCCTTATAATTCTGCAATCATCATTAACCCGGAAGGAGAAATCTGCCTGCATTACCGCAAACTTTTCCCCTGGAATCCTATAGAACCCTGGTATCCGGGAGATTTGGGAATGCCCGTATGTGACGGCCCGGGAGGTTCCAAACTTTCCGTGTGTATCTGTCACGATGGCATGATTCCTGAACTGGCCCGGGAGGCAGCATACAAGGGATGTAATGTATATATCCGCATTTCCGGTTACAGCACCCAGGTAAATGACCAGTGGATTCTCACAAACCGATCCAATGCATGGCAGAACCTTATGTACACAGTATCTGTCAATCTGGCCGGATATGACGGGGTGTTCTACTATTTTGGTGAGGGACAGATCACCAACTATGACGGTACGGTACTGGTACAGGGGCAGAGAAACCCCTATGAAATCGTTACGGCTGAGATTTTTCCGGAAAAGGCAGATGCAGCCAGAAGGGAATGGGGACTGGAGAATAACATTTACAATCTGGGACACAGAGGCTATGTGGCATACCCGGGCGGACAGCCGGATACCCAGCTCACTTACATCAAGGATTTGGCAGAGGGAAAATACTGCCTGCCGTGGGAGGATGAAGTGGAGATTAAAGACGGCTCTATTTATGGTTATCCCACAACGGGAGGAAGATTTGGCACAGAGCCCTATGATGACCCTCATAAGATACACAGCTATACAGGCAAATGAGAAATGCAGCAAAAGGAGGTTTCTGAAATGCGATTAACACCCAAGGAACAGGAAAAACTAATGCTCCACACAGCCGGAGAGCTTGCCGCCAGCCGGAAAGCGCGCGGTGTAAAGTTAAATTATACAGAGGCGGTTGCCTACATCAGCTCTGAGCTTATGGAATATGCCAGAGACGGCAGAAATGTTGCAGAGTTAATGTCCCTGGGCAGAAACCTCCTCACCAGGGATGACGTTATGGACGGTGTAGAAGATATGATACATGAAGTACAGGTTGAAGCCACATTTCCGGACGGAACAAAACTGGTTACAGTACACAGCCCAATCCGGTAAAGAGGAGGAAAAAAACGTGAAGATAGGAGAAATCATGCCGAAACACAGGGATATTATACTGAACAAAGATAAAACTGTCCTGGAGATATCTGTGACGAATACAGGGGACCGGCCCATCCAGGTGGGTTCACACTATCATTTCTTTGAGGTAAACAGATACCTGGTATTTGACCGTGTAAAGACATACGGATTTCACCTGGACATTCCCTCCGGCACGTCCGTGAGATTTGAACCGGGTGAGACAAAGAGCGTTTTCCTCACCTCCATGGGTGGTTCCGGGCGCGTCTTCGGTCTGAATGATCTTACTTGTGCCCAGGTTACAGAAATCAGTAAAATAGCAGCTATGGATAATGCTGCAAAAAAAGGTTTTCTGAAGGAGGCAGAAAAATGAGCACTATCATATCTGGAAGAAATTACGCAATGATGTACGGTCCCACAACCGGTGACAGAGTCAGACTTGCAGACACCAGCCTGGTCATTGAAGTAGAAAAAGACTATACCCATTACGGGGATGAGATAAAGTTCGGCGGCGGCAAAACGATCCGCGACGGTATGGGGCAGTCCGTGAAGGCAGCCAGAGAAGATGGCTGTCTGGATCTTGTCATTACCAATGCCCTGATCGTGGACTATACAGGAATCGTGAAAGCAGATATCGGTATCCGTGATGGTAAAATAGCAGGAATCGGCAAGGCGGGAAATCCGGATATCATGGACGGCGTTACGCCGGGGATGACTGTGGGGGCGTCCACAGAAGCCCTGGCAGGTGAGGGGATGATTGTTACAGCCGGAGGTATTGACAGCCATATACATTTTATATGTCCCCAGCAGATTTTATGTGCCCTGTATTCCGGTGTGACAACTATGATCGGAGGCGGCACAGGCCCTGCAGATGGAACCAATGCAACCACCTGTACCCCGGGTCCCTGGAATCTGGAAATGATGCTTAAGGCAGCGGAAGAATACCCCATGAATCTGGGATTTTTGGGAAAAGGAAACTGTTCCGATGAAAGGCCTTTGGCAGAGCAGATAAAAGCCGGTGCAATGGGGCTGAAGATCCATGAAGACTGGGGTGCGTCTCCGGCAGTCATAGACCACTGCCTGAACATTGCTGACCTCTATGATGTGCAGACAGCCATTCACACAGACACCCTGAATGAGGGCGGATGCGTGGAAGACACCATACGTGCCATTGCCGGCCGTACCATACATACTTACCATACAGAAGGCGCAGGGGGCGGTCACGCACCTGATATCATTAAGGCGGCTTCCATGCCAAACATTCTGCCGTCCTCCACCAATCCCACAATGCCTTTTACTGTGAACACACTGGATGAACACCTGGATATGCTGATGGTATGCCATCATCTGGATAAGAAAATACCTGAAGATGTGGCATTTGCGGATTCCCGCATCAGACCGGAAACCATTGCGGCAGAAGACGTTCTGCATGACCTGGGAGTATTCAGTATGATGAGTTCTGATTCCCAGGCCATGGGACGCATCGGTGAGGTAATAACCAGAACCTGGCAGACTGCAGGAAAGATGAAGGATGAGCGCGGCCCTCTCCCGGAAGATATGGGAAATGAAAACGACAATTTTCGGGTAAAACGCTACATAGCCAAATACACCATCAATCCGGCTGTAACACATGGTATATCCCAATATACAGGCTCTGTGGAAAAAGGAAAGATGGCAGATCTGGTCATCTGGAATCCTGCTTTTTTCGGAGTAAAACCTGACATGATCATCAAAGGCGGAATGATCATCGCATCAAAAATGGGCGATGCCAATGCATCCATACCGACAACAGAGCCTGTCATGTATCAGCCTATGTTTGCCGCTCACGGAAAAGCCAGATTTTCCTGCTGTGCTACGTTTGTCTCCAAGGCGGCTGTAAAAGAAGGGATAAAGGAAAAATACGGACTGGAGAAACAGATTCTCCCTGTCTCCGGCTGCCGCAGCATCAGCAAAAAAGATATGGTTTTTAATGACAAGACCCCTGTCATAACAGTAGATCCTGAGACATATGAAGTCACTGCAGATAAAGTCCCCCTTACTTCCAAACCTGCAGAAGTGCTTCCCCTGGCTCAAATGTACCATTTATTTTAATCCAAGCAGCAAAGCGGATTCCGAATATCGGCTTTGACTGCCACGAAGTAAAAAGGAGGATGCGAGAAAATGATGTTATGCCAGCAAATTTTAGGAAATATCGGGGATTCCGGTTTCAAGGGCAGGAAAATCGACTATGTGGACATTGAGTGGTACGAAGCCTTCAAAAGAATCCACCGCAAGACAACAAGGGATGGTACGGAGATAGGGATTCGTTTGGATGACAGGATTCTCACAAGAGGCATCCGCCAGGGAGATGTTCTGTGGGAGGAAGGAGAAAATGTAATTGCAGTGAACATTCCGGACTGCGATGTCATTGAAATATGGATAATGCGAAACCATCCGGGAATGACAGCGAAAGTATGTTATGAAATAGGAAACCGCCATGCATCCCTGTTTTACGGCAGGGACAGGAACAGCTTTATCACACCCTACAGTGAATCCATGCTCCGCATGCTGAACCAAATGCATGGCATAAGTGTCACGGTCAGACGGGCGAAACTTGACTTTGACAGAAGAATTTCCGCCGGAGTCAGCGCCCATGTCCATTGAGTGGGGATAAGGATTTCCTGCTGCTTCAGATCAATGATGCTTTATTTCCCATCGGAGGCTACTCTCATTCCTATGGTCTGGAGACATATATTCAAAAGGGGATTGTTTGTGATATGGCTTCAGCTGACGCCTATATCCGGCAGAATATCAGAACAAACCTTTTGTATCATGAACTGCTGCTCATAAGGCTGGCCTGGGAATATGCAGACATGGATGATCTGGAGGCCCTTTTGGGACTGGAGGAAATTGCAGAGGCCAGCCGCAGTCCAAGGGAAATCCGGGAGGCCAGCCGCAAATTAGGATCCCGCTTTTTGAAAACCACTGCAGGACTGGACATTTCCTATAGAAGCAGCATTTTCCAAAGATACACAGAGGCGGCAGAGGAGCGTGTCAGTCATCCCTGTGCATATGGTGTTTTCTGTTCGGCAGCAGGGATAGAAAAAGAGCCTGCCATATATCACTTCCTTTATGCGCAGATATCAGCCATGGTCACAAACTGTGTAAAAACAATACCCTTAAGCCAGAGCGCAGGGCAGCAGCTGCTGAACAGCATGACTGACATATTTACAGAGATTACCGGCAGAGTGGGAGAACTTACAGAGTCTGATCTATGTATATCCGCGCCGGGATTTGCTGTCCGGAGTATGCAGCATGAGTGTCTGTATTCAAGAATTTACATGTCATAGATAGGAGAAAGATATATGTCATACGTGAAAATAGGTGTAGCAGGGCCGGTAGGTTCAGGTAAAACGGCATTGATTGAAGCCTTGACAAGAAAACTTGCATCGGATTACAGTGTTGGGGTGATTACAAATGATATTTATACCAAGGAGGACGCGGAATTTCTCAGCAGAAATTCGGTCCTCTCCCGGGAACGGATTATTGGAGTGGAGACCGGAGGATGTCCTCATACTGCTATTCGGGAGGATGCTTCCATGAATCTGGAAGCAGTGGATGAGATGATGGAGAGGTTTCCGGATATTAACCTGCTGTTCATTGAAAGCGGCGGCGACAATCTCTCTGCAACCTTCAGCCCGGAACTGGCGGATGCCACCATATTTGTCATCGATGTTTCAGAAGGAGATAAAATCCCGAGAAAAGGCGGGCCTGGAATTACACGGTCAGATCTGCTTGTCATCAACAAGACAGATTTGGCCCCCTATGTAGGGGCAAGCCTGGAAGTCATGGAGCGTGACTCTGAAAAAATGCGGGGAGGACGGCCTTTTCTCTTCACAAACATCCGCTCAGGTGAACATGTGGATCAAGTGGCTGCCTGGATCAGAAAAAATGTACTTCTGGAGGAATAAATATGGCAGCAGCATCACTTACAGCAACCGGATTTTATGAGAACAGAAGCGGAGGAAGCTTTGGGCGCAGGTCAGAGTTGTACCTATCCTCCTGCATGCGCGGGGAGAAGGCGGTTCTGGACGAAGTGCATTTTACGGCGCCATTTAAAGTGATGGAGCCATTTGACGGTGAAAAGGGTGAGCTGAAGGTTATGATATTAAGCGCGTCTCCGGGAATTATGGAAGGGGATGTACAGGCACAGCATTTTCATGTGGGCAGGGGAACAAAGCTGGAGGTCTCCTCTCAGGCCTTTGAGAAAATCCATAAGATGAAAGATGGATGTGCCAGACGCCATATTCGTATCTGTCAGGAAGCAGATTCCTTCTTATATTATATGCCCCAGCCGGCAATCCCTTTCAAAAATTCTGCATTTGATAATATTGTTGAGGTGAAGCTGCAGAATAAAACTTCTCAGTTTATTTTTCAGGATATACTCTCCTGTGGGCGGACCGCTTACGGGGAAAGGTTTGATTATCAATATTATCATTCCCTGGTTCAGGTATGGCGGGAAGACAGACTGATCTACAGAGACAACACAAGATATGCGCCTGATATATTATGCATGGAAGAAACAGGCATGTACGAAGGATATACACATCTGGCCAGTTTGCTTCTGTGCGGCCTGCAAAAAGACAATGAGTGGGCAGATAAGGTCAGAACTATATTGGAAACCACAAAAGATGTGGAAGGCGGTGTATCTTTCCTGGCATCAGGTGATGCCACAGTACGTATCCTGGGCAGACAGGCACAGCAGCTTCAGGAATTATGTAAACTTATAGTTGGGGCTTAATAAAATATTAAGAATATGAGAAATGGGCATTTTAGATATAAAGTGCCCATTTTTTACGTTATAGTCATACAGAAATCATTGACAGAGACAAACCTTTAGTAATATGATGGGAATATAAAAAATATTGGCAAATTATGCCCGTAAAAGGAAAGGCTGAAAATAAAATGCTGCAAAAGAAAAAGAAGAATCAGGGATTTACCCTGGTGGAATTAATTGTAGTAATTGTAATTATTTTGATACTTGCCGCAGTGGCAGTGCCTTCCATTACACGTTACGTGCAGAAGTCCAAGATCGCCAAATGTGCGAATCAGAGACATGAACTGGCGACGCAGTTTCAGATTATGGGGACGGATGTACCGGAGCTGGCAGTGTGTACCTTAGAAAAAGACGCAGAGATGATTTTAGGAAAAGATGTTTTAGATTATATGGTTGAGAAAGGATACTGTTCGCAAGACATAACAGTTTGTCCTGTGTATAATGAAAAATATGAGCTTGATATATCTGTAGAGAATGGCCAGCAGCATGTAGAGTTTATATGTCAATGTGTTGATAGCGTTAAGGGATATGTTTCTACGTGCTCTAAGTATTATAATGAACTTACCCATAACGGAAAAGACTACATTATTAGAGATAAACTAATTGAAAAAGTCATGGAAGAAAAAGGGGGATTTATGAAGGTGTCAGGTGTTATTAAGAACAAAACATCTTTTGCCTCCAATAAAGAAGAATTGTATTGGAAACCCTATTTCTTGTCAAAAGATAAAATGATATTGTTTGCCACTGCGGATAATACTGCATCAAACTCACAATGGAAAGCCAATCTGCTTTATATAGATGGAGAGGTATATCAGAGCACAGCAATAGATAAAGGCAAAGCAGCGCCGACAGTAATTGCGGATATATATAATGTAAATAAAAAAGATGAACCACAGTATGCTAGTATGGAAGCTTATCTTAAAGCAAAAGGGTTTGAAAAGGTATCGTAATTGAAATGACAGATTCATATGGAAAATCAACACCATATTTGGGTGATTGAACGGCACTTTTGTCGACGCATAAACCATTGACAAAAGATAGTACAAACTTTAGAATTAAAAATAATGATATGATAGGGCAATAAAACGAGCGGAGGCGTGCAGACAAATGGGAGAGAGTATGAAAGAAGAAAAATTACCGGTGTTAAAAGTGCACATGTTGGGAGGCTTCTCCATGGAATATGGCGGCAAGCCCATATCCTTCCGCAGGAATACAGCAACCAAGTCCATGAAGCTGCTTCAGATACTGCTCCACTGCGGTGATGAAGGAATAGCGAGAAGCAAACTGCTGGAAAACTTATATGGAAGAGAAGAACTGGCTGATGTAGCCAACAATTTAAGAGTGACTTCCCACCGCCTCAAGAAAATGCTGGTGGATGCAGGCCTTCCCGAATATGATTATATCCAGATAAAGTCAGGCATATACCGCTGGTCAGGCCCAATGGAAGTTGAAGTGGATGCCCTGGTATTTTCCAACCTTGTGGATTTAAGTGAAAAGGAAAACAACGAAGATAAAAAAATTCAGCTTTTAAAAGATGCGTGTGAAGTATACCACGGAGAATTCCTTCCGGGCCTGTCCGGTGAGGATTGGGTACTTCTTGAAAGCGTTCAGTATAAAAAGAAATACACACAGGCTTTGGGACAAATATGCGATACCCTCATGAAACAGCGTGAATATGAAACGGTACTGGATTTATGTGAAAAGGCAAGTGAGCTGTATCCTTTCGATGAATGGCAGTCTGTTCAGGTAGACTGTCTCATGGCTCTGAACAGATATAAAGAAGCAATTCAGCTCTATGAAGATACTGCGAAACTGTTTTTTGAAGAGCTGGGAATCAGTCCTTCAGAAAAAATGATGAACCAGTTTAAAGAAATGAGCGCCAAGATGAGCCACAAACCACAGGCACTCAATGAGATCAAGGGCGGCCTGAAAGAAGAAGAGGAAGAGGAAGGGGCATTTTACTGCAACCTGCCGAGTTTCCGGGATGGCTATCGTCTGGTAAGGCGAATCATTGAGCGGAGCGGCCAGTCAGTGTACCTTATGCTGTGCACAGTAACAGACGGAAAAGGACATCCAATGGAAAATAAAGAGAAATTGGCTGCTATGACCGATGAACTGTATGACGCGATCAAACATTGTCTGCGCAGGGGAGATTCCTTTACAAAATATAGTCCCACACAGTTTTTGATTCTGCTGGTAGGCACGAATCAGGAAAACTGTTCTATGATTTTTGACCGCATTTCCCGCTATTTTGCCAGAGAACATAAATCATGGGAACAATATCTGGAATACTATGTATCATCTATAGCTGATGTGGAGAATGATAATTCCAGAATAAGTTTCCGAAGCAACGGGTTCCACTGGGATTAACAGAAAAGACCCGGAAATGACTGGAGAGTGTGGACTATGAACAAAGAAGAGGGTTTAAATATAAATATATCGGCGCCTAACCTGATTAGTGTCTGTGTTGATACCAGTGACCGGGGAGAGTTTTCCGGGCGTCTATACCAGTGCTACAGCGAAGAGCCACGGTGCTTTGAAAATGTGGTGCAGCTGCTGCATCTCATGGATAAGCTCTATGACTGCATCAGCTACCCCCAGGCTTCCACAGAGAGCCGCAGTTTTATAAAAAGGGATAAAGAACCAATACTCAAATTACAGAAGAAAATACCTCAGGAAACCATTCTAAAGCAAAAAGGCAGTGTCGCAACCTTTGCCATATATGTCCAATACAGGCAGAATGCTACGTGGCAGGGTGATGTACTCTGGATGGAAAGAGGGATAAAACAGCATTTTTACAGTGCATTAGAGCTGATCAAACTCATAGACAGTGCACTTGGAGAATATGAAATCTGACACAATTGTGCCGCCGGTAATCCGGCGGTATTTTTTTGCCCTTTTTTCATAAACTTCACAAAATCTTCATAGAACCATTACACAAGAAGAAACATTGAAAAATATTTTGAAAAAAGTAATGGATGTAATGCTTTGCGTAATGCTCCTTTCAGTACAATAAGAACAAAGTTAAGCAAGAGTCGAAAAAATAACCCAAAGGAGGCGAGAATGTTGTGAGTGGCAAAACCATTAAGAAAGATAAAGGAACTTTTATAGTAAAGGTTCATGAATGTCAGAATGCCACATGGCAGGGCAGTGTCCTGTGGGTAGAAGAACAGCAGGAGCAATATTTTCGCAGTGCATTGGAGTTATTGAAACTGATAGACGGAGCAATATCCGGAATAGAAGAAAAAATAGTAGAAGGAGGAAGCCATGAAAAGTAATATAAAGAAAAGAGTATTAGCAGTTGTACTTTGCATGGTCCTGATGCTGAGTACTGGCATATCTACTATGGCAGATGGTGAGGTAGCAGCAGGAACTCCCGCACCGGAGAGCGGAGCCAGTCAGGAGCCTGCAACAGCAAGTGTTGAGGGAGAAGCAGTTGAAGGAGAAACAGTTGAAGGAGAACAGACACCTGCAGAACAATCTACGGAAACACAGGAAGAGACACCCACTGAACCCAGCGCAGCAGAAAGCAAAGACGAACCGGCTGCAGACATAAACAGCGTATCTGGTGTAACAGAGCTGGTCGGCAGTAATGGAATTCAGAATGAAGCATCTGAACAGGAAACAGAAACAGATTTGACAGAACAGGAACCTGAAGTTGAAATCGTATCAGAGGCAACAGAATTAAAACAAGAGTTCACAGATGAAGCAGGAAATGTTACACAGCGTGTAATTGCAAATATACCGGAAGGTGCATTTCAGGCAAACGCTTCTGAAATAACCATGGAAGTTAATTATCTGGACGAAGCTGCAGAAAATCACGTAAAAGAACTGATGACAGCAGCACTTCCGGAGAACGAAATCCTTGGTGATTACATACTTTATGATATTAAGTTTAAAGTAAACGGAGAAGTAACAGAACCTCAGAAAGCAATTGCTATTACATTTGAAGGCAGCGGACTTCATATCGAAGACACAAAGAAAGCAAATGTTTTCTACCTCGATCCGGCTGACCCGGAAGTGCAGGATGATAAGGATGAAATCGTAGAGATCACTCAGAAGAGTGAAATGATTGAAAACCTTCAGAATGCAGGACAGAGCATTGAGAATATTGATGAGTATGATCTGTCTGAGATTTCTGTAAAGGAAGATGGGACAGCAGATCAGATTCTGATGGAGGGAAGGATTTCTACAGTTTATGGTTGTTATGTAGAGAAGACCCCGGTTCAGGTTTTAGAGTATTCAGATGATGATGTAACCATTAATGTAAATGCTTATACAGAAGATGCGATACCGGCTGGTGCTTCTTTAAAAGTTGTTCCGCTTCGTTCCGATAATGAAGAGACTGAGGAAAAGTATAAAGAAGTTGAAGAACAACTTAATAAAAAAGCAGAGAATGAAGAATACGACATCGCAGGATTCTTAGCTTATGATATAAGCTTTATTAATGAGATTGGAGAAGAAGTTGAGCCGAATGGAGATGTAAAGGTTACTATAAATTATAATCAAGAGGCTATTCCTGAAGGGATGGAGGAGGATTCTAATCTTGATGTTACGGTAATGCATCTCGAAGAAAATAATACAGGTGACGTTAAAGCAGTAGTTGATATGGCTGTAGATACAAGTAATGTAGTTACGGTAGAAACTACAGATGATGCAAAAGTGAAGAAAGCAGAATTTGTAACGGACAGTTTCTCAGCATATACCATTACATGGAAAAGAAGCTATTATAAAGCAAAAGTGACAGCACATTATGGCTATATGGACGGTTCTGCTTTTCGAGAGTTTCCTGATAGCTTTATAACAGGGATTAGCTCTGCTTTTGATGATATAAGTAGTACAACTGTAGTTGATTTGAGAGATGAAAGACACTTAGGAAACGTTGAAGGATATAGCTTTAAAGAGATTAGATTAGATAATGCAAACGATGGAACTTTAGCAAATTATTTGAAGAGAGGAGATAATACCTATCAGCTATATTTCTCTAAGGATAATAAGGGATATACGTTTTGGACTAATCTTGAGTATTCAGGTAATGAAAAAGATATCTACTATATTTTTACAGAGAATTCTGACGACGCAGGTGATATTGCAGAGCCAGTACCGTCAGTAGCTAAGAGAGCAAATCAGGTAGATGAGAAGAACAATAATTATAATTTAGAATTAGATGTGTCAAGCTCAATTGGTAGCATAACTGATAAAGCAAAACTCGATGTATTACTTATTATTGATAGGTCAGGTAGTATGGATAATGATGATAAAATGAGTGATGCTAAAGTAGCTGCGGAAAAATTGTTGAGTACTTTGCATGATAACAATAGTTTGAATCTTCAGTATTCGCTAGTCTCTTTTTCCGGAAAAAGTAATGATGGAAGAGAAAGTAATGCTTCAATTGACCAACCCTGGACACAATCTGTTTCAGATATGTATACTGCAATTAGAGCCCTAAAGGCTAATGATGGAACCAATTATCAAGCTGCATTTAGAAAAGCTAAATCACTATTAACGGATAGTAAAGTACGAAAAAGTGCAAGCCAAGTAGTGATTTTCCTGACAGACGGTTTACCAACATCTTATATTGGTGATAGTAGCAGTACTGGAACGGCTACAAACTACTACGATGTTGAGAATGCACGGTCGGAGCTTCAGACATTATCTGGCGTTGAGTATTTTTATGGTATTGGTTTTGGTTCGGCATTTGAGGAGTTGAGCGGAACTGGATATAACGTGTTAAAAGCATTGACAGAAGGCGGAACGGTTAAAATTGGAAAAAATGATATAAGCTGTTCGGGAGCCCCAGCATCTATTGAAAGAAAGATGTTTAGTGCAGGCAAATTAGAGGATTTAAATGATGTGTTTTCATCTATTGCTTCTACAGTTACAAAAATAGCTTGTAAAAATGTAACTGTTACAGATACGTTAAGCCAGTATGTGGAATCCTCCGATACTACAACATATCGGCTGAGGATTACGAGAAAGGCTGATAAAACCGTAGTAGTCGAAACGAATGAAGAGTTGTGGAGTCAATCCACAACTACGCCGGTAATTACTGGAACAGCGGGATACAATAAGACGCAAGATGAATCTAAAGAGAATAATCATATCCCATTGAATTTAGCCGGTTTGACTGGAACAAAACTTGCTACTAATGGAAAGACGATAACTTGTATATTACCATCGGATTACGAATTGAGTCCAGATTATACATATACACTTATCATTAATGACGTTGATGTTTCAGAACAGGCATTCAAAGATTATAAAGACAACAATGGATACAATGCAGTAGGGCAGACAGATACAGGGACTTTTTCTAGACAGGAGGGATTCTTCTCAAACGATAACGATAAAGCAAAAATGACATACACGGTAAATGATGTGCCAAAAGAAGTTATGTTCCCACATCCAGTTGTTCAAATTGTAGGAAATGCCTCACTTGTTTTTGAAAAAGTTGATCAGGATGGAAATCCTCTCGCAGGAGCAACATTCGCATTGTACAATAAACCGGAACAAGAGGGTGAAGAGCTTGGTGAACCAATCAAAAGTGAAATCATATCTGGTGCGGATGGCAAAATTGTAATTGAAGATCTAGAAGATGGCACGTATATTTTAAAAGAAACTGCACCGCCTGATGGTTACCTGGTAACAACAGATACATGGACGGTTCAAGTTAAAAAAGGTGTAGCAATATTATTAAACAAAAGTGGCGATGAAATAACTAAAATCACAAACTGGAGTTATAGCCAAGGACTGAATAAAGATAAGAAAGTACAGCTTAATAATTGGGATGAACGGACTTATGATATTACACTTAGTGCATCTTCTCTCATTACCAGTGTTACTGAAGAAAGCCAACAGCCTATAGATGTAGTTATGGTATTAGATACGTCTGGCAGTATGCGCTGGGATTGTGAGTATGATCAGCTCTATGCTTCCCAGAAGATAAAAGACTTAGATGCAGGAACGTATTATTTGCATGAGAATGGGATATGGTATCAGATATGGAAAAGTGGACAGTACTGGAAAATAAAATACCATAATTATTCTGGTAATGCAGGTACGATACGAAATAATCAAGATGCTGCTGATACGTATTCATACGGGATTACAACTGAAAAGAGATATACAATATATAAAGAAATTGCAAGTCCTACAACCAGAATCGATGCACTCAAGACAGCAGCTTCAGGATTTATTGATCAGTTAGCGGCGAAATCACCGGGTAGCCAAGTTGCAATTGTTCCATTTGCCAGTGGAGTTGGTACTGTAACAGACTTATCAAATGTTGGGTTAAACCAAAGCGAATTAACAGCGGCTATCAACGAATTGGTGGCAGATGGCGCAACACAAACAAGTGATGCGGTGGAAGAAGCGTATAATATCATTAAGAAGGCACAAAACCCCACGTTAGCTACTTCATCAAATCCTAAGTATGTAATTGTTTTGACAGATGGCGCCGCGAACGAGGGATATAAAGATGATGCTGTAGTATATGCAGATAAATTAAAGAATACCCAAGATGGAAACGCAGGAGTGTTCACAATTGGATTTGGTTTAGATTCAGAGACTTCTGAATGGCTTTCCCAATTAGCAAGTAAGGCTGGTTGGAATTATACAGCAAATAATGCCAATGAATTAATTAATGCTTTTGATTTCATTATAGATGCGACAACTACTGGAATAACAATACCAAACGCTGTAATCAGAGACTATATAGATCCTAGATTTGAAGTAGTGGAGAGTAGTCTTCCGGATGGGGCCACGTTAGGAGTAGATGACAATGGAAATCAATACGTGGAATGGAAAACAAGTATTTTACCAAGTTCCGAAGATTCAGACGGTAACAGTGTCCCAGGTTGGAGAGCAACATTTACTGTAAAAGCAAAAGATGATTACATTGGTGGAAATGCAGTTAAAACCAACATGGAGGGTTCTGGAATTATAATTGGAGATAAGACGATTCCATTTATCAATCCTACAGTTAATGTTAAAGCTACACTTGATACTAGTCCATACGAAGTTACCATATATAAAGGTGATACTATACCTGTTTATACAACGCAGACAGGCGATGAAACCATTCAAAGTAAGATGGCTAGTATTGACAAATGGTTTGTAAATGAATATGAAGGTGTATCAGCAGATAAGTTTACATTCAAATGGTATTCGGATAAAGAGTGTACCCAGGAAGTGAACATATCAGAATTAGCGTCACCGGAGAACAGTGTTGTATATTATTTAAAGGTAACTTACAATGCGGGCGATCATACAGAAGAAAGCGATGCCAACACTATAGAACCAGGTGATACTGTATCACATCATGCAGGTGAAATTACAACAGGTGATGCGATAGATGACAACATTGTAGAAGCAACAGATACCTATACTGTAAATGTAATATCCGGTAAGCTTCAGCTTATTAAGAAATTGGAGCAAGATGCAACTAACGACCAAATATTTAGTTTCATTGTTGAGAAAAAGAATGATGATGAAACTTATACTGAAATGGCTACAGTAGAAATCAATGTACCAGAAGGTACAAAAGCAGGTATGGAAGTTAGCCCATCAGAAAATGAACTGAAGAAATTAGAAGGACTTTCACGTGGAGAGTATAGGATTAGAGAGAGTGATACAGATGGATACACGTTGTTGTATGCCTCTATAGGAACTGATACAAACACAGAATGCAGTTTATCTTCAGATGTAAAGGCAGCAACCTTCAAACTAGGATACATTATTAATAAAACAGATGAAAACGTCATTAAGAATAATTATACTTATGATGCAAAAGATGGCGGTGTCCTGGGAGTTGCAATATTTACAAATGGAAAAGTTGATAATTGGCAGATAGTTAAGAAGAGTTCATCAGAAGGTGAAACATCTCTATGGCTGCCTGATGCAGAGTTTACACTTACGGCATCTAATTTAAAAAGTGCAGATGATAAACCACTTGTCTATAATGGAAAATCTAATGTAAATGGTATTATAGAATGGAAGTTAGGCGATAAGCCAGTAGCTTCGGCAGATTTTGAACCAGATACTTATATATTAGAAGAAACGAAGGCCCCAACTGGATATATGGTAAGTGGTGATAAATGGACAATCACAATTAATTATAAAGGCGGAAAGCCGATAATTAAATGTGGTGATGCTGTAATAAGTAGTGATTCAACAATAGCAGCAGGAATTTATACTTATGTATATGAGAATACCCCTATATATCAATTGCCAAGTACAGGGGGAAAAGGAATTTATTGGTATTCGATTGGTGGTATGTTGCTCATGATGGCAGCTGCACTAATCTTATATAAAAACAAAAGCAGGGGGGTGCTGAAGAGTTAAGACATGAAGAAGCTTTTCAGCGGTCCCGGTACCGCGAAAAATATAACGTATAGGAATTAGTATACGAAAAGCAAAATTGGGCAAAGGCCAAAAAAGAAAAGGGGACAGAATTATGAAAAAAATTAGAAAGATTTTTGCAGTGTTATTATCACTGGCAATGGTGCTCGGAATGAGCATGACGACGTTTGCAGCTGATCCAGAAAAACCTACGGAGAGTGACAGCGCTTTAGTCACAATTAATGATGTTGAAGCGGGAGCTACTTTTACAGCTTATCAGATTATTGATGCGAAGTATGATACTAATGGTTTTAATAGTTATGTATGGGCAGAGGGCATTAATGTAAATGATACAATAAAAGAAAACGAGAAAGTGATAGATGCCAAAACACAGATAACAGATTCTATGATTACCGATTTGGCTAAAGATCCAACTGGATTATATAAAATGGACAATTTTAATCCGACAGTTGATAAATTAACAGTTGGTACATGGATGATTTTAGTAACACCTCCAACAGAGAATCCAGATAAAGTATATAATCCAATGATTGTCAGTGTTTATTATTCAGTGTCTGGTTCTGATAATACAATGGAAAATATTCCAGTAAGTGCAAAGGACAATTGGAAATTAAATACCACAGATGCATATGCAAAATCAACGAAAATTACAATTGAAAAAACAATAACAGATCCCACAGAAGAGAAACAGGAAGTTGGTAAGAAAGTTGGCTTTACTGTTAAAGGTACAATTCCTTCCTATAGCAGTGAATATAAATCAGCTAGATATGATATTACTGATACAATAATAAATGGATTGGAATATACTGCAGATGCACCTATTGTAAAAGTAAATGGCGTACCGCTTACAAATGGAACAGAGTATGAGTATAGGCCTGGAAATGGAACGTTTACCATTTCATTTAAAAGTGATTATATTTTAGGTTTAGCAGCAGCAACAGAAGCAGAACGGGCAGTAGAGATTACATATTCAGCTAAAGTGACTGAAGATGCAATTACCGTAGTTGGTGAAAATGAGGTTACTGTAAATTATACAACTAAGCCTGGTGATGATTCTGGCGCAAAGAAAGATACTGAATATACCTTTACTTTTGCATTGGATGGATTACTTAAGAAAGTTGGTGAAGGTGATGAAGTAAATGGCCTTGCTGGTGCTGAATTTACACTTTATAGAAGTTATGAAAATGAGGTGTTAAGTGATGTGTTTGATAGTATGACAACTACTAAGGATGGGAAATTTGATATTGAATTCAAAGGTTTAGATGGTGATTTATCATATTACTTAAAAGAAACAAAGGCACCAACTGGATATACAATAAATGATACAGTATATAAAATTACATTTGGTGAAATTATTAAAGATAAAGATGGTAAGGTTATATCTTATGATGTGACAATACTTGATACTGTAACAAATCAGGAAGTGACCTCCACAATCAGTTATGGTAAGCCAGCAGAGACACCGGCTGTTACAGTTTTAAATACAGGTATTGGTTCCCTCCCATCCACAGGTGGAATCGGTACAACAATCTTCACAATCGGCGGATGCCTCATCATGATCGTAGCAGCAGGCCTGTTCTTCGCAAGCCGCAGAAAATCTGCAAAATAATTAATGATAATCAATTATAATTATCATCAACAATTCTAAGCAACAACTAAATGCCGGGGCGGTCGGCCCGCCCCGGCATTTTAGAAAAATACAACAATAAGGAGAGTCCGGATGAAAAAAAGATCGCACATAATCATTGTTTCCCTTCTGTTTTTAGCCGGTTTGTCCTTGCTGCTGTATCCCCTCGTATCCAATCAATGGAATAACTACAGACAGAGTAAACTGATCAGCAGTTATGAAGAAGTGGTAAATGAAAAAAGCGCAGCAGGTGAAATCGACTACAAAGCCGAGGCAGACCGCGCGACAGCTTATAACAACGCCCTTCTTCCCAGTATCCTCCCAGACTCCTTTGCCGTAGCAGAAGCATCCGAGGAGGAAGATGACGAATATATGTCTTGTCTTAACCTCTCCGGTAATGGTATGATGGGATATGTAGAAATTCCTAAAATCAACGTGAAAATACCTGTATTTCACACCACGGATGATGAGGTGCTTCAGAAAGCAGCTGGCCATCTGGAAGGAAGTTCACTTCCCATTGGAGGTAAGAGTACACATTCTGTAATCTCTGCCCACAGAGGACTGCCAAGTGCAACATTGTTTACCGACCTGGACAAAATGAAAGAGGGGGATCACTTCCTTCTGTATATACTGGATGATATCCTCTGCTATGAAGTGGATAAGGTATCAGTGGTAGAACCCGAGGAGACCGATGGTCTGGCAGTGGAGGAAGGAGAAGATTTAGTTACCCTTCTTACCTGTACCCCTTACGGAGTGAACAGCCAGAGACTTCTTGTACGCGGACACCGTGTTCCTTATGAGGAGACAGAGATGGAAGAGACACCAACTTCCCTTCTGACCGGAGTAAGCATGCACACAAGCTATTTATTCTGGGTGATCGTAGGTCTGGCAGTGACAGCAGCCTTTGTTATATTCCTCTACCTCCGCGAGAAGAAATTAAGGAAAAAGCTTAATTCTGATGAAAAACAGGAGAATGAGGAGCTGACGGACAAATAAATGAAGAGAAAAATTTCAACCATTCTGTTCGGATTATTATTTCTGGCAGGGTTTGGCATCCTGGTTTATCCAACCGTTTCCAACCAATGGAACACATACCGCCAGAGCAAGCTTATAAGCAGCTATGAAGAAGTGATTGGCGATATGACGCCCGAAGATTTTACAAAAGAATGGGACGCCGCAAGAGCCTTTGATGAAAGTCTGACAGAGAATAACCTGTACGGTGATGTATTCGGCGAAGACAAAGAAGAACTGCAGAACACAGAATACTGGAAAGTTCTTAACGTTAACAAGGACGGCGTGATGGGATACCTTTCCATCCCCAAGATCAACATAAAGGTAGCCATCTACCATGGCACCGGAGATGACGTTCTCCAGACAGGAGTAGGGCATCTCAACGGAACCAAATTACCGATCGGAGGCGAGAGTACACACAGTGTACTGGCAGCCCACAGAGGTCTTCCGAGCGCCAGGCTTTTTACAGATATTGACCAGTTAAAACGCGGAGATTTATTTTACATCCACGTGCTGGATGATACATTAGCTTATGAGGTCGACCAGATCCTCACCATGATAGACAAGGACGACAGGGAAACCCTGGACGGCGCAATGGCCATTGAAGAGGGCCAGGACTATGTAACATTGTTTACTTGCACTCCATACGGCGTCAACTCCCACAGACTTTTAGTCCGCGGGCATCGGGTACCGTATACCGGAGAGGAAGAGATAGAGAGCACACCGGTTCAGTCCATGCTGAAAGCAGTACAGAATTATTACATGTTATATCTGATACTTGGATTGTCGGTGACATTACTGGTGATACTTTTAATGAAATTCCTGTTCAAGCCACGGAAAAAAAATAAGAAGTCATAAAGTGGTCAATAGGGAATGAGTTTTCAGAGGAGGGTAAAATGTGAAGATGAAAAAGACAATAAAAAAAGGAAGTGCATTGGCTCTGGCTCTGGCATTGATGCTTTCCGCAACGATTCTGCCTAAGGTTTATGCAGCCTTTGGTATTGATACAGAGAAAAGCTGTTCCCTGACCTTTGAACTGGACGGACAGTATGAAGAGCTGAACAGTCTGACCATTCCCATTCATTTATACAGAGTGGCAGATGTAGAGGAAAACGGTGAATACAAAGTATTGGCCGGATATGAAGATTTGGATCTTGCATCCATAAGCAATAAGACAACAGCCGAAGACTGGGAGAAGCTTGCAGGAAAAGCATCCGAACTGGTAGAAAAGCTTGCAGCCGCCCCGACTGCTGAGGTACAGATGCAGAAACCTGAGGGCAGCGATAAATCCAAAGGCGTTGCCGGAGACCTCTCCACAGGTATGTATCTGGTTGTTGCGGAATCTGTACAGTCACCGGAGTATACATATGATTTTACCCCGTATCTGATCTCCCTGCCGAACAACTATTACAGCGAGACAGAGGATGACACCTGGGTATATGATGTGACCACCGGATTAAAACCGGCACAGACAGAGCGCTATGGGGATTTAGTCATTGAAAAGACCCTTACTGCATATAACGCCACTTTAGGCGGAGCAGATTTCATTTTCCGGGTAGAAGCAGAGAGGGATTATGAAGTGGTATACAGCAACGTGGTATCCGTCTCCTTTGACGCACCGGGAACAAAAAGTGTAAAGATAGAACATATTCCGGCAGGTGCTTCTGTTACGGTAACAGAGGTATACAGCGGAGCAAGTTATGAACTGACTTCCGACGGGACACAGCAGACAGTGATCACTGCAGATGAATCGGTTGGTGTTTCATTTGAAAATACCTATGACCATCGAAACAACGGCGGCAGCAGTGTAGTCAACCGGTTTACTTACAA
This sequence comes from Blautia sp. NSJ-175, assembly GCF_022867815.1. Classification (NCBI taxonomy): domain Bacteria; kingdom Bacillati; phylum Bacillota; class Clostridia; order Lachnospirales; family Lachnospiraceae; genus Blautia; species Blautia sp. NSJ-175. The sequence goes on from NZ_JALIFQ010000001.1 coordinate 146,055, forward strand.
TGAAGGTGACTGGGATTGGGAACAGCAGAAAGATAGTACAGGTGAGCAGGAGTAAAGGAGGATGGAGCGATGAAGAAGAAATTCAATAAGAAAAGCCTTTGTCTGGCAGCAGCAGCTCTTGCCCTCACCGCAGGTATATCCGTGAACAGCGCCATGGCGTACTTCACCACCTATACAACGGCAGCAGGTGATGTGACCATCAGTCTTGGTTCCACCGTGACGATTCCGGAGGAGAAGGTCAGCGACTGGACAAAGCATATTGTGATCAAAAATACAGGAGATTATGAGTGCTATGTCCGTGTGAAAGTATTTGCAGGAGAAAAATATCAGGACGGACTTGTATATCAGGGCAGCCAGAAGTGGTCTCCCGGAGAAGAAGATTACTACTATTACAGTGATATTGTTCCGGCAGGCGGTGAAACGGAGGAACTCCAGGTTAAGATTGATTCCAAAGACAGTGAGGAGGAATTTAATATTATCGTGGCCCAGGAGTGTACCCCGGTATTATATGACGATGAAGGCAAACCCTATGCAGACTGGAATGCAAAACAAGAGGAGGTTGGTGAATAATGAAAAAGAAGAAAAAATCCTTTTCTGTGAAACCAGTTATCCTTCTCTCAGCAGCAGCCCTGTTATTGCTGGGCAGTACAGTCGGAAGTGCACGTGCGGCACTTACCTATTACAGTGAAAACTATTCTGTGCAGATGAGCACATCAAACATTGGTGTAAGCCTCATAGAAAATGGTGACAAAATCAGCTACAGGGACTATAATGAAAACGATGAGTGGAATGAGAGCACAGGAACTCTTTTATCCGATTTGAAGAAAGAGAAGCTGGTACTGGGCAAGACATATGATGAGAAGCTCAGCGTTACGAACAGCGGCTCCATAGACAGCTATGTGAGGGTTATCCTCTATAAGAGCTGGTCAAAAGGCGAAGGAGAAAATGCAGTCAAAGACACAACGCTTTCCCCCGCACTGATTGACCTGAACCTGACTGGCAACGGCTGGACCGAAGACAAAAATGCATCCACAAAAGAACGTACGGTTCTGTACTATAACAGCATTCTTCCGGCAGGAGAAACCACTCCCGAGTTCGCAGACACACTGCGGATTGACCCGGCGCTTGGCAAGAAGGTCACAGAACATGAGACAATTGATGAAAATGGTTACAAGACCATCACCACGGTTTACGATTATGACGGTTACAGTTTCCAGGTGGAAGCCGAAGTGGATGCTGTTCAGACACATAATGCACAGGATGCCATCAAGAGTGCCTGGGGTGTAGACGTAGATGTTGCAGCAAACGGAGATATCAGCTTACGATAGGAGGTACAGAATATGAAAAAGAAAATTTTGTGCCTTATCATGGCAGCAGTCATGACCGTAGGCACCGCGGCAACCGCATATGCAGAAGATTTTAAAAGTGATAAAGACTGGCAGGTTGATTTTGACGGAGACAAGATGAATAGTAATTTCAGTTCTAAGGAAATGGCTGAGGAGATTTATGGAATCCTCCCCGGCGATACCATGGAACTGCAGGTTAAGATAAAGAATTCCGGAGAGGAACAGACCGACTGGTATATGTCCAATGAAGTTCTGAAAAGTCTGGAAGAGGGAAGCAAAGCAGAAGGCGGAGCTTACACATATGTTTTGACCTATTATGATCCATCCGGTGCGGAGGCAGTCCTCTATGACAGCGAAACCGTAGGCGGCGAGGGCACGTCCTATGTTGGCAAAGGTCTGGAACAAGCCACGGATTCCCTGGATGATTTCTTCTATCTGGATAGGCTGGATGCAGGAAAAGCCGGTTCTGTTCACCTGAAGGTTATCTTAGACGGTGAGACACAGGGCAATGGCTATCAGGATACACTGGCTCGTCTGCAGATGAATTTCGCAGTAGAGAAAGTGGCTCCTTCCACGGTAACCGTAAAAGGTAAAGACACTGTGGTAAGAAAGACCGTTACAGGCGAATCCAATACAGTGAAGAAGACGATCACCCGTCCTAAGACAGGAGATACCACCAATATCCTCCTTTTCAGTACAGCGGCATTAGTCAGCGGATTGGTACTGCTGCTTCTGGGAATCGCAGCCATGAAAAAACGCCATGAGAAAGGGGAGCTGAAGTCATGAAGAAGTTGAAAATGATTCTGACATCTTTGCTTACTGTCTGCATGCTCTTTGGCTCATCTGTGATCAGCGTTTTTGCGGCAGATGGAGAATACACCTATACAGCAACCTTCTATGCAGGCAATCAGGGTACATTTTCCGGGATTGACGGATTATCTGTAGTAAGTACAGGGACACCGGTGATTGATGCACAGGGTGACAGGGTTGTGGTAAGCGGCCTGAAATTAGGTGATAAAGTATCCTTTGATGTACAGAACGGTGATGTTGCACTGGGAGATTCCAGTAAATATTATGTAAAAGGTGTCCGGATAAGCGGACGTGACAATAATTCCCTTGAGACCTCCGGATTTTATGTAAATGGTGACAGAGATTTTGTTGTCGCTTACGGAATTCAGGGCGACATGGTTGGTTATACTGTTAATTATCATGATGAAGAAGGAAACGAACTGGCACCGAGCCGTACCTATTACGGCAATGTGGGAGACAAACCGGTAGTGGCTTACCTGTATGTGGAAGGTTATACACCGCAGGCTCTGGCACTGACCAAGACACTCTCCTCCAATGAAGCACAGAACGTATTTACTTTCGTATATACACCTGTTACAACAGAGACAGTAACCGTACCCGGCGAGACAACAACCGTCACAACCGTTATACCCGGAACCACCACAACAGAGACAACTGTTGTAGAGACTCCGGCAGCAGGTACTCCGGCAGGCACAACAGGAACCACCGGAACGGAGGGAACAGCCGGTACAGAAGGCACCGCAGGTGAAGCCGGAACAGCCGGTACTGAGGGAACCGAAGGTACGGCAGGAGCCGGAACAGACGAGGGAACTCAGGTTATAGAGCCGAATGAAGTGCCGCAGGGCAACCAGGAAGTTGTCGATTTAGATGAGGATGAAACACCTCTGGCTGACAATCCGGAAGAGACCAAAGAGAAAGTAAAGAAGGGCCTTCCCCTTGCAGCCGGCATCGCGATCGGAGTCGGAGCAGTTGCAGCTCTTTCCGCATTAGCAGTATTTCTGATTAGACGACGCAGATGAAAGGATAACTTGATTTGAGCAGAAAGAAGAAAAAGGATAGGAAAAGCCCAGTGTCTGCAATTTGCAGTGCACTGGGCACTGTTTTATTAGTAAGTCTGGTGCTTGTCTGTCTTCCCATTACAGCAACCAGGCTTTTTGGCTATGATGCATATTCCGTGGTAAGCGGAAGCATGGAGCCGGCAATCCCCACAGGAAGCCTGGTGTATGTACAGGAGACAGCACCGGAGGACATGAAGGAAGATGATGTGATCGCGTTCTATGGAGCAAAGGATTCCAATGCCATTATCACCCACAGGGTAGTGGAGAACAAAGTGGTCATGGGTGAATTTATCACCAAAGGAGATGCCAACAAGACGGAGGATATGAACGCAGTCCCCTACAGCAACTTTATAGGGAAAGTGGTATATACCATCCCTGTTTTGGGAAGGGTCGCTCAAGCCCTGACAAGTACAATGGGAAAGATCATTGCAGGCGGTGTGATTGCGGCAGCACTGGTTTTGGAAATCATAGCATCTGTTATCCGCAGACGCGAATCATAACGGTTTCCGTGGTGTTTTTTGTCCTGTCTGTTATTTTATACCATTACAAAAAACTCCTTTATGAAAATATGATTCAAATAAAGTAATGCGTGTAATGCTTTTGGTAATGCCGCTTAAAGTATAATACGAATAACAGAAGCAGAGACCTGAATGGTTATCGATATTAACACGGTGATCCATTTATACAGCTTGTAACAATACCCAACGGACGAGATAAAACTATAGTGAGGGCTAAAATGGCAAAAGAAGCAGAAACCTTTGTAATTAAAATAGACGGCAGCAGAGATGCCACATGGCAGGGTGAAGTTACATGGGCAGAAGAAAAGAGTGAAAAGCACTTTCGCAGTGCACTTGAATTAATAAAATATATAGACGGAGCCTTAATACAGGCAGCGTCAGATAAGAAATAGTCATAGTGGCAGGGGAAAGGGGTGCATTATGGGACATAAAAGATTAGAAAAGAAAATCTTGCCTCTCATATTATGCATAGCGATTGCCCTTGGAAATATTACTATTGCTCATGCAGGACAGGACGCGCTCTCGGCTGATTCTGTAAATCGGCAGACGGAAGAGGCAGCCCCTTTGAAAGACCGGGAGCAGACCGGTCAGGCAGAAGAAGACAGCACCCGAACAGTCATCATCAATGGGGAAGAGGTTCCATTGAGTGAAGGGGAGAATATAACGAAAAATGACAATACAGGCCTGATTTATGTAGGCCTTTTTGCAGGCATCCTGGTCCTTGCTGGTGCCGGGGAATATGTAGTCAGAAAACGTATCAAGTAATTTTGTTAAAATACCTCCTTTATAAAACAAGTACAAAAGCCGCAGGATGAAGAAAATTCTTTGTCCCGCGGCTTTTGTGCCGCTGTCACCCAATTAACAGTAGTCAAACCCTTCAAAAAGTTGTAATATGAAAGCATCAAATAATCTATTAAAGAAGGGATACATAACACACCATGAACCACAAACAAAAAAGCGCCCCCCAGCGCCTTCTCTGGTCCCAGTTCGACGCCCTGCAGATGGGCTCCGGATGGGATGAGGAGGACATTAAGAAACCTCAGATCCTTCTGGAGGATGTCTTCGGTGACAGCCATCCCGGCAGTACCCATCTGTCGGGCCTCATGGAGCAGGCAAAGTACGGAGTCTTCGAGAAAGGCGGCTATCCGGCCCAGTATCACACCACAGATATCTGTGACGGATGTGCCCAGGGCCATGACGGGATGAACTACATCCTGGCATCCCGCGAAGCGATCTGTGATATGATAGAAGTACACGGTTCCGTGTACCCATGGGACGGCATGATCCTCTCCGCCTCCTGTGACAAATCCATTCCCGCCCAGTTAAAGGCAGCAGCCCGCTTGGACATGCCCACCATCTTTATTCCCGGCGGCAGCATGCGCCCGGGACCGGATATGACCACATCGCTGGTTGCGGGGGATATTTCTCTGCGCCAAAAGCGTGAGGGCGCAGTGACAGAGCAGGAGATCAGGGACTATAAGCTCACAGGCTGTCCGTCCTGCGGCGCCTGTACTTTCCTGGGGACTGCCAGTACCATGCAGTGTATGGCAGAAGCCCTGGGCATGTCACTTCCGGGAACTGCTGTTATGCCGGCCACCATGCGGGATATTTTTGCTTATTCCAGAAAAGCGGGCCGTATGATCATGGAACTGGTTGAGCGTGAGATCACAGCGGGCAGTATCATGACAAGGGAAGCATTTGAAAATGCCATCATCATTCACAGCGCCATAGGCGGCTCTACCAATGCGACCATCCATCTTCCCTCCATTGCAAGGGAGCTGGGAATCATATTGGAACCGGAACTTTTTGATGACCTGAACCACAAAGTACCGCATATCGGCAACATCAATCCAAGCGGACAGCACCTGACAGAATCCTTCTGGTTTGCCGGAGGAATCCCCATGGTTCAGCTTTATTTAAAGGACATGCTGCATCTGGATGTCATGACCGTTACCGGCAGAACCCTGGGTGAAAATCTGGAGGAGCTGGAGAAGGACAATTTCTTTGCCCGCAACCTGGGCTATCTGCATAATTACGGCCTGGAACGTGACCAGGTCATCTTCCCTGTGGAGAAAGCGGAGGAAAAGGGTTCCATAGCTATTTTAAAAGGCAATCTGGCACCGGAAGGCGCAGTTATCAAATACTCCGCCTGTGTGGAATCCATGCGGGAGCACAAAGGCCCTGCGAAGGTCTACAACCGTGAGGAGGACGCTTACCAGGCCGTCGTAGATGGTGAGGTAGACCCGGGCGATATCCTTGTTATCCGCTATGAAGGTCCGAGAGGGACCGGCATGCCGGAAATGCTCATGACCACAGAGGCCATTGTCTGTGATGAGCGTCTGAACGGCACGGTTGCCCTGGTGACAGACGGACGTTTTTCAGGGGCAACGAGAGGTGCCGCCATCGGCCACGTCTCCCCGGAAGCGGCAGCAGGAGGCCCGCTGGCCTTTATTGAGACGGGGGATATTCTGGAGTACAGTGTACAGAACAGAAGTCTCGACGTAGTCGGAATTCAGGGACAGGAACTCTCCGGGGAAGAGATCGAGGCTGTTCTGAAAAAACGTTCCGAATCCGGCATTCTGCCCCGTCCGAAGAGAAAGGGTTTGTTTGGCCGTTATACAAGCCACGCTATGTCTGCCATGAAGGGTGCAGGATACGAAGAGATATAATAATGCGGCAGACCGCAACAGGATTAATCAGATAAAAGAGAGGACATAATTAATTTATGAATGCAAAATGGATCACGCCGGCAGTGACGGCATTGGATGAAAACGGACATATTGACATAGAAGCCAACAAAAGAATCTATGAACATCTGATACAGGGAGGAATTGACGGAATTCTCATCTTCGGCAGCATCGGTGAGTTTTTTGCCCTGCCCATGGAGGAAAAGCGGAATATGGTGCGTGAGGCTGTGGCGTACATTGCACACAGGGTAACCGTCTATATAGGAACCTGCAGTATGGAATTTGAGGAATGCGTGGAGTTTTCTAATTTTGCTCTGGAAGCAGGGGCAGACGGGGTTATGGTGATCTCTCCGTATTACTTTAATCTGCCGGACAGTGCAGTGGAAAACTTCTATGACAGCCTTGCCGACCGTGTGAACGGACCTGTTCTTCTGTATAATTTTCCGGACAGGACAGGATATGATCTGAAGCCCCAGGTGGTACTGAACCTGGTACGCAGACATAAAAACATCGTTGGGATCAAAGATACCGTGGGAACCATGGGACACACCCGTGCGCTCATACAGACAGTGAAGAAGGAATTTCCTGAGTTTTTAATATATTCCGGATTTGATGAATTTTTTGCCCATAACGTACTGAGCGGTGGTGACGGGTGTATTGCAGGCCTGTCAAACTTTGCCCCTGCTGTTGCTTCCGGCTTCGCAAAAGCAGCAAGGGAGAATGATCTGGAGGCACTTCAGGTTTATCAGCAGAAAATAGATGGACTGATGGCCATCTATGATGTGGCAGAACAGTTCATACCCATTATAAAAAAGGCAATGGTACTCTGCGGCGTGGATATGAATCCCGGCTGCACAGCGCCTCTGCTGGCCGCTGATGCGTCTGAAACAGAACGGATAGAGGAAATCCTGAGGAACGCCTCAATCCTTTGAAAATGGGGCATATAGAGGCTTACAGAGGGACCGGGTGTACTCCGGCATATATAATATCGACAGAAAGGAACTTAGCAATGAGACATATAGGAATCATAGGAGCCATGGAGGAGGAAGTGGCAATCCTGAAAGAGAAGATGACAGATGTAACAGTGGAGAAAAAAGCTTCCATGGAGTTTTACAGCGGCAGATTAAACGGTAAGGAGGCAGTGATCGTACGCTCCGGAATTGGCAAGGTAAACGCGGGAATCTGTACCCAGATCCTGGCGGATGACTTCCATGTGGATGCCGTCATCAACACCGGCGTGGCAGGCTCCCTGCGGGCGGAGATCAACATCGGTGATATTGTCCTCTCCACAGACACCCTGCAGCATGATATGGACGCCAGGGAGTTCGGCTATCCCATCGGCCAGGTGCCCAGAATGGATACGCTGGCATTCCCGGCAGATGAGACTCTGCGCAGCCTGGCAGCGGAGGTATGCCGTCAGGTCAATCCCGATATCCAGGTATTTGAGGGCCGTGTAGTGAGCGGTGACCAGTTCGTAGCCAAAAAAGAGGTGAAAGACCAGATCATAGAGAACACAGACGGATACTGCACAGAGATGGAAGGCGCGGCCATCGGACAGGCGGCATATCTCAATCAAATCCCCTATCTGGTGATAAGAGCCATCTCCGACAAGGCTGACGACAGCGCCCATATGGACTATCCCGCCTTTGAAAGAGAGGCGATCCGCCACACGGTAAATCTGGTGGAGAGCATGGTTAAGAGGCTGTAGAAAGGCGCCTTTTGTCACCATTTGACGCACGATTTTTGTTTTCAAAACGCCCGGGTTGCTATATAATGAATGCCATAAAGAGCGTGCTTTCTGCGCGCCGAAATAGTGAGGAGGATTTACTGTGCACTTATTTTATTATGGCACCTGGCTGATGGGGTTACTGAGCCTTTTCAGCGTACTGGCAATCTACGGGAGCAACAGAAGAGTAATCCGGGACCTGAAAAATGTTCCGGCGGTAAAAGACAAATGGCTGCAGCAGTTTCTGCTGGAATATCAGAGAAACGTAAAAGACGATTCAGCGATACATAACCCCGCTGTGTATCTCACAAGGCGGATGAGAGGACGAAAGATAGGACCGATAACCCTTCGGCAGATGAAAGGGGTATCCTGGTGTACTTTTGTCCTCTCTTTTTTAGCCGCGGGAGCAGGGGCGCTGTGGATCAGAAGGACAGGCCTTGAGCGGATCTCTTTTCCGGTCATCACCAGAGACTTTCCGGCTATGGGGCTTCTGGCGGGCAGCGCGGTGGTTATGGGTATCGCACTTCTTCTGCTGCGTATGGTGATATCCATGGGGTTCCAGGAGGAGGTCATTGAGACAAACCTGTTGGATTATATGGAAAACCAGAGAGGCGACAGCCAGAAGGTAGTTCAGATAGAACCCGTCCGTCAGAATACCGGATCTAAGGCAGCCAAGGCGGCTAAGGCAGGTAAGATGGGCAGAAGGGCAAGGGTAAAGGCAAAGGAACAGGAACAGCTTCAGCAGGAACAGCGGCTGAGAGCCCAGAAGGAACGGGCCATGTCAGACCGCAGGGGTCAGGACAAAGATCCGAGGGCCGAGAAGGTGGAAGAGCGCATCCGGGAAGCGGCAGCCACGGATGAACGGTACAGCCATCTCCTGAACAAAGAGGAGGAGGCTATCGTCAAAGATGTGATAAAGGAATTTCTAACTTGATAAACCTCCCATCATTTGCTAAACTATATTTGTTGAGTGACAACGTTCAAGTTGAGTTGGACATGCTGTCCTGATAAGTGTCAGGTCAGCTTCAGGCAAACGACAGGAAAAAGGAGAAGAGAGCAATGGGAAACAAAGTTACATTTGATTATTCAAAAGCCGCTGACGTTATCCGCGAAGAAGAAGTAACAGCAATGCAAAAAATGGTGGAAGCGGCCAAAGAGACCCTGGTATCCAGAAACGGCCTTGGAAATGACTTCCTGGGATGGATCGACCTTCCGGTAGATTATGACAAAGAAGAGTTCGGCCGCATCAAGAAAGCAGCGGAGAAGATTAAAAATGATTCCGATGTTCTGCTTGTGATCGGTATCGGCGGTTCCTACCTGGGAGCGAGAGCTGCCATCGATTTCCTGAACCATCCATTTTATAACAATCTTACAAAAGAAGCCCGTAAAGCTCCGGAGATCTACTATGTAGGCAACAACATCAGCGGCGCATATGTAAAAGGCCTTGCTGAGGTGATCGGAGACAGAGACTTCTCCATTAATGTCATTTCAAAATCCGGTACAACAACAGAGCCGGCAATCGCTTTCCGTGTGTTCAAAGAGATGGCAGAGAACAAATACGGAAAAGAAGAGGCAGCAAAAAGGATCTATGCTACAACAGATAAAGCCAAGGGCGCATTAAAGACCCTGGCAGCAGAGGAAGGATATGAGACCTTCGTAGTTCCGGATGACGTGGGAGGACGTTTCTCCGTGCTGACAGCCGTTGGACTTCTGCCTATCGCAGTGAGCGGCGTTTCCATTGATAAGCTCATGGAAGGTGCAGCATCCGGAAGAGAACTGGCACTGAATACTCCGTATGCGGAAAATGACGCGCTGCAGTATGCGGCAGTCCGCAACATTCTTCATAGAAAAGGCAAATCCGTTGAGATTCTGGCTGACTATGAGCCTACCCTGCACTATGTTGCAGAGTGGTGGAAACAGTTATATGGTGAGAGCGAAGGTAAGGATCAGAAGGGCATCTACCCGGCATCCGTGGACTTTACCACAGACCTGCACTCCCTGGGACAGTTTATCCAGGATGGCTCCAGAATCATGTTCGAGACTGTTCTTGCCATCGAAGAGCCCAAAGTAGACCTTGCCATCAAAGAGGCAGAGAATGACTTAGACGGCCTGAACTATCTGGCCGGAAAAGGCATGGACTTCGTAAACAAGAGCGCCATGAACGGAACAATCCTTGCCCATACAGACGGTAATACCCCGAACCTGATGGTTAAAATCCCGAGACAGGACGAGTTTTACCTTGGACAGTTGTTCTATTTCTTTGAATTTGCCTGCGGTATCAGCGGTTACCTGTCAGGTGTGAACCCCTTCAATCAGCCGGGTGTTGAGAGCTACAAGAAGAACATGTTCGCACTCCTTGGAAAACCGGGATACGAGGACAGAAGAGAAGAGTTACTGAAAAGACTGTAAGGAAAGAAAGGCCCGCCCGGGAACTTCCGGGCGGGCTGTTTTTCTCATCCCTCTTCAATGACCTGTATTTCCAGATAATCAAAATCCAGCACTTCGATAAAATTATCCTGGTTGAAGCGCGCCTTTGCATGCTTCTGGAAATCCTTGATATTCACATCCAGCCACAGGGGCTTTTCCAAATCGAACTCATAACAGATGGCGTCCAGACAGTGAAATACTTTCTTGGTGCGGTTCATGTCTGTCTCATCACATATGACGGTGCTCTTGACCACATGTGTGTCTTTATAAATGGTTCCCATCAATCGAAACATAGTAAAATTCCTTTCCCTTGCATTTGTCTAATTCGTATTATTATAAAAAAGAATGGAGGATATGTAAAGCGATCTTGAAAGAATTACTGTTATTTTAGAAAATACCAGAAGTTTCCATTTTGTTAATGCTGTATGGCTGTGAAACGTTCATTATCTGTATATTTGAAAGGAAATCTTTAAGTTTTTCTTAATTTTCCGGAATTTGCGTTCGTTTTTTACGGTAAATGTCGAAACAATGGTATAATAAATCTACAGCAGTGACGCCACGTCCTGAGATGATTCAGGGCACAGGTATCCCGGAAGGATGCCGGTGCTGGATGCAAAATAATGACAAGAGGTGTTAACATGTTCAGGATACTTGTTTGTGATGATGACAGAGAGATTGTGCATGCCATAGAGCTTTATCTTTCGGAGGAGGGGTATGAGGTACTGTGTGCCTATGATGGAATGGAGGCTGCGGAAGTGGTGCGCAGGGAGAATGTACACCTGCTGATCGTGGATATCATGATGCCGAAAATGGACGGCATACAGGCAATCACACAGATTCGCAGATTTTCAACGATTCCCATCATCTGCCTGACAGCCAAAACAGAGGATGAGGATAAGATAGCCGGGCTCAACGCCGGAGCGGATGATTATATGGAGAAGCCATTCAATCCCCTGGAGCTGATCGCACGGGTAAAGTCCCAGCTCAGACGCTATACAGAACTGGGAAATATGCCGAAAGGGCAGGACAAACACATTTATTTTTCCGGGGGACTGGTGGTGGATGACGACACCAAAGAGGTGACCCTGGATGGTAAGGGAGTGCGGTTTACTCCCATTGAATATAATATTCTTCTGTTTCTTTTAAAAAATAAGGGGAAAGTATTTTCTATTGAGCAGATCTATCGTAATATATGGAATGAGGAAGCTATCGGTGCTGACAACACGGTGGCAGTACATATCCGCCATATCCGGGAGAAGATCGAACTGAATCCGAAGAACCCGAGGTATCTGAAAGTAGTCTGGGGAGTGGGATACAAAATTGAAAATATTTAGAGGCAGAAAAGAGAAAAAACCCGGCAGGAATAGGCGTCCGTTCTGTTATCCAGGGACCCTGATCCTGCATTTTTTATTTGCAGTGATCGTGATGATCTACATTATCATTGCCGACTATTATCAGGTATGGCAGGATCCGGGCTGGCTTGCGGGGGAGACACCTCCTTACTACAAGACCAGGGATTATGCCCAGAATGTAAAGAATGAGATGTCAGAGCTTATTGACTATATACGCCTCAGAATGAATTTTGAGACAGACGGGAAGTATGACCCTGACAAGCAGGTAGACATTCTGGAATATGCCGAGCAGGGAATCATAAGCGGCAGCAACACTAACGGTTTGGCGTACACCCTGCAGCAGCTCTATGACTGGAGTGAGCAGAAGGAGAGCTACAAGTGGTGGAAATCCTATATCCGGGAAAATGAGAAGAATCTGTACAGTGTAAGTGAGCTGAAGGAGATCAAGGGAACCCTGGATGAACTGTATACGCCTCAGGGCTATGACAGCATTCTGGAGTTTGTCATGTCGGAGCAGAACCTGAGGCGTGCAAGCGAAGTACACTGCGCCTCCGAACTGGCTGTGTGCCTGTTAAAAATTGACGCTGAGATGCCTCAGTATGTAAAGGACAAGGAGAGATTCAAAGCGGAGAACACCAATATTAAGTACAGGTTTGAGAATGTGGAGACCGGCCTGGTGTACACTAACTGCACCTTGGAAGAAGAGAAGCAGAATTCCGCCAGACTTCTGTTCCAGGGAGATACTTTTTTCCTGGATACAGATGTACCTCTGTCCTATGAGATGAAATATGACATCATAAAAAAGCTCAACGAGGATATTTCGGATACGGAAAATATCACCCTTTCCGTCTGGATTGACAGGACATTTGCAGCAAAGGATTATCTGTGGGGCGGCAGCCAGTTTTATCACAAATGGTCCTGGTTCATCCGTACCTTTCCGAAAGGCCTGATCTTTTCCGCTGCCGTTTTCTTCATTTCCCTTCTGGCACTCTGTGTGATGACAGTGAAAAGGGCAGGGCAGGAAAGGCGGCTGAGCAGGTATTTTGACAGGATCTCCATAGAATTTCTGCTGGTACCCATGGGTCTGCTTCTGTGTCTGGCAGCAGTGATCGTAAAACGCAGCATGGAGGAGATCCTTCCGCCTCCCCGGGCAACAGGCAATGTGGTGATGCTCTTATTTATTTATGTGTTTCTTTTGGTGGGAGTCCTGAGTATTGTGCGCAGGGGGAAAATGGGGACTCTCGGCAGGGGCAGCATAGTATCCCAGATTATCGGCAATTACAGGGCCGGCATCCGGGGCGGTAAGAAGGCGGCCTTTGCGCTTGCGGGATTTGTCCTCTATGTGGTGCTGAGCTTTCTCTTGTGCCGCGGAGGGACAGTGGGAGCTGTAATACTTGTCTTTATGAACCTCTACGCAGGAGGTCATATTCTGAGGGAGATAAGCGCAAGGGTGCAGATGCTGGACGGTGTGCGGAAGATTTCCGATGAGGATTTTACCTATAAAATACCAACAGAGAATTTAAACCGGATAAACGCGGAGATAGCGGACAACATCAACCGGATCGGCGACAATCTGGAAAAAGCCGTCCAGGAGAGTGTGCGCAATGAGCGCAGAAAGACGGATCTGATCGCCAATGTCTCCCACGACTTAAAGACACCCCTCACATCCATCATCAGTTACATCGGCCTTCTGAAGCGGGAGGAGATACAAAATCCCAAGATCGAGGAGTATGTGGATGTGCTGGACAAGAAGACAGAGCGTCTGAAGATTCTAATGGAGGACCTGGTTGAAGTCTCCAAGATCAACTCCGGCAATTTCCATATCCAGCCCGAGCAGATAGACTTCCGGGAATTCCAGCAGCAGGTACAGGGGGAATTCTTTGAGCAGCTCCGAAGCCGCGGGCTGCAGACCGTGAACAGCATGCCTGAGGAGCATGTGTATATCTGCGCCGACGGCAGGGCTTTGTGGCGAGTCATGGATAACCTGTACGGCAATATTGTCAAATACGCCTTTCCGGGAAGCCGGGTATATGCGGACATGAAGGCAGATGAAAAGAAAGTCACCTTTTCCCTGAAGAACATATCCAGCCAGCCCCTGAACATCGATGCGGATGAGCTGACCGAACGGTTCATCCAGGGGGATGAGTCCAGGAGCACAGAGGGCAGCGGCCTGGGACTTTCCATTGCCAAGAACCTGGTAGAGCTTATGAACGGGAGGTTCGAGATTTATCTGGACGGAGACCTGTTCAAGACAACCATCATATTTCCCGTGAAACCCGCCAACTGCAGGCAAAATATGGAGAAATGATATCCATTGTGCAAGTTGTATATTGAAGAAAAGAAAATTCGGTAAATTGCCAATAGGGTGTATTTTCTTAGAGATGATAACAAAGACTTTATTTAATCTTTGTTTAATTGAACCATGGTAAAAAACCGGGTGTCAGTGTTATACTTGTAACAGTTAATCAAAGCAAAGAGACGCGTAACAATTAGGAGGAAATGAAAATGGCAAGCTTATCATTACAGCATATTAACAAAACATATCCAAACGGATTCGAAGCAGTAAAAGATTTTAACCTTGAAATCGCAGATAAAGAATTCATCATCTTCGTAGGTCCTTCAGGTTGTGGTAAATCTACTACACTTCGTATGATCGCAGGTCTGGAAGAAATTTCAGGCGGTACATTAAAAATCGGTGACAAGGTTGTAAATGATGTAGAACCTAAAGACAGAGATATTGCAATGGTATTCCAGAACTACGCTCTGTATCCGCATATGACCGTATATGATAACATGGCATTCGGTCTGAAACTGAGAAAAGTTCCGAAAGACCAGATTGATAAAATGGTTAAAGAAGCAGCTAAGATCCTTGACTTGGAGAAACTGTTAGACCGTAAACCGAAAGCTCTTTCCGGTGGTCAGAGACAGCGTGTTGCTATGGGACGTGCTATCGTGCGTGAACCTAAAGTATTCCTGATGGACGAACCTCTGTCAAACCTGGATGCTAAACTTCGTGTACAGATGCGTACTGAGATCTCCAAACTGCATGAGAGATTAGGTGCAACCATTATCTACGTAACACATGACCAGACAGAGGCTATGACACTTGGTACAAGAATCGTTGTTATGAAAGACGGTATCGTACAGCAGGTTGATACACCTCAGAACTTATACAACGCTCCGAAGAACCTGTTCGTAGCAGGATTCATCGGTTCTCCTCAGATGAACATGATGGATGCAGTATGCCACGTAAAAGGCAATGAAGTTGAACTGGAAATCGGCGGAACTACAATCGCTTTACCTGCTTCCAAGAGAAAACCGCTCATCGACGGCGGCTATGACGGAAAGACAGTTGTTATGGGTATTCGTCCTGAGCACGTATACGATGATGAAGCTCGTATTCAGGCATTCCCGGGCAGCGTAATCGAAGGTAAGATCACTGTTTACGAATTACTTGGTGCTGAGGTTTACTTATACTTTGACACAGAAGGATTCCCGATGACAGCAAGAGTTAATCCGCGTACAACAGCCAGAACAGGCGATGTTGTTAAATTCTCACTGGATCTGGAAAAGATTCACGTATTCGACAAAGAAACAGAACAGGTTATCACAAACTAATTGTTATGAAAAGATACAGACTGCCGCGGAT
This sequence comes from Blautia sp. NSJ-175, assembly GCF_022867815.1. Lineage (NCBI taxonomy): Bacteria > Bacillati > Bacillota > Clostridia > Lachnospirales > Lachnospiraceae > Blautia > Blautia sp. NSJ-175. The sequence continues at coordinate 161,628 of NZ_JALIFQ010000001.1, forward strand.
TTATCTGCGGCAGTTTTTATATAGGAAAAGCTGCCAGCCTAGAGCGTGTTTGAAAATTGCTTTCGCCAAGCTGTACGTCACAGATTGTCGGAATGAATTTTCAAACAGGCTCTAGTGTACGAAAATAAAAAATTGAAATTTTGTCGAAAATACGTTATAGTAATTGATATATTAGTATTTTTGATAAGTGTGCAGAAGGAGAATAACTATGATTTCAAGCCAGGTGATACAGAAGACATTAGAAGAATTGAGAACCATAACGAGGATAGATCTCTGTGTTATGGATGTGGATGGAAAGGTAAACTCTACTACATTTCCGGTTGAGAATGAAGATTTCGGTGATGTGTCCGGCTTTGTGGAATCAATGGCGGACAGCCAGGTAATGAAAGGCTACCATTTCTTCAAGATTTATGACGGGCAGTCTGTGGAGTTTATTCTGATCGCAAAAGGCGGCAATGAGGATGCCTATATGATTGGCCGCGTGGCTGTTGCGGAGATTCAGAATCTGATCGTGGCTTACAAAGAGCGTTTTGATAAGTCAAATTTTATCCAGAATCTGATCCTCGACAATCTGCTTCTGGTAGATGTATACAACCGTGCAAAAAAACTGCATATCCCGGTGGAAGCCAGGAGAGTAGTGCTTCTGGTCGAGACCAAAAATGAGAAGGATCAGGATGCCATTGAGATTCTGAAAAACCTGTTTGTGTCCAGAACAAACGATTTCATCACAGCGATTGATGAGAAAAATATCATCATTGTTCGGAATCTGGAAGAGACTGACAATTACGAATCCATTGAGAGCATTGCCAAGATGATCGTGGATATGCTCAATGCTGAGGCTATGTCCCAGGTGCGCGTGTCCTACGGCAATATCATCAATGAGATCAAGGATGTATCACGTTCTTATAAAGAAGCGAAGATGGCTCTTGACGTAGGTAAAATATTCTATGTGGAGAAGACCATTGTGGGATACAACAATCTGGGAATCGGCCGTCTGATCTACCAGCTTCCCATGCCTCTGTGTGAAATGTTCATGAAAGAGGTATTCGGAGGCAAGCTGCCGGAATCCCTGGATGATGAGACTCTGAACACCATCAACAAATTCTTTGACAATAATCTGAACATTTCAGAGACATCCCGCCAGCTCTTCCTGCACAGGAATACACTGGTGTACAGACTGGAGAAGATTCAGAAGAGCACAGGACTTGATATCAGGGTGTTTGACGACGCACTGACATTCAAGATCGCGCTGATGGTTTCCAGCTATATGGAGTTTATGAAAAAACAGGATTAACGATTCAGCCGGGCCCCGCACTTACTGCCCGGACCTGATATAAGAGAGCTGCCGCGTGCCGCGCAAGTACGTTCTCTGCCGCAGTCATTTTGTCTATACAGGCCCATGACTGCAGCAGGGAGCAGATTTTGTGGCATCCGGCAGCTTTTTTGCTGTTGTGAAGGAAAGTACAGGTAAATTGGAAGAAACCTTTGGTTTTAGTATGTATATTAAGTAAGTGAGCCGTGGTTTTGGCTACACTTTACAGATAAAATGCAGGGAATTTTTGGTGTTAGTATGTAAATTAAGTAAGCGCGCCATGGTTTTGGTCACACTTTACAGATAAAATGCAGGGAATCTTTGGTGTTAGTATGTAAACTAAGCAAGTGAGCCTTGGTTTTGGTCACACTTTACAAATAAAAAGCAGGGAACCTTTGGTTTTAATACGTAAACTAAGCAAGTGAGCCATGGTTTTTGTCACACTTTACAGATAAAAAGCAGGGAAACTTTGGCTTTAATACGTAAATTAAGCAAGTGAGCCGTGGTTTTTGTCACACTTTACAGATAAAAAGCAGGGAAACTTTGGCTTTAATACGTAAACTAAGCAAGTGAGCCTTGGTTTTGGTCACACTTTACAGATAAAATGCAGGGAATCTTTGGCTTTAATACGTAAACTAAGCAAGTGAGCCTTGGTTTTGGTCACACTTTACAGATAAAATGCAAAGAGCCTTTAGATTTTATACATAACTTATGGATTTTAACGGCCCATTTATCTGTTCTATATACGATAAGAAAAACTTTTGCGTCCATACGTACATCAGGAAATCTTGCCGGCAGCCTTTTATCTTTACAGATCATCAAATATTCCGATGTTTTCCTGAGAATGTGCGAACGACAAAGGCACTGGAATTAAATAAAGTGATAGAGAGATAAAATACTTGCATTTTAGCGTGATAATGCGTATAATAGAAAAGAACTGTATAAGTGTATACAATGATACAAAACGGTGACAAGGAGGATCAATCATGGTAAAACTTTACGATGGCGGTGTCTGGTTGGTGAATGGAACTGAGCTTGTGGAAGACGGTCCTGAAGCGGCAGCAGCAGTTGCACAGATGACAGGTGCAGCGTCTCTTGACAAAGAAGAGGCATCCAGACAGACAATGGCTTACTCTATCTTGGAAAAGCATAATACATCCGGAAATATGGATGATTTAAAAATTAAATTCGATAAACTGACATCCCACGATATTACATTTGTTGGGATCATTCAGACTGCAAGGGCTTCAGGGCTGGAAAAATTTCCAATCCCCTATGTACTGACAAACTGCCACAACTCTCTCTGTGCAGTGGGCGGAACCATCAATGAGGATGACCACATGTTTGGTCTGACCTGCGCAAAACGCTACGGCGGAATGTATGTGCCGCCCCATCAGGCAGTTATCCATCAGTTTGCCAGGGAGATGCTGGCAGGCGGCGGAAAAATGATTCTGGGATCGGACAGCCATACCCGATACGGTGCTCTGGGAACCATGGCTATGGGTGAGGGCGGTCCGGAGCTGGTGAAGCAGCTTCTGGGCAAGACTTATGATATACACAGACCGGAGGTTGTGGGCGTTTATCTGACCGGAAAGCCGATGCCGGGCGTAGGTCCCCAGGACGTTGCGCTGGCTATCATAGGTGCAGTGTTTGCCAACGGTTATGTTAAGAATAAAGTCATGGAGTTTGTAGGCCCGGGCGTTGCCGAACTCAGCGCTGATTTCCGTATCGGAATTGATGTTATGACCACAGAAACGACCTGCCTCTCTTCCATCTGGACAACAGACGATACCATTAAGGACTTCTATGAGGTTCACGGAAGAGCCGGGGAGTATAAAGAGCTGTCTCCCGGTGCAGTGACTTACTATGACGGAATGGTCTATGTGGACTTAAGCCGGGTGAAACCCATGATCGCCATGCCGTTCCACCCAAGCAACACCTATACAATAGAAGAACTGAATGCGAACCTGATGGATATTCTGGATGACGTGGAGAAAAAGGCACAGGTGAGCCTGGACGGCAAGATTCCGTTTACCCTGAAGGATAAAGTACATAACGGCAGACTGTATGTGGAACAGGGAATCATCGCCGGATGTGCGGGCGGCGGGTTTGAAAATATCTGCGATGCCGCTGATATATTAAGAGGTTCCAGCATCGGTGCGGATGCCTTTACTTTAAGTGTATATCCGGCCAGTACACCGATTTACATGGAGATCGCCAAGAATGGTGTCCTGGCAGATTTGATGCAGACAGGTGCTGTGGTCAAGACTGCTTTCTGCGGACCGTGCTTCGGCGCCGGGGATACACCTGCCAACAATGCCCTCAGTATCCGCCACTCTACCAGAAATTTCCCGAACCGTGAGGGTTCCAAGATCCAGAACGGACAGATTTCTTCCGTTGCACTGATGGATGCCCGTTCCATAGCAGCTACAGCAGCAAACAGGGGCTATCTGACCTCAGCAGCGGACTTTGATGTTAAATATACAAAACCCCGCTATTTCTTTGACAAAACGATTTACGAGAACCGCGTCTTTGACAGCAAAGGCAAAGCCGACCCGGACACAGAGATACAGTTCGGACCGAATATCAAGGACTGGCCTGAAATGCCGGCTCTCACAGAGAACCTGGTACTGAAGGTGGTTTCTGAGATTCATGATCCGGTTACCACAACAGATGAGCTGATCCCATCAGGTGAAACATCATCCTTCCGCTCCAATCCTCTGGGACTTGCCGAATTTACCCTCTCCAGAAAAGACCCTGAGTATGTACCGCTTGCCAAGGAAATCCAGGCTGCGGAGAAGGCCAGAGAAGCCGGAAACTGTCCGCTGGAAGCTGTACCCGAGCTGAAGTCCGTATGGGAGAAGCTGAAAACGGTATGCCCTGACATGGACAGCTCCAATACAGGTATCGGAAGCACTATCTATGCCGTAAAACCAGGCGACGGTTCGGCCAGGGAACAGGCTGCGTCCTGCCAGAAGGTACTGGGCGGATGGGCCAATATCGCCAATGAATATGCCACCAAGCGTTACCGTTCCAACCTGATCAATTGGGGTATGCTCCCCCTTCTGGTCCCGGCTGGCAGCCTGCCGTTTAAAAAAGGCGATTATCTGCTTCTTCCGGGAATCAGAAAAGCTGTTGAGGAGAAGGCTGAAGAAATCAAGGTTTACGTGGCAGGAGATTCCTGCAGGGAATTCACAGTGAAAATCGGTGATCTGACAGATGATGAACGAGAGATCATTCTGAAAGGCTGTCTGATCAACTACTACAGAGGTTAACATAAATACCGTGCGGCACAGGATTTATCCGACAAAACCAGATATTTCTGGATTGGAGGATAAAATAATATGTCGCACGGTGTTTTATTTTGGCAATTTTCAATGTTCAGAATTATTATGCTTTTCGTAAATTGTGTAGTAAATTCATATAAAAACATATAATTTACAGCTTAATAATGTTAAAAATATAACTTATAAAAAAACAAAACTTTTTTCAAAAAATATATTGACAAATAAAACAACCCATGGTAATATATAACCATCAAAAGAAAACACCAACACATTACTACATAACCAATTCTTAAACATAGAGAAGATAAATCTTTTTTAGGAAGTTGGCTACAAGGTACAAAAGATAAAACATTATATCTCCTTAAAGTGTATGGAGAATACATAATAGGAATCAGAGTAATGTTAAAACGTACTACATATGAGAGATCCATAAAGTACAAAAGAATAACAGTACCAAGGATAAAAAGTAATGTAAAAGGTGTTATTTGAAATATTGATAAGGAGGTATATTCCATTGGAAATAGCGAATATCAATTATCAATATGAGAGTGGTAAGGCATAGTTCCCTAGAGAAAGACCTAACTACATAAAGACCGAAAAAGAATCCTATTAAGAGGATAAAAAAGCGGTTAGGTGATATATCAAAAAGTGCCCTCATATTGAACAATTACCACAAAAGTAATAAAAAGGTTTCAAAATATATGTAAAGAAATATATTTTGAAAGAACAAAGTATTTATACATCATTCAAAGATATAAAAAATGCAGAAGATATAATAAGTTGTATTCGTTGAGATTAGCCTGTTGTATTTAAAAGTTCTTGAAAAAGAAGTAAATTATTTTATATCCCGAAGAAATGTATAAAGAAATGTTTTGAAAACAAAATAGCCCGAACTATTTGTTTAGAAGCTTTTTATTATCCATAATAGATTTGATATGAACTTTCAATAAATCTTATCAAACACCGGAATTTAAATATCCAAGAAGAGTGAAGACCATTTCAGAGAAGGCTTTATCAGAGTCCATAAAGGGATTTGGGTAGAACATTCAGATAAGAAATGAAAGGAAGCTCAAAGAGATTACGAATTCAGAGTGAAAGATTTATAAATAGGGAATGAGAAGATTAAAAGGAAGTATAGAAGAATAAGGAAAGAACAAAATAACAGTATTCATTCCGGATTTTTTATCAATACTAAGAAAAAGAAAGGAATAAAAAAATTGAATAACGCAGATCATTAGAACAACCGTTGTATCCGATAATAGAAGATATAACGGTTGTTCATTTTTGCCCATCCATGCTATAATACACCCAGGCAAGTTATCCCTCCCCACCCACGCTCCGGCCCCGCTGCCCTGCATTCCCCGTCCCTTCAGCCAACAAAATAAATTAAGATAAAGGAATTTAACAACCATGAAAACACCCCCCATCCCCCAAATCATCCTACACGAAGACCCCCACATCCTAATCTGCCACAAACCCCCCGGCCTTCCTGTCCAATCCAAAAAAATCAACGCCCCGGACCTGGAATCCTCCCTCCTCACCTACCTCATCTCAAAAGGCGAGCCTCCTTATTTGGCTGTTATCCACCGCCTCGACCAGCCCGTAGAGGGTATCCTGGTCTTTGCAAAAAACAAAGCCGCAGCCAAAGACCTAAACGCCCAGGTCCAGAACGGAAGTATGGAAAAATACTACCTTGCCGCTGTCAGCGGCATACCGACGAAAAAAGAATCCCGTCTTGAGAACGAACTTATAAAAGATGCTAAAACCAACACCTCCAGGGTGACAAAACAAAAAACACCCCAAAGTAAAAAAGCCATTCTGGAATACCGCGTATTAAAAGAAGCAGAGGATTGTTCTCTTCTCGAGATCCATCTTCTGACAGGCCGTCATCACCAGATCCGTGTCCAGATGGCATACGCCGGCCATCCTCTGCTGGGGGATACCAAGTACAATCCTCAGGCAGGAAAAGAAAAGGAATGGCAGTACATCGCGCTGTGCGCATACAAATTAAGTTTTACCCATCCAAAGACAAAGAAAAAAATGGAATTCCAGGTAAAGCCCTCTGGAAATTTTCCTATAGTATAGGTAAGAAAAGTTCACACATACTGTTAGAGGAGAACGAAAAAGATAAGGTATGGTGAGCAGAAGATGAGATGGAAGAAAGCGGGTATAACAGTGGGAGTCATTGCAGGTGTATTTCTGGTCATGAAATACGCGGTACCTGTGATGCTCCCATTTCTTTTAGGCTGGCTTCTGGCACTCGCCATACTTCCGGCAGCCAGGTGGCTGGCACGGCAGAAACTCTGCAGAAAACTGCATTTTACAGAAGGCGGTGTGGGCGCAGTGCTGATTCTGCTTCTCTCCGTGGGAGGCATTCTTGGGGTTATGTGGCTTCTCCAGGCTCTGTCTGCACAGATCAGCAGGCTGATAGCGTTCTATCCGGTAATAAAGAGAGAATTCTGCCAGATCATAGGCCAATGCTGCAGACAGGTGGAATACACGGTGGGAATTCCGGCCCGGGAGAGCAGCCAGTATATTTATATGCAGCTCAGTAATATCAGCAGTTCCTTTTTAGATGGCAGTCAGTCCATGGAGGCTGCGGTCGGCTCCATGAAAAAGTGCGTGGTCCTGGTGGGCGGCCTGATTCTGTGCGTAGTATCCGCGGTTTTGATTCTGCAGGAGCACGGGGAGTGGAAAGAACGGTTTTCCGCCTGGCCTGTTTTTGTTAAGGCGAAAGCCCTATTCAAGGACTTAAAGAGCGGAATTGCGGAATATTTCAAAGCACAGATCAAAATTATGGGAATCATTATCCTCCTCTGTATTGCCGGATTGTTCTTATTGGGAACGCCTCATTTTATCACTGCAGGGCTGGCGCTGGGACTTCTGGACGCACTGCCCGTTCTGGGAACAGGTACATTTCTTGTCCCCGCGGCGCTTGTCCTTGCCTTAAGAGGAGACGCGGCCGGTGCAGTCGGCTGTATTGCCCTTTATCTTGTCACAAGCTGCGTCAGGCAGTTTCTGGAGCCCCGTCTGATAGGAAAGAAGGTGGGGGTATCGCCTCTCCTTGTCCTGTTATCGGTATATCTGGGGCTGTTTTTGTACGGAGGAGCCGGTTTTTTGCTGGGACCGCTCTCTGCTCTGGTAATATACGGGATTTTACGTGAATGGAATCTTCTTGATTAGAGCGTGTTTGGAAACTTTATAGATAATATGAATAGAAAAGTTCCTGAAATTTTTACGAAATTATTACAAAAAGCATATGGACTAATAAGTAGTTTCGTGTATAATGGAAACGTAGTTAATAGGAAGAGAAATGCATGTAAAAATCTGGTAAAGCCGTACACAGGTATGGCGTGAACCTTGGAGGAGAGGGCATGAAACGTACAATGGTTGCTTTATTATGCATCGCGCTGGCAGCGGGTTCCCTGGCAGGATGCGGTGGTAATAAGGATAAAAAAGAAGTACCCGTAAACACAGAGGCAAAGGCGGAAGACAAGCCGGAAGTGGGCAGCAAGGGGGACCCTCAGAAAGAAGAAGATACAGAAGAGGAACAGAAGGAAGAGGAAAAAGATAATACAGAAGTTTCCGGTGAGAATGAGAACAGCCAGGACGCAGAGGAAGAGAACGAGGCAGACATGTCTGAGGACCTGACTATGACCACTCTGAAAAGCAGTGCCGGAACCATTGATTATACATCCCTGGAAGGTCTGGAGCTGGAGGCCGGCGGTCATATAGCAGTGGTGGTTAAGAGCACAAAGACAGGCTACTGGGTCACTGTAAAAAAAGGCATGGAAGCAGCCGTCAAAGATTTAAATAAAAAACTGGAATATAAAGGTGACGATAAGATAAAACTATCCTTTGAAGGGCCGTCCGATGAGACTGATGTGGAGAGCCAGATCAATATTATCGACGCGGTTCTGGCTGAGAATCCAAATGTTCTCTGTCTGGCAGCCATAGATATGGAATCCTGCCAGGCCCAGCTTGAAACAGCAGAGGAAAACGGAATCCCCGTGGTTGTGCTGGATTCCGGTGTGGTGACCGGCACCGTAGATTCCGTGTGCTCCACAGACAACAAGGCAGCAGGTGCTGACGCAGCGAAAAAACTTGCAGAAGCTGTGGGCAGCAGCGGAGAGATCGCTGTTATGGCCCATATCGAAAGCTCTGAAAGCAGCCAGGACAGAGTCAAGGGATTTACAGATGAGCTCACAGCCAATTACCCGGATATTAAGATTGTTAATCTCTCCTATGAAAATGAGGAGACACCGGTCAGGGAGATGGCAGCAAAAGTGCTGGAGGATAATCCGAATCTGAAAGGATACTTCTGTACCAATCAGGTCACTGCGGATGATGTTCTGGAAGCGCTGAAAGAAGCAGAGAGAGAAGAAATTGCCGTAGTGGGGTTTGATGCCGGCAAGACCCAGAAAGAAGCGATCAAGGACGGAAGAGAGGCCGGAGTTATCGCACAGAATCCGTATGGCATGGGATATGCCACCGCAGTAGCAGCAGCCAGGGCTTGGCTGGGGCTGGAAAATGATTCCTTTATCAATCCGGGATATCAGTGGATCGATGCTGCCAGCCTGGATGATGAGAAGCTGAAGAACTACTTATACGAGTAAGATAAAGTCAAATTAAACAAAGACATTCGGGGAGATTGTGTAAATTCTATACAATCTCTCTTTTTTTGTCGGGATTACCAAAATAAGGCAACTTTTTTTCGTGTAATTCGGTTAAAAATATTGTGAACAAATTGACAAATTGCATAATTCATAGTAATATTTAAACTATGTGAAGGTGGTGATACTGTGATAGAAGGAACAATCAAAGAAATCCGGGATGCGGAGCAGGAGGCAGCAAACATCGTTGCGGATGCAAAGCGCCAGAGTGAAAAGATTTCTGAGGAGGCAAAACTGGCTTCCGAAAAATTGTATTCCGATATGATTTCCGAAGCGCAGCAGAAGGCGAAAAAATTAAGAGACTCTGCTGAAACATTTGGAAAACAGCAGACGGACGAGGCCCTTTTGGCGGCTGGAAAAGAAATCGAAAAGCTGAAGAGCGCGGCAAAAAGCCGGGAAAAAGAAGCGGTTGATTTGATTATTTCCGAATTAATCTGAGAGGAAGAAAAAGAAAACGAGTTAAAGGAGGGATGAGAGTATGGCAGTAATGCAGATGCAGCGAGTCAGTATCTGCGCGCTGAAAAGGGACCGGAAGGCCATCCTGGAAAAGCTGCAGACCATGGGCGTCATGGAAATGACCCAGGTATTAGACGATGAGTCAGGCTTTGAAAAGATGGATACCCAGGGGGCCAGAAACACTTTTGAGAAAAAAGCGAACCTGGCGGATTTAGCACTGGATATCCTGCAGGAATATGCACCGGAGAAAAAATCCCTGCTGTCCAGTCTGGAAGGAAAAAAACTGATTGAAAAAGAAACTTACAACCAGGTAGCGGTTCAGAAGGAAGAAATGATGGACATTGCTTCCAGAATAACCGGCTGGCAGAAAGAAATCGCGGAGTGCCGTGCAAATATCCAGAAAATGGAGAACCAGATCGAAGCACTGGCTCCATGGATGAGCCTGGATGTGCCCATGAATTTTGAGGGTACCGGTTCAACCAGCGCACTCATCGGTGCTATTTCAGGCGAAATGACACTGGAAGCGGTTTACAGCCTGATCGCGGAGTACGCTCCCGAGGCTGAAGGCGTGGATGTGACAGTCCTTTCTGCGGACAGAGATTCCACTTATATTGTTGTGCTGTGTCTGAAGAAGAACGCACAGCAGGTGGAGGATGCGCTGCGGCAGGGCGGTTTTGCTAGGCCATCTCAGATCGTCAGTGAAATACCGGCGGTCGAAAAAGAACACTTGGAGGCAGAGATCAGTGCGCTCCAAAAAGAAATTGAGGGATGTCAGAAGCATATTACTGAATATGGGGACAAGCGCGCAGACCTGCGTTTGATTTCTGACTATTTCCGTACAAGAGCAGAGAAATACGAACTCCTGGGACAAATTCCACAGTCCTCCAGGACCTTTTTTGTAAGTGGGTATATACCTAAAAAAGCGGTTCCTGCAGTGAAAAAGGCAATGGAAGAGGGCTATGATCTGGTCTTTGATGTGGAGGAGATACAGGAGGATGAGGAAGCCCCGGTGCTTCTGAGCAATAACGCGTTTTCACAGTCTGTGGAGGGCGTTTTGGAATCCTACGGTCTGCCGAAAAAAGGCGAGGTTGACCCAACGACGATCATGTCGTTTTTCTATGTATTTTTCTTCGGTCTGATGCTGTCTGATGCGGCATACGGACTGATTATATTCCTGGCATGTTTTATTGTACTGAGAAAGTACCCGCGCATGAGCCAGGGCATGCATAAGGCGCTGAAAATGTTCATGTACTGCGGTCTTTCCACTTTAGTGTGGGGTGTACTTTTCGGAGGATACTTCGGAGATGCCGTGGACGTGGTCGCGCGAACCTTCTTCCATGTGGATGTACCGGACGGCGGACTGATCAAGGCAGCCTGGTTCGTTCCGCTGAATGACCCAATGCGTCTTCTTATGTACGCGATGCTGTTTGGTGTGATCCATCTGTTCATGGGACTGGCACTGAAAGGATACATGCTTCTGAAAGATAAACAGTACATGGATTTCTTCTGTGATGTTATTATCTGGTATGTATTTCTGATCGGTTTGGTTATGATGCTGCTTCCAAGCAGTATCTTTGCATCCATCTCCCAGCTTCCGGAAGGAACTTTCCCACCGGCAGTTTCGCAGATCGGAAAGGTCATGGCGATCGCAGGCGCGGTAGGACTGCTTCTTATGTCAGGGCGTGCGAACAAGAATATCGCTCTTCGTCTGGCACTGGGCGCGTATGATATTTACAATGTAACAGGATGGCTGAGTGATGTGCTGTCTTACTCCCGTCTGCTTGCTCTTGGTCTGGCAACAGGTGTTATCGCATCTGTGGTAAACCAGATGGCAAGTATGCTGGGCGACGGTATCATTGCCGCTGTCGGTTTTATAGTGATTTTTATTGTGGGCCATTCACTGAATCTGGCTATCAATCTTTTGGGCGCATACGTGCATACAAACCGTTTACAGTTTGTCGAGTTTTTCGGCAAGTTTTATGAGGGTGGAGGAAGACCTTTCAACCCATTTAAATTAACTACGAAATATGTAGATGTTAAGGAGGAAACTTATTTATGAGTCAGTTAGGAATTGTTTACGCATTACTTGGTGCAGCATTAGCAGTATTATTAGCAGGTGCAGGTTCATCTATTGGTGTAGGTATTGCCGGTCAGGCAGCAGCAGGTGTTGTTACAGAAGATCCCAGCAAATTCGCTAAGGTTCTTATCATGCAGCTTCTCCCAGGTACACAGGGTATCTACGGTCTGCTGGTTGGTTTCATCACACTTTCCAAGATCGGTCTGTTAGGCGGAGGTATGCTGGATTTAACACCGCAGCAGGGCTTACTGGTATTAGCAGCTTGTCTGCCGATCGGTATCGTTGGTCTGATCTCCGGTAAATATCAGGGAATGACATCTGCAGCAGCTATCGGCATCGTTGCCAAGAAACCGGAACAGTTCGGTAAAGCTATGCTTTTCCCGGCCATGGTTGAGACATACGCAATTCTTGCTCTGCTGATTTCCATTCTTTCTGTAACGAACCTTTCCTTCTAATTAAAATATGGAGAGAAGTCCCGGCATGGGACAGAAATTACAGGACAGAATAGAAATAGTAAAGGAGAGCTAAAGAATGACTGGATTAGAAAAAATGAAAAGCCAGATTCTGGATGAAGCAAAAAGCTCCGCGAATGATATCATCGACCGTGCGCAGAAGAGCGCAGAAGCAGTTAAGCAGGAGATGAGAGACAAAGCGGAAGCAGAATGCGGACGTATCTCCCAAAAAGCGGATGCTGATGTTGAGAATATCAAGGAACGTGCCCTTTCCTCCTGCGACCTGCAGAAGAGAAAAGCACTTCTGGAGGCAAAGCAGGAAGTGATCTCTGATGTACTGGAGAAAGCTTACGATACACTGCTTACAGCAGACGACGAGACATATTTCAACATGCTCCGCAAAATGCTGGACAAATTCGTTCTGGCTCAGGAAGGGGAAATCTGTTTCTCACCTGAAGATTTGAAGAGAATGCCGCAGGGTTTTGAAAAAGAAATTTCGGACATAGCTGAGAAAAAGGGCGGAAAACTGGTTCTTTCCAAAGAACACAGAAATATCCGCGGAGGCTTTGTCCTGATATATGGTGGAATCGAAGAAAACTGTACCTTTAAGGCCATGTTTGATTCCAAGAGAGGTGAACTTTCCGACAAAGTTCATGCATTATTATTTTTGTAAGCGATAACCGCAAGAAGGAGGAATTATCTTGATTGATACAAAATATACCTATGCGGTTGCGCGAATCCGTGCGCTTGAGACGGCGTTATTCACTTCTGCCACTCTTGACCAGCTCATGGCCTGCCAGACAGAGGAGCAGTGCCTGCAGCTTATACAGGAAAAGGGTTGGGGCGGCGCGGATACGCCGGTGAATGCAGAGGCAATATTGACCAGGGAGCAGGAGAAAATCTGGGAGAATATCAGGGATCTGGGTGTTGATATGTCCGTCTTTGATGTACTTTCCTATCCCAATATGTTCCACAATCTGAAGGCAGCCATCAAGGATGTGTGCACGGAGGAGAACGGCAAGTCAATGAACATCTACTATGATGACACTGCCATCTCCCCGGATGAAATGCTGGAGATCGTGCGGAGCAAGGATTTTTCCAGACTTCCCAAATATATGGCTGGCGCTGCAAAAGAGGCTTATGAGACACTGCTTCACACAAGGGACGGACAGCTCTGCGACGTCATTGTGGACAAGGCAGCCCTTGAGGCGATCTATGCAGCAGGCAAGGAAGCAAAGGACAGCATTATCAAGGATTATGCGGAGTCTACCGTTGCCATAGCTGATATTAAAATCGCTGTGCGTTCACAGAAAACCGCAAAAAATCTGGATTTTATGAAGCGCGCGATGGCGGAATGTGAGTCACTTAGTGTGGCACAGCTTTCCAAGGCGGCAGTGAGCGGCATTGATGCCATTGTGGAGTATTTGTCGGGAACTGCTTATGCGGAGGGCGGTAAGGCCATTGCAGAGTCCATGTCCGCGTTTGAACGCTGGTGTGACAACCGCATGATGCAGACCATGCAGCCTCAGAAATATCAGTCATTTTCAGTGGGACCTCTGGTTGCCTATGTGCTTGCCAGGGAGAACGAGATCAAAACGGTACGAATCATTTTGTCCGGCAAACGCAGCGGGCTTTCGGATGATTCTATCCGGGAAAGGGTAAGGGAAATGTATGTATAAGATTGCAGTTGTGGGCGATTACGACAGTATTTACGGGTTTGCTACACTGGGTCTTGATATATTCCCGGTAACATCCCGAAAAGAAGCTGAAGAAAAACTGGAGCATCTGGCAGCCAGCAAATATGGGATCATCTATATCACAGAAGCGCTGGCAGCAGAGTGCAAAAAGACGATTGATAAATTTCAGGAACAACTGCTTCCCGCCATTATCCTGATCCCCGGTGTTTTCGGAAACACGGGTGAAGGTGTGCAGGGAGTGAAATTATCCGTGGAGAAGGCTGTTGGCTCGGATATTCTTTTCAGCAATAATTAAAAGGTCCGGTATGCGGCAGCACGCCGCAGCACCCGGAATTTGAGCGGTAAAATACCGCAGATACGAACTAATTTAGAAAGCAGGTGATTCGTTCCGATGAGCAAAGGTACGATTAAAAAAGTTGCAGGACCGCTGGTTATCGCGGAAGGCATGAGAGACTCGAATATGTTCGACGTTGTCCGTGTCAGTAACCAGCGTCTGATTGGTGAGATCATCGAGATGCACGGTGATGAAGCCAGTGTTCAGGTATACGAGGAGACATCAGGTCTTGGGCCGGGCGAGCCGGTTGAGTCCATGAATGCGCCTCTTTCCGTAGAACTTGGACCAGGTCTGATCACAAGTATTTACGATGGTATCCAGCGACCGCTGGATGAGATTATGAAGGTGTCCGGCACCAACTTAAAGCGTGGTGTTGAGGTTCCTTCTCTTAAGAGAGATAAGAAATGGAACTTTGTTCCTACTGTTAAAGTGGGGGACGAGGTACAAAACGGTGATATTATCGGTACGGTACAGGAGACCATCGTTGTTAATCACAAAATCATGGTTCCTTACGGGATAAACGGTAAAGTAAAAGAAATAAAAGCCGGTGAATTTACGGTGGAAGAGATCGTTGCTGTTATCGAGACCGCAGACGGTGACAAGGAAGTTGGTATGATGCAGACATGGCCGGTTCGTAAAGGCCGTCCGTATCTGAAAAAGCTGCCGCCGGAGATGCCTCTGGTAACAGGACAGCGAGTTGTTGATACTTTCTTCCCCATCGCCAAAGGCGGTGTTGCAGCCGTTCCGGGACCTTTCGGAAGCGGCAAGACAGTGATTCAGCATCAGCTTGCAAAATGGGCTGAGGCTGACATCGTGGTTTACATCGGATGCGGCGAGCGTGGAAATGAGATGACAGACGTTCTGAACGAGTTCCCGGAACTGAAGGACCCGAAGACAGGACAGTCTCTGATGGAACGTACCGTTCTGATCGCCAATACCTCCGATATGCCTGTTGCGGCACGTGAGGCTTCTATCTATACAGGTATCACCATCGCGGAATATTTCCGTGATATGGGTTACTCCGTAGCCCTGATGGCAGACTCCACATCACGCTGGGCCGAGGCTCTTCGTGAGATGTCAGGACGTCTGGAAGAGATGCCCGGTGAGGAGGGTTACCCTGCATACCTGGGTTCCCGTCTGGCACAGTTCTATGAGAGAGCCGGACACGTGGTTTCTCTGGGCAGTGACCACAGAGAAGGTGCGCTTTCCGTTATCGGTGCCGTATCTCCTCCGGGTGGTGATATTTCCGAGCCGGTATCCCAGGCAACCCTGCGTATCGTTAAGGTATTCTGGGGTCTGGATTCCGCACTTGCTTACAAGCGTCATTTCCCGGCGATCAACTGGCTGACCAGTTACTCTCTGTATCTGGACAATATGGCTGACTGGTTCAATGAGAAGGTTGCTCCTGACTGGATGGAAGACCGTCAGAAGATGATGAGCCTTCTGCAGGATGAGGCTGAACTGGAAGAAATCGTTAAGATGGTAGGTATGGATGCACTCTCCGCAGGCGACCGTCTGAAAATGGAGGCTGCACGCTCCATCCGTGAGGACTTCCTGCATCAGAACTCATTCCATGAAGTAGATACCTACAGTTCTCTGCAGAAACAGTATCTGCTGATGAAACTGGTTATCGCATTTTACGAGCAGTCCAAGGAAGCGCTTGACAAGGGTGCTAATATCCAGGGGCTGATCAAGATGGATGTCCGCGAAAAGATCGGACGTTTCAAATATGTGACAGAAGACAAACTGGACAAAGAATATAAGGCAACAATGGACGAACTTGCTGCTGATATTGCCAATGTATTTGGGAAGGAGGACTTCTAATGCCGAAAGAGTATAGAACCATACAGGAAGTTGCCGGCCCTCTGATGTTGGTGCGCGGTGTTGAAAATGTACATTTTGATGAATTAGGTGAGATTGAGCTGGCAAGCGGTGAGACACGCCGCTGCCGTGTACTTGAGATCAACGGAAGTGATGCCCTGGTACAGCTTTTTGAGAGCTCCACAGGTATCAACCTGTCAGACAGTAAGGTGCGTTTCCTGGGACGAAGCATGGAGCTGGGTGTGTCTGAGGACATGTTAGGCCGTGTATTCGACGGTATGGGACGCCCGATTGATGATGGTCCTGAAATCCTTCCGGATGAGAGACGTGATATCAACGGTCTGCCTATGAATCCGGCTGCCAGAATGTACCCGGAAGAGTTTATTCAGACAGGTGTATCCGCAATTGACGGTCTGAACACACTGGTACGTGGTCAGAAGCTGCCTATCTTCTCCGCATCAGGTCTTCCTCATGCGCAGCTGGCCGCTCAGATTGCAAGACAGGCTAAGGTTCGCGGTACCGGTGAGAACTTCGCCGTTGTATTTGCCGCTCTTGGTATTACCTTTGAGGAGTCCAACTTCTTTATTGAGAGTTTTAAGGAGACAGGTGCCATCGACAGAACCGTTCTGTTCATCAACCTGGCAAATGACCCGGCTGTAGAGCGTATCGCAACACCTAAGATGGCGCTTACCGCAGCAGAGTATCTTGCATTTGAAAAAGACATGCACGTACTGGTAATCCTGACAGATATCACAAACTACGCAGATGCCCTGCGTGAGGTTTCCGCAGCCCGTAAAGAGGTTCCCGGACGCCGTGGATATCCCGGTTACATGTACACAGACCTTGCAACCATGTATGAAAGAGCAGGACGTAAGAAAGGAAGTAATGGTTCCATTACCATGATTCCGATCCTTACCATGCCTGAGGATGATAAAACCCATCCGATCCCTGACCTTACCGGATATATCACAGAGGGTCAGATCATTCTGAGCCGTGAGCTTTACAGAAAAGGTGTAACACCGCCCATCGATGTTCTGCCGTCCCTGTCACGACTGAAAGATAAAGGTATCGGTGAAGGCAAGACACGTGCTGACCATGCGAACACCATGAACCAGCTTTTCGCCGCTTATGCCCGTGGTAAAGAGGCAAAAGAGCTGATGACCATCCTTGGTGAGGCAGCACTTTCTGATATTGACCTTATCTATGCAAAATTCGCGGATGCTTTTGAGGCGGAATACGTTTCACAGGGTTATACCAGCAACCGTGATATTGAGGAGACACTGCGCATCGGCTGGAAGCTGCTCTCTATTTTACCGAGGAGTGAGCTGAAACGTATTGATGATAAGTTCCTTGATGAATATTACGGTAAACAATAATGCCGGCCGGCAGCAGGCTTAAGATGCCTGCTGTCCCTTTAGAAAATGCATAGAAAGAGGTGATTGTCTTGGCATCTACCCAGGTAAATCCTACCAGAATGGAACTTACCAAGCAGAAGAAAAAGCTGGTCACAGCCATCAAAGGCCACAAGCTTTTGAAGGACAAACGTGATGAGCTTATGCGTCAGTTCCTGGATCTGGCAAGAGAAAATATGGCTCTGCGCCTGAAAGTGGAAGAGGGTATTAAAGAGGCTAACAAGAACTTCGTGATCGCAAAAGCCGGCATGTCCGAACAGACACTGAACACAGCGCTGATGGCACCGAAACAGGAAGTATATCTGGATGCCGGCAAGAAGAATGTCATGAGTGTTGACATTCCTGTCTTCCAGTCCCAGACCAGAACCGCAGATGCAAATGACATCTATTCCTACGGTTTTGCCTTTACTTCCGGTGACCTGGACGGCGCGGTGAAATCTCTGGCAGACATCCTGCCGGATATGCTGAAGCTTGCGGAGATTGAGAAGTCCTGCCAGCTTATGGCTTCCGAGATTGAGAAGACCCGACGCAGAGTAAATGCTCTGGAACACGTTATTATTCCGGAGACACAGCAGAATATTAAATATATTACCATGAAGCTGGACGAGAGCGAGAGAAGTACGCAAATCCGTCTGATGAAGGTAAAGGATATGATGCTTGAAGAAGCACATCATTATAAGGAAAAGGACAGAGAACGCGCATACGGCGCGGGCTGATATGTCTGATGGAAGAATCCTGTTTCCCGGGAGAACTGACACATGGTCAGTCCGCTGGGAGACAGGATTTTTTTAATTTACTGGAAAAATTTTACATTACTTGAAAGAAGGAATTAATTTGGAGAAGAGATATTCGATAGGGGAAATAAGTCACATAACAGGTGTTTCCAAAGATACGCTGCGCTATTACGACAGAATTGGTGTCTTTAAGCCGGAATATGTAGATCCTGATAATCAGTACCGATATTATACATACAGCCAATTTTGGTATCTGGACATTATCACATGCTGCCGAAGGCTGCAGATACCGTTGGAACGCGTGAAGTCAGTTTTGGATCTGCATGATAACGAAAAGATTGTGGAGATGCTCAAGGAACAGAGGCAGGAGGCACAGAGGCAGAGTGAGTATTACGCCAGAGTGGTGGATGATATAGACTGGTACACAGAACAGAATAAACGGCTTAGAGAGATGGGGAAGGATAAGGAAATCAGAGTAAAGCATCTGCAGCAGAGACGTGTTATTTATGGGAGAAATAAGGAAGATGAAGCAGCTTATCATATTAAATTACAGGAGGCGTGCAGAGACGAGATTTCGCATATGGAATCAATTAAAAGAAACTACGGATATGTGTTGAATGGCAGTAAAATTCGTGAAAATGTGTTTCATCAAATGGGAGAATATATTGATATCCGTGTGGATGAATACCGTTTTGCGTCCAAAGAAAATATCCTTACAATTCCGGAAGGGGAGTATGCTTGCTTTACTACAGAAGTCAGAGGGAATTTTGCGGATTTCGAAATACTTGTAAACTGGCTTGACAAGAATGGGTATTCCCCTGATTTTGTCATAGCCGACGAGGCAGGGCTCCAGCTTTTTGCGTATAATCAATATTTTTACCCGTGTGAGATAAAGGTTTTACTTTCCTCTTGACCTTGGAGCGGCTCAAAGGTTTATGCTGAGTATAACAAAAAGGATATATAGTGCCGGCTGAAAAAAAGCTATAGTATCCGGTTAAATGAAGAAAAGAAGTTTTGATATAGGTATGGGTTCTTTATGAACCGGTGAAAGGGGGACTTTTTTATGGATGTAGCCAATCTCACACCAAAACAAAGACGGGTGAAACAAATATGGGGAATGCTGGCGCTGTGTATCTGCGGTGCAGCAGTTTATGAACTGCCATATCTGAGTTGGTCTTATTATGATGCAGCAGTAGAATTTTATAGGGTTAGTAATGCACAGATGGGGTACTTAATGACGATGTACGGTTTGGCATGCGTTATTTCTTATCTGCCTGCAGGATGGGTTGCAGATAAATTCCAGGCACGGCATTTGATCGCAACAGCGCTGGTATCAACAGGTATTTTTGGCTTGATTCTTACATTCAGGCCGCCATATGTTGTGTTGATGATCTGTTATGTCTGTTATGGATTTACCACAACTATTCCGCTATGGAGTGCTATGATGAAGGCCACTAGAGAGCTGGGGGATAGTTCCGAGATGGGGCGCCTTTATGGATTTCTGGAAGGGGGAAGAGGTTTTGTACCCGTTTTGTATGGTGCTGTCATCATTCCCATTTTCTCCTATCTGGGAGAGGGGGCAGGAGGATTCAGGGCGATATTGATATATTTTGTTATTCTGGATTTTGTCTGTGCTTTCTTCGCGCTTGGGGCGATCCGTAAACTGCGTCCGGATGAAGAAGAAACACAGGAGACCGGGACAAAGCATAAGCATTCTTTTGCCGAGTATCTGGATATGATGAAAAATAAAAATCTATGGCTGCTTACACTCTTGATGTTCTGTTGTTTTATGATATATGAGAGCTACAGTTATATTACTCCATATCTTACTAACTTTTTTGGTGTGAGTGAATCCCTTGGGGCAATGATAAGTCTGATCAAATCCTACGGACTGGCCGTTTTTGGGGGAATTGCGGCCGGATTTGTGGCAGATAAGATTCATTCCAATCCAAAGGTGATCGGAATCGGATTTTCACTTATGGTGATCGGAATCGCTACTTTCTTTGTAGTACCGGCAGAGCCGAAGCTGCTTGGAATTGCAGCGGTCACAATTCTCGTTATCAGTCTGGGTTTGTTTATGGTCAGGGCATTGTATTTTGCTGTTATTGATGAGATAAAGATTCCGCTGAAATATACGGGTATGGCGGTAGGATTTGCCTCTGTAATAGGTTGTCTTCCTCAGATATTTATATACTCTATCACAGGAAACCTTTTGGACGCATTTCCGGGGATTCGGGGATACAGATATATGTTTGCATATGAATTTGCAGCTGCGCTGATAGGGGCAGTACTGGCATTTACTCTATATAGAAATATAAAAAAAGAAAACAGCAAAAACGCCTGAGAGCGCTGTATGCAGCAGAAAGGAGTATGGGTATGGATAACCATATAATGACAGAGTTAATAATTAACAAGGCGATTGCATTTGGAGCAGCAGCAGCAGGTATTGCTAATATTCGGGATTTAAAAACAGCGCCTGCATTTTTAATGATGCCGCAGAGACCTCATATTGACCGGGTGGGGGCAGTAGAGAATACAACGGGCCTTCCGGAAGGGGTTGTGGACTGGAAAGATGAAATGCATTCTGTTTTAGTGATCGCCTATGAACACCCGGAGGAGAAACCGTATCTGGACTGTTGGCTGGATGGCAAAAATCCGCCTGGAAATCTGGAACTTATCAAAATTAATAAAAAGTTAAAGGAATACATAGAGTGTGAAATGCCGGAAGTCACAGCGAGACCTCTGAACTATTATGTGGAAAAGGGCGGTGTCTGGCTTAAAGACTCCGCAGTTGTGGCAGGACTGGGCGTAGTAGGAAAAAATAATCTGCTTATTACAAAAGAGTATGGGCCGAGAGTACGGCTTAGAGCTATGTTTTTGAGCGCTGACCTGCCATCTACCGGTCCTATTGACTGGGACCCATGTGACGGATGTGATATGCCGTGCAGAAAAAGCTGCCCCCAGAATGCTTTTGGTTCTGTTATTTATAAGGCCGGTGAATACGGTGGGCTGACAAAACTGCCGGGGCGGGATGGCAGTTACAGTTTGCTTACTTGCGACAGGCAGATGGCAGAGGATGAAGATAATGAGATAAAGACACCTACAGAGGTGCCGGATTACGGAACAGCAGATTCCATAATTAAATATTGCAGAGAATGTGAGCTGAACTGCCGGATTAAATAATGTTAAAAGGCGTCCCTGTACTGTCTGGGCGTCATGCCCGTATATTTTTTAAAGACAGAAATATAATGGCTCTGGCTGGAAAAAGACAGTATCATGCTGATCTCTGAAATAGAATACTGAAACACAGTCAGCAGGGACTTTGAGGTCTCCACCCGTTTCCGGTTCAGGTATTCCATAGGGCTCATGCCCATTTCCTCCCGAAAGAGGTGGGAGAAGCGGTCCCTGCTCAGACCGGCGGCACAGGCAATGTCAGAGAGGTATACTTTTTCCTGCTGATGGTCATTCATGTAATTGATGGCTCTGCGGATGGCAGGGGAATGACTGGTCAGGCCTCTGGCCTTTGCCGCGGCAGCCGTAAATTCTCCGGTGGCCTGGTCCCGCAGGGAGAGAAGGCGTGTGACAGAGGTGCATTTTTCAGATGCCTGGATATAACTGTCACTCATAGCATAAGCCATATCTTCCTCCACTCCTGCCTCCATTGCGGCTCTGGTGATCTGAGTAATGTGAGCGATGAAAAGATTCTGGGCATGGCGCAGCGGGTTGAGGGAAAGGATTCCCGGTTTTCCTGTGAGGCTTAACTCGTTCATACATTCTTTTGCACGTACAACATCTCCTGAGCGCACCGCGTCCAGGAGATTTTTTTCGTATGAATAGGGTGTATGAAATGCGGCGGATTCTCTTCTGTGAAACAGGGTCTTCTGAACCGCTGCGGGAATAGGGGCAGACATTTTCAGATGATTTGCCTCCAGAATCTCTTCGGTATGAACTTTTTCCCGGAAGAACAGGCTGCAGGCCAGGGAAAGGAAATTGTAAAAGTATTCCTGTTCCATGACAGGCAGCGCTGACATGAGAGGAAAACGCATGTCAGGAGGCAGCGCGGAGAAATCCGGAAAGCTCTGTTTAAACTCCCTGTCGGAGAGCCGGGAAAAGAGGCAGGGGCCGAAATAAAGGGTAAAATTTGTGTCGGTCAATGCAAGGGGAAGAGCTGCACTGTAATATGCGTTGTTTTCCATGAAGAGAACAGGCAGGGGTACTGTATTTTTATGGGGCAGACTTTCCGGCAGCAGGGGGAAAGGGAAACGCTCCATGCCCTCCAGGTGCGGGAAGGTAAAACATATGCTGCTGTCAGGTGACAGGCAGCGTATGGGAATCTGTGTTAAATGATAAAGCAGACGGCAGTTATGGCGGATGCTCCGGATGTCCATTTTAAGTTCTCCTTCCATGGCAGCAGACAGTTTTTTTCAGTATACCAGAAAAAGAAAGTAGTGACAAGAAATTGATATAAACAGCATGATTTTGATATTCTCCGGAGCATATACGTGGTATTTTAAGGGTATAGCTCATCATGCGGCACAGCCGTTGGAGAGCATGATGAATTTATGCAAAGGAGCGAATAAGCATGAAACGTGATGTGAAAGCAATTGTAAAACAGATGACACTGGAAGAGAAGGCGGGGATGTGTTCCGGTAAGGATTTCTGGCATTTGAAAAGTGTGGAAAGGCTGGGGATTCCTGAGGTGATGGTCAGCGACGGACCTCACGGACTCAGAAAGCAGGATAAGGAGGCAGACCATCTCGGAGCAAATGAGAGTATCAAAGCCGTGTGTTTTCCTACTGCCTGTGCGACTGCCTGTTCATTTGACCGGGAGCTTTTAGAGACTTTAGGTGAGACACTGGGAGACGAATGTCAGGCGGAGAATCTGTCTGTCATTTTAGGCCCGGCAGTAAATATTAAGAGGTCACCGCTGTGCGGAAGGAACTTTGAATACTTTTCAGAAGACCCGTATCTGGCTTCACAGATGGCTGCAGCGCATATAAAGGGTGTGCAGTCGAAAAATGTGGGAACATCCATCAAACATTTTGCGGCAAATAATCAGGAGCACAGAAGAATGTCATGTTCCTCTGAAATAGATGAGAGAACTTTCCGGGAGATTTATCTGGCAGCTTTTGAGGCCGCAGTGAAGGAGAGCAGACCCGATACCGTGATGTGCTCTTATAATAAGATCAACGGAACATTTGCGTCTGAGAACCACAGACTGCTCACGGAAATTCTGAGAGATGAGTGGGGATTTGAAGGATACGTTATGTCTGACTGGGGTGCAGTGAACGACAGGGTAAAAGGACTGGAAGCAGGTCTTGACCTGGAAATGCCGGCAAGCGGCGGACATACGGATGCGGAGATTGTGGAAGCTGTGAAAACAGGTGTGCTTGATGAAGCGGTTCTGGATACAGCGGTTGAGAGAATCCTAAATATTATCTTCAAATTCTCAGATAACCGTCAGCCCGGCAAATTTGATAAGGAAGCAGATCACAATCTGGCAGCCAGAATCGCGAGAGAGTCCATGGTGCTTTTGAAAAATGATGGAATCCTGCCTCTGAAGGGAGAAGGACAGAAGATTGCGTTTATCGGAAAATTTGCAGAGAAGCCCCGGTTCCAGGGAGGCGGAAGTTCTCATATCAACTCCTTTAAGGTGACAAGCGCGCTGGATGCAGTCAAGAAATACGCGGATGTGTCTTATGCACAGGGATATGACGTGAAAGAGGACAAAGTGGATGAAGCCATGTTTGCTGAGGCAGTGGAGACGGCTGAACATGCGGATATCGCTGTGGTATTTGCAGGTCTTCCGGATGCGTTTGAGTCTGAGGGGTATGACAGGGAGCATATGAGAATGCCGGAGTGCCAGAACAGGCTAATCGCGGAAATCGTAAAAGTACAGCCGAATACAGTGGTGGTTCTTCACAATGGTTCCCCTGTGGAAATGCCGTGGGCAGATGATGTGAGAGGAATCCTGGAGTCTTATCTCTGTGGACAGGCGGTGGGAGAGGCCCAGGCGGATATTCTCTTCGGCAGAGCCAATCCATGCGGTAAGCTGGCAGAGACCGTTCCCTATAAATTATCCGACAACCCGTCTTATCTGAACTTCCCGGGTGATGGGAAGACCGTGGAGTACAGAGAAGGAGTATTTGTGGGATACCGCTATTATGATACCAAGGAAATGGCAGTGCGTTATCCTTTTGGCTATGGACTTAGCTATACTACATTTGAGTACAGCGATCTGAAGCTGTCAGCAAAGGAGATAAAGGATACGGACACTCTGACGGTTTCACTTAAGGTTAAGAATACCGGAAGTATGGCCGGCAAGGAGATTGTACAGCTTTATGTGACAGATAAGACCAACGCTGCCAGCAGACCGGTTAAGGAATTGAAGAATTTTGCCAAGGTAGAGCTGGCGCCCGGCGAGGAAAAGGTTGTTGCTATGGAGCTGGATAAGAGAAGCTTTGCATGGTACAATACGGAAATTTCTGACTGGTATGCAGCCACCGGCACATATGAGATTCTTGTGGGAAGTTCCTCCAGGGATATTCTTTTAAAAGATGCGGTGCAGCTTACTTCTA
The DNA here is from genome assembly GCF_022867815.1 of Blautia sp. NSJ-175. Classification (NCBI taxonomy): domain Bacteria; kingdom Bacillati; phylum Bacillota; class Clostridia; order Lachnospirales; family Lachnospiraceae; genus Blautia; species Blautia sp. NSJ-175. Next base: position 186,461 of record NZ_JALIFQ010000001.1, read on the forward strand.
CAACGAAGATTCCTGTGAAAATCCACATGAACACCACCGTTGCGGAATTGCTCGCAGAGCCGAAGGCAAAAGAGATCATGAGCGGCCTGCTGAAAACCATGATGGCAAATATAGGTGCCGGTGATGAGGAAGGCAGTGCGGCAAGTGAAGCTATCTCACCTGAAATGTCTTTGAAAATGATGGAGAATTCACCACTCAGGACATTCAGAAGCTTTGCGGGAGTGAGCACACAGGAAGTGCAGGCACTGATTGAGAAGCTCCAGGCAGCCGTGGATCAGTGATGTGAGAACAGCAGCAAATATGAATTATAATTTTAACGGACAGGCGGGAAAGTATATTCCCGGCTGTCCGTTTGTGGTATACTGTATGTGGCATAATTATTGAGAAAAATAGCGGCAGTTAAACGGATGAGGAGGAATCAATATGTTTCGATGGGGAATTATGGGCGGCGGTTTTATATCATCCCAGTTCGCAAAAGGGCTGGAAGAAGTAGCGGATATGCAGGTGGAGGTACTGGCCTCCCGGTCCGGAAGGAATGATTACGGGATACAGGCAAAGAAATACTGCTGTTCCTATGAAGAACTGGTAAATGACAAAGATGTGGATGCTGTTTATGTGGGGACCATTCATCCTCAGCATCTGGCGTGCGTCAAAGCCTGCTTAAAAGCAAAGAAACCCGTGTTGTGTGAAAAACCGGTGACAATGAATGCCCGGGAACTGGAAGAGATCCTTGAGCTGGCAAAAGAGAATCATACCTTTTTTATGGAAGCTATGTGGACAAGATTTATCCCTGCAATGAGAGAGCTGAAAAAGGAAATACAGGCAGGTGTGTACGGAAAAGTGCATAATATGCATTTTACATTTGGCGGGCCGGCTAAGCCGGAGACAAGGCGTCTGTTTGAAGCTGAACTGGGAGGCGGTGCTCTTCTCGATGTGGGTGTTTATGGTGTAAGCATTGCACAGTATCTTCTGGGAGAAACACCCGATGTGATACACGCATGGTCTGAAAAGAATGCGGAGACAGTGGATTTGAATACCTGTATCCAGATGACTTATCCCTGCGGATGTCTGGCGGATATGGTATTTTCCATCAATAGAAAAGTGGACAACCGGGCAGTGATCATCACGGATAAGGCTGAACTGGAAATTCCGTATTTCTGGCGTCCCAATACGGTCTATCTGTTTGAACCAAATGAGGATTTCCGCACGGATACGCTGAAAGAAAAAAGAGTCGTCGAAGTGGCCGGAAACGGATACCATTACGAGGCACTGGAGGTAGAAAAAATGTTGAAAGAGGGCAGGACAGAGAGTCCGGTTATGCCCTGGGCGGAAAGCCTCCGGATCATGAGGGAACTGGATGAGATCAGAAGGATCTGCGGGATCTGCTATCCTCAGGATGCCAAGTAAAGTAAGAAAAAAGGAGATGAGACCGGATGTCAGAAGGGAAACAGAAGTTTTTGATTGGTACATATACGGAAACCGTTATATTCGGTGACGGAAGCCGTTTTAACGGCAACGGACAGGGGATATATCTGGCTGAAATAGATATGGCAGCAGGAAAAATGAAACAGGATCAGCTGATAGAAGGGATAAAGAATCCCTCCTATGTCTGTGCAGATAAAGCAGGAAAAAGGATTTACGCGGTGAGTGAGCTGGAAGAGTATGAAGGACTTGAAAGCGGAGCTGTCAGTGTTTATGAAACCGGGAAGGACGGCATGATGAGGCTGGTGGACAGAAAACCTTCCATGGGAACCAATCCCTGTCATCTTTATCTGGATGAGGAGGAGAGGATATTATATATCAGTAATTATGGCAGCGGTTCTGCCTGCGCATACAGGATAGGGGAAGACGGGCATTTCCGGGAACCGGCAATGGTGATACAGCATCAGGGACATTCCGTTGATGAGGAGCGGCAGGAGGGACCTCACGTACATTCTATCCATCCATGCCGTTTTGCGGAAGGTGTGCTTGTGTGTGATTTGGGGCTGGACAAAATAAGCCGTTGTGTGGTGCGGGAACAGAAGGGTGAATGGACTTTTACAGAGGTGGAGAGCTGGATGACAAAGCCCGGATATGGTCCGAGAATGCTGGTATACCATCCGTTTCTTCCCATGTTTTATGTAGTGCAGGAGATGGGAAACAGGGTTCTTGTATATGACTATGGAAGCGGCACACTTCAAGAAGTACAGGATGTTTCCAGCCTCATGGAGAAGGACAGAAAAATACCGAATACAGCGGCGGAAATCCGCATTAATTCTGCCGGGACAAAGTTATATGTTTCCAACAGGGGAGCTGACAATATCAGTGTATATGATGTGGACCGTGAGGGAAGGCTTGCGCTCACAGGCAGTATCTCCTCCGGAGGAAAGACACCGCGCTGCTTTGCAGCGGCAGAGGACAGAGATTCGGGGATTACATATCTGGTCATTGCAAACCAGGATTCCAATGAGATCATTTCGGTGAAGCATATGGATTTCAAAGAGGCGGCAGCAGAAGACAGTATGCAGGTGGGTAGTCCTGTTTGTATCTGGCTTCTGTAAGAAATGATGTCTGACGCAGTACGGCAGATTTAAAATTGTTTTGGTTTAAAACAGAGAGTAAGGCGGCAGAATTCCGCCTTAGAAGGAAGAGGAAAATGAAGAAGTCATACGAAATAGATATGTGCAACGGGCCGCTTTGGGGAAAACTGCTGCTGTTTTCTGTGCCGCTTATTTTATCCGGTATTCTGCAGCTTTTGTTTAATGCGGCAGATATTGTGGTTGTGGGAAGGTTTTCTGGAAATCATGCTCTGGCAGCCGTGGGGTCTACCAGTTCTCTGATACAGCTTTTTGTCAATGTATTTATTGGGTGTTCCATTGGGACAAATGTTTTGGTCGGAAGGTTCTGCGGGGCGAAGGATTCTAAAAATGTAAGCGAGACAGTACATACATCTATTTTGTTCAGTATTGTCTGTGGCTGTATTCTTATATTTCTGGGTGTGGCGTTTGCCAGGCCAATGCTGGAGTGGATGGCAACACCTCCGGAGGTTCTGGGGCAGGCAGTGCTCTATATGAGGATTTTCTTTGTAGGGATGCCGGCTATGATGCTCTATAATTTCGGTGCAGCGGTGCTGAGAGCTACAGGAGATACCCAGAGGCCTCTTTATTATCTGCTTCTGGCCGGAGTCATCAATGTGGTGCTGAATCTGTTCTTTGTTATTGTCTGCGGTCTTGGCGTGGCGGGTGTGGCGCTTGCCACGATCATTTCTCAGGCAGTGTCAGCACTTTTGATTCTGCGCTGCCTTATGCATACAGAGGGAATGTGCAGGCTGGAACTTAGAAAGCTGAAAATACATAAAGACAAGTTAAAACACATTGTCCGCATTGGTCTTCCGGCAGGGATGCAGAGTGCCATTTTTTCCATATCCAATGTATTGATCCAGTCCTCTGTAAACTCTTTCGGAGCCATTGCCATGGCAGGAAATACAGCAGCATCCAATCTGGAGGGGTTTGTATATACCTCCATGAACTCTATTTATCAGGCTGCATTGAGTTTCACCAGCCAGAATATGGGGGCCGGCAATCAGAAACGAATCAGTCAGATTTTATGGAGGTGTCTGGTGCTTGTGACGGTCATCGGAGGAATCTTCGGATGTCTGATGGTATTATTTTCACCGCATCTTCTTGGAATCTACTCCTCGGATGCAGAGGTGATCGCTTACGGAATACAGAGGCTTAAAATCATATGTCTTCCCTATTTTCTCTGTGGTATCATGGAGGTGCTGGTGGGAAGTCTGCGCGGTATGGGATATTCGGTTCTGCCTATGCTGGTGTCCCTGACAGGGGCCTGCGGGCTTAGGATTGTCTGGATATTTACCATATTTGTATGGCAGCACAGTCTGTTTGTCTTATATCTGTCGTACCCTATAACCTGGGTGATCACTGCAGCGGCACACATGGTCTGCTGGTGCAAACTGCGGCAGATGATGAAAAAACGGCAGATGGCAGGATAGGAAAGGAGAGGTCAGTATGGGGATTTTTAAAATTGAAACAGGCGATATTACAACGTATCATGTGGATGCCATTGCAAACGCTGCAAATTGTTCTCTTCTGGGCGGTGGTGGTGTTGACGGGGCCATCCACAGAGCGGCGGGACCGGGGCTTTTGAATGAATGCAGAGCACTTGGCGGATGTGAGACCGGACAGGCAAAGATAACAAAAGGGTATCAGCTTCCTGCAAAATATGTGCTTCATACTCCGGGGCCTGTCTGGAACGGCGGCGCTTTCGGAGAGGCGGAACTGTTGAAAAGCTGTTATGAAAACTGTATCCGGTTAGCTCATGAAAATGGCTGCAGGACTGTGGCATTTCCATCAATCAGCACAGGGATTTACGGATATCCTCTGGAGCAGGCGGCTGAGATCGCAGTGAAGACGATTTACGAGGGACTGGAAAAGTATCCTGATATAGAAGAGATTATTATGGTATGTTTTAGTGAGAGGGTGGAGAAGGCTTATAAAAAAGCGTGTTATGATTTAGCCGGTTGAATTGTTATGTGGATCAGCCCATTAAAATTGTTGTTTGATGGGGGATGTCCTGTTGCTGCTTTTACGCACAGCCTGTGCAGGAAATGCGCAGAACTGATTGGATAGTTGCAAAAAACGTATGTATTGTGGAGAAAACAGACAGGTGAACAGGCACCAGGGATAAGACGGGAAAGGAATTAAGGGAAATGAAGAAATGGAAAAATTTATTAGCCGGGCTGGTGGTTCTGGCATTACTTTTGGTAGGATGCAGCTCCGTGGGGCAGACGGCGGATGGGAGCCAGCCGGAGGTCGGTGGTCAGCCTATAGGCGAAGCAGAAGGCAGCGGCCGGCTGAACGTACATTATCTGGATGTTGGGCAGGGAAATGCAGCGCTTCTGGAATCTGAAGGGCACTATATGCTCATAGACGGAGGAAACAGGAAAGCATCCTCCTTTGTGGTAAGCTATCTGAAGCGTCAGAATGTGGAGTCTTTGGATTACATATTGATATCCCACTTTGATGAGGACCACCTGGCGGGAGCTATTGGTGCGCTCTACCAGTTTCCGGCAGGAAAAGTCATCACGGCTGATTATGAGACAGATTCTTCCATTTATAAGTCCTATCAGGATGCCATGGAGAAACAGGGGTACGAGGAGACGCATCCGTCCCAGGGCGATGTCTTTTCCCTTGGAAGTGCTTCCGTGAGGGTCATTTCTCCGATTTCTTATGGCCACGAGGACGAGAATGAGGATTCAGTGGGAGTGATTGTGGAAAATGGGGATAATCGTTTCTTTTTTGGCGGTGATATGGGGAAAACCGGTGAGAAACAGGTAATGGAATCCGGTGCAGATATTGCGGCAGATGTATTTCTTTTAAACCACCACGGTTCCTACCTGAGCAGCAGATTTCTGGAACAGATTTCCCCTTCCTATGCAGTGATAAGCTGCGGAGACGGCAACAGCTACGGACATCCCAGACAGGATACCATAAAGCTGTTGGAGGATGACGGGATTCCCGTATTCCGTACGGACAAACAGGGAACGATCATTCTCCACAGTGATGGAAAAACAATATCCTGGGAACAGGAACCCTGCAACGATTATACACCCGGTACCAGGACTGCGAGCGGCGATAAAGAAGAGCCGTATGTGGAGGAAAATAACAGTGACGCAGAGCACTGCGACTATGTTTTGAACACACATACAAAGAAGATTCACCTGCCTTCCTGCTCGTCGCTGAAAGGAATGAAGGAAGACAATAAAGCTTATTATAAAGGCAGCAAAGACGAGCTGATAGATAACGGATATGAGGCATGCGGGAATTGTAAGCCATGAGGCTGATTAAAAATAACGAATCAGTACAAACGATTGAATTTAAATGAAAAGAGGTGGAATTATGAAAGCATACCAGATGAAAATAGCAATTAAAAATTCCCATCCACCCATATGGAGAAGGTTTATTGTTCCGGCCGGACTGAGTTTTTCACAGCTCAGTATCGTTCTCAACGAGGTTATGGGTTGGTGCGGATATCACTTGTTTAAATTTGAATATTATCACTTGAAGATAAGTATTGAAGAGGAATGTGAAGACTTCGCAGATATGGATGATATGGAATATCTGGAGGCATCTGAAACAATCATAGATTCTTTTATGGAGCAGGAGGACTGGTTTTCTTATATATATGATTTCGGGGACTATTGGGAGCATAGGGTGACCATCGAAAAAGTCATAGAGGATTATGAGTTTGCCTATCCTGTTGTTTTAAAGTATAAGGGAGAAACACCGTATGAGGACTGCGGGGGTATTTATGGATATTATGATCTTCTGGAGATTCTGAAGGATTCCTCCCATCCTGAATATGAAAGTATGAAAAAATGGACAGAGGGACATTTTACTCCAAAATATGATTTGGCAGAAGTGAATGCATCGTTAAAGCATATGGCTTTGGAAAATAAGAAAAGCAGTCCCATGATCCAGAGTGAGATTTACGAAGATTTAACCAAGAAGGGAAGCGGTTTTAAAACTATTCAGGGCACAGCAAAAGATTGGGATTATAACAGAGATGAAGTCATGAGAACGGATGCATTATCTGAAATGAGTAATCTTATTAAGGAGTATGAGTCGAAATACAGTCAGCTTAAAGAAGAGCTGGAAGCGAATTTGTCCGATGGATCACTCAGAGATATTTTAGAGGATTATCGGAAAGATGAGTTGCAGGAGATCTGTAAAATACATGGCATTTCCGGCTGCAGCAAATTATTAAAGAAGGATCTAATAGATTTTCTATATCAAAAGCTTCTGTCAAAGGAAGTCATGTGCAGATGTCTGTTGTATATGAATGATGTGGAATTGTCACTTATGGATAAAGAGGTTACCGGTGTGGATGAATCCGAAGATGTGTTGAATCTTGTGGAGAGCGGATATGCCGGAGCCACCTATATGGGAGCGGTGTACGTTCCGGAAGATGTGAAAGCTGCCTATTGTAAAAACTGTGATGAGGAGTGGAAAGAAGAGCGAAAAAGGGTACAGGATATCTTTCTCCATATCAACGCCTGCGCAGAGTTGTATGGAATCTGCCCCATAGAACGAATGATTTCCATGTATGAAAAGAACACGGGAAATACTATCTCAGAGACAGAGCTGCAGGAGTTTTGCATCCGAATCCCCGGATATTTAAAACGTTTTGAGATAGTTGGGAACGAACTGGTTCAGGAACAGGTGATAGAAGCAGATAGAATACAGTATCTTAAAAATATACAGGGAATTAAGGCTTATTATACTCCAACAATAGAAGAGATACAGACACTCGGAAGTTATTTCTATCTTCCTTTTGACAGGTATATGGATGCAATGGCAGATTTTTTCATGGAATTTTCGGAAGAGGAAGAAGAGGACGCCCGGGAATTATGCAGGAATATCCAGCGCATTATCCGTCTGGGGGGACAAATAGGAGATATAATGAGATATCTGGACAACGAGCTGATTATGATCGACGAGGAGGACTTCCCTCAGCTTGCAGAAATTCTGATGAGAGTCTGGAATCACACACGTATGCATATGAACCGGGGATATATGCCGGATGAAATGTCATATAACGGGGATGTAAAAACATTACAGGAAGAAGCAGACGAGATGGGATTTCAGCCGCTTCACGATGTGTCACGCGGAAAAGCGGAAATCATTGATTTTCAGGAAGAGCACAGGAAAAAGATATATCCAAACGATCCCTGCCCATGTGGTTCGGGCAAAAAGTATAAGCATTGTTGTGGTAAGAAAAAATAAAACGATGTTCCTTCAAGAATATAAGAAAGACAAGATGCGGAGGCAGTGTCCGGAATCTTGTCTTTTTCTTTAGGCATTTTTAGTGGGTTTAGTCATCAACCAATATAGCATTTGGATAGATATGTTCCATGCGTTCATCGGTAAAATGTTTATCCAGAAAACGTGTGACCGCATTTTCGGCAGACGATATATTGGAGTGGCGTTCCGTGTATCGGTTAAGCGCAAGGCCTGACATGATCATGTTGAATACCATGAACAAGATCATAAGCCATGTGATGGGAACTCCGGCTTTTTTCGGGATTTTTTCTATCAGTGCGGACAGCCGCGGGTAAAGAATTTTTAGCCAGATGACTGCGGCAATGCCCCAGAAAAAACAGTAAAGCAAGTTGATACGGCCTCCCAGATTAAAAGGAATGTCACTGTAATCCCAGAACACAGTACCGAAAACCAGCTCTGTAAACACACTGCATATGTATTCATAAGCTCCGCCTAATACGGTACCGAAGATAAAAATATAACTGTCACTGCGATTGCGGTATTGATATAAAATAGCAGTCAGCAGTACACAGCCCAGGCCCCATACAATACTGAACGGCCCGTAGACGACACTGCTGCGGCTCATTAATTTACCGGTAGTTGCAAGGCAGAAAATGGTTTCCGTGATATCTCCAAGAAAAGCTCCGAGGAAAAACAGACAGACCAGTTTATAGAACGAACAGCCGACAGCAAACACACCGGCGCGCTCTTTGGCTGCCTCAAGCTGCCGTTCCTTTTCCTGTCTGGCAGCTAATAATTCTTTCGCCTCCAGGCTGGGATAAGCCTTAGCCATATGTTTCTGTACCCATCCGGTCAGCCCTTCGCCCATCATATCTGCAGCCTTTTGCAGATTTTCAGATACACCCTCAATGATAGAGAGTCTTCGCAGCCTGGAATGAACGGCTTTGATAGCCATAATCGTTCCTGCCAGATCGAGACAGAGAACCGCGTACAGGACAATTAACAATATGGTTCCCAGGTTGGAGGGAATCAAGACGAGCAGTTCCTTCAGGGATGGGTTGATAAAGGAAATACAGACTACGGCAGAGATTCCCCACACAACCGTGTATGGAAGGTTGACATAACCTCCAAATTGAAATCTTTTCCGTGAGTAATCCCACCATTTCCGGTGGAATATTTTCTCCAGAACAAAACCGGTAGAAAACGTGATAACAGATGAAAGAATCACCCCGCCCAGAAAAAGAAAGAACAGGTGATTTCTGAGTTCAGGCAGAAAGACCGCAAATGCCACTGCGCCGAAACCATAAGCCGGACAATAGGGACCGAATAAAAAACCTACGTCAATGAACCGATGCTCCCTGACCGCCGCAACCGACGTGCCGATTGCCCAGCCAATGAAAGAATAGAGTAAGTAAAACCATAGAAGTTGGTATAGTGTGTAGTTCAAGTTATACCTCCTTTTGGGTGATGCCGGATGATAAGGGTTTTAGTATACCATATACGCGGGGGGAAGGGATGTCAAGTATAAGTGTAGAGAGAATTTCCGGTGCGAATTGAGAGGGAGCATGGATTTATCGGGAGATTCGCACTTGTAGTGGGGCTGAAAATGGGAAGAAGGGGTGGTGGGGAGTGAGAGGAATCTGTGGAAATTAATTGTAAATATGAGGATAATGTGATATTATATACAAGATGTAGTGAGGATGTTTGTGTATTTTTGCTATCGCTGCCTGTGCGGGGGCGTGGATTGAAATCAGTCAGGCGGTCAATCATATGCATAATTTTTCCAAGCGCTGCCTGCGCGGTGGCGTGGATTGAAATAGGTTGACGTTAAAGACACCGGCATTGGAACCATATCGCTGCCTGCGTGGCAGCGTAGATTGAGTTAAACCTGACACCCCGGTGCCGATGTCCATATATGATCGCCCCTACGGCGAAATACAATCAAATATCCTACACTACATTAACTAATAATTTGCATTGACATACAACCAAATTTCCCGGCATACATTGTAAAAACAACGTTTCCGGGAGATTTTTCCTTGAAAAGTTATATAGAAGAACGTGCTATATCCATAGCCAACTACATCATTGAAAACAACGCAACAGTCCGCCAGACCGCCAGGGAGTTCAAGGTGAGCAAGAGTACAGTTCACAAGGACGTAACCGAGCGTCTGCTGCAGCTTAATCCTTCACTGGCAAAGTGTGCCCGCAAGGTCCTTGACGTGAACAAGCAGGAGCGTCATATCCGGGGTGGAATGGCTACCCGGGAAAAATATCTGCACAAGGTGCAAAATTAACAAAAGAGACTCTTGTTTTGACAAAAATATGGGCGTATAATTGTTCCTATCAAAATACAAAAGCTTATTGTGAGGGGAAAACAAATGAATCGATTCTTTTCAAATGCGGATTTGCGGAAGCTGATCATACCGCTGATTATCGACCAGTTTCTGCAGGCGTTTGTAGGACTTGCCGATTCTATCATGGTGGCCAGCGTAGGCGAGGCTGCCGTGTCAGGTGTATCCTTGATCGATACGGTTATGGTATTGATCATCAACATTTTTACAGCACTGGCTACAGGAGGAGCCGTTATCGCAGGACAGTTCATCGGGAAAAAGAAAGCTGAGCATGCCTGCCTGGCAACCAACCAGCTGCTGTCCTTTACCCTGAAAGCATCCTGCATCATTATGGTGCTTGGATATCTTGGGAAGAACCTTATTATCAACGGAGTGTTCGGCAGGATTGAAGCAGACGTTATGTATAACTGCAATGTGTATCTGCTGATCGTATTTGCGTCTGTGCCCATGATTGCCCTGTACAATGCAGGTGCGTCTATTTTCCGTGCCATGGGAAATTCAACCATTGCAATGAAGACGTCCCTGCTTATGAACGCCATCAATCTGGGCGGAAATGCGTTGCTCATCTACGGATTCCACAGAGGTGTGGAGGGTGTGGCAATTCCCACACTTGTATCAAGAGGGGTTGCCTGTGTGGTAATGCTCTGTCTTTTAAATAATCAGAGCAGGATTCTGCATATCCACCATCCGTTTTCATTCAAAACAGACTGGATGCTTCTGAAGAAAATATTATACATTGGTATACCAAACGGTCTGGAAAACAGTATGTTCCAGCTTGGAAAAATTTTGGTGCTCAGTATTGTTACGGGATTCGGAACCGCGTCCATTGCGGCAAATGCTGTGTCCAACAATGTGGCCACATTTGCAGTCCTGCCGGGAATGTCCATAGGATTTGCGCTGCTCACAGTGGGAGCACAGTGTGTGGGAGCCAATGATTTTGAGCAGGTACATTATTATACGAAGAAATTGATGAAGGTCGCCTATATTTCCCTGATTGGAATCAATATACTGCTCATGCTTGTAATGCCCTTTATCATCAGGGCTTACGGACTGTCAGCGGAGGCCAGCGGCTACGCTTATAAAATACTGATATATCATTCCATATGCGTAGTGACCATATGGCCGTTGTCTTTTTCGCTGCCAAACACTCTGCGTGCAGCGGCAGATGTGCGTTTTACCATGCTTTTAGCCATTGTTTCCATGTGGATTTTTCGTATCGGATTCTCAGTGCTGCTGGGTGTAAAGCTTCACTGGGGCGTATTTGGCGTGTGGGTGGCTATGACGATTGACTGGCTGTTCCGCGCTGTCTGCTTTACCATTCGATATATCAGAGGAAAATGGCAGCATCAGTCACTTGTCTGAGGATATACATCTGTTTCGGATGCATTCATCCGCGGCAGTGTAATATATGAAAATACAAAAGGAGAAAATATCGATGAAACAGGATATGATTGTCATTCTTGACCTGGGAAGCACAGAGAACACCGTACTGGCGAGAGAAATCCGTGCTATGGGTGTTTACAGTGAGATTTATCCCCATGATATTACAAAAGAAGAGCTGGAAAAGCTCCCGAATGTGAAAGGTATTATCATTAACGGCGGGCCAAACCATATAGTTGACGGCGTTCGCATTGATGTAAGACAGGAGATTTATGAAGCTGGCAGTCCGGTAATGGCAATTGACCATGAACCGTCGGCCTGCAGTGAGAAATATCAGGACCTGAGCGAGGAACAGAGAGCTGAGATCCTGAAAAAGTTCGTTTTTGATACCTGTAAAGCGGAAGCAAACTGGAATATGAAAAATTTCGTCGCTGACCAGATCGAGATCGTCAGAGAACAGGTTGGCAATAAAAAAGTTCTTCTGGCATTATCCGGCGGTGTGGACAGTTCTGTAGTTGCAGCACTTCTGATCAAGGCTATTGGCAAACAGCTTACATGTGTCCATGTAAACCACGGCCTTATGCGCAAAGGAGAATCTGAGAGCGTAGTGGAAGTATTCAAAGACCAGATGGATGCGAATCTGGTTTATGTGGATGCCTCTGAGCGTTTCCTGACAAAGCTTGAAAATGTAGATGATCCGGAGCAGAAGCGTAAGATTATTGGTGCTGAATTTATCCGTGTCTTTGAGGAAGAGGCGAGAAAGCTGGAAGGCATTGAGTTCCTGGGACAGGGAACCATCTATCCTGATATTGTTGAGAGCGGAACCAAAACGGCTAAAATGGTGAAATCCCATCACAATGTAGGCGGCCTGCCGGAAGATTTACAGTTTAAGCTGGTAGAGCCTTTGAAACAGTTATTCAAAGATGAAGTGCGCGCATGCGGCATTGAGCTGGGACTTCCGGAAGAAATGGTGTACAGACAGCCGTTCCCGGGTCCGGGACTGGGCGTGAGATGTCTGGGCGCGATTACCAGGGAACGTCTGGAAGCAGTACGTGAATCCGATGCGATCCTTCGTGAAGAATTCAAAAATGCAGGACTGGATAAAAAAGTCTGGCAGTATTTTACAGTGGTTCCTGATTTCAAATCCGTCGGTGTGCGTGACAATGCCAGATGTTTTGAATATCCGGTAATCATCCGTGCAGTCAACACTGTGGATGCCATGACTGCTACCATTGAGGAAGTTGACTGGAAGGTACTTCTGAAGATCACAGACCGTATCATGAAGGAAGTTAAAAACGTAAACCGTGTCTGCTATGATATGAGTCCAAAGCCGAACGCTACGATTGAATGGGAATGATCCAAAACGCTGAGGTCAAATGTGGAGATATTTGTGGTTAAACTTACAAATTAAAACGAAAGAGAAATGTGGGTAAAATATGAACAGTAAAATGTTTCAAGAACCAAAGGCTCCTGTAAAACTGCCGGTCATGGAAGACGTGTCTTCTGTACTGGAAGCTGCGAAGGTTTCTGAGGAAGAAATTACAGGCTGCTGTTTTAAAGGAGTGTTTATCACTAAGTTTGATGGGAAACTGCTTCGTTTCAAAAGGGTAGCTTTTGAAAACTGTAAGTTTATCGGCTGTTTTTTCGATGAGGCCAGTTTCACTGATGTACGTTTTAAAAACTGCGATTTTTCCAACACCAGCCTCACGGATGTCTATTTTAAGAGATGTTCCTTTCAGTCCTGCAAGGCAGTTGGAGCTGATTTTTACGGCAGCCTTATGCGGCATGTGTCATTTCTGGAATGTAATCTTTCAGATATGAATCTGGACGCATCCAGAATGAGCTATGTTAAAATAAAGGACACGAATATGGAAGAGTCAAGCCTGAGCAAATGTGGGCTGGACAACATGGACTTACATCAGGTAAAGTTTGCCGGCACCAGCTTTTTCAAGACTGCGCTCAAGGGCGTGGATATGTCTGACTGTGATATGGACAAAATCATCATATCCGACGGCAAGGAGGAACTGAGAGGTGCTGTGCTCAATATGTCGCAGGCCATAGTCTGCGCAAAGCGGATGGGAATTGTGATCAAAGAATTCGAGACAGAAAACTAAATAAAAAATTAGCATTGACTAATGGGCCTGCTCTGGCATAAAATAACATAAACTTCTTTGCACTGCATTTATACTACAGTACAAACTGAGCAGGCACGGATGCTGGGCATCCGTATAGCCGGGTCACTTTTAGTGACAGCAGATGAGCATAGGGCATCTGTGGGACAGTAGATTACTTTATTGTTCCGCAGGTGCTTTTTAAATGGTTGGAAACAGCCCGGGTATTAAGAAGCAGCAGAGAAAGTTATGCAGTATCAAAGAAACAATACCGGGGAGGATTTAAAATGGAACAGGTAAGGAAAGAATTCGTTACGGATGAAAAGGCAAAGAAAATTGCACTTCATGTATCCGGAGTCAGTGTGGCAGGTAATGTGCTGCTCTCTCTCTTTAAACTGCTTGCAGGTATTATCGGTCATTCCGGTGCTATGATCTCTGATGCGGTGCATTCTGCTTCCGATGTATTTGGAACGATCATCGCAGTTCTTGGAATCAGCATTTCCAAAAGAAAATCAGATGCCAACCATCAGTACGGACACGACAGACTGGAGTGTGTGGCTGCCATTGTGCTGGCTGTGATCCTGCTGGCCACGGGGCTTGGAATCGGGATCAGCGGTGTGGAAAAAATCATAAAGGGAAACAGTAAAGGGGCGGCGATACCGGGCGTTATCGCACTTGTGGCAGCTGTCGTTTCCATTGTGTTCAAGGAGTGGATGTATTGGTATACCAGAGCAGCAGCCAAGAAGATCAATTCCGGCGCTTTGATGGCAGAAGCCTGGCATCACCGTTCCGACGCGCTTTCTTCTGTCGGAGCATTTGCCGGTATTTTGGGCGCAAGATTGGGTTATCCTATTTTAGATCCCATTGCCAGTGTGATCATATGTTTATTTATAGGAAAAGCGGCTTATGATATATTTAAGGATGCCATAGATAAGATGGTGGATAAATCCTGTGATGATGAGACTCTGGAACAGATGCGCGGCATTATTTCAAAACAGGCCGGCGTGCTGCATATTGATATGCTGCATACGAGGCTTTTCGGAGCAAAAATGTATGTGGATATTGAAATTTCCGCGGATGGCACGCTTTCCCTTGAGGAAGGACATGAGATAGCCCAGAAGGTGCATGATGCCGTTGAAAAGGAGTTTCCGCTGGTAAAACACTGTATGGTTCACGTAAATCCCGTATAAAATACAGTTAAGTAAGGTTCACGAAGAATGCGGCTTTGCAGGGGCGATTTTTGTCAGATATTCTGTTTTTAAGATATGGAAGGGAAAATTTCTTGTAAATTGAAGCGGGATATTTTATAATGAAATCTAGTTTTGAGGAATGCAAAAGAACAGGAGGGCACTTTTTTGAAGAGAGAAACCGTAATTGTACTTGATTTTGGCGGACAGTATAACCAGTTGATAGCAAGACGTGTTCGGGAATGCAATGTATACTGTGAGATCTATTCTTACAAGACAGATATTGAGAAAATAAAAGAAATCCAGCCTAAGGGAATTATTTTTACCGGAGGTCCTAACAGCGTGTATCTGGAGGATTCTCCCACATATACAAAAGAAATCTTTGAGCTGGGAATTCCGGTTCTGGGAATCTGTTATGGTGCGCAGCTTATGATGCATCTGTTAGGCGGTCAGGTAGGCACAGCGCCTGTCAGGGAATATGGAAAGATCGAGGTTACGGTGGAACAGTCTTCCAAGATGTTTGAGAACGTGTCCGAGAAGACAATTTGCTGGATGAGTCACAATGACTATATTGCGAAAGAAGCACCGGGATTTGAGATCATTGCCCATACATCGGACTGTCCGGTTGCAGCAGTGCAGAATCCGGAAAAGAACCTGTACGCGGTTCAGTTCCATCCGGAAGTGCTGCATACACAGGAAGGGAAGAAAATGCTTTCCAATTTTGTTTATAATGTGTGTCAATGCTCCGGTGACTGGAAGATGGACTCCTTTGTGGAGGAGAGCATCAATGCCATCCGTCAGAAGGTTGGAGACGGCAAAGTGCTGTGCGCGCTTTCCGGCGGTGTGGACTCTTCTGTTGCAGCGGTTATGCTGTCAAAGGCAGTTGGAAATCAGCTTACCTGTGTGTTTGTGGACCATGGTCTTTTAAGGAAGAATGAGGGCGATGAGGTTGAGGCAGTATTCGGACCGGAAGGCCCTTATAACCTGAATTTCATCAGAGTAAATGCGCAGGAACGTTTTTATGAGAGATTAAAAGGTGTGGAAGAGCCGGAAGATAAGCGGAAAATTATCGGTGAAGAGTTTATCCGCGTATTTGAGGAAGAGGCGAAGAAAATCGGTGCAGTTGACTTCCTGGTGCAGGGAACGATTTATCCGGATGTTGTGGAGAGCGGAGTGGGCGGAGAGTCCACTGTGATCAAATCTCACCATAATGTGGGCGGCCTGCCGGATTACGTTGATTTTAAGGAGATTATCGAGCCGCTCCGTGACCTGTTTAAAGATGAGGTGCGCAAGGCCGGTCTTGAACTGGGGATTCCGGAGTATCTGGTGTTCCGCCAGCCGTTTCCGGGCCCGGGTCTTGGTATCAGGATCATTGGAGAGGTAACTGCGGAAAAAGTGGAAATGGTGCAGGAGGCTGATGCCATCTGGCGTGAGGAAATCGCCAATGCAGGACTGGATAAGGAGATTGGACAGTATTTCGCAGCATTGACGAATATGAAATCTGTGGGCGTTATGGGGGATGAGAGAACCTATGACTATGCAGTGGCGCTGAGAGCGGTTACTACTACGGACTTCATGACAGCTGAGAGTGCAGAGATTCCCTGGGATGTGATTGGGAAGGCGACAAGCAGGATTGTGAATGAAGTGAAGCATATTAACAGGGTTATGTATGATTGTACGGGGAAACCGCCGGCTACGATTGAGTTTGAATAGTAAACAGAAAGCCGTGAGGCCGCATAAACAGCGGGTTTCACGGCTTTAACTATAGGTCGTGGTACTATTTTGGTACTATTATAATAATCAGAATATTTAGTGCTTTATTTTGTGAATAAAGAAATCATTTTTTATTGTATCATTTCTATAAATATTATAGAGATCACTATCAAGAGGCTGGAGCGTTTGTTCTTAAAGGAACAGGCGCTTTTTTAGTAGATATTTAAGGAGAGGTTTGGAATGGAAGGAATAAACAGCAGTTAAATCGAACGATATCAATGCTTTACATGCAAACTATAATACTTTATTATAAGTTGTATGAAAGTAAGGTGATGAAATGACAAAGAAAGAAATGCTGGAACAGCTCTCAAAAGAAAAGAAAGGGATCCTGAGGACAGCAGATGCCCAGGTATTAGGGATCTCCAGGCCCTACTTTTTGGAATTTATCCAAAAGCACGGATATGAAAAGATGGCCCACGGCATCTATCTGTCCCCGGATGCTTGGGAGGATGGGATGTATATCCTGCAGTCTAGATGTCCGCATGTTGTTTTTTCCCACGAGTCTGCTCTATACCTTTTGGGGCTGACAGACCGGGAACCTATGCAGCATACGGTGACTGTAAAAAGCGGCTATAAAACGACAAATCTAAAGGAAGAGGGGGTGATCGTCCACATCGTAAAAAAAGAAAGATATCCGATCGGCATCACAGAGATCGAGACGCCCATGGGCCACATGGTGCGTACTTATAACGCGGAGCGTTCGATCTGTGATATTCTGCGCAGCCGCAGTCAGGTGGAGATCCAGGACAGGCAGACCGCCCTGAAAGAGTATGCCCGCAGCCGGAAGAAGGATATCCCTCTGCTCCTGGAGTACGCAGAGGAGTTCAAAGTCGATAAGATCTTAAAGATATATCTGGAGGTGTTATTATAAGTGATCCACACATCAAGACAATTAAAAGCGCTGGTCCGTAACCGTTCCCATGGGGACAGCACGAAGGCGCAGCTGCTCATACGAAGTTATATCATGGAACGTTTTCTGGAAAGGATCTCCCTGTCGCCGTACAGGGAGAAATTTATTTTAAAAGGCGGAATGCTCATATCCTCCATGGTAGGGGTAGATTACCGTTCCACCATGGATATGGACACTACAGTCCGGAACATGCCCCTGTCTGCAGACCATATGGAAAAGATCATAAAGGATATCATCCGGATTCCCATCGAGGACGGCGTCACGTTTGGGATCAAAAAGATAACAGAGATCATGGAAGAAGAGGAATACGGGGGCATCCGCCTGCATCTGGAAGCTGTCCTGGATACCATGAAGATCCCCTTAAAACTGGATGTTTCCACTGGTGATATCATTACGCCGAAGGAGATCACGTATCAATACTGGCTGATGTTTGAGGAACGGACCATCCCGGTCCTGGCCTATAACCTGGAGACGGTATTAGCTGAAAAGCTCGAGACCGTGCTGAGAAGGGGGACGGCCAACACCAGGCTCAGGGATTTTTATGACCTGTTCCTTTTGCAGAAAGAGTACAGTAGCAGCCTCATCCTCCCGGATCTGAAACAGGCTTTTACAGAGACCTGCCGGCAGAGGGAGACAGGAGCAGAAAAAGGGATGGATGTCCTGAACAGGATCCGGGCAGACCCGGGCATGGAGCGGCTGTGGGAAAACTACAGGCGGAAGTTTGAGTATGCAGAAGGCATATCCTGGGATGAGGTCATGGGAACCGTAGAAATGCTGTATCAGATGACAGCAGAAAAAAAGGAGGAAAAGAGCTTTGAAAAGAAAGAAAGCCCATATAGGGCGAAAGACAGGGATCTATAAGAGAAGGAACTATAGTATGGGAGATACCATATAGAAGCTGGCCGCACATAAAAAATGCAGTCAGCTTTTTTTATGCCCGGGATCCGATATCACGGAAAGGAGTTGGTCCCCATGGAGAGGGAAGAAGCATGTTCTGCATCCCATGCCGCACACAGCAGCATTTTGGCCATTGCCGGGGCATATACCGGTCCGCTGCTGGAACACCTGTATGGGAAGGGACAGAAGACATGTGACATGGAAGATATATATGAAGCTTTGAACGCACTGTATGAGACCAACCGGGTGGAGGAGGCTATGGGCCTTATCCGCGGACTGTTTGCCATAGGGGAGATGGACTATCCCTATCCTCTGGAGGCCTTAGAAAGGTTCAGATCCGCGCGTGAGGCTTTTGTTTCCGAGTTTTTGGCCGGCTTCCAACGGAAGATCACAGAGAGAAGGAAAAGAGAGAAGTGTACAGGAAAGGAAGGAGGCAGATATGCCGCAGAGTAAAGTGATCGCGGTCATCAACCAGAAGGGCGGCGTGGGGAAGACCACGACTACCCTAAACTTGGGGGCCGGGCTTGTACGGGAGGGAAAGCGGGTGCTCTTGGTGGATGCGGACCCTCAGGGGGATCTGACCACATCCCTTGGCTGGCAGGACGGGGACCGCCTGGAGGCGACCCTTGGGACCCGGATGGGAAAGGCCATCGAGGATGTGCCGGTACCGCCGGAGGAGGGCATCCTCCATCATGAAGAGGGGATGGATCTGCTTCCGGCTAACCTGGAGCTGTCGGGAATGGAGCTGACACTGGTATCGGTCATGAGCCGTGAACGTGTCATGCGCAGCTGCCTGGAGCCATTAAGGGACAGGTATGACTACATCCTGATCGACGGGATGCCGAGCCTTGGGATGCTGACCATCAATGCACTGGCGGCAGCGGACAGTGTCATCATCCCGGTACAGTCCCAGTACCTTCCGGCGAAGGCCATGACTCAGCTGATCAAGACCGTGAACCGGGTAAAAAGAGGGATCAATCCGGGCCTGCGGATAGAAGGCGTGCTCCTCACACTGGTGGATCACAGGACAAACCTGGCGAAGACAACAGCAGAAGCACTCCGGAATGGATATGGGGATAAGCTGAAGATATATAGGACCGAGATACCGATCGCGGTGTCCGCAGCGGAAGCCACGACCGTGGGGCAGAGCATTTTTTCCTATGATGGGAAAAGCACGGTTGCCGCGGCATATGAGGCTTTGACAAAGGAGGTGCTTAAGGATGGCGAAAGGCAGCGGCATCCGGTTCACCCTGCCATCGAGCGATGAGCTCTTTAAGACAGAGGAGGCCCGGGAGGAGGAGAAGCTTGAGAAGGTCGTGAACCTTCCCCTCCAAGCGATCTCCGATTTCCCCGGCCATCCTTTTAAGGTGCGGGACGATAAGGAAATGCAGGACCTGGCAGACAGTGTCAGGGACTTTGGCGTCCTCGTCCCTGCCCTGGTACGGCCGAAGGGGGACGGCTATGAGATGATCGCAGGGCACCGCCGCAAGCGAGCAGTGGAGCTTTCCGGCCGTTCAGAGATCCCCTGCATCATCCGGGATTTTACAGAGGAAGAAGCCACGATCATCATGGTGGATTCCAACCTGCAGAGGGAGCATATCCTGCCGTCTGAGAAAGCGCTTGCTTATAAGATGAAATTGGAGGCTATGAAAAGACAAGGTCAGCGAAATGATTTAACTTCGGACCCAGTGGGACCGAAGTTTCGTTCTAATGAGGAATTAGCTAAAAAATCGGAAGAGAGTGTGACTCAGATTAAACGCTATATCCGCCTTACAGAACTGATCCAGCCCATCATGGATATGGTGGACGATGGAAAGATCGCTTTTCGGCCGGCGGTAGAGCTTTCCTATATCCCAAAGGATCTGCAGGAGACACTTTTGGATGCGATGGAATGTGAGGACTGCACCCCGTCCCTTGCCCAGGCGCTCAAGATGAAGAGCTTTGCAAAAGAAGGGCGCCTGAGTGAGGATGTCATCTTTTCCATCCTGCAGGAAGAGAAACCAAACCAGATAGAACAGTTCAAGATACCGAAAAAGCGCCTGAGCAAATATTTTCCTGAAGGGACGTCCGCAAAAAAGATGGAAGATACGATCTTAAAAGCGCTGGAGCAGTATCTGAAACGGCAGAGGAGCATGGAGCGGTGAAGGTACGCCAAGGGGGGAGTCTATCCCGTCTCCCTATGGCAGGCCGCGTCCGGTTTTCCCCTCTCCACACCTCACCCCTTTCGTTACCAGCTATACCAGCTCAAAGAAAAAAATATGGCTTCCGGAACGTAGTGGTAAGGGATAGGGCTGGATGGAAGCGGGGATATGGAAAGAGACCTTGACAGTTTGTATGTTTTTTATGTTTGAATGGCGTGGTCACAAAGAAAGGAGGGCTGTATATGACACTGAAACTGGGGATCACAGTGCTGTTAGTGGTATTTATCGCAGGGGCTGTCATCTGGCTGAACCTGCGGCACAGAAAGAAATGAAGGCCGGCAGGATCATGACCGGCAAAAAGGAGGGATGCGCCGTGAAGGAGCAGGAAGAAAGGAAGGAGACAGATCTGCAGGGGCTGCGGGAACTGGTCCGCCAGCTTGAGGACGGGCAGATGCTCACCGTGAGCCTGGGAGAGGAGGAGGAGGACGATGCATGAGCTGGAAGTGGTGAAGATCCGTCTGGTAAAGGGTACCTCCCTGTATAGTGACAAAGAGCTGAACTCCCCTGAGGCTGTCATGGAGCTGATCGCCGGGGAGATGGCCTTATATGACCGGGAAGTCCTGTGCATCCTGAACCTGAAAACAGATGGGACACCCATCAATCTGAACATCGTGAGCGTAGGCACCGTCAATCAGGCCATGGTCATCCCGGGGGATGTGTTCAAGAGCAGCATCCTGTCAAACGCGGACCACATCATCGCGGTGCATAACCATCCGAGCGGGAAGATCCTCCCGTCTAGATCGGATCTTTATATCACCCAGAGGCTGCGGCTTGGCGGGGAGCTCATGGGCATCCCGTTATCTGATCATATCATCATCGGGGGAGGCAGCGGGCAGATGTTCAGTTTCCGGGAGCATGGCCTCCTGCAGGCGGATCCAAAAGAGATGGAACAGTTCTTCCGGTCAATGAAAAAAGAGGCATGCCGGGAGCGGTGAACAGGAGGTGAGAGAAATGGGGTATATCCCGCCCGAAATGGTTGAAAAGGCAAGACGGATGGACCTTCTGACGTATCTGCAGACCTTCGAGCCCGGAGAGCTGGTCCATGTCTCCGGAAACACGTATGCGACGGCCACCCACGACAGCCTTAGGATCAGCAACGGCAAATGGTGCTGGTTCAGCCGCGGCATCGGCGGACGTTCCGCTTTAGATTACCTTGTAAAGGTGAAGGGGTGTTCCTTTCTGGAAGCTGTAGAGACACTGAGCGGCATCCCATGTCCGGAGACACGGCCGGTCCATAAAAAAGAACCTGCCCCCAAAAGGCTTCTGCTGCCCGAAAGAGCGGAGCACGCAGACCGGGTCATCGAATACCTTAAGAGGCGCGGGATCTGCCGGGAGGTACTGGAGTTCTGCCTGGAAACGGGCAGGCTTTATGAGAACAGGAACGGCCACAGCGCGGTCTTTGTGGGAATGGATAAGGAGGGGAGGCCGAGATATGCCGCCATCCGGGGCATGGGCGAAACTGGATACAAAGGGGATGCCTCCGGCAGCGATAAGCACTTTTCCTTCAGCATCCCGGGAAAATGCGGGACGCTCCAGGTCTTTGAGGGGGCGGTGGATGTGCTGTCCTATGCCACCCTGCGGATCCTGGATGAGAAGGACTGGAGGCAGGAGCACCTGCTTTCCCTTGGGGGCGTGTATGTCTCCAAAAGACCTATGGAACAAAGAAAACTCCCTGCGGCGCTGAAACAGTACCTGCAGGACCATCCGGAGATCCGGACCGTGATCACGAACCTGGATGATGACAGGGCGGGGCGGGAGGCAGCTCTGGCCATCGAAAGGCTCCTGCCGGAGAAGTACCGGGTGTCCCTGCGCCTCCCGTTGTATGGGAAGGATGTCAATGACACCTTATGCCACAGGCTGGGGCTTCCGATCGTCCGGACGGTGCAGAAGGGAAAGAAAAGAGAAGAAGAAAGATGACAGAAGGAAGGGAGGGGGAATGTATGGAGAAATGGGGGTACAGGGAATACAGGCAATGGATCCTGTCCGAGATGCGGATGTATTATCCACCCAATGAAGGCTTTGCCGTTTATACCCAGTGGATAGAAAAGAACAACATATCCCTGGAGGCGCTCATCATCCGGCATGTGACGGAACAGGAGGTGCCAGTCTTTTATCTGAAAGACTTTTATGGAGCGTACCGGGGCGGAGTGCCGCTGCAGGGGACTGCCATGCATATCTGCCGTCTGTATGAATGCCGCAGGCAGCTGCGGGCACCCTTTGGAGAGCTCAGTGACTTTGGGGCGGTGAAGGACAAGCTGCGCATACACCTGGTGGAAAAGGAGGGGAACCAGAGATATCTGGAGGAGGGTCCGTACCGGATCCTCACTTTAGGAGCCGCCATTGTGACAGCAGAGGTGCTGGACACACCAGATGGGAAGTTCTGCGCCCGGGTGACGGAGGAGCTGTTAAGAGGATACGGCATCTCTGATGACCGGTTGTTTGAGACCGCCATGGAAGAGACATGCAGGCAGGAACCGGCCTGTTTTTTTCCTTATGAAAGGGCAGGGAACGCCCTGGGGGAAGCACTCAAAGAGGATCTGGGAGCCGAGCCGTATCTGTACGTCCTGACGAACCGGTCGGGACAGTTCGGGGCTGCGGCTGCTTTATATCCGGGAGTCCTTTCGGAGGCCGGAGAGGTCCTGGGGGAGGATTTTTATCTCCTCCCGTCCAGTGTCCATGAGCTGCTGGCCATACCGAAATCTGAGGGGCTGAAACCGACATATCTGCGGAAGATCCTGCAGGAGGTGAACGCGGAAAGGACAGCGCCGGAGGAACAGCTCGGGAGCGAGGTCTTTGTCTATCAGAGAAGAGAGGAGCGGATCGCACCGTGCATAGGAAAGATGAGAGAACGGGAGGAGAACAGATGAAGGAAAACGACAGAAAAGGAGCAGAAGAAAGGGTACATGGAAAGCCATATACAGAGTGGGAGCCGAAAACGGACGCATACAAGAGGCTGAAGGCCTATTGGGAGAAGGCTGCCGGACTGGCGGAAAAAAAGACAGGACAGGGTGCCGGAGAGCTCAGGGAAAAGGAGGCGGGGCATGATGGAACATGATATCTTTTATTTTCAGGAACAGCTTTTAGCCGGGTTAAGGGAATACCTTCCCGCGGATGCCGGATATGTATACCGGATGGAGACAGTGGAAAAGAACAGGGAGACAAGGCATGCCCTGGTCATCGGGAAAAAGACAGACAGCATCATCCCGACCATATATATGGAAGGGTATTTTCAGGCGTATGAGAACGGGTATCCCTTATCCAGCATCTGCAGGGATATCTGCCAGGACATCCTCACAAGGGAGCCGCCCCGGCTGGATATGGGGAAGGTGCAGGACTATGAGCAGATAAAGGAGAACCTGCGCCTGCGCCTGGTGAGCCGGGAGGATAACCGAAAGTACCTGGAACAGGGGCCGTACCGGATGGATACCATAGGGGCCATGGTGGTGTACGCAGACCTGGATGAGAGCCTGATGGGCCAGGAGATGGGCATGCGGATCACACATAGGCTGCTGCAGGGGTACGGGGTCACAGAAGGCCAGCTCTTTGACGAGGCCATGACCCAGACACGGATGCACTGCCCGTTCACCCTGCAGTCCATGGACAGCCTGATCGAGGAGATGACGGGGATGCGGGGGCCCGGCGGCTGTGACATGCACATCCTGACAAACCGGGATAAGTTCTATGGCGCGTCCGTATCCCTGTATCCGGATACGCTCCCGAAGGTGCGGGAGATGCTGGGGGAGGATTTCTATGTCCTGCCTTCCAGCGTCCACGAACTGATCCTCTTACGTAAGTCCGGGCAGCATACTCCTTATGACCTGCGCGCCATGGTACGCCAAGTGAACCGGGAGCAGGTGGCGCCGGAGGAACAGCTGTCCAATGAGGTGTTTGAATACCGGGGAAAGGAAAGGCAGCTCCTGCCGTGCAGGATAAAAGAAAGGGAGAGGGAGCGTTGAGTGACAAAGGAGATACGATCCGCGTCCTGCTCGTGAGGCCAGGGAAAGCGCCGGAGGTCATGGAGATGGAGAACAGCCTGTCCGGGATGCAACGCGCGGTGGAAGGAAATATCGAGATGCTCCTGCCTTTTGAGGAGGAAGTGGCCCTTGTCTGTAATGAGGAGGGAAAACTGGACGGGCTGCCCTTGAACCGGGGCATCCGGGACCGGGAAGGGTGTCTGCTGGATATCGTGGCCGGGAACTTCTTTTTGTGCCGGGCCCCGAGGGACAGCAGTGCGTTTGAGAGCCTGACAGAAGGGCAGATAAAAAGATACAGGGAGATGTTCCGGTATCCGGAGATGTTCTTACAGATGGGACGGGAGATCTTCCCGATAAAGATAAAAGAACAGGAGACCGGCAGGGACAGCAGGTAAAAGAGCCGCAGAGGGACGGGGGCGTACATCATACCAGCAAGCATCGTGTTTGTGATACCACAAACACCGTTTACCAGGGGAGCGCCCCTGGGACCCTCTGCTATCAGGAAAGGAGGCAGCCGTATGGCAGGTTTTATGGTGGGGTTTCTCATCGGCACCCTGTTCGGGGTGTCCATCATGTGTCTGGTACAGATCAACCGGTATCATGGAAAGGACGGGGAAGGGACATGAGAAAACGGAACGTCCACATCCAGTTCTGGCTGGACCGGAAAGAAGCAGAACATCTGCAGAAGCTCGTAAAGAGGAGCGGCCTTGGCAGGGAGACGTATCTCCGGCAGCTGATAAGAGGCGTGGTCCCCAGGGACGCACCGCCGCCAGACTATCATGCCATGATGCGGGAGCTGTACCGGATCGGGAACAACCTGGACCAGATCGCGGCGAAGGCCCACACCCTGCAGGTGATGGATGTGCAGCGCTATGACGAGGCAGTGAAGGAGTTCCGTGACGCTGTCCGCACCATCACAGAAGCCGTGGTCCTGCCGGAAAAGAGGAAGTGATGGCAACTACATCTTTATGGAGCGTAAAAGGGTGGCTGGGGAAGGTGGTCATCTATGTGGAGGATCCAAAGAAGACAGAAAACCCTGCCTTTTACGGGGATGACAGGCTTACCGGACAGCAGGAGCAGAGCCTTGAGGATGTCATCTCCTACGCGGTCAATGAAAGAAAGACAACCGATACCGGGGAGACGGCATGCAGGGCCAGGGAGGGAGGAGCCGTAAAACAACGCTTTGTATCCGGCATCAACTGCTCGCCGCTGACCGCAAGGGAGGAGATGATGGCGGTGAAGAAACGGTTCGGGAAGGATAACGGGGTCATGGCCTACCATGGGTACCAGTCCTTTGCCCCGGGAGAAGCAACGCCGGAGGCCGCCCATGAGATCGGCGTCCGCCTGGCAGAGCGGCTGTGGGGAGACCGGTATCAGGTGCTGGTCGCCACCCATCTGGATAAGGAGAGCCACCTGCACAACCATTTCGTGGTGAACAGCGTATCCTTCCTGGACGGCCTGCGGTATTACCGCAGTGAAAAAGATTACTATGCCATGCGCAGGGAGTCGGACCGGTTATGCCTTGAATACGGCTTGTCCGTCCTGCTCCCGGATGCAGCGCGGGGACGTCCCAGACAGTATGGGGAATGGAGGGCTGAAAAAGAGGAGAGGCCGACCTTTAGAGGGCTCATACGGTCGGATGTGGATGAGGCCGTCCATATGTCCAGGACAGAGCAGCAGTTCTTTCAGTATCTGCGGCAGAAAGGATACGACATCAAGTTTGGCAGTGACATCACGGTACGCCCGCCGGGAAAGGAGCGGGGGATGAAGCTGGCCCGGAACTTTGGCCCGGAGTACACCCGGGAGGCCATCTGCCGGCGTATCCTGGAGCATCCGGTAAGAAAACAGAGAGGGCCGGTACTAAGCAGCAGACAGGGAGCACGGCATGCCCGGCTTTTGGGAGACCGGAAGAAGGCGAAACACACCGGCGGCCTTCGCGGGCTGTACCTGTATTACTGTTACTGCTTAGGCACCCTGAACACCCGGGAGCGGCCGGGCATGTCTGAAAGGGCGCGTTTCCTTCTGCGAGAGGATCTCATGAAGATGGAGCAGATCTCCAGGGAGACCCGGTTTTTGTGCACCAGCCGTATCGACACGGCGGAAGCGCTGGCGGCCTGCAGAAAAGACCTGGAGATCCAGATGGGGGAGCTTAGTAAGGCGCGTAGGCATCTGCGGAGCAGGAACCGGAGGGAGTCGGATGACGGGAAGAGAGAGGAGCGTAAAGAAGAGATCCGGGAGATGACCAGAAGGATCCGGAAACTCAGGGGAGAGCTGACGCTTTGTGACGGGATCGCCAGGCGCTCCGGCATCCTGAAAGAGACACTGGGGATCCTGCATGAGGAAGAACAAAAGGAGGGAAAGGAACATGAACACAGGGGGAGAGGCGGCCGAGCAGGTCGTTAGGATGTCCCTGGAGACAGGGGAGGTGGCACTGAAGATCACCGGGCAGGCGGCAAAGCATCTGGCGGTCATGCTGTATGCGGTCCTAAAGGACCAGAAAAGGACAAAAGGCCGGGTACGCTTGGAATCCCTGTGCCGGAACAGCCGTGAAGTGAAGGTCTTCACTGTCAGAAAGGAGGACGTGGGGACCTTTGTGCGGAGGGCAAGGGACTACGGGCTTCTTTACTGCGCAGTCCGGGGACAGAAGGACGGGATGGTGGACTTCATGGTGCGCCTGGAGGACGCCTCCAAGGCGGACCGCATCGTGGAGCGGTTCCGGCTGGCGTCTGTGGAAGAGAAGGATGTGAAGCTGGAAGTGGAGCATCCAAAGAGGAAACGGGGCAGGGAAAGCCGGGAGCAGAGAGGGGCAGCCCGCAAAGATAAGATCTCAAAAGCAGAGACGGAGCCAGAGACCGGGGAGGACGCTCTGCTGGAGGAGCTGCTTGGAGGACAGGAGGAGAGAAAAAAGGACCCTTTGAGAGCGGGGGCGGAAAAGCCCCGTCCGTCCGCGCCTATCTCAGGGACGCCAAAAAAAGAAGGGGATATCTCTAAAGAGCAGGAACAAAAGCGCCCCTCTGTAAAGAGACAGCTGCAGGAGATACAAAAGGAAAGGCAGGCATCAAAAGAGGGCAGCCGGATGAGACAGGCAGAGAGGAACAGCGCCGCCCACAACCAGCCGGGGAGACGAAAAAAGGACAGGGGCCAGAGAGTGAGGTAAGGGAAATGGAAGATCTTGACGCATTATTGAACACCGGTGCAGTGCCGCAGGATGAACGGACAGCCGACTTCATCGCGGAGAGCCGGGCAAACCGGAGCTTCTGCTATGAAACGGCAGAACGCGGAGCCCTGCGGGTGGCAGAAGACCCGGAGGCATTTAAGGCTTATCTGGATGTACAGAGCCGTTTCCTGCGGTATACGCCCAATAACGTGCTCCTGATACTGGAGCAGAAGCCGGAGGCAAGGAAACTGGGGAACATGGCCTACTGGAGGGATAAGAACACTTTTGTGAAACGGGCAGAGAGGAGCCGGCCCGTCTTCCTCCTGGAACCGGGGAAGGAATACCGGAGGGAGGACAACACCATCGGTCAGTATTACAATGCCAGGAAGCTGTATGACATCTCCCAGACCACGCTTGCGCCGTCAGAATGGGGACTGGGGAAAACGTATGGGGACAGGCAGCGGATACAGGCGCTCATCAGCCGGACCCCGGCAGCCATCCATACCGTGGAAAAGGAGCCTGAAGGTGCGGTGTTCGTGCCAAAAGAGCATAGTATCCTTGTACAGAAGGGCATGGGGGCAGAAGCCGTATTCCGGTGCCTTTCCAGGGAGCTGGCCCATGCAGAATTTGCAAACGGAGAGGAGGGATACGACCGGGAGTGCTGCGGGTTTCAGGCGGAATGTGTCTCTTATATCCTATGTAAGAGATACGGCGTGGAACCGGAAGGACCAAAAGACTTTGGTAAGGCACAAGCTCTTCTCGCGGGTCTTAGCCCTCAAAAGATCAAACAGGAGCTGGCCGTGATCCGGGATGCGGCGGGGAAGATAGCGGAACGCATGGAAAAAAGCCTGTCCGAACAGAAACGGAGACAGAAGGGCCAGACGGACAGACAGCAGGAAGGGCGCTGAGGCAGTGGGACAGAGAAAGGAAGAGCAGATATGAGAAAGGATAAGGGTCAGGGTGTGCTCCTTGCAGCCCTGGGGATACTGCCGGTGCTGTGGTTCTCACTCCTTGCGGCACCTCATCTTAAGGGCGGGCTGTCCGGGATCCTAGCGGGATTGACCACAGCATTAGAGCATCCGGCCCAGATAAGATGGGTGGAACAGAGTCCGAAGACCGCGGTCTGTTTTCTGGGAGCCTATCTCATGGGCATTGGCATCTATCTGAGCACCCGCCGGAACTACCGGAAAGGGGAGGAGCACGGCTCGGCCAGATGGGGGAGCGCCCGGGCCATGGACCGGCGATACGCGGACAGGCAGAAAGAGAAGAACCGCATCATGACCCAGCACGTGTCCATCAGCTACAACAGCTATCGGCATAAACGCAACCTGCTGACCATGGTGGTGGGCGGGAGCGGTTCCGGAAAGACCCGGTATTACTGCCTGCCGAACCTGATGCAGGCCAACACCTCTTTTGTGGTGCTGGACCCCAAAGGGGAGAACACCAGGGCGACCGGGAACCTCATGAAAGCAAAAGGATATGAAATCCGGGTGCTGGACCTCATCAATATGGAGCGGTCACACTGCTATAACCCGTTTTGCTACCTGCGGACAGACCAGGATGTACAGCGGCTGGTCACAA
Organism: Blautia sp. NSJ-175; assembly: GCF_022867815.1. Lineage (NCBI taxonomy): Bacteria > Bacillati > Bacillota > Clostridia > Lachnospirales > Lachnospiraceae > Blautia > Blautia sp. NSJ-175. The sequence goes on from NZ_JALIFQ010000001.1 coordinate 215,767, forward strand.
ACCTGTTCAAGGCCACCACACCCAAAGGGAGCCAGTCCAATGACCCCTTCTGGGACACTGCGGCCAGCATGCTCTTATCTGCCCTGATCTTTTATCTCTGGTATGAGGCACCGCCCCGGGAGCAGAACTTCCCCATGGTCATGGAGATGCTGCGGGCAGGGGAGGTGCGGGAGGATGATGACAGTTACCAGTCTCCTCTTGATGAGCTCTTTTCCAGGCTGGAGATGAAGGATCCGGAGCACATCGCAGTGAAATACTATAAGGACTACCATTCCGGTTCGGCCAAGACCCTGAAATCCATCCAGATCACCCTGGCGGCCAGGCTGGAGAAGTTCAACATCCCAAGCGTTGCGGGGCTGACCGCCACGGATGAGCTGGACCTGCAGCTCTTAGGGGAGAAGAAGATGGTCTTATATGCCATCATCCCGGACAACGACACCTCCTACAATTTCCTCGTGAGCATCCTGTACACCCAGCTCTTCCAGCAGCTGTTCTACCGGGCGGACTACGTGTACGGGGGAAAGCTGAAGGTGCCGGTCCACTTTTTGATGGATGAGTTCTGCAACGTCTCCCTGCCGGATGACTATACCAAGATACTGAGCGTCATGCGCTCCCGTGATGTGTCCGTCTCCATGCTGATCCAGAACGTGTCCGCTCTAAAGGCACTGTTTGAAAAAGACTGGGAGAGCGTCATCGGCTGCTGTGACGAATTTTTATACCTGGGGAGCAATGAGACGGCGGCCCATAAGCTCATCAGCGAGTCGTTTCTGGGGAAGCAGACCATCGACATGAACACCTATGGGAAGTCCACCGGGCACTCCGGCAGCTACTCGACCAACTATCAGATCACAGGCAGGGAGCTGATGACGCAGGATGAGCTGCGGATGCTGGACAACCGGTATGCCCTTCTCTTTATCCGGGGGGAGCGCCCGGTCATGGACCTGAAATATGACATCCTGAAGCATCCAAACGTGGATCTTACCACAAATGGGAAGGGAAAGCCGTACCGGCACGGGGAAGTGAAGAAAGCTTCGGCCAGCATCACCTTTGACGGCTGGCTCTTAGATACTACGGATCTTGATCTCTATGAGGAGGAGGCAGGGCAGTATGAACTTTTGAGTGAGGAGGAACTGGAACTTTTACTGGAGAAAACAGAGGAGGAGAAAGAACATGGACAAGAAGGATAGGAAAAGGAGGTACCCGGACCTCAGGAGACGATGGGTCATCCTTTTCTTTGCGGCAGTGATGCTGAGCGTCATCCCGGGAGCTGTGCCGGTGCTGGCATCCAATGACCCGTTACAGGTAGTGAACAATTTGAGTGATTTCATCTTCGGACTCATCCGTGCCATCGGGATGATCCTTCTGGGACTCGGTATCATGCAGATCGGGCTGGCCTTAAAGTCCCATGACCCGTCCCAGAGGGCGAACGGGTTCTTAACAATGGCAGGCGGTGTCATCATCACCTTTACCAAAGAGATCCTGGAGCTGATCACCGGGTAAGGGGATGACAAGAAGAGAGGAAAGGAGGCGGAGGGATGGAAACAGACAGCTGGATCGTCCAGAACCTGCAGAACGCCCTGAACACCTGGAACCATAAGCTGGCGGAGATCTGGACCATCATCACCCAGACACCGGAGGAATTCCGGGGCGGGAGGATCTGGACGGTCATACGTGACATACACGGGGCACTGCAGGCCATAGGCTATGCGCTGCTGGTCCTGTTCTTTGTTGTAGGTGTTGTCAAGACCTGCGGGAGCTTTGCGGAGGTCAAGAAACCAGAGCATGCACTGAAGCTCTTCATCCGTTTCGCCCTGGCAAAAGGGGCCGTGACCTACGGCATGGAGCTTATGACGGCCCTGTTCCGGATCACCCAGGGGATCGCAGGCTCCATCATGGCCTCTGCGGGATTTTCAGACCCATCGGAGACACTGCTCCCGGACAGCATCGTGGAGGCGGTGGAGGACTGCGGTTTCTTAGATAAGATCCCTTTGTGGGCGGTGACACTCTTAGGGAGCCTGTTCATCACGGTCTTATCGTTCATCATGATCTTGAGCGTATACGGCAGGTTCTTCCGGCTCTATATGTACACAGCCATCGGGCCGGTCCCTCTTGCCGCCTTTGCCGGGGAGCCGTCCCAGAACGTGGGGAAGAGCTTCTTAAAAGGGTACGCAGCCGTATGTCTGGAAGGGGCAGTCATCGTGCTGGGATGCATCATCTTTTCCATCTTTGTGGAGAGCCCGCCGGTGGTGGACAGTGATGCGGCTGCAGTGACACAGGTGTGGTCGTATGTGGGGGAATTGATCTTTGACATGCTGGTGCTCGTGGGTGCCATCAAGATGTCAGACCGGGTCGTGCGGGAGATGATGGGACTGTAGAGAGATCTGGTTCTGGATATCAGAAGTTACCGGATATCCTGTCAGCGGATAAAAAAGTGGGAATGATGAAAAACGTAATGGATGGATATGGATCGCTGCCAAAAGGTAATGTGCGGAATCCACACGCTGCGATCCGGGTTTTAAACCTATCGAGTTCGATAGGTTAAAAAAAGGCCGGAGATAATGCCTTTACATTGATACTACAGTAATGAAAAGGCAGCGAAGCCAATAGGGAGCATATCAAAATCAGAAACATGTGGAGAACTTATGCTCATTTCAAAGGAGGACGCATGGGAAAACCAAGGGGGCGGTCTGCCGGGAATGCGGAGAGGTATCTATTTATCTTGAAGACCCGGAAAGATTAAAAGGAATTGAGACATAAAAGGTTATATGAGAGAACTATTACAAGAAAAAAATGAAGAGAACACCAGATAACGCCCGGTCATCTGGTGTTTCGCATCTTCACCATATAGGATCAGAACTATGGTTTTGTAAAAGATAGAAGCAGGTCTCCTGCCTTTTTTCTATGTAGAAATTTAAGTTTGCTGTCAGATAACAGGCGTGTCATCATCGCAATAGCGCATATCACCATTGCCGTCAATGTAAACATCCGACATGCTGACACCCATCTGTCTGGCCCTGCCGATCTGCCAGGCGATATCTTCTTCCATGGCCCGGGCGCGCCGTCTGTCCTTTATGGCTTCGGCAAGGGAGGAAAACCAGCTGAGGATGGTGATCAGAACGAGCAGGCCTAAGATCCCCAGTGCCAGCATCTCATGGGCGGAGGCCCAGCGGTTCAGGACCGTAGAGATCGCGAGGAAATAGAGCAGGGGAATGGTCAGGCGCAGTTTTCCGGCGGCTTTAAAAGCAATGGAAAGCAGTAACATCAAACAGGTGATACCAAGAGACACAAGTGCGTACATCATAAGATCCCCTCCAATCAGATGTGTTTTTTCTTTTAGTATAAAGGAAGGCAGAGACCGGCGCAACTGTATCAGGACGGTATTGAAAAAATAGGATAGGAGAAGAACAGTGGAAGTAAAGATCAATAAGGAGATACGGGAATACACAGAGAACATGTTTTTTGGACTGTCCATGCGGCAGTTCTTTTTTTCTGTCCTGGCCTGCGGGGCAGCGATCAGTCTATACTTTTTTGCAAAGCAGTATCTATCAGATGAAGCGGTGAGCTGGATCTGCATCCTGGGGGCTCTGCCCTTTGTGTTCTTAGGGTTCTTCCGATACAACGGGATGACAGCGGAACAGTTCCTCTGGGCCTTTATAAAGTCAGAACTTTTGACCCCCAAGATCCTGGTGTTCCGTTCCGAAAATCTATACTATGAAGCACTGAAGCCCATGCGGAAGGCAAAAGAAAAGGAGGAGAGGAAGAAACATGATCAAGACGCTTAGGCAGGCAGTCCTGCAGGAAAAAGAGCGCTTCCGGATACCCCGGAGTGTCCAGCATCTGATACCCGCAGAACGGATCTGGCCGGATGGGATCTTCCTGTGCGGCAGGAAATACACTATGATGTACCGGTTCACGGATATCAACTATGCGGTGGCAGGAAAAGAGGATAAGAAGTCCATGTTCTTTGCCTGGTCGGATATCTTAAACTCCCTGGACTGCGGCGCCGCGGCGAAGCTCACGGTCTTTAACCGCAGGATAAACCATAAGGAGTTTGCTAAACGCATCCTGCTCCCCATGCGTGGGGACGCGCTGGATGGATACCGGGAGGAGATGAACCAGATCTTATCTGACAAGGTGCGGGGCGCAAATGGAGTCGTACAGGAAAAATATATCACTATCTCTGTCTGCCGGAAGGACATCCAGGAGGCACGGAACTATTTTGCCAGGACGGGCACAGACCTGGCGGGCAGGTTTGCACAGCTGGGATCCCAGTGCCTCCCTCTGGATGCGGCGGAGCGTCTCCGGATCTTGTATGATTTCTACCGGGCCGGGGAGAAGGAGGATTTTTCCTTTGATATGAGGACAGCCATGAAAAGAGGCCAGAGCTTCAAGGACTGCATCTGCCCGGAATCCTTTGAGCATGGGAGCGACTACTTCAAACTGGGCGCACGCTATGGAAGGGTGCTGTTTTTAAGGGACTATGCCAACTATATCAAGGACGAGCTGATGAACAAGCTGTCAGAGGTGAGCAGGAACCTGATGATGAGCATGGACATCATCAGTGTGCCCACGGACGAGGCGGTGAAGGAGGTGGAGAACCGGCTCTTAGGGGTGGAGACCAATATCACCAACTGGCAGCGCAGGCAGAACGCCAGCAATAACTTTTCCGCCATCATCCCCTACGACATGGAGCTGCAGAGGAAGGAATCCAAGGATTTTTTGAACGACCTGACCGTCCGGGATCAGCGGATGTTCTTCGGGGTCCTGACCCTTGTGCTGACCGCCGATACCAGGGAAGAGTTAGAAAGAGACACTGAGTCCATCCTGGCACTGGGCCGGACAAATATGTGCCAGTTCGCGATACTTCGGGAACAGCAGATAGAGGGGCTTAATACAGTGCTCCCTTACGGGATACGGAAGATCCACGCCCTGCGGACCCTGAACACAGAGAGCCTGGCTGTCTTCATGCCGTTCAATACCCAGGAGATCATGCAGGAGCGGGGCCTTTACTGCGGTGTCAACCCCATGTCCCACAACCTGATCCTTTTGGACCGGGGGAAACTGATGAACCCTTCCTGCTTTATCCTGGGCGTACCGGGGAGCGGAAAGTCCTTCCGGGCAAAACTGTTCATCATCCTGGTGGTGCTGGCCACAACAAAAGACCAGATCCTCATCTATGACCCGGAAGGGGAGTATGAGGCCCTGGTAGAAGCACTTGGAGGCGTGAGCCTGCCCATCGCTGCGGGAAGCTCCGTGAATCTGAACGCCATGGACATGGTGGCAGGGTACGGGGAAAAGAACCCGGTCATCGACAAATCCCAGTTCATCCTGTCTCTGTATGAAAGGATCAGCAAAGGTGAGCATGTGGGGCCCAGGGAAAAGAGCATCTTAGATCGCTGTGTGGAACAGGTATATAAGCAGAAGGAAAAATACGGCATCCTTCCGTCTCTGCCAGAGCTGCGCAAGATCCTGCTCCAGCAGCCGGAACAGCAGGCAAGGGACCTTGCCCTGATGCTGGAGCTGTTCACAGAAGGGTCTTTGAACATCTTTTCCCAGCCGACGAACATCAATCTGAAGAACCGCATCATCTCCTTCAATACCAGGGATATGGGGGAAGAATTGAAAGAACTGGGCCAGCTGGTCATCACGGACCATATGATCAACCGGGTGACCGTCAACTGGGAGCAGGGCATCCGGACCCACATCTTCCTGGACGAGTTCCACACCCTCCTGCAGCAGGAGTACAGCGCGAATTTCTTCGACAGTGCTTACAGGCGGTTCCGGAAGCGTGATGCCTGGCTGACCAGTATGACCCAGAACGTGGAATATATCCTGGACTCTGTAAAGACCAGGACCATGCTGTCAAACTCAGAGTTCATCGTCATGTTCAACCAGTCCGAACCGGACAGGAAGGAACTGGCAAAGCTTTTGCATATCTCAGAACAGCAGCTGGCTTTTGTGACGAACGCACAGGCCGGGAACGGCCTTCTGCGGGTAGGGCATTCCCTGATCCCGTTCGTGAGTGACTTCCCAAAGGACAGCAGCCTGTATGGACTGATGAGCACAAGCCCAAGGGAGGACTAAAGGTCAAAAGAAAGAAGATCGACAAATGAAAAAAGACAGGAGAGAGTGAGAGCTGACAGAAAGGGAGGATGAGGAAGATGGACACTATGCTGCAGGTACCGATCGGGGAAAATGGGCATCTGAAGGAATTCTTTGAGATGTGCAGACAGGGAGGTCTGTCAAAAGAAGGGCAGGAGATCGAACAGCTCCTGCTCGTCCTGGAAAACATGGAAAAGCAGTATGAGGCAGTGACAAGGGAGCTGCAGGAGGTAAAGGGAGAACTATCCAAAGTCAAAAACGGAAGTGTGAAAGGAAAGGCCCTGTCACTGATCCGGCAGACAGAGTCCTATGTGGAGGAGGGAAAGGAGCAGGCGGTGGCCATCAAAGGCCGGATATTAGCCAGCATCGAGAGAGCAGTAGAGCACGCAAAAGATACAGGGACTCTCTTGATAGCCCAGGCCATTGACCTGACGCGGATACCCATTGCACTCAAACGTCTGCAGATCCGACTGGAACGGTCAGTGGAAGGGACGAGGCAGGCCGGAGAACGGTTACAGCTCATAAAGAAGGAATTTACCTTTGCCAGGACCCATCTGAAAAATATAGGAAGGGCTGTAAGACATGAGGAGCTCCTGCAGCCTATAACATCGGAAGATAAGGGACGGATGACCGGTGCGGAACGGACGCTGAAGGGGATCGAGGAAAAGTTCTCTGCCATGGAGAAAAAGACAGGGCAGGCACTGGATAAACTCTGCACATTCAAAGAGCATCTGGGGAGACCGGAGGGAGGCAGGGATTCTGTAAAAGGGACCCTCAGAGAGATAAAACGGGAAAAAGAAACCCCGGACAAACGGGAGACTAAGGAAATGACGAGAGAGTAGAGCAGGCTTGAGGGGCCTGTTCTTTTTCGTGAAAGGAGGAACACATGGAAAAGATACGATTTGCAAGCAGGGAGCATGAGGCATTTTATGAGCAGATGCTTAAGAGATGCGGGAACCGGGATTGTTATCATCAGGCATTTTTTTATTGCCTGGGGATCGCAGCAGAGACAAGAGAGAATGTGGAGTCCCTGTTTGATCTTGACGAGGACTGCATCCGGTTTGAAGGCATGGAACAGGGATGGCAGACCAGCGGGAGCCGGCGCCTCTGCCGTCTGGCTTATAATCTCTGGAACGGGTATATAGAGGAAGGAGCGGAGCGTATGTCAACACCTTATGGGCTGTTTGACTGCAGCTATTCTCCTTATTTTATGGAGGCTGTCCGTATCCGGTATCCAGAATATTTCCGGGGAGACAGGACTTTGGCAGAGCTGCGGGAGAAACAGGGACGATAGAGAGAAGGAGAGGAGCATGGCGGATATAAGGACCAGAGAAAAAGTAAAGGATGTCCGGACCATCGACCGCCTGCAGGCAGCCACCCATCATGCAAAAGAGGGGTATGTACGCACAAAAGAACAGATGGCGGAGGAGGTCTCCGGCAGGGAATCCTCCCCTTCGGGATATGCCACGGATCAAATGGAAAGGGAAGTGGAAAGAGGTACGGAAACCGCTGTCCGAGAAGGAGCCAGAAGGGGCATGGCGGCCGTTTCTCTGACCTGGAAAAAAGTCCGGGATATGAAGGAGAGAAGGGAGGAGAAAACGGATACCAGTACGGATGGGACAGATGAAAAAAATAATGAATTTTTACCAAAGGAAACAGGGACAGATGCTTCTTCGGATATACCATTTGAAAGAGAGCAGGCAGGATGGGAGAGGTCGAGCCCAGCTAGGAGTAGCGGACATGACGAACAGGGGTCGGATACAGATCTCAGACAGAGGCAGTCAGCAGGACGTAACAGGATACAGGAAAGGACGGAGTCCGCCCGAAAGATCAGACAGTGGGATGAAGCGGAGGGAACAAAAGGCTGGAACAAAGGAGATGAGACCGGTCTCCTGCTTGATCAGGACGCAGAGACCGGAAAAGAGGGAAGGGAAAAGATCCTTTTTGGAAAAACAGGGGATGGAAAGAATGGATACAGAGACAGCAGGCTGTCAGGTATGAGGGAAGAGTCGTCCCTAAAACGGCAGGATGTCGTTGCCAAAAGGGACAGCTGGGTCCGTACAAAGGAACAGACGGGAAGAGATATCAAGGAACCTGCCCATGCGGCGGGGAACTGGAACCGGCCTTCCTTTAAACATATCTGGGGAGGCGGCAGGACAGTGAAGACGGGCGAGATCAGGGAAGGCATCCAGGCATCAGCCTGGGCGCTGCCGGACCATGCCGCTTTCAGGCAGAAGGCCTGGGCCGTGCAGTCCTATCAGGCTGCCGTCCGGAAGGGGGTACAGACAGCAGGAAAAAATACCCTTACCATCTCAAAGGGCATAGCTGCTGGGCTTCGGAAGACTGCGGCATCAGCCAAGGCGCTGGCAGAAGGAACAAAGGCCCTGGGCGGCCTGCTGTGGCCTGCCTGTAGTACCGCTGTCCTTATCATTCTGTTCATTGCTCTGTTCGGAGGCTTTTTTCTGACATCTGCAGGAAATGACCCGGAGGGGAATGGACAGACCGTAAGTCAGGAGATCATCGCCTACACACCTGTCATCACACAATATGCCCGGCAGTACGGCATCCCCCAGTTCGTCACAGCCATACAGGCCATGATGATGCAGGAGAGCGGCGGACAGGGGACAGACCCCATGCAGAGTTCCGAGTGTCCCTTTAACACACGATTCCCGAATTCCCCGGGAGCCATCACAGAGCCGGAATATTCCATCCAGGTGGGCATCCAGTATTTTGCTTCCTGCCTGCAGGAGGCTGCCTGTGAGAGTCCTATGGACATGGACCGGCTGAGCCTGGCGTGGCAGGGCTATAACTGTGTGAAACGTTCCTAGCTGAAAAGGCTAGGCAGACAGCAAGTGCTGTTTAGAACTATTACTTTGAGAAATCAAATGAGTGGGTAACGCCACAAAGGGTTTCCTCTAATACTCCGACATGCGGGAAAAGTTGATATTAACATGAACCGTATGAAGCTCGGTGAAGTCGGTTGAAAGTGACCGTAAAGCATTATCAAATGCTACGAAATCTGCTCAGAGGTGGGCGGTGTCACCCATAGACCGGGAGTCTATAAAATACTCATGGATAGAATGGGTTCGCAAAACTATTGGCGAGACGAACCTGACGAATCTCCGAATGTACGGGTCTATAACCCTAATGCACAGAAATGTGTATGCCACGTGCGTGGTGTCAGTGCGGACGAGTAAGATTAGTTGTTATGAAAATCCGTTTATTGTTAAAGGCAGTAACAAGCTGACAGGCTCAAAGGAGAATCCTAAAAGTATATGTAAAGATAAAAGTAATGGAACGTTGGAAGCTGCCAACATGGAGAAAATATCTTCTATGAAGTGGTTGAAAGGAAATCTTTTGTGAAAATAGCAGAAGTATAACTTTATTTATGGCAGTGAAAGCGGTGACATGGTACTGATGAAGCGTCTAACAAACGTGGAGGGACGGTCACTAGTCTATGAAAGATGTATCATTCATTCTTCTTAGTAAGTTGTTAGAATAAGGTTCTGGTGAGACTAAAAAGGGCAAACCTCAATTAAGGAGGAGCCAACTTATTAAAAAGACAAACAAACTAAGGTACGCTGAGTATTATGATATGCAGTCTAAATTAGACCAATTATATATGCAAAGCAAGAATGGAAATAACTTTTATAAGCTGACAAAGCTTATGGAAAGTGAAGAAAATATCCGATTAGCCTATCGGAATATAAAGAAGAACATGGGCAGTCATACTGCTGGTGTTGATGGAAAAACAATAGCTGACATCGAAGATTTGACAGTTGAGGAAGTTGTAACAAAAATACGGGAAATGTTCAAATGGTATGAACCTGAAAAAGTCCGAAGAGTGTATATCCCTAAACCTGATGGACGGAAACGACCGTTAGGCATTCCCGCTATATGGGACAGGTTATTCCAACAATGTATTCTTCAGATTTTAGAACCTATATGTGAAGCAAAATTTCATCCACACAGTTACGGATTCCGACCAAACAGAAGTGCTCATCATGCAATAGCAAGAGCAAATCATTTTATGAATAATAAAGGGAACGGATACCATTATTGTGTTGATATGGACATTAAAGGATTTTTTGATAATGTAAATCATGGAAAATTGCTAAAACAAATGTGGACAATGGGAATACGAGAAAAGAAACTGCTTTCCATAATTTCCACTTTATTAAAAGCAGAAATTATCGGAGAGGGTAAGCCGATAAAAGGAACACCGCAAGGCGGTATATTAAGTCCGTTATTGGCAAATATTGTGTTGAATGAACTTGACTGGTGGATTAGCAATCAGTGGGAAACAATCAAAACTATAAGAGAATATACAACACATAAGGGTGCAAGAAGAGCCTTGATGAGACAAAGGAAGAATCTAAAACATTGCTATATGGTTCGTTATGCCGATGATTGTGCGCCACGAAGGCGAGTCCAAGTAGCGTAGCTACTTGAAGACAGCTATGCTGTACAGATGATGGCGGAGGGCCCGCCGGAACCGCTATACAGGTGGAGGTTCCAAACCACCCTAAGGTGCTGTAGTCAAAAGCTATGGTATTGAGCGTTAGGGAAAAGGCAGATATAACTGTCAGGTGGGTGTGAAGGAGATGAATGAACATATAAACCGCTTACGGAAATGTCGAAAGCGTAGAGATTCCATCAAAACCAGGGGGTAGTCGTTAACCTGGGATAAGCCTGGAGGAAACCTGTTTACTGTCCAGGCGGTGGGCGGCATAAAGGCGGCATGAACTTTACACAGGCATCTGTACGGAACGTGGGAACCCACGGGCTGATGTTAAGGGAGTATATCAAGCGGAAGAACCGTAAGATAAGAGTACCGATGCAGTCATGGGGGCAGATTGGGTTATAGTAGCGTGGAAGTTTCTGTAACGGGAATGGAGCAAAGAACCCGAATTATCCGGCTTTAAGGATAAGTCAACTTTAGAAAGAAGGAGGAACTTATGCAAGAAGCAAAGCCATACAGTATTTCAAAGAAAGCAGTGATAGCGGCTTATCAAAGAGTGAAAGCGAACAAGGGAACCTATGGTGTGGACGAACAGTCCATAGAAGATTTTGAGAGGAAACTCAATAACAACCTCTACAAAATATGGAACAGGATGTCATCCGGCACTTATTTTCCCAAACCTGTAAAAGCGGTAGCGATACCAAAGAAGAATGGAGGAACCAGAATTTTGGGGGTTCCGACAGTAGAGGACAGAATTGCCCAGATGGTGGCGAAGCTGTACTTTGAACCATGCGTGGAGCCAATCTTTTATGAAGATTCCTATGGATACCGTCCGAACAAGTCAGCCATACAGGCGCTTGAAGCCACAAGGACAAGATGTTGGAGAAAAGACTGGGTATTGGAGTTTGATATCCGGGGGCTGTTTGATAACATCAGACATGATTATCTCATGGAAATGGTAAAGAAACATACCAAAGAGAAATGGATAATCCTATATATCCAGAGATGGCTGACGGCACCGTTCCAAATGGAAGACGGGACGATTGTGGAAAGGAAATCCGGAACCCCGCAAGGCGGGGTGATAAGCCCAGTATTGGCGAACCTGTTCCTGCACTATGTGTTCGATGATTTCATGGTAAAGGAATTTCCGACGATACCGTGGGCAAGATATGCTGATGATGGGATAGCGCACTGCGTCTCCCAGAAACAGGCGAAATACCTGCGGAGAAGGTTGGAACAGAGGTTCCAGAGTTATGGTTTGGAACTGAACCAGGAGAAGACAAGGATAGTGTACTGCAAAGACGATGACCGGAGAGGGAATCATGAGAATACTTCCTTTGATTTTCTGGGATACACATTCCGTCCAAGAGATGCAAAGAACAGGTACGGGAAGTTCTTTACAAACTTCCTTCCGGCAATCAGTGAGAAAGCAAAGAAAGCCATACGCAAAGAGGTAAGAGGATGGAAACTGCAATTAAAATCGGACAAAGACCTCTACGATATAGCAAACATGTTCAACCGTCAGATACAGGGATGGATTAATTACTACACGCATTTCTATAAATCAGAAATATATGATGTGCTGAGGTACATCAATGGATGTCTGGTGAAATGGGTGCGGAGGAAGTATAAGAAGCGCAAGGCTAGACGAAAGGCGGAACACTGGCTCGGAGAGATAGCAAAGCGTGACAGGAACCTGTTTGCACACTGGAAATTTGGGATACTGCCAGCGGCTGGATGATGGGAGCCGTATGAGCTGAGAGGTTCACGTACGGTTCTGAGAGAGACTTGAGGGGAGGTTCCTCAGGTCTACTTACTTTAAAATCTTCTGTCGAGATTATCCGAGTGCATTGAGATTGTATCATGCTACGCAAGATTTTATTGAAAGAAGATTGAAATTGGAAATCAGTCCCGAAAAATCAAAAATAGTCAATCTTAGAAAACAGCGAAGTGAATTTCTGGGTTTTACTATGTATGTAAGACCAAAAAGAAATGGTTATGTGGCTTATAGTCACATGAGTGACAAGGCAATCAGACATGCACATGATAAACTAAAACAATCTATTAAAAGGATTGCAAAGGAACAATCACGTGACGCAGTGTGGAAATATAATACGGTAGTAATGGGAATCCATAATTACTATGAAGTAGCCACGCACGTAAACAGAGATTTAGCCCATATGAGTCAACACCTTACAAAATCTTTATACAACAGGCTGAGAAGAGATTGGAGACCAGCGAGTAAAGCAGATTTATCCATAACACTTTTAAAACGTTATGGCAGGTATAATCCAAAATGGTATAAAGCTCACGATATGATTATCATTCCTATATACACATGGAAACACAGGTATGCGATACAATTCAATCAAAATATCTGTCCATATACAAAAGAAGGAAGAGCCTTGATACACAATAATCTAAAAGCGGTGAGCAGGGAAGTTCTTATACACATACAGAGATATTATTGTGATTATCGTTCTATTGAATATAACGATAATCGTATCTCAAAATTTATTTCTCAATATGGAAAATGTGCAATCAGTGGCGAAGAATTAACGTTGAGGGATTGGGAGTGTCATCATAAAGTTCCCTTGAAATATGGTGGAACAGACAAATATAACAATCTTATTATTATGATACTACCATTTCATAAAGCAATTCATAAAAGGGATAGAAAAGAACTTGACAATCTAATGGAGAAGTATCAGTTATCAGAACAAAAAAGGAAGTTATGTATAGAATTACATGAACTGGCTAATCAATCAGAAAAATAGATACATTGGAGTAGATGGCACGCCGTATGAGGTGAAAGTCTCATGTACGGTGTAGAGTGGGGGAAAATTCGGAGATAATATCAAAGAATTACCTATCACTATACGGAAATGGGTATATCACCTGGGCTGTCAGTAACTTTGGCGGCTACAGCGAAGCCAATGCCCTGGTGTTTTCCCAGCAACAGGCCGCATCCCACGGCTGGTCCGGATATGGGGACCCGCAGTACGTGCCGCATGTGATGCGCTATTACCAGTACCGTGGAGGCGGCATGGCAGAGGGCGGCCTGCTGGTACAGGTGGCCAAAAGTCAGCTGGGGAACCAGGGCGGGCAGCCTTACTGGAGCTGGTATGGATTTGAGAGCCGCCAGCCATGGTGCGCCTGCTTTGTCAGCTGGTGCGCGGACCAGTGTGGGTATCTGGAGGCAGGGCTTGTCCCTAAGTTCTCTGCCTGCGAGGAAGGGATCCGGTGGTTCACAGAGAGGGGACAGTATCATCCGCGTGACCATGTACCGGAACCCGGGGACCTGGTGTTCTTTGACTGGGGAAGTGATGGCAGCTACGACCATGTGGGGATCGTGGAATATGTGGAGGCGGGGATGGTGCACACCATTGAAGGGAACACAAGCGACAGCTGTGCAGAGCGTTCGTATCCCCTTGGAGACAGCCGTATCTGCGGTTTCGGAAGTGTGGGGCAGCTATAAATGAGATCTGTCTGAAGAAAAAGTCCGGTACGCCGGGCTTTTTTTGTAAAGGAGGGGATGCCATTGCAGCAGGGATACGCCTTAAGAGCGTTTTGATTAAGAAATATCAGGTAGAAAAGGAATTTTAGGTGTAAGAAGAAAAAACAGGAAAGAGAATAAGGAGAACAGGACATGAAGAAAAATATGATCAAAGGCAGCATCGCAGTATTGGGACTTACCGCAGTTTTGACCACAGGAGGACTGATAGCTTACTTTACCGACACAGATGCACAGACCAATACATTTACGGTAGGGAAGATCGAGGTGGATCTGACAGAACCGGAGTGGGACAAGTATCCGGATACCGATAAGGATGGGATCCCAGACCCGGCTGAGGACATGACACCAAATAAAACGATCAAGAAAGACCCTACGATCACCAACACAGGTGTCAATGACCAGTTTGTCTTTGCGACAGTCCAGGTGCCGTGTAAGAACATCATCGCGGTGGACCCGGACGGGACCAGAAAACCGGCGGCACTGACTGATCTGTATTCCTACACCACCAATCCGGGCTGGGTGAAGCTCGGGACTTATGAAGTGAGGGATGGCTCCGGGGTGACAGCCCATAAATACTTATATACCTTTGCGGAGAATAATACGTGCACTGCCCTGGAAGCAGAGAAATCCACAAACCCCATCTTCTCAAAGATCACATCAGTCAATGCGGTAGAGGGACAAGGACTGGAAGAGCAGCAGTTTGAGATGCCCATCGAAGTCTTTGCCATCCAGACCAGTGACCTGAACGGAGGGAAGACCTCACCGGCGGATGTATGGAAGGTCTACAGCAATCAGAACAGCATCACGGAACAGTTCAATTGAGTACCTATGAAAGCGCACAGGCCCCTGCACGGGGCCTGTCCTATAGAAAGGGGGATGCAGGATGGAAAAGAAAAAGCTCGCAGTCCTTTTGGCAGTCCTTTTACTGGCAGGGGCAGCCGCCAGTGCCGGGATCTATGCGTACCTGTCTGCAGAGGACAGCCGGGTGAACCGTCTTACGTTTGGCCAGAACGTTATAGAGACAGAGGAAGAGTTTCCAACACCGGACCCGAAACCGGGGGACAGCATTGAAAAGAAAGTGAGAGTGAAGAACACGGGGGATGTCCCCTGTTTTGTCCGGACACAGATCCTGTTCTCAAACGGGGACGCAGAAGGCATATCCACCCTGGAGCTTAACGAAGCGGATTGGACAGAGAGACAGGAGGATGGGTATCACTACTATAAACACATCCTCCCTGTCGGGAAAAGCAGTGCCGACTTACTGACGGCGGTGAAGATCGCGGACAGTGCCCAGCTGGAAGAGCTGAAGGACTTTCAGATCATCGTGTACTCAGAATCCGTGCAGTCCGAAGGGTATGAGGAAGGGCAGTTCAGGGAAGCCTTTGAGAGCCTGACGCATTAGGAAGTTTGGGAGGGATAGAAGATGAAACGTAAGAAACTGGGGATCGCGCTGGGCGTCCTTTTGTGTGCCATAGCAGGCGCAGGCGGGATCTGGGCGTTTGCAGCTGCAGAGACATCTGTTACCAACAGACTGTCCACCTCCGTGGTGGATATCAAACTGGAGACTTATAAGGAAACGGGAGAAAGAGAGGTGCCCTTTACGGAAAAAGACCGGAATATCCAGATGATGCCCGGCATGGTCCTCTCTCAGATACCAAAGATCACCAACAAGGCCATTGACTGCTATGTCCGGGCCGGGATCGCCATAGAAGGAAAAAGAGAAGTGGAGCGGCCCTTATCCCTGGAGGATATCTCCGGCTTTTCAAAAGATTGGGTCAGGCATGGGGAATATTACTATTATACAAAGGTCCTGAAGCATGGGGAGGAGGCCAGCCTTTTCCGTACCATCACCATACCAAAAGAGTGGGATACCCAGTATGACGCGGACGGGGTGGCGGATTATTATACCCTGAATGACTGGGATATCACCATAAAGGTGGATGCTGTCCAGGCAGCGAACTTCACGCCGGATCTTGGGAAAGAGGACCCATGGGGGACAGAGGGGGAGGACTATGTCATCCAGGAATGTATCCATGAGGATGGATATGAGCTCACCGCCTATCAAAAACGGGAACCGCTGGAACTTACAGTCGTATATGAGGGGGAGAGCAGAAAACTGATCGCCAGTCCGGAGGATTTCTTTTCCAGCCTGCCAAAGCTTGTGCCCGGTGACGAGAAAGAAGGAGTCTTCAGCATGAAGAACAAGGGGGAAAAGAAGCAGGACTTCTATTTCAGGACCGAGATCCTGGAGGAAAAGGACATCCTGGAAAAGATCCGGCTGAAGATCGACACTGGAGGAGAGACGATCTATGAGGGCCCCTTGAACGCAGAAAAACTGAACGGATACAGCAAGCTGTGTAGCCTGGAAAAAGGAGAGAGCCAGGATGTGGCCTTTCGGATCACAGTGCCGAAGGAGCTGGATAACCGCTATACTCTCAATGACTGTAAAGTGAAGTGGATGTTCAAGACGGCAGAAGAGCCGGAACATGCGGTGCCGGTGAAGACAGGGGATACCCTCTGGCAGGATGCCGTGCCGTATATCCTGGCGCTGGCCGGGGCGGGTGGTCTTGTCATTGCCGTCATCAGGAAGAAGAGGAGAAAGAAGTGTTAATGAATGCATTACGAGTGGCAGGAAAGAGTCTGGAACACCTGACAGCAGGGCTCCTGGTCCTGGCAGTCCTGCTCTTCTGGATGCCCCGTCTGTTCCAGATAACCCCATATACCGTCCTGAGCGGGAGCATGGAACCGGTCATCCGGACCGGGAGCCTGTGCTATATTGACCGGGCAGCTGTGTTTGATGAGGTGGAGGATGGGGATATCATCGCATTTGCACGTATGGACGGGAGCTGTGTGCTGCATCGGGCCATCCGGACAGAGGCAGGGAAGCTCCGGACAAAGGGGGATGCAAACGGGGCAGAGGACCTGGCGGCTGTGAGCAGGGGAAATTTCCTGGGAAAGGAAGTCTGCTCCATTCCATATCTGGGATATGTGACCGTGTTCCTGCAGAAAAAGGAAGGGAAGGCGGCGGCAATGATGGCAGCGGCCGTTTTTTTTCTGGCAGGTCTGTTTGGGCAGGTCTGCCGAAAGGAGGGAAAAGAGTATGAAAAGACTTAGGAGGGTGCTGATCGTTCTATGCTTATGCCTGTCTGTCACGGTTTCAGGCCTGCCGGTATCTGCCATGGAGAAAACCGGTAACGAACCTGCAGATACTGCAGCTGAGGAAGAAAAAACGGGGACAGATGAGGCAGAAAAGAAAGAAGAGACAGAGGGTGACGACAAAAGGACAGAAGTACCGGATACAGACACGGAGGAGCCTTCAGAAACAGAAGAGACAGAAGGAAAAGGACAGAAAGAGAGACAGGAAGAAAATACGGAACAGACGAAAGAAGAGCAGACTGTCCAGGGAACGCCGGAAGAGGAGCTGGGTGAAACCGGTCCGGAGGAAAAAAGCCGGGAGGAGAAAGAAACAGAGAAAAAAGCTGTACTGGAACAGATCGCCGGTCCGGAGGGAGCCTGCTTTGCGATCCAGTCAGACCTTGGCAGGTACCAGAGGTCCGTGGATAACGGGAGCAGCCAGCAGGTCAACAGTGTACGGTATGATAAGTTCTATACGGATGTAGGCCTGGGAACCTCTTATGATCCGCAGCTCGCCATGGGGATCAAGTATATCGACCATGATAATGAGACACCGGACGCGGACGGGAAATGGCGCTATGTCTACTGCCTGAACTTCAATAAGTCCAGTCCTACCGGCCAGCACATGACTTATCAGGGGGGATGGACCAGCAGAAAGATCGCCTACTGCCTGTACTATGGAGCCATGTTCTGGGAACAGCCCTGCCGGTATCCGAAGTACAGGACAGGGGACTGGCAGTTAGATTATTTTGTCACCCAGGTAGCGGTCCATGTGCTGAACGGGGAATTTACTCTGTCCAGTGCCTTTGGGCAGATCGATGACGCGGCAGGCGCTACTGCAGACGAAAAGGCGCTGGCAAAGGACAGGATCAATCTATTGGTGAATGATGCGAATGACGGAGGAAACTATGCAAGCTTTACCGGGGATGGCTGGTTTGATGCCAGTGCACAGGCGGCATTTCGTGTCACCACACCGTCTGACTTTGCGGCTGTGACGGATGGCTATGCGACCGGATATTCCACACCAACCTTTAAGACGGCTTATGACCTGGACATGAAAGAACAGATTACCGGTTTCAATGTGACAACGACAAACGGGGTGAACGTACAGAAAAAGGATACGAAGACGTATTCGGATTTCCGGTTGTTCATTAAAACTGCACAGTACAAGTCCTGGCAGCTGACCGGCAAGACCGTGAGCACTACAGTAAAAGCAACGGCACCCAAGTGGTGGGGCGGAGGCATCTACACAGCACCATCGGGCAGTGAATACCAGGACTGTGTCCTCTGGACGTATACCACCGCAGGGGGGAGCTTCACAAAGACAGCATCCTTTGACAAAAAGGTACCGAAGAAGACATTTACCCTGAACATCCAGAAAAAGGACGCAGAGACCGGGGCGGGCCTTACGGGGGCAGTTTTTTCCTTGTGGGCTTATGACGGAAGCGTTTATAGCAAGAAGCTGGGGATATTCACAGATAAAGGCGGCGGAAAATATTCCTATACAGGGATCGACTATACGAAGACAAAGGACGGGTGGTTCCTGGTCAAAGAGGATAAGCCGCCAAAGGATTATCACCCGGAATATGTCATCTACAACAATGCAGACAAGGAGAACTATGTAAAACATGGAGGACGGGAAGTGAAGCTGACTGTAGATGGATTTGAGTGGGACGGAGTCCCGGATGGAGCCATATTCAAAGATACCCCAGTGACCCCGAAGGCAGATATCGTGGTCAAGAAAACGGACGCGGATACAGGAGAGATCCTGGAAGGGGCAGAGTTCCAGGTGCGGGAATGGGATAAGACCGTAAAGGCCTATAAGAAAACAGCGTACCGAACCTTAAAATATGACGCAGCCGCCAAACGGTATGTCACGGAAAAACCGGTCGAACGGACTGACAGCAATGAGGGAAAATTTAAAGTCATAGAAACAAAGCTGCCCGAGGGTTATCAGTGTCCCTGGGAAAAGGAGATCGAGATCACGGAGAAAGGAACCGTGACTTTGAACCTGGAGGCAGTCAATCATCCGGAGAGAACATTGACCATCCATAAGAAAATCCAGGTGGATGAGATCACCTGGGCACATGGAAACCCGACTTTTCTTTTCTCAGTGAATGGGGTGGATATAGAGGGAAAAGAGCATTCTTATCACCGGGTAGTAGAATTTACGGAAGATTATGTGAGAGAGCATCAGACAGGCGGGTATGTGACACTGAGTACAACGATAACCGGTATCCCAGCTGGGGAGTACAAGATCATGGAAGATACCCCAGTCATGCGTTATGTCCTTACAGATGCTGTGGCAGGAAGTGAAAATGTATCTGTCGTGAAAAAAGATGTGGAAATGATCAATGGGTTCATGAAGATCCAAGCAGATGTATCAGCGGATCTAAGGCCTGCAGATGGAAACGTGACCTTTGAGAATCACAAAACACACTTTGATAAGGTGTCTCATAACAGTACGGTGATCAATGTGATCAAATAAAAGGAGTAAAAACAGGTCCAATACTTCAGAAGAGAGAAGTATTGGACCTGTAATGCAAGGATCATATTTTTGAAAATATATACAAACGAAAGGATAAAGTCCAGGTTTTTAATGGTCTGATCTATAAGTGTGTTTTTGGTCCATGGAAATGCACTCTATAATAAATATAATGTTGATGTCTATTTGAGCGATTTTTGCATTTACAGACATTGTAGTTCAGTAAAAGTGATTTATTTTTCGTCCATTTTAATATAGGAATGGAGAAGATGCAGAACCACTTGTTTTTCTTTCGTGCTCAATTGATTTAGTGCCTGCAGTATCTCCTTATCCTCACCTTCTTCTACAAAATCAAAGAGATAGTTGGGGGAGAGGCTGAGAACTTCGCATAACTTGATGATCACCTGTCCGCTTGGCACCTGCCCTGCTAAGATCTGTCTCATATAGCCAGGTTCTATACCGCATTTCACTGCCAGTTCATCAGTTTTCAGATTTAATGATTTTCTCTTTTCATTTACTTTCTTACCAAAACGTTTATCTATCATTTTATGACCTCTTTTATGATATATATAACTTGTTAGTTTTAGTATAAAACACAAGCGGAAAGCAATATATATAACAAAATCTGCTTTGTTCGATATAAAATCACATATCTCCTTGTTCAAACTCGTTGAAAGAGTCCAGCAGGTGGAGCAGCAGATTTTTTTGTTTGGGCGTCAATTTATTGATCCTTGATATGATCTGTTCGTCTTTTCCGCTTTCATCAGTTATTTCAAATATGTAATCCGTTGTAATATGTAAGACTCGGCATATATTGACTAATACTGATAAACTGGGGACATCTCCGGATAAGATCTGACGCATATATCCTGGTTTTATATGACACAGATCAGCGAGCTCATCCACTTTCAGACCTTTTTCCTTACGCCGCTGATTTATCTTTTCACCACATCTTTTATCTTTCATGGATATTTCTCCCTACAATATTATGTGAGTGATAATCTCATATTGCTGATTATATATGCTTTTCTTGACACGTGAACAGCACCGTAAACTCGAACAATGTCATAAATACACGAACAAATGATGTGGACATGGTTTAAAATGGATGCTACTATATATATTATATTGTTAGTTATATCATTACACTGTATGCGCATGAAGGGATTGAAAAGGGACAAAATGATACTACTTTTTGTACAAATTATTGAAGAGGAGGGAGAACGGCTTAAATTCTTGAAAATATATGAAAATTATAGATATAGGATGTTATACATTTCCAAACAGATCCTTAATGACCAGGGGCTTGCGGAAGATGCAGTGCAGGAGTCTTTTCTTTATCTAGCTGTCAATATCCATACCATAGACACGGATATCCTTTCGCCCAGGACCAGGAATTTTATCTATCTGGTAACGCGGCATAAATCCATTGATCTGCTCAGAAAAGCTAAAAGGGATATCAGTATCAGTGAGGAAAAACTGGAATATCTGGCAGGCAGCTATAAGCATGTGGAAGAGATCATACTTGAAAGAGACGTGTATGCACATGTGCTCAGGAGTATTTTGGACCTGCCTCTCATCTACAGAGAATGTCTTGAACTTAATATCGTTTATGAGTTATCAGCGAAAAAAATAGCTATGTTAATGGGGATATCTTATGAGACAGTGAAGAAAAGGATATTACGCGGAAAAGCTCTTTTAAGGGAGAAGATAGATGCCGGATACAGATAAAAGGATAAAGGAAGTCTGGGAGATAATAGTGGACGAACGTTCCGATACGATCCCAAGAGAAGAAGAGTTAAAAGACAGTCTATATTTTTCAAAAGAGTTTCCCGAACAGAGGACCAGGCATCTGCCTGAGAAATTCATTTATATAAGGGGAAAGACTTTTTCTAAACTGGTCGTCTGTATCGTTATTTTGATCATCCTGGCAAGTTCCGTAACGGTATACGCAGTTGTGCAAATGCTGGAAAGGCATATCAATGATATCAATACAGATATCCGTTTGAGTTGGGAGAATATTGAAAAGACAGAGATAGAGGACAGGTATTTCCCTGTATACATTCCCCTGCAGTCTTATATTGCTAAAAAGGATATAACCGACAATACAACCATTGTGGAATATACAGACGGCCATCATGAGATCTGTTTTCGGCAGGAACTTTCCACCGGGGAAGGGAGTTTTGACAATGAAAATACAGATGAGAGTCTTTTGACGATAAACGGAGCAGAAGCCGTCTATTTTGAAAAGCACAATGAGAAAACTTTGATCTTTTCTGATTATGGGTATGTATTCTACATAGATACAAGTTCAGAAGACATAACAAAGGAGCAGCTGATACATATGGCAGAATCTATTGAAAAGGAGTCAGGATATGAATAAAAAAATGAATCGTAAGCTTATCGTGGTTTGTCTGCTGGTTTTCCTATTAGTTGGTACAGACCGTTCGGTACAGGCATCTGCAGGGATAGATGCTGAGAATGTTAAAACAGTGATCGAACCAAGAAACACAAATATTAAATACAGCACGATTTCCTTGTCGTTATCGGATGGTACTGCGAAATGCAGTGCTTCAGTTACCGGCTATTCTTCAAATACAAGCCATGTTTCCATTTATCTGTATCTGCAAAAGTATACCGGCAGTGGCTGGTCTAATGTGGCAAGCTGGTCTGATTCAGCAAATGACTATACACTCAGTATGTATGAGACTACATCGATATCCAGTGGGAGGTATAGGCTAAAGGCAAGTTATTACGCGGAAAATGAGAATATTATAAAATACAGCAGTGAGAAAGTATATTAAGGTGGAATGTGATATGGATAAAGATAATATAAATAAGCTGGATCCGGATGAGAACATTGTAGTAAGGATGGGGGGTAAGGTATACATATATGAGAAAGGCTCACCGGAGTGGAAAGACTGGGAGAGTATACCATCTTATGATGATGCAGAGATGGTATATAGCCTGATGATAGGGGAGTATGTGGATGAGTTTAAAGCAATGATCCCTGAATACATAACAAACATTATCGTTGAAGAACCCCATCCGTCTTCGGAATCATCTAAGCTGCTGAACGAAGCATATGAGACATATAATAACCTTCTTAGCGCTTCAAAGGACGGCCATGCCGATGATGTATCAGGTATGGGTACATTATTTGAAAACTTATATGATCTGGTTCATAATATTGTATGTACTTTTTATAAAGTAGCTTTTTATAGCCAGTCGAAGGAAGTATATTGCCAGGATGAAATACAGTGTCAAAAAGATTATGAATGTATGATCTGGAAATTGCTTTGCTATAAGGATAAGGTGAATTCTGATGCAGATAAGCAGAATATAGACAGGTTGATATATATTTTGAATGAGCAGATTAAGATATTTTATGGGCGGGCAATGGAGTATGGAGTATATTTTCGGAAATATGAAAAATGAAGATATGTTCATTAAATCACTTAAAATATGGGAGTTGTCCATACTTAGCTTCTAGGATAAGAGATAATAGGAACGAGGCAAGTCAAACTAAATTAATCTGTTGTCCCTGCTCTTTTCATTTTAACAATAACGATGGCCTTTTCAGTAATTTTGAACCGCGTGATTGTGGCAGAAACTATTATTTTTGTATTCATAGCAGAATTCTTCGACCGTTCAATTTTTTATACATTATGTTCTGTTGATTAATTAATAATTAGATGTTGGGGGCAAAATATTATGTTTCGCCCCCAACATCATTCAAATTATTCTAATTGAAGAAATAGCTTATTATTTTGGATTCTGTTCCCAGAGCTATTATGGTAAGATATTTAAGAGATGAACAAAAATGTCTCCTAAGCAATACCGCTATCGCTATGGGAATCGAAAATTTATAGATGAGTTTGAACAAATTTGGGAATAAATTATGTATACCTCCATTGTATAGACTTCAGCACCGGTATTGGTAGTATAAACGGAATTGCTTAATGCGTTCATATCCGCTATCTTTGCAGACAATGGTTGTTCGGGAAAAATATGTTTCAGTATTTTCTTGAATCTCCATAGTTGTTATTAAAGATATTCCTGACGTTCTTATAGTTTATGGAATTTTGTAATATGCAATGTATTGTTTGTTTTGCGATTACAGACATTTAGTAAATATATGTTGGAAGGACTTCTTTGATGATCAGCTAAAAAAGCTTTGAATTATTAGTAGATAAGTTCAGGCTTCAAGATGTAGAATTTTGTTGTAATTTAGCCCCTGGGCTTTATGTAAGAAAAGTACAGTAGATTGTAAAAATCTGTCTGTGCTTTTTTTATTGGCAGGAAGGTTTTCATTCCGGCGTGTCCCTTGTCTTCACCGGAATTGTTGTTTCCGTGCTTGCCACCCCGGCCCCGGAGTGTACGAAGATCGTCCAGGGAACCATAGCGGCCGCAGCGGTTATCAATGAGATCATTGCTGTGGTAGCAGCGAAAAAGTGATTTGAGTGGGCCGGGGAATTCAGCTTTGTTTCTTCCACTTCAATAAAAATGCAGAATTGACAATTACGATCACTGACCCGGTGTTATGAACAAGTGCTCCTACCACGGGATTTAAAATTCCTGTGATTGCCAGAATGATAGCAGCAAAATTTAACGTTAGAGAAAAAGTAAGATTGCATTTAATAACCAGCATCATGTGTTTCGCCAGAAGAAGCAGGTGGGGGAGTTCTTTAATATCATCATTGATCAGTGCAATATCAGCAGCATCCACAGCAATATCACTTCCTATTTTTGCCATGGCGATTCCCACGCCGGACATCTTCAGTGCAGGTGCGTCATTTATACCGTCCCCTATCATGCATACCTGATTTTTGCTGTCCTGGTAAGTACGGATCCAGTTTAGTTTATCTTCGGGAAGGCAGCCGGCATGGACTTCATCTATGGAAAGCTGTCGGGCAATATGGTGGGCTGCGTTTTCATTATCTCCTGTCATCAGGACCGGTGTGAAGCCGGATTCCTTAATTCCACTGATTGCTGCAGCAGCATCTTCACGAAGGGTATCAGCCAGCGCAATAAATCCGGAAAAAATATGATTGACAGCAAAGTAGATGATGGTGCATCCGGTATTCAGATACTTTTGGGCTTCATCTGCCGCATATTCGGGGATGGAAATACACTTTTGGGCAAGCAGCTCTTTATTTCCCCCCAGAATTTCACGTCCGTCAGCCACAGCCTGTACACCACGTCCGGGAAGCATTTGAAATTGTTCAGGCTGCGGCAGTTCTTTTTGTATTTCCTTTTTATAACACTGTACAACAGCTTTTCCGAGAGGATGCTCTGAACGGAGTTCCGCACAGGCGGCACAACCGTAGAGCTCCTGATCAGACAAATCCTGCAGGAAGCTCCTCACAGCAGCAACCTGTGGTGTCCCGTATGTAAGGGTCCCTGTTTTGTCAAATGTAATATGGGAGACATCCGCCAGGCGCTCCAGGGCATCCCCTTCCCTTACCAGAAAACCGTGTCTGGTTGCGTTGCCGATGGCAGCCATAATTGCTGTGGGTGTGGCCAGTACAAGTGCGCAGGGACAGAAGACTACTAAAATGGTAACGGCACGGATCAACTGCCCGGTGAACAGCCAGGTCAGTATTGCTGCGGTCAGTGCGATTATCACGATCCAGGTTGCAAAACGGTCAGCAAACCCTACAATTTTGGCTTTTCCGGCATCCGCAGACTGGACGAGTCGAATCATCCGCTGAATGGAACTGTCCTCCCCGACTCTTGTTGCTTTCATATCAAAAGAACCAAACTGATTGACTGTTCCGCTGGAAACCTGGTCTCCGCTTCCTTTATCCACAGGAAGGGATTCCCCGGTCATGACAGACTGGTCAATGGATGTCTGACCGGATAGAATGACACCATCCACGGGAATGGTTTCACCTGGCAGGACACGGAGAATGTCACCTTCCTGTACCAGTTTTGCGGGGATGATTTCTTCCGAGGAGCCAGTTACCTTCCGTGCGGTACGCGGGGTGAGATGAACAAGTTTTTCAATACCCGCCCTTGCTCTTGCTACAGTTAAATCCTCCAATAGCGCCCCAAGCTGCATAATAAATGCAATTTCTCCAGCAGCAAAATTTTCACCAATCATCAGGGAAGCTATCAGTGCGATGGATACCAGTACATCTGCTTTGATATCGAAAGCTGTAATAAGCCCTATGACTGCCTCCAGAATGATGGGAACACCGCACAGGAGAATGGCAATCCAGGCAGAGGGAAAGGGAAATGGGTTAAAGCGGATAATACTTGCCAGCAGAGCAAGTCCGGAGATAACAAGAAAGATGATATCGCGTTTGGTCCCTCCCCATTCTAACAGTTCTTCTAACTTTTTCATTGTAATGCTCCTTTCTCTAATAATACCTGTAGGGGTATATGTATAGTATACTTATAGGGGTATAGGCTGTCAAGGCAAAAAAAGAAAACCAGCCATTTCCGATGACTGGTTTTCAAGGGTATTATTTCCTTAGATCATATTGGCAAAGCGTTCCACCGCCTTTGTAAAGTTTGCAATCGTCTGGTCAGCATCACCGTGTTCGATTCCGTCTCTAACACAGTGATTGATATGGCCCTCCAAAACAACCTGGCCGACTCTGTGAAGCGCTGATTTGGCGGCATTTATCTGAGCGAGGATATCTTCACAGGGTACATCCTCATCCACCATTCTGTCGATTGCCTGAACCTGCCCGATGATTTTTTTTAAACGGCGGTGGAGATTATCGGCATCCATACACTGTTTCATACTACTACACCTCCTTTTTTGTACTATTAGGGGTATGTGTATTTGATATTATGAGATAAGATGCCCGGATTGTCAAGGCGTTTCTGGCAGATAGCCGGTTCTGACGTTAAGGCTGGAATAATTTTAAATTTACTTGTTGTGCTATATCATATTCTTTCCGTAATCAACACCGTAAGAGCGGAAAGAATGGCAGTATCTTGCTCTTCCAAACTTACAGACGGTAAGTGGAAAACTATCAATCACAAAGTATTTGCTATGAGGTATGCTGAAAACATCGAACAATTTTTGTTGTAATAATTCAGTTATCTGTAAAAGGGCCCGCCGTGTACGATTAAATCGGCTGCGGCAGCAAAGCTTTAGAAAAAAGTGACAGTAATTCTTTTTTATATAAGACGATTAAAATATATTTATTAACCCCGGGATAGGGTTTTACTTATTCAAAATCGTGGAAGAAAAGGGCGAAAAAAGCAAAAAAAATTATAACCATAGGGGAGGCTTCCGAAATATAAAATTGAAGTTTATACTTTAAAGGTACTGAATCTACTGAGCGGTATAAATAAAAGGACCTCTGTAATAAAGGATAAAAGAAGGGATAGAAAATGAAAAAGAAAAAGCAATTCCTGATCAAGATCGGGAAAAGGCTGCTGGGTTTTGTGGGCGCAATGTTTTTATTGTCTGTTATCGTGTTCTATTTTGCCCGGCTGGCACCGGGGGACCCGCTGCAGTCTTTTTACGGTGATGCAGTGGAATCTATGACGGTGGAGGAGCAGGACGCGGCAAGGATACGTCTTGGTTTGGACGGACCGATACATGTGCAGTATGTCAGGTGGCTGCAGAACGCGTTTCAGGGAGATTTCGGATTGTCTTTAAAATATAAGACGCCTGCCATGTCAGTAGTTGAGCCGCTTATCAGCAATACACTTATTTTAGGGGGAACGGCATACATACTTGTGTTTTTACTGGCAATCCTGCTGGCTATGTTCTGTGCCCGGTTTGAAGATACCTGGATAGACCGTGTCATCTGTAAAGTGGGTACAGCAGCGTACTATATTCCCCCATTCTGGCTGGGGGTTGTCCTGGTGTTGGTGTTCAGTATCAATCTCCATATCCTGCCCAGCAGCGGTGCGTATGACATCGGTAAAGCAAACGATATCGGCAATCGTATCCGTCATATGATACTTCCGCTTATCGTTATGATCCTGAGTCATCTGTGGTACTACGCCTATATGATCCGGAATAAGCTGCTGGATGAAGTGCGGAAGGATTATGTGCTGCTGGCACGAATGAAAGGGATAAGAAAAAATCAGATTTTATGGTTCCATTGTCTGAGGAATGTGGCCCCCACTATTGTAAGTATTATGGCGATTTCCATACCACATGTTCTGAGCGGTACTTATATCGCTGAGGCTGTGTTCAATTACCCGGGCCTGGGGGCGCTCTCTGTGGAAAGCGCAAAATATCATGACTATAATCTCCTCATGCTTCTGGTACTGATTACAGGTGTTCTGGTCATAACCAGCAGTATTATAGCCCAATTTGTCAATGAGGCGATTGACCCGAGAATGAAAGGAGCGGAGGTAGCGTCATGGAAGTAAGGAGTGATGGCTTCCGGATTGTAGGTGCTGATTACAGACAGCATGTACCGGAGATGAAAAAACAGACATTTCGGCAGTGGATAAAAGGAAAACCCTTTATCTCCATTATACTTTTAGTGATCATTGTGGGGGGATGCCTCTTTGCCGAACAATTATACAACCATGACCCCAGTGATTTTTATCTGCAGAATCTGAACCAGGTCCCGGGAAAGGAATTTTATTTTGGAACGGATTCTCTGGGGCGGGATATATATTCCATGATCTGGTACGGCGGACGGGCTTCCATACTGATCGGCCTTTTGAGCACAGTCATCATTACTGTGATAGGCATTACATACGGATGTGTCAGCGGTATGTGCAGTGAGGCCATAGATGCTGTGATGATGCGCGTGGCGGAGCTTTTGAACAGCATCCCGTCACTGCTGCTGGTGCTCCTGTTTGTATCCGTCACAGGAGAACAGAACATTGTAAAAATATCTCTGGTGATAGGCGTGACCGGATGGTTCGGACTTGCCCGTATTGTCAGAAGTGAGGTCAGGCAGATCCGTTCCAGCGACTATGTGCTGGCTGCCAGATGTATGGGAAGCAGCTTTGGGCATGTCATGAAAAAGCATTTGATTCCCAACTTTGTGTCAGCGATCATGTTTGTGGTGGTGTCCAGTATCAGCACCAGTATGTCCATGGAGTCCACGCTGAGTTTTCTGGGATTGGGGCTTCCGGTGGATGTGGTTTCCTGGGGTAGTATGCTTTCACTGGCAAATAAAGCGTTACTGCTGAATACATGGTGGGTCATCATCATACCGGGCCTGTTTTTGATCACAACATTGATCTGCATAACAAATATCGGTAATTATTTCCGAAAGGAAACAAATAAAAAACCAAGTAATTTATAAGGAGAGTAAGGAAAATGAAAAGAAAAGCAGCAAGTTTATTACTGGCAGCAGCTATGGTATGTACCATGCTGGCAGGATGCGGGAATTCCCAGGGTGGAGAGCAGAAAGAGGCAGAAACGGCAGGAACAGCGCAGGAGACAGAAAAAGATGCAGAGCCTGCAAAAGATGAATCGGACTTGTCAAATACTCTGGTTTATGCAGGAGAATCAGAAGATACGATCAATCCGCTTCTGAATAACCATGATGAACTTCCGAGTATCATCTTTTCAGGACTAATGAAATATGATGCGAATGGCGCACCTGTGGAGGATTTGGCTGAGAGTTACGAATACGATGAAGGAAGCATGACATATACGTTTCATTTAAGAGAAGGTGTAAAATGGCATGATGGGGAAGCTTTTACCGCGGATGATGTTGTCTTCACTTATGAACTGCTGACAAAAGATGAAAACCTGACAGCAAGCATAACCAGTAACTATGAGGACATCAAAGAGGTAAAAGCGGAGGATGCGGAAACGGTTGTCATTACAATGGGACAATATAATGCGGCTATGCTGGACAACTTTACCATGGGTATCCTTCCAAAACACCTGCTGGAGGGAGAGGATATCAATACAACCCCATTTAATCAGAAACCGGTGGGAACAGGAAGGTACAAATTCGTCTCATGGGATACCGCAGGCGGCAGTATTACATTGGAAAAAAATGAAGATTACTATGATAAAGTACCGAATATTGACCGTGTTGTCTACAAAACCGTATCTGTAGAAAGCACAAAAGCAACAATGCTGCAGTCCGGAGAAGCTGATCTGGCTTGGTTAAATGCTAAATATGCAGACGAATTCAGAGGTAATGATAATTATACGAACTATGATTTTAAGACTGCAGATTACCGTTCTGTGTCCTGTGACTTCCGTACGGATTTCTGGAAAGAGAACGGAGACTCCATAGGAGTTCTGAACTATGCAATCGATAAACAATCCATTGTGGACAGTGTATTGAACGGTCATGGTTTTACGGCTTACAGTCCTCTTCAGGTTAACCCTTATGGCGGAAATGAAGCGGCTGATATCTATAGCTATGATTTAGACAAGTTCTCAGAAGAAATGGACAAACTAGGCTGGAAAAAGGGCGATGACGGAATCTACGAAAGAAACGGACAGAAATTCTCCTTTAGTATCCAGGTACGTGATTATGAGGAAGAGCGTGTAGATATTGAGAACATCGTTTCACAGCAGTTGAAAAAGGCCGGTGTGGAATTAAAGGTGGAACTGGTGACAAAATTTGATTGGGAATCAGGATACAACGGCTTTTTAGCAGGCTTCGCATCCCAGTTTGATCCGGATGGACTGTATAAACAATTCGTTACGGATGCCAGTGAAAACACTATGGCATATTCTAACGAGAAAGTAGATGAATTATTAAAAGCCGGACGTCACGCAAAAGATCCGGAGGAGCGTAAAAAAGCATATCAGGATTTTGAGGTTGCTTACGCGGAAAATCCCGGACAGATCCTGATCGCATATCTGGACGGTAACTATGTGGCAGTAAAGGGCGTAGAAGGTCTGGACAACACAAGGATCCTCGGACACCACGCGGTCGGTGTTATGTGGAATATTGAGGAATGGACAATCAGCAGATAGGGGATATAAGTTATGGGAGCATTGTTGGAGCTTGAACATTTGTCGGTGAGTTTTGATACACCGAAAGGAGAAGTACAGGCGGTCAGAGATGTGTCTCTTACGGTTCAGGAGGGAGAAATCCTGGCCCTGGTAGGAGAATCCGGCTGCGGAAAAACGGTGATGAGCCAGTCGGTTTTAAAACTCCTTCCCGGCAATTCGAGAATTAAGAGCGGAAAGATTCTGGTAGACGGCACAGATATTACGGATTATAAAGAAAAAGATATGCGTAATCTAAGGGGAACAACACTGTCAATGGTGTTTCAGGACCCTATGACTACCCTGAATCCCACAATGCCCGTAGGAAAACAGATCATGGAGGCCGTCCTGAAACATGAGCGTGTAAGCAGGGAGGAAGCTAAGAGAAGAGCCGTTGAGATGCTGGATCTGGTAGGAATTGAAGATGCCGAGCACCGCTATATGCTGCAGCCCCATTATTTTTCAGGGGGAATGCGGCAGCGGTGTGTGCTTGCCATTGCGCTGGCCTTAAAGCCGAGGCTTTTGTTTGCGGACGAACCAACCACAGCGCTGGATGTTACGGTACAGGCAAAGATCCTTGATCTGCTGCTTAAATTAAAAAACAAACTGGGGTTATCCATCGTGTTCATTTCCCATGATCTTGGTGTCGTGGCAAAGATCGCGGACCGTGTTGCAGTCATGTATGCCGGAAAACTGGTTGAGGTGGGCAAAGCGGAGGAGGTTTTTTATGATCCGCGGCATCCCTATACCTGGGGATTGCTGTCCGCCCTGCCGTCTCTGGCAAAAAAAGGTGAGGGCCTGAAGTGCATTCCCGGAATGCCCCCCATGCTTTTGGACCCGCCGAAAGGGGATGCGTTTGCTGTGAGAAATGAATTTGCGTTGGCTATAGACTATGAAGAGATGCCTCCTATGTTCCAGGTGTCGCCGACTCACAGTGCGGCTACATGGCTACTTGATAAAAGGGCGCCGAAGATTCAGCCCCCGCAGATTTTCAGGGAAGAGAGAGCAGCAAATGAAAGATAATAGAATTCTGGAAGTGAAAGACCTGAAACAGCATTTTCAGCTGAGAAAAGATTACACAGTCAAAGCAGTGGACGGAATCAGTTTTGAGATAAAAAAAGGTGAAGTGTTCGGAATTGTGGGGGAATCAGGTTCCGGTAAATCCACAATAGCCAGAACCATTATGGGGGTATATCCGCCTACGGAAGGTGAGGTATGGTTTAAAGGCCGGAAAATTTCAGACAAAAAAATATCTGCTGTTGATAAAAAAGATGTACAGAAGAATATGCAGATTATCTTCCAGGATTCTGCCGCAGCTCTAAATCCCCGTATGACAGCGGAGGAGATCATAGCAGAACCGGCAGTTGTAAACCATGTCTGGAAGACAAAAAAACAGATCCATGAGGAAGTGCAGCAGCTTCTTTCCTATGTGGGCCTAGACGCTTCATACTGCGACAAATACCCCAATGAGCTGTCAGGGGGCCAAAGACAGAGAGTGGCAATTGCCAGAAGTATCTCAGTAAAACCGGATTTGATCTTGGCGGATGAACCCATCGCATCCCTGGATATCTCTATTCAGGCACAGATCATTAATCTGTTTTACCATTTAAAAGAAGAGCATCGAAGCACTTTTTTATTTATCGCCCATGATCTGTCTGTGGTGAGGTATATCTCGGACCGCATTGCTGTTATGTATCAGGGGAAGATCGTGGAGATGGGCAGGACGGAAGATATTTTTCATGATCCGCTGCATGCCTATACAAAATCCTTGCTGTCCGCCATACCGGTGCCTGACCCGGTCTTTGAAAGGAATAAAAAGCTGCTGGAATACGGGGGAACGGCCAGGCATGATAATGGGGAGATGAAGGATTGGGGAAACGGGCATTTTGTTTATGTATAAATTAAGAGAAAAGAAACGGGAGGGTATTACAAATGAAATGGAAAAAGGTTCTGATAAGTGCGCTGATGTTATCTGTGATCATGACAGGATGCGGCGGGGCGAAAGGGAGCCAGGAAGCGTCGAAGACAGAATCCGGTGCGGCGGCAGAAGACGAAAGCTCGACGAAGGATTCTGATACAGCAAAGCAGGAGCCAGAGGAAAAACAGACCAGGACAGTGAAAGACAGCGCAGGACGTGAGGTGGAAATACCGGCGGAGGTAGAGAGTATCGTATGCCTTAATGTGAGTACACTTCGCTATACCTGTTATATGCAGGCACAGGACTTGGTGATAGGGGTAGAGGACTACGAACAGGAAAAATCTATTTCCCGCCCATATAATTATGTGAATTATGATCTGTTCGCGGATATTCCGGTCATTGGAAATAATGGTGAACATTATCTGGAGTCTATTATAGAGACAGATCCTGACGTGATCATGATGTCTGCCTATGATGATGCAGATGTGGATGGGATACAGTCAAAAACAGGGATTCCTGTTGTTCTGGTTCCCGGCAGTGATGAAATGATGGATGAGGGAGCATATGAGACTTTCCGTATTATGGGGGAAGTGTATGGAAAAGAAGAACGTGCGGAAGAGCTGACAAAGTATATGGACACTGTCAAAAAAGACCTGGAAAGCCGCACAAAGGATGTAAAGGAAGAGGATAAACCTTCCGTATACGTGGGTGGTGTAAGCTATAAGGGCGCTCATGGGTTTGAAGGTACAGAAGCAGGATATGGCCCCTTTAAAGCGATCAACGCGAAAAATATGGCAGATGAGACGGGGCAGAAGGGCCCTTTTAACGTGGATTTGGAACAGGTACTTGCCTGGAATCCAGATGTGCTTTTTGTGGATTTTAACGGTTTAGACCTGATCAAGGAACATTATTCCTCTAATCCTGAATACTACAGCCAGTTAAAAGCAGTGGAGGAAGGAAAAGTATATTCTCAGATATCCTTCCGTTCCAGCGCGTCTAATCTGGAGACAGCTTTGGCAGACACCTATTATGCAGCGAGCGTTTTATATCCGGAACAATTTTCGGATATAGATCCAGCAAAAAAAGCGGATGAAATCTTCAATACTCTGCTGGGAACAGATTTTTATGAGACCCTTAAGGAGAACGGTTATGAATTCAGGCAGATCCAGATCGGACAGGAATAGCTGGGATCCTGCATACCGCAAAAAACAGATACGGAGTATTTTATTTTTAGGAATACTGTCTCTGGTGCTTGTATTGTCTGTCATATTATCCTTGTGGGCAGGATCTTATGATACGCCTTTTGGAGATTTGATGCGGGGGATTTTTAATAAAGCTCAGGATAATAAGATAAATGTGGTGGTGAGAAATGTTCGTCTGCCAAGAATCTGTACGGCAGTGGTTTCCGGCGCAGGCCTGGGTGTGACGGGATGCATTCTTCAGTCAATCCTTTATAATCCACTGGCGTCAGCGTCTACACTGGGCGTGTCTCAGGGAGCGGGGTTTGGTGCAGCATTTGCTATCATTGCGCTTGGAGCCGGCACCGCCGTCAGCGGTAGTGTAATGATTCCCCTGTGTGCTTTTGCGGGGAGTATGGCGGTTGCCCTTGTGATCCTGGCACTGTCAAAATTTCGTCAGGTATCATCAGAATCCATTGTACTGGCAGGCGTTGCGATCAGTGCCATGTTCACGGGTGCTACAACCCTTCTGCAGTATTTTGCCGATGAAGTGGAGCTGGCTGCTCTTGTTTTCTGGACTTTTGGCGATTTGGGGAGTGCTTCCTGGGGGCAGATCGGCTTCATGGCAGCAGTATCTCTGATCGGCTGCATTTATTTTATACTGCACAGATGGGACTTTAATGCACTTTTAAGCGGCACGGAAACAGCAGTCAGTCTGGGGATCAATGTCAAGAGAGTGACTATGATCAATATGATAGTCTGCTGCTTTATTGCTGCAGTCATCGTATCTTATATTGGCCTGATAAATTTTATAGGGCTGGTGGCACCTCATATTGTACGCAGAGTGGTTGGGAATAATCATGTATATCTGATCCCCGGGTCTATTCTGGCCGGCAGTTCTCTTTTGCTCCTGGGAGATCTCTTTGCGAGAACGGTGATCAGCCCTGTGATTCTTCCTATAGGAGCGATCACGTCCTTTTTGGGAGCACCGCTGTTTCTGTATCTGCTGTTTAAGGGGAGAACGAGAGAATGATAGAGATAAAAGATTTGAGATATCATTATCAGGGCGGTCCGGAAATATTGAAGTCCATTAGTTTCCGGCTGGAAGAAGGCCGTTTCCTCGCGATCCTGGGAAATAACGGTGCAGGAAAAAGTACAATGCTGAAATGTTTTAATAAAATCATATTTCCGGACAGCGGAAGTGTTGTCATGGACGGTGAAGAGATCCTGAACCTTTCTGCAAAAGAAGTAGCTAAGAGAATTGCCTTTGTAGCGCAGACCGTCCCTAATAACCAGATCACAGTGCATGATATGGTAATGCTGGGACGCAGGCCTTATATGCGGTGGGGATTTACACAGGAGGATCATAAAATTGTCCATGAGGTTATGGAGTCCCTTCATCTGCTGCACATGAGAGGCAGGTTTTTAAATGAGCTCAGCGGCGGTGAGAGACAAAAAGTAATGCTTGCCAGGGCACTGGCACAGCAGCCCAAAATACTGCTATTGGATGAACCAACCAGCAGCCTGGATTTGAAGAACCAGTATCAGGTACTCCAGGCGGTAAAGGATATCTGCGGCAACGGACAGATTACAGCAATGGTAGTGATCCATGATCTGAATCTGGCCCTGCGGTTCTGCGATCGATTCCTGTTATTGCAAAACGGCGAAGTCTGCCGCTATGGGAAACAGGAAGTGCTTGACAGGAAAGCAATCTGGGAGGTATATGGAGTGCATGGGGAAGTTTTGGATATTCAGGGCAGAAAGATAGTGATGGTCGATTAACATATATCGGGAGAATGAGATATGGATTTAGAACAGCTTAAGAGGGAGTGGAAGAATCCTTCAGCGCATAACGGAGTTTTGCAGGCAAAAATCTGGGATAACAGAGCCGGAGAGTATGAGAAAAAGGAAATTCCAAATGAAAAAGATGACCCTTTTCTGAAGTTCTTATGGAAAAAGGCAGAACCGGATGCGGATATGCAGGTCCTTGATATTGGATGTGGGGCGGGGCTTTATACAATTGCACTGGCCGGCCGGGTTAAAAAAGCTGTGGGTCTGGATGTATCTTCGAGAATGATTGAATCTGCAAAGCGAAGAGCGGATGATCTGGGAATCGCCAATGCGGAATTCGGGGTACAGGATTGGTCAAAAACCGATGCGCAAAGGTGTGGTTTTCAGAATGGATTTGATATTGTTTTTGCACATATGACACCTGCAGTATGTGATTATCATACTTTTGATCAGATGAATGCATGTTCAAAAAAATATTGTTTTATGGCAAAGCCGGTAAGGCGCAGAGATGCTGTGCAGGACGGGGCTTTCGCTGCTGTAGGGATAGATACACAGGGAAAGCAGATGGATGATACCGTTCTGAATTCCTTTACCTACCTGTGGCTGAAGGGATATACTCCGGAAGTGGTGAAGATAGATGAGGTCTGGTCAGCCAAACGGTCTGTGGAAGAAATGACAGCGTGGTGTACAGACAGGGCAGGAGTCTATAAGAATCTTACGGCAGAGGAGAAAAACAGGATTCGGAATTATGTAGAAAGTGTCAGTGAAGAAGGAATGGTAAATGAAGTCGTGAGAACATCAATCGTAACTATCTATTGGCATGTTTAAGGAGAAGAAGACTATGAATACAGAACTTTGGGATAAGTGTAAAGCATTTCATGGACATGAATGCGGAGGGCTCACAATAGGTTATAAAGCGGCTCTCTATGCAATAAAACTGCTGGATTTAAAAACAGATGAGACGGCGCACAATAACAGTTGTATATCCAGTGACGAGCAGGTAGTTTGTATATCGGAAAATGATGCCTGCGGTGTGGATGCCATACAGGTAATCATGGGATGCAGTGTGGGAAAAGGAAATCTGTTGTTTCATATGAGAGGAAAGCAGGCATTTTCCTTCTACAACAGAATAAACGGAAAATCCGTCCGGTTGGTATTGAAGCCAAAACCTGAAGGAATGACACGTGGGGAATCCTTCAGCTATTATCAGAATCTGGAACCGGAAGCCATGTTTGACGTGAAGGAGACCACGATCTCTCTTCCGGAACAGGCCAGAATATTTCAGTCTGTAAAGTGCAGCTGCTGTGGAGAGACTGCTTCCGAAAATATGGTGCGGTTAAGTGAAGGAAAAATGCTGTGTCTTGATTGTTATGAAAATTATGACCGCTTTCAGGTTTGAGTAAAAAATATCCCCCGGAGGAGCTTCCGCTGTCTAAAAATATCAGTTATAGTATAAAATAGTGATAAATCCACATAGAGCGGTACACGGTGAGAGGAGCTTCCCTAAAAGAGTGAATTATGGATGATAACAAGGATAATTATTTGACAATCGGACAATTGGCAAAAATGTTTCATATCTCGAACCGTACTCTTAGATATTATGAAGAAAAGGGAATACTCAAGCCTCACCATATAGCCCCAAATGGTTACCGGTACTATTCGGAAAACCAGATACTGGTTCTGGATATGATTCGCTGTTTTCGTAATTTAGGAATACCGATTGATAATATTATAGAGCAGTTCAGCGAGAGACAGTGGACGGGTTCAAGGGATGATATTCTTCAGATCTTGCTTCAGCAGGAACAGGAAATCAACCAGCGTATCAAAGAGGAAGAAAAAAAACGGGAATATCTGAACCGCATGGTGGAGGATATGAAGCAGAATAATATGCGTGATGGTGAGATTAAGATATTATCCATGCCGCAGCGTTCTGTTGTTGTATTTGAGATGAAGATAGATACCGAGGCTGAAAGAGAACAGTATTTCCGTAAAGTAGTATCTTATATAGCAGAACATTTTGGAGAGGATTATCCGGTATTATTTGGAATTGTTCCGGCAGAAGCTGCAAGAAGAGGAGATTTTCGGTACTCGTATGTAGAATACCAGCCGAGGAGAGATTGCATTATGAATTTTCAAGAAGATGAATTTTCTGTCGGACATAAAATTACACATGTATTTTTGAAGACAGAAAAAGAAAGTACCTGTGTTTCGGTTGCCTTTGACACAAAGTGGGAGGAACTGGGGACATACTATAAAAATCTTTTTGAATATATTGACGAAAAAGAAATGGATTGCAGTACATATCTGAGGGAGAAATGGAGTTATCCCCGATTGGTAAATGGAAATCAAATACAGATTCTGGGTAATCTTGAGATGGATATAAAAAATGTAGAAAAATAAAGAATAAACGATTGACCCTGCCATAATGGCAGGGTTTATGTTATAATTGGGTATTTTTTGACAGATAGGAGGTGTAAACATGAATATAATGGAAATAACCGATTTGTATGTAGGGTTTCCAACAAAGGATGGGTTAGTTAAGGCAGTGAATACCATCGACTTAATCATTGAGGAAGGGGAAAATATAGGTATTTTAGGAGAATCCGGTTCCGGTAAATCCGTATTTGCAGACAGTATCCTTAGACTCATCAAGGATCAGACGGTCACCAAAGGAACCGTGGTATATCGTGGTCAAAATTTAATGGAAATGGATAAAAAAGAATTAAGGGGCCTGAGAGGAAAGGAACTTGGCATGATCATGCAGAATCCTTCTAGTTCCCTGAATCCATCCCTTACGATTGGTAATCAGATTGGCGAAGCGGCAGCAGTCCATGAGAGAATCAATAAGAAAGAACGGAACAAAAAAACCCTGGAAATCTTGGAGAAAGTGAGGATCAAGAACGCAAAACAGCGAATGAAGGAATATGCACATCAGTTTAGCGGCGGCATGAAGGAACGCGCTGTTATAGCTATGGGGATAGCACAGAGTCCTCGATTTCTAATTGCTGACGAGCCTACAAAAGGGCTGGATACCCTGGTAAAATATAAAGTTGTTCAGCTGCTGAAAGAGGTGTCGGAGAATAAAACGATGCTCCTGATCACACATGATCTGGATGTGGCAGAGCAGATTTGTGATCGAATAGGAATTTTGTATCTGGGTGAATTTGTGGAAATAAGTGCAGTGGATGCTTTATATAGAACACAGCTTCACCCCTATACCGAGGGCTTTTTCAAAGCCATGCCGAAAAATGGTATGCTGCCCATAGAGGGACTCCCCGGTTCATTGATTGATCTGCCGGAAGGGTGCCGGTTCCATCCAAGATGTCCAAAATGTATGGAACGATGTAAGAAAGAACATCCCCCGTTATACACGAAACAAGATGGAAGGAAGGTAAGGTGTTTTTTGTATGCTGACAGTGAATGACTTGTGTAAAAGGTACTCTTCGGGAGTATGGAAAAAAAGTTATACACAGGCGGTTGCCCATGTTTCTTTTCATATAGAAAAGGGGAAGGTATTAGGAATCGTAGGGGAGAGCGGAAGCGGAAAATCGACGATCGCCCAGTGTATCACCCGGCTGGTAGAACCTTCATCCGGAGAAATTATTTTTCGGGGTGAGGAGATCACTCGTATGAAAGCGGGGAAGCTGAATAAATACAGAAGAAATATGCAGATGATCTTTCAGGACCCGGATTCCGCACTGGATCCTAAAATGACCATATCTGAGAGTTTGGAGGAAGCCCTTAAATTAAACCAATGCCATTATAGTGCAGAAGAAAGAAAGAGAAAGACAGATGAATTGATTGCACTGGTCGGACTGAATGCGGAGCATAAGAACCGTTATCCCCATCAGTTGTCTGGGGGCCAAAACCAAAGGGTAGTTCTGGCAAGAGCCCTGTCCTTTGATCCGGAGCTGCTGATTGCAGATGAACCCACGGCATCTCTTGACGTATCTGTACAGGCTCAGATCCTCACACTGCTGAAGACAATCCAGAGAGAAAAAGAGCTGACTATGCTGCTCATTTCTCATGATATGGAAATTGTGCGGAGAGTCTGTGATGAGGTAATTGTAATGTACAGAGGGGAGGCAGTGGAAAAGGGGCGTGTGGAAAGTGTTTTTGGCAATCCTCAGCATGTCTATACGCGTCTGCTGTTGGACTGTAACGAAGAGAATGTAAAAAAGTGGATTGATTACAAAAAAGAAAAAGGAAAGAGAGGGAACAAGAATGAGGAATAGATGGATGAGATTGACTGCAGTATTAGCGGCAGCGGCTATGCTCGGAGGTATGCTTGCAGGATGCGGCAGCAATGACAGCAGTAAAAGCGGAAAAGGGGAAACCGGAAAAGTACAGCAAAATGAGGATATTGCTAAATTTATTTATCAGGTGACGGACAGTTTTGATACATCGATCAACTATATTGCGGCCTCATGGGTAACTTATGGTGTAGCGGAGACGTTGTTTGAAGTTGACGAGGAAGGTAATGCAGTCCCCCTGCTTGCAGACAGTATGGAGATGAAAGACGATTTGCACTGGACATTGAAACTGAAAGAGGGAATCAAGTTCCATGACGGTACTCCGTTCAATGCGGATGCTGTATTATTTACTTTTGACCGTCTGGCAGCAACCGGTGAGATCGGAGGAAATTTTGATTTCATTGTCTCAATGGACAAGAAAGATGATTATACCATAGAAATAACAACAACAGAAGCATATGGTGCTTTAAAGGAACGATTCTGTGAATATAAAACAGCTATTGTAAGTCCGACAAATAAATTCGAGGATACACTGATCGGCACAGGACCTTTTAAATTTAAAGAAACACAAAAAGACGTGAAAAACGTAGTGGAGAAAAATGATGATTACTGGGGCGGTGATGTAAAGCTGGCCGGGGCGGAATTTTATCCGGGAGAAGATGAGATGACCAGAAGCTTCCAGCTCTATAATAATGAGGTGGATTTCAGTATCTTAAATATTCCGATTACAGAGTATGAAAATGCGAAAACAAAAGAACAGTTGGATGTATTTACACTGGATTGTGATTATACACATATTATGATTTTAAATACCACGAAGGCACCATTTGATAATAAGGATGTAAGGCATGCGTTCAGTTATGCAATTGACAGAGAACAGCTTGTGAACAGTATTTATGGGAATGTGGAAGGCGGAGTTCCGTCATTTGGAGTTGTTCCTGTAAAATATTCCTGGTCAAATCCGGACGCATGTACCGCTGTATATGACAGAGAGAAGGCACTGGAGCTTTTTAGAAATGCAGGGATAGAAGACACAGACGGGGACGGCATGCTGGAATACGAAGGCGCACCCTTTACAGTTACCATTATGACATATGAGACAGGTCTCTATAAAAATGCGGTGGAGATATTACAGTCACAATTAAAAGATATAGGTGTAAATGTTGAATTGGAGATCACCACCTGGGATGTCACGGACCAAAAAATGTCAGATAAGGATTATGATATCAATTTTGATTCTGTGCCGTTTCTTGAATTTGGAAGCCCGGTATCTCTGGCTAACAAATTCGGTTCTGATGCCTATTTTGCATTGGGGGCAGGATATGCCAGCGAGGAGATGGATCTGGCACTGGAAGAAGGCAGCAAGGCATTAGAGGAAGAGACGAGAAAAGAAAAATATGACAAGGTGCAGGAGATCGCCATGGAAGATATGCCCTTTATTCCCGTATTCGAGGTGGTTAAGGTTTATGCAATGAATAAGAGACTTCATGATATGGATTTAAATACTTACAGTGTATTTAAACTGACAAAGGATACTTATATCCAGGATTGACAGGTGAGGTAATAATATGTGGAGATTTATAGGAAGACGTCTCGTACAGTTTATCGGAATACTATTTTTAGTCTCAATTGTGTGTTTTTCTATCAATTTTATAACACCTATCGATACTGCTAAAAGAGCCTTGGGAGATCCTATGACCCATTCGCTGCCTGACGAAACCATTCTTGAGAGATTCCGGGAAGAAAAAGGTCTGAACCGTCCTCTTCATGAGCAGTATCTGGAGTGGCTGGGAAAGATTCTGCATGGGGATTTAGGGGAATCCCTGATTACCGGGGAGCCGGTAGGCGAGGATATTGTCTATCATTTTGAAAAAACATTCAGTCTGGCAGTCTTTGCTATGGGGCTGACACTTGTTTTTGCAATCCCACTTGGCATTCTGTGCGCGCTTCGGCAGAACAAATTCATTGATTACATAGGAAGACTTCTTGCTATGACAGCTGTCTCAATGCCCGGATTCTGGGTATCTTATCTGCTGATCATCGCCCTGGCTTTAAAAGGGGGGATCCTTCCGGTGGCAGGTTATGGAGATGGAAGCCTGAAGTATATGGTGATACCGGGAATAGCTCTTTCTCTTATGAGCTTTGGCACAGTGATGAAAATGATGAGAAATAATATGGTGGATGTTATGAAAGAGGACTACATGATCACAGCGGAGGCTAAAGGCCTGCACCCGTTTCAGATCATTATGAAGCACGGGGTGAAAAACGCATTGATATCGGTGATCACTCTTGCAGGAATGACATTTGCCAGTATGCTGGCAGGCTCTGCAGTAATAGAAAAGATTTTTGCCTGGCCCGGTATTGGACATATGATTCTTTCAGGTATTGAAAATAAGGATTTTCCGGTAGTTCAGGCCTGTGTGATTGTTGTATCAGCCATTTATCTGATGATAAATTTTCTGGTTGATATTCTGTACATTATAATAAATCCGAGGATACGTTATGATAAGGAAAATTAGAAATAAAAAAGTATTGTTATTTTGGGTCATGGTAATAGCGGTGCTGGTACTGATCGCTCTGTTTCCCGGATTATTTGCATCTCATGACCCGGTACAGGCTGATCTGAACCAGAAATTCTTAAAGCCGTGTAAAGAAATGCCTTTGGGGGCAGACCATATGGGCAGATGTATTTTATGTCGTATGATTTACGGGACAAGGGTATCCCTGTTTGTATCAGGGGCAGTTGTTTTGATCACGGCAGCAGTGGGAGGCTGTGTAGGCATGTTCAGCGGATTTTATGGCGGAAAGACAGATACCGTGTTAATGAGGATTGTAGACGTATTCCTGGGCTTTCCGAGTTTTCTGTTCACATTGGCCTTTGTAGGCATGTTTGGAGGGGGAACAAAAAATCTGATCATAGCACTTAGTTTCTTCGGATGGATGCATTATGCCAGAGTAGTGAGAAGTGAAGTGCTGAGTCTGCGGGAAAAAGAATTCATCAAAGCAGCCAGAGGTATGGGTATCGGCAATGCCTCCAATATCCTGAGACATGTACTGCCGAATATCATAGGTCCCGTGATCGTCATCATGACAATGGAGGTGGGAGGAATCATTTTATCCACCTCCGGCCTGAGCTTTTTGGGAATCGGCGTACAGCCGCCTACGCCGGAATGGGGATATATGCTGAATGATGCAAAAGTGTATATATCTGACATGCCTCAGCTTATGCTGTATCCGGGAGCAGCCATTATGCTCACCATCTTATCATTTAATTTCCTGGGCGACAGTTTGAAAGATGCCCTGGATGTAAAAGAATCCAGATGGACAAAAGACAGTTAATGGAGAAAATATATGGAACACTTTAAAAAGTTTTGCAGTTATTATATGCCTTACAAAAAATGGATGATTCTTGATCTGTTCTGTGCTATTTGTTCAGCACTGATTAATATATCATTTCCTGTAATAACAGATTACGCGATTAACACATGCCTGCCTGAGAAGAATGTAAAAATTTTCTTAGTGCTGATGCTTTCCTCCATAGCAGCATATTTTATCAACGGTTTCCTTATATATACAGTCAGTTATGTGGGACACAATACCGGGGTACAGATTCAGGCAGATATCAGAGAAGACCTGTTTGCACATATGCAAAAACTTTCATTTTCTTTTTATGATAAGAACAGAGTCGGAAATCTGATGTCGCGAATTACA
Organism: Blautia sp. NSJ-175; assembly: GCF_022867815.1. Classification (NCBI taxonomy): domain Bacteria; kingdom Bacillati; phylum Bacillota; class Clostridia; order Lachnospirales; family Lachnospiraceae; genus Blautia; species Blautia sp. NSJ-175. The sequence continues at coordinate 259,219 of NZ_JALIFQ010000001.1, forward strand.
ACAGACTTATATGAAATTACGGAGCTGGCACATCATGGGCCGGAAGATGCATTGATCTGCAGTTTTACTCTTCTGGGAGCCATGGCAGCTATGTTTATATTGAATTGGAGACTGGCCGTTTTCGTGGCGTTTCTGATTCCGCTTACAGCAATATACATAGGATGGCGGGAAAAAGTCACAATCAGCATCGTGGAGGACATGCAGGAAAAGATGGGAGGCGTCAACAGTGAACTGGAGACAAGCCTCACGGGAATAAGAGTGACCAAGGCCTTTTGTAATGAGGATTTTGAAAAGGAGCGGTTCCGGAGATCAAACGAGAAATTCAGAAGTGCAAAGAAAAATTATTTTAAGCAGCTTGGGATATATATGATGGGCATGGACTGGATTAAAAGTGCCATGAGACTTTCCATAATTTTTATCGGAGGTCTTTTATATCTAAAAGGTCAGGCAACATTTGCGAATCTGGTTTCCTTTAACTTGTTTGTGATGGTTCTTATGACCCCCATACAGAAAATGATAGATTTCTCTGAAATATTGATCGGAGGTATTTCCGGATTCCGAAGATTTAGTAAGATGATGGAGGAGAAACCGGATATAAATGAGCAGAGACAACCGGTTGAATTGGAGCATCCAAAAGGAAAGATCACTTTTCATGAAGTCAATTTTTCATATGAAAGCAGCAGGGAGATATTAAAAGAAATAACATTCGATATCCCTTCCGGTACCTCCATGGCGTTTGTGGGGAATTCCGGTGCGGGCAAGACAACATTATGTCATCTGATACCAAGATTTTATGATGTGACCGGCGGACGCGTTGAAATTGATGATATTGATATTAGGAATATAAGTTTGAAATCTCTTCGGGAAAATATTGGAATGGTACAGCAGGATGTATTTATTTTTCCGGATACGATTATGGAAAATATCCGCTATGGCCGTTTGAGCGCCTCGGATGAGGAGGTAATAGAAGCAGCGAAAATGGCAGAAATTCATGACGACATCATGGATATGAAGGCAGGATACCAGACATATGTAGGAGAACGCGGTGCTATGCTGTCAGGGGGACAAAAACAGAGACTTAGCATTGCCAGAATGTTTTTGAAAAATCCGCCGATCGTGCTTCTGGATGAAGCGACATCGGCTCTTGACAGTGTAACCGAAATGAAGATTCAGGAAGCATTGGACAGATTATCAAAAAATAAGACAATGGTGCTCATCGCCCATCGTCTTTCAACGATACGAAATGCCGATACCATAGCTGTCATAGATCAGGGGCGTATCGTAGAAATGGGTAGCCATGAGGAACTGATGGAATTAGAAGGTCAGTATTCTCATTACTATAAAGCACAATATCACAAAGAAAAGGAGAAAGAACATGGGAAAAACAAATAAGGAATTAGCAATTGACATTGCGATCGAATATGCGCATGGGATGCTGCATATTAACGGAACTGATGGATATCCGGTTGAGGATTGCTGTGAGGTGATCAAGAAAGTTTATGAGACCTTGGAGAGCCTTGATCCGGATGGAAAAGAGTGATAAGAGAGGAGGAGTTTAAATGCATTTAATCTACGATGAAAATGGAAATTTGATTGAACATGGGGGACATGATCACCACCATCATGAACATGTACACGAGCATCAGAATCCGGAAAGTCAGGACAGTAAAAATGAAACTCTGGTTCTATTGAACTATATGCTGGAGCATAATGATCATCATGCAGCAGAGCTGCAGGAAATGTCAGATGCGTTGGAGGCTGACGGATTCAAGGAAGCAGCAAAGCAGATCCGTGATGGAGTCTCTGAGTTTCATAAGGGCAATATGCATTTAAGCCGTGCTATTGAATCGGTTAAAGAAAAGCTAAAAGAGAAATAAAATAAAAATTGCACTATTTATCCATAAAAGAGAGAAGATACAGGCATGCAGACGGTATGCGGCTCTTTTGACAGGAGATAAATAGTGCGATTTTTTTGGGGAAAATTGCATTTATAACCCCAGGGGGAGCTTGTAAACTTTTGGAGGAGATTATATTATTATTGGTGAGATTATATGCAGAAGCACCCGGTAAATGCGGGATATAAAACCCTGTGTTTTTCAGTAGAAAACGGGATAATCGGATTTAGGTAAAATGAATTGGTAATGCGTAATTGAGAGGTAAAGCTATAGATTTATATAGCCTTTTTGTCGTATACACAAAGTTGAAAAATACGCCGATCAGGTACTGTGAGAAGTTCAATGATGAAAATAAGGACGGTAATTCTGTAATACAGCGTCATTATTTTTTCTTGAACTTTTTTTTATAATATATAAGGAGGGGACATATGGAGCGGTCTTTACTGAAGCTTTTAGAAGAAAAAAGTCTGGAGGAATATAAGGCTTTGCAGGGAGAGTGGAAGCCGGATTTTCATAGTAATAAAGAAAAAATATATATCTGCAGACAGCCGCGTTTTGTTGATGTTCCAATACATACACATGAAGAAATCATACTTTTTTATGTATGCAAAGGGAACTATATCCATGAAATTGACGGAAATAAGATAAAAGTAAAAGCGCATGAAATTCTTGTATTAAGCCCCAAAGCCAGACACAAGATCATTGCCGGTAAAGAACAGGATATCGCTGTTAATATAAGGATTTATCCGGATACTTTTTGTGAAATGTTCTCCGGCTTTGAAAAGAAGGATTCCGTTTTTGAATTTTTATCAAAGGTACTTATGGGAAACGAAAAGACAATTTCATATTTATGTTTTCATACATCTGAAAACTACTGCGTTCAGAACCTTATGGAAAATATAGTGCGCGGATGGTGCAGCAAAAGAGGAAATTCTTGGGAGATACTTCAGATCTCCTTAAAGCTGGTATTTTTATACCTGATACAGACATTTGAGCAAGATACTCTATATCTGCAGGAGCGAAGCGGACAAAGCAGTGAGACGATCCTGTTTGTGACAGAGTATCTGGAACGGAATTATACACAGGCTTCTCTGGAAGAGCTTTCAGGACGGATGCACATGTCTCCTGTTACACTCAGCAGAATGATAAAAAGTAATACGGGCAGTACATTTAAGGAACTTCTTCTGAATAAAAGGTTCCAGAAAGCGGCGGAGATGCTGCTGGAAACCGATAAGACGGTAAATGATATTGCAGAAGAGATCGGTTATGAGAATAACAGTTATTTTTACAAAAGATTTACGGAACGCTATCATATGACGCCTAAAAAATACAGAGAAATGTATAAAGAAATAAGGAAAGAAAATGAAGAGGAGAGGATGAAACTGGAGATACAAGGGAAAATGGATTATTACTGGAAAGACCGGGCAGAAAGTTACAGCCAGCAGAATAAAGGTCAGTTAGAAGATCCGCACCATAAAGTATGGGAAAAGATTATCATGGAAAATGCACCCCAAAAGGAGAAATTAAAAATTCTTGATATGGGTACCGGACCCGGCTTTTTTGCTGTCCTTTTGTCACGCCTGGGACATGACGTCACTGGAGCGGACAGGAACGCAGCAATGCTTGAGGAGGCCGAAAAAAATGCCCGGTTATATGACGTGCATCCAGAGTTTATTCAGGTTGGAGAGCAGCTTCCTTTTGAGGATGAGAGTTTTGATATAGTGATCTCCAGAGACGTTACCTGGATGTTGATGGAGCCTGAAAAGACCCTGGAGCAATGGTTCTCAAAAGTGAGGCCGGGAGGCAGGCTTATGTATTTTGATGCAAACTGGTATGGATATCTGAAGGACAGAGAGGAAACAAAAAAATACAAAGAGTTTCGCAAATTTGTCAGAGAGCGTAAGGGCTTTGTATATGCCAGTGCGGTGGAAATGGAAAAAATAGCAGCCCATCTTCCCTTTACTTATCGTGACAGGCCAAAATGGGATCTGGATTACTGGAAAATATACAGGAAGAAAAAGGTTTATTGCCGGGAAATGCTGAATCCTGAGATTTATTCACAAATGGAGCAGCTTCAGTATGCACAAACTCCTGAATTTCTGGTAGTGGTAGAAAAATAGAAGGGGTACGAAATGAAAAAGCGAAATCGTGTCATCAAGAAAATATTCAGCAGTCTTTTGCAGTCCCTGATCGTATTAATAGGAATAACCTTCATTAGTTTTCTGATCCTGCATTTATCTCCGGGAAATCCTGCCGAGATATGGCTGACCGGAGGGGATGGAAATGTGGGCCAGATCTCCCAGGAGGCTGTGAAAGCGCAGGAGGAAAAGATGGGCCTGGATAAACCGTTTTTGATCCAATACGGGATGTGGCTGAAAAAAGTATGTTATGGAGATTTGGGTGAATCTTTTACTACAGGACAGCCGGTTGTTTCAGAACTGCAGAGAAGGGTTATGCCGACCATAATGATCGCTTTTGTATCACTGTTTCTCACCATGCTCATTTCAGTTCCTCTGGGGATTGGCTGTGCAGTGTACAAGGATAGATGGCTGGATAATATGATCAGGAGTGTTTCTTTCCTTGGGATCTCCCTTCCGACTTTTTTTACGTCCCTGGTCCTTTTATGGCTGTTTTGTCTTAAATTATCCATATTTCCGGTTATCGCTGACACAGATGTAAAAGGGATGGTACTGCCTGTGGCGGTATTTGTGATTCAATGTTCTTCCAGGCTGACAAGACAGGTCCGTGCAGTCATTCTGGAACAGTTAAACCAGGAATATGTGAAAGGGGCAGTGGCCAGAGGAGTTAAGAAAAGCCGGATCCTGTTCAGCCATGTGCTTAAAAATGCCATGATACCTGTTCTCACATGGGTAAGTATCTATCTTGGGATTCTGCTGGGCGGCGCTGCAGTGGTTGAAACAATTTTCTCATGGGACGGACTGGGAAAACTGGCAGTGGAATCTGTTGCGCGCCTGGATTATTTTGTGATACAGGGATTTGTACTTTGGGTGGCATTGATTTTTTTGGCATTGAATTTTTTGGTGGATGTGATCTGCAGTATGATTGATCCAAGAATAAAACAAGATTGAGGAGAAAGGGATGAAGAGAAAGAAAACAGAGGAAATATCTTTTTACATACTCATTGGTTTGATCGTGATATTGCTTTTGGCTGCGCTTCTGGCTCCGGTACTTGCGCCAAACGATCCCTTTAAAACAGAGCTGACACTTGCGTTAATAAAGCCTGATAAAGAATTTCCGCTTGGCACAGATCCATTGGGACGGTGTGTATTATCCAGGATCTTATATGGAGCCAGAGTTTCTATTTTCAGCAGTTTGTGTATTATTGGTATTGTGTTTTTTATCGGAACTGCCATCGGTGTGACTGCCGGGTATCTGGGCGGCGCAGTCGATATGGTACTCACAAAGATCATAACGATCATGCAGGCATTTCCTAAATTCATCCTCGCTATTGCTATAGCCGGCGTTCTGGGAATTGGGATAAAAAATACAATACTGGCGTTATGTCTGGTAGAGTGGGCGGAATATGCCAGAATATCAAGAAATTTAAGCCGCGGTGTGAAACAGCGTACTTATATAAAGGCCGCAAAGGTGTGCGGCGAATCCAGATTACAGATTATGTTTCATCATGTTCTGCCAAATGTCCTGCCAACACTTGTGGTGAATGCAAGCCTGGGGATATCATCCATGATCATGGAAGTTGCAGCACTGTCTTACCTGGGAGTAGGTGTGAAGTCTCCCATGTCCGAATGGGGAGCTATGATGAATATAGGAAAGGATTATCTGCAGACAGAGACCAGGCTGGTTATCATACCGGGCATTGCAATCTTTGTTGTCTCTGTACTCTTTAATTTATTTGGTGACAAGTTAAGAGACATATTGGACAGATAAAAATATACAAGAGGAGAATAAGAAAATGAAAAACAGAATGATAAAATTAACAGCGCTGCTTATGAGCGTATTATTACTGGGAACGGGATGCGGAGCGTCCGGGGGAGATACTGCGGGAGATACTGCGGTGAAAGAGGAAGGAACAAAAGAGAAAGCGGTATTCGCCGATACCCAATGCCCCACAAGCCTGGATCTGGCAGACAGCTGGAACAGCTGGTATACGTCCAGATATGGAATTACGGAAACATTATTTAAGCTGGATGATACGCTGACTGCACAGCCGTTTTTGGCAGAGTCATGTGAGATGCAGGATGATACCACCTGGGTCATAAAATTAAGAGATGATGTTACCTTTCAAAATGGTAATAAGATGACAGCCGAGACTGTTAAAAAATGCTGGGAAAGGACCATGGAGATCAATGCAAGATTAAATGAACTGTTATTCATTGATTCCATGCAGGCAGACGGGCAGACTCTGACAGTAAAGACCACAAAAGCTGTGCCGTCATTTATTACGAGCCTGTCTGAGCCGCTTACGGGAATTATAGATGTGGAGGCTGATGGTGATATAGCGGAAAAACCGGTGGGAACAGGTCCTTTTATGCCGGTAAGTTATGAGGTAAAAGGAACTTTAGAGGTTGAACAGTACACGGATTACTGGGGCGGTACACCCAAATTGGAGGGGGCTGTTTTCCATGTGATCGCGGATGCAAATGCTCTGGCCATGGCACAGCAGAGCGGGGAAAGCGATCTGTCCGTGAGTATTCCTGCAACAAGCCTGGAGCTTTTTGAAAAGGATGATGCCAAATATAATGTAGACGGAGTAGCCGGTTCCAGAGGTCAGGTGATTTTCATGAATTACGATAATGAATTCATTCAGGATATTCATGTGAGAAAGGCGATCAGTATGAGCATTGACAAGGAAAGTTATGCCAATGTACTGAACAAAGGAGCTTCAGTGCCTGCCTCACAGCTTTACCCGGACTTTATGGCATTTGGAGGATCTGACGGCGAGTGTATAGAATATGATTTAAACGGGGCAAAAGAGCTTTTAAAAGAAGGGGGATATAGCGACAGTGACGGTGACGGCATACTGGATAAAGACGGAAAAAATATATCTCTCAGGATGGTCACATACAGTACAAAGGCAGAACTGCCTAATTTTTGTGAAGAGATGTCTTCCAAACTGAAAGAAATTGGTATTGATCTGCAGGTTGAAGTCTATGAATCTGTGGCGGAACAGCAGAAAAGCGGAGATTTCGATCTGATGATGATCAGCTTTACCATGACACCTACCGGTGACCCTGGTTACTTTGCTGATATTGCGTTTAAAACCGACGGAAGCAGTAATTACGGGCACTATTCCAATACAGAAGTGGATGCGCTGATCGACCAGCTTGACAGTGAGTTTGACCAGGAAAAGCGTACAGAACTCACAAAACAGATTCAGCAGAAGATTATTGATGATGCAGGATATATTGTGGTGGGGCATTCCAAATATATTTATGTGATGGGTAGTTCACTGAAAGGTCTGAAAACCAATCCTTCGGAATACTATCTGCTGGATGCTGAGGTTTATATTCAAAAATAGAAAGAGTGAGGACTGATACGTGCTAAGAGTAAAGAAACTCTGCATATCATATGAAGGAATTCCTATAGTAAAAGATGCGGAATTTGAAGTAAAGGAAAAAGAAATCATCGGTATTGTAGGCGAAAGCGGCTGCGGAAAGAGCACCCTTTTACAGTCTCTCTTAATGTTGGAAAAGAAAGCTGTAATAGACAGCGGTGAAGTCATATTCAGAGACCGCCGGCTGGGAGACTTGTCAGAGGAAGAAATCCGGTGTATACGCGGAAATGAGATCGCTGTAGTTTTTCAGAATGCAGCACTTTCTATGGATCCAATGAAGACAATAGGGAATCTTTTTTATGAGACTGTGCGTATGCACAGCAGGATCACAAAAAAAGAATGTGAAAAAAGGGCAAAGGACCTGATGAAAAAAGTCAGGCTGGCAGATGTGGACCGTATCTGGAAATCATACCCATTTGAATTAAGCGGGGGTATGTGCCAGAGGATAGCCATTGCCGCTGCCATGATGAACCAGCCCAGACTGATTCTGGCGGATGAGCCCACAAGTGCTCTGGATGTAACCGCGCAGGCACAGGTTGTGGCACTGATGCAGTATCTGCGGGAAGAATTTGGTACGTCCATGATAGTTGTCTCTCATAATATGGGGGTGATTGCCCAGCTTGCGGATAAAATCGCAGTGATGTACAGCGGAAATATTGTGGAATGGGGAACTGCCGGGGAGGTTCTGCATTCCCCAGGGCATCCGTATACGAAAGCGCTCATCAATGCAATCCCCAGAATGGATGGCAGCATACCTAAGGGGATTGCCGGGAGGCCGCCGGAATTTTCAGAAAAAAGGACAGGGTGCCCCTTTGCGCCAAGATGCGGAAAAAGGACGGCCGTCTGTAGCGGCAGGCCGGAGAAGATTTTTTTGTCAGAGGAACATTGGATTGCCTGCAGACATATGGATAAAATCTGAGAGCATAGGAGTTTGTTATGGCATTGTTAGAGGTACGGGGATTAAAGAAAAATTTTACCGGTAAAAATGAAACATTACATGCGGTAAAGGGTATTGATTTTACTATTGAAGAAGGGGAATGCCTGGGACTTGTGGGAGAAAGCGGCTGCGGAAAGAGCACTACAGCCAACATGACAGCAAGACTTTTGAAGGAGAGTGAAGGCGACATATTTTTTCTGGGAAAAAGGATAAATGGGGGAAAGCGTCTGTGCGCGGCCGGAAAAGAAATGCAGATGGTATTTCAGAATCCCGCAGATTCTTTTAATCCCCATTATTCGGTGCTGGAATGTGTTATGCAGGGCGCCAGATATTATAAGTTATATTCTAAGTCAGAATTAAAAGAACGCGCCATGGAATGGATAAAATATGTGGGATTAAAAGAATCTTATCTGGAAAAGAAGATAGGGGAGTTAAGCGGAGGAGAGTGCCAGAGGACAGCCATTGCCAGAGCTTTGATCTGCAATCCGGCCCTGATCATTTGTGACGAAGCAACCAGTGCACTGGATGTATCTGTTCAGGCCCAGGTTGTGGAACTGATCCGGAAGCTCAAAGAAGAGAAAAAAGTGTCATTTTTGTTTATAACGCATGATTTGGCTCTGACGTCATCTGTGTGTGACAGGATCGCAGTGATGTACAGCGGAAGAATTGTGGAGATGGGTGAGACAAAAGCCATATTGCAGCATCCGATGCATCCTTACACACAGCTTCTTTTATCCTGTGTACTGCCCGCTGTCGGAGACGATGAATACCGAGTCCCGGAATGCAGTTCGTTTCGGGGAGCGGGAGATGGCTGTGACTTTTATGAATTTTGTCCGAAAATATGTACACAGTGTAAGGACCGGGTTCCGGATCTGCAGGAGAGGGAAGGCCGTATGACTGCCTGTTTCCAAAGAGGAGATCCGGATGAGTGATGCAGAAAGAAAAAGGGATATGGTAAATGGCAGTATGGGAAGTTCGCTTTTTCTTTTTGCGCTTCCATTATTTTTCAGCAGTTTGCTGCAAATGCTGTATAACACAGCGGATCTACTGTTTGTGGGAAATTTTGTGGGGAAACAGGCAGCTGCGGCAGTAGGGGCAGGCGGTTTGCTGGTGACCTGTCTGATTGGACTTTTTACGGGTCTCTCTGTTGGTGCTGGAGTGGCAGCTGCTCAGGCAGCAGGTGCGGGAAAATGGAAACGCTTGGAAAACATCCTGCATACAGCAATCTGTACAGCTGTTCTCGGAGGAACAGCTGTTATGCTGGCAGGTCTGTTGTTTTCTGAGAGTATTCTGCGTGTTATGCATACGCCGGCATCTGTTATGGAGGATGCCGTTTCTTATATACAGATATATTTTATCAGTATGGTGCCGATGATCGTGTATAATATGGCAGCAGGTATTCTCCGGGCTTATGGAGATTCCGGGACTCCTTTCTATATCCTTGCGGCAGGCGGAATATTGAATGTCCTGACAGATGGATTATTGGTAGCAGTGCTGCATATGGGGGTACGGGGAGCGGCAGTTGCTACCGTTGTCTCTCAGTCTTTTTCAGCGGTTGCTGTTTTATATGTTCTCATGAAGGGAAAGGAAAAGTTACGGCTGAAGCCGGGTAAATTGAAAATAAGTAAAGAAGAGCTGGGTAAGATCCTGCATCTGGGTATTCCTTCCGGCATTCAGTCTGTGGTTATCACACTATCCAATATTATAATTCAATATTATATAAATGGGTATGGAGAAAATGCAGTCGCCGCGTTTGCAGCATATTTTAAACTGGAAAATTTCTTGTATTTACCGGCTATGGCGTTTGGGCAGGCAGCAACTACTTTTGCAGGGCAGAATGCAGGAGCGGAAAAGTATAAGAGGATCCGCAAAGGGATTTCTTTGGCAGCACTTATATCGGGGGGGATAGTTGCAGGGATAGCCTGTGTTCTTATGCTGGGCAGAGAATCCTTATTCTTATTATTTGTGAAGGATTGGGAAGTGGCTTCTTATGGAATACAGATCATTATGATAACCTTCCCCTTTTACTGGCTATATCCAATCATGGAAGTTTTCGGAGGTGCAATAAGGGGGATGGGGTATTCCGTTATACCTATGTTCGTCATATTAAGTACATTATGCGGAGCACGCATCGGGCTTCTGGCTTTTTTTAATGACCGTGTGCAGGAGGTCAAAGCGGTGGCAGCGGTTTATCCCATAACGTGGTTTTTGGCTGTGCTTGCCTATTTCTTTATATTTTATAAAATAGTATTTACTTTTGAAAGAAGGTGTATATGTGAACATACAGGAGAAAATAGAGGACTGGTGGAGTGACGCTGAAGAATACGATTCATATATAAAACAGGAGTTTCAGGATGACAGATTTCGTGCCTGGAAAGAGCTGTTTACAGAGCATCTTGGCGGAAAAACAAATCTTAGGATTTTAGATATCGGAACAGGTCCCGGCTTTTTTGCATCAGTACTTGCAGATATGGGGAATGAAGTGATTGGAATTGACTGTTCGGATGCAATGCTGGAGCGTGCACGAAGAAATGCAGCACAATTAAATGTGAATCCACGTTTTTATAAAATGGATGCACATCATACGTTTTTTGAAGAGATGAGTTTTGACTGGATCGTGAGCCGGAATGTGACATGGACGCTTCACAGGCCGGAAGAGGCTTATATGCATTGGAAAAAACTGTTAAAGTTAGGGGGAAGACTGCTGATCTTTGATGCGAACTGGCATAGACAGTTTTATGACAGGGAAACGGCCCGGAGAGTAAGAGAACGGGAAGAAAAATATTTTGAGATATATGGAAAAGAGTTTAAGGTCTGCACGGAAGACAAGGCATTTTATGATATGCTGCCCTTGTCAAATACCATGAGGCCCAGGTGGGATATAGATATTTTACAGAAGATCGGTTTCAGTCATGTTTCTGTTAAAGAAGATATCGGCAGCAGAGTCTATGAGGAATGGGAAAAGGAATTATATTGAGAGTCTCCCTTGTTTGAGATAGAGGCGGTCAATGGGCAGAGTTCGGAACCCCCGGATGGGGAAATGTGGTCATAAAAAAGCAGTGTTCTGTGCTAAAAACCTTGATTTTCCGGCAGAAAAAAATGATATATTTTTTTGAGTTTTTAACCCGGGGGGCGGCTTGTGAAAGGTATTTTTATGGTATATGATTATATCACGGTTAATCTTCCTCCAAAAGTTGACCGGAAATATTACAGTATTGTTAAAGTGCCGTTCCCTCCGCTAGTTAACGGCACATAAAATTTGATTTGAATTCACCAACACTCCAAGAGCAAAAATCCGCATCCTACGCCGGGATGCGGATTTTTGCTCTTTAGGCCTGCCTGCCGGACGGAATCAATTTAAATCCATCTGTTTCTTTTTTCACCAAAGTGTCACCATATGTTGATTATATAACATATGGTGATTTTTTGATGATTGAGATACAAATAGACTCTTTATATAATGAAAATAAGGTTGAGGACAGGAAACAGCCACTATTACAAAATAAGGAGAGAGAAATGAACGAGATCAACAGGACAACCACATTTAAATCAGTAGAAGGAAAAGTTGTAATTGTAACAGGTGCAAGCAGGGGAATTGGAAAAGCGGTCGCAGAGATATATGGGGCTAACGGCATGAAAGTTGTCTGCGCAGCCAGAAGTGTGGAACAGGGACAGGCGGTGGCAGATGCAATCTGTGAAAATGGCGGGGAGGCTGTTTTTGTGCAGACAGACTGCAGTGATACAAAACAGATGAAAAAGCTGGTTGATACAGCCGTGTCTCACTATGGAAGATTGGATGGCATGGTAAATAATGCGGGCATTGGGCAGGGAGGAACTCCGCTGCATGAGTATGGGATGGAAGATTATGAGAATATCTTTGATCTGAACAGTAAAGGAGTCTTTGCAGGGATGAAATATGCGGCGGAGGCAATCCTTCGTTCCCACAGTCAGGGAGGATTCCTGATTAATGTGGCCTCTATCGCAGGAATTCTGCCCCAGCGGGGGCAGGCGCTGTATACGGCAACGAAATTTGGTGTGGTGGGAATGACGAAAGCCGCTGCACTTGATTATGCCCCTTATAATATTACGGTAAATGCCATTTGTCCCGGATATACCAAAACAAGTATATTTGGAGATGCACCGGAGCAGGCAATGGCTTTCTTTGCAAAGGACTGCCCTTCCGGCCGGATGGGAGAACCAAAAGAGTGCGCGTATCTTGCACTGTTTTTGGCAAGTGATATGGCACGTTATATTACCGGCGCTGCCATTCCTGTTGACGGAGCGCTGTCAGCCGGAAGTAAAAATGTTTCACATTGGAAACATCCGGAAATCCTGGAGTGATAAGCAGAGATTTTCGGGTGCTGAATAGCTAGAGCTCCATCCGGCCAGAAACTGTAGTAGCAGCATTGGGATTAGATGATAATATAAGCTGATTCAGATCATCTATTTTTTCTGCGATGACAGCAGGTACCTCTCTGGCGCCTGTTTTCATCCAATGTTCGATTAACATGGTGGTACCTCCGGCCAGATAACTATATACGTATTGTCTGTCCGGATCGCTGAGATAATCCACATCAAGGGACGCCAGGTGGGATACTGCATACCGGGAACAGCGTTCCGCCAGTTTGTTAGGGAAATCACTGTCCGGGGAGTTGGCTGTAAGTGATGTGATCAGGTCCTGATAATCCAGAAGGGATGTGAGTAATGTAGTGAGAACATGTATCGTTCCATTTTGTGCAGAATCAAACAATAATAACTCCAACTGATTCAAAGCGGATTCTTCCAGTGTATGCATGAGATGATAGACGTCCTCATAGTGCTTATAAAAGGTACTGCGGTTGATTTCCGCTTTTTCACAGATCTCTTTTACTGTGATTTTACCAAGAGGTTTTTGTTTTAATAAGTCGATAAATACATGCTGAATGATCTGCCTTGTATATCGGACGCGAGCATCGGTTTTCATTTATTTTCTCCTTCAAAAATTCCCATCCGGGCATTTAGTGCTGTACTGGCATTAGCTCCTGTACTTAACTGCCGGGATGGGAGGTTTTCAAATATGGGTTATTTTTTTATATCTTGTAAAACGCGGTTGAGTTGTTTGATGCTTTCATCATCGGCACCGCTTTGTTTCAGAAGGCTGACCAGAGTCATACGGCCCATCATACGCTGAAGTGCCGGATTATCCTTAACAGCGTCGGCAACGTCACCCCGTTCAGAAGCACCCTGTGACATCATCTGGTCAATGATTGCACCGGCCCTGGGATTTTCACGGATATCCGCCAGGCGGTCGTTTATGGAAAAACAGTCAGGATTCAGGTCATCTGTGTCAAACCAGTTTGTGACAGGAGCACGTTTGACAAATATATAATCCGGATTTTCTTCTGCAACACGCCTTATCGTTATGCTGTCTTCGCAGGAGTCTGCTTTGGCAGTAATGGTATGAGTGCCTGTGATTGGTACCTGGAATTTAAAAATGGTCTTGCCGGAGACAGTGGCAAATGCAGTGCCATCTACAAAGAGTGTGACCTCCGGTTGATTTGAATATACTTTGATTTCGGTAGTTTCTTCCACACGGTCAGCATAGCGGCGGCCGCACAGGTGTACAAATGTATCTGTTTGATTCCATGCCGCTTTGTAAAGATAGAAGGCGTCTTTTTTGAGTTTTCTGTCCATGGTAACGAGGCCTTTTTGGTTTTCTCCATGTTTACCGCCTTCGTCACGGCCGTCAGCAGCAAAATCAAACAGATTCCATACATGTGTGGCCCACAGATAGGGTCTGGCTTCTATCATTTGCAGCATATGTTCGTGGTAAAGGGCCTGATAGCTTTCTGTGTAATCGCCTTTTTCCGGTGCGGCGGACTGGTACTGTGGATTGGCGTCTGCACCATATTCTGAGAAACCGATCACCCTGTCAGGATATTTCTCATGGTATTCATCAAAGAAATCATCCGTTTGTTCCAGTTCGCCCAGATACCAGCCAAAATACAGGTTATAACTGTTAATGTCCGGGATCTCCAGGATGGGGCTGTCTGTCTCCAGCATAAATACATTAGCCATGGTCGTGGGCCGCGTAGGATCAAGTTTGTGGCACAGGTCATTGAGTTGTGTGTGGTTTTCCAGTAAATCCTCATTTACAGCGCTGGCGGCTGTGATTTCGTTGGATAATCCCCAGGTGATAATGGAGGGGTGGTTGTAGTTTTGTACCACTAATTCTTCCATCTGTGTCAGCGTATTGGCACGGGCATTTTTCATGTGCATGGTAATGTATGGAATCTCCGCCCAGAGGATCAGTCCGCATTCATCGCAGAGGTCATAGAATTCTTGTGCGTGCTGGTAATGCGCCAGCCGGAGGGTGGTTGCGCCCAATTCCAGGATGATTTCCATGTCTTTTTTGTGATGTTCCATGGTAAGGGCATTTCCTACACCTTTGAAATCCTGATGACGGGAAACTCCGCGCAGGGGATAGGAGTGTCCGTTCAAAAAGAAACCCTTTTGAGGGTCTATATGGAATTTTCGGCATCCAAAACGTGTACTTACTTCATCGCCGCTTTCTAAAGAGGCACTGGCTGTATAGAGATATGGGTCCCTTAATCCATCCCATAAGTGTACGTTTTCAATCATAAATGTGGCCTGTGCGTGTTTTTCAACGGATAATACCGTTTGGGACTGGCCATCCACGGTGAATGTTACCTGGTCATCTGCCGAAACCCATGCTTCTACGGTAACAGAAGCTTTGTGATTTTCCAAATCTACCTGAGGTGTTACCTTAATTCCGGGTGTACCACAGTAGTCCAGTTCAAAATGTGTTTCCGGAACGACAATCAGATTCACCATACGGTAAAGTCCGCCATAAAATGTAAAATCTGCTTTTTGCGGATAACAGGTATTGTTGTCTTCATTATTCAGAGCAGCAACAATCGTGTTTTGTTCTGATAAAACATCCGTGATGTTTATGCGGAAGGTGGAATATCCGCCCTGGTGGTGGGCAAGCAGCCGGTCATTTACATAGATATGAGCAGTCATAGCAGCGCCCTGGAATTCCAGATAAGCCTGTTCACCTGGTTTTAATTCCGGTCTGGGTAAGTTTTTTACGTAATAGCAGGTTCCCCTGTGGTAGTCATTTCCACCGTCCTGGCCGTCAATGGCGTTCCAGGTATGGGGAAGTGTCACGGTCTCCCCGGGAAGCGCTGCGGCGGTAAGAGCATCCTCTGCTGATTTTACAAAATTCCAATTGTCTTTAAGTGGTGTTACATATCGGGTCATGCTTAGTTTTCCTCACTTTCAGTCTGTGTTGCGTTTTTCTTCTTTTCAATACGTTTTTGAACTTCTACCATATCTTCTTTACTCAAATGACAGAAGTGCATGGCTGCCAGAGTGCAGATCCAGCCAAGAATCGGAAGTCCGAACATGATAATCGTTGTAGTCCAGAAAATAGCTGGGGTGGCGGCATCTGTTGGCTGGGGCATAGTGGAAGTATAGCCAATCAATGCAATGGCACCTGTGGCAATCAAAGCGGAGAAAGAAGATACAATTTTATCGATAAAACTGTAAATGCCTGTAACGACCGCCGGAACATAACGGCCGCTGCGGTCCTGTTCATAATCAATGATATCAGACATAAAAGCAGTACCAGCAGTAGTTACACACATATTGGCACCGTTTTTCGCCAGGGTAAGAACTACGTAGAGAATCATACAGATACCTGCGCTGGCAATCTTTTTTGGGTCAATCACAATTAAAAATCCCCACATGATTACACTGATTGCGATACAGATACGAGTCCAGGTGATGATTGTTCTCTGGCTTCCGAACTTTCCGGCATATTTCGCACCGGCAATTGCAAAGAGAATAGAAGGCAGCATACCGATAACACCGAGAATGGTTGCAAGTCCCATATTGCCTATCAAAATACCATTCATCATGGTTACGATAACGGCCTGAGAGGTGGTCTGCTGTGCAATTTTGTCAGAGGCAGAAGAGATGATATAGCACTGAAGAGGACGGTTATGCTTTAAAATTTCAGCCATGTCTTTGAGTTTTAAGTGTTCCTTCTTAGCTGCTAACCCGCGAAAGTTTTCCGGTTTATCGTATTCTGATACACCGATGCATACGAGAAGAATACCAACTGCGGCAAGGCCAAGGCATACCTTGCAGGCAGTACCCAGGAATTCAAGATTGTAATCTCCGCCGAATTTGGGGAGAAGGATAGTATTTAAAACAATACTGAGAGCCATGGGGACAACATAGTTAAGTGCAGTTGACCATACGCTGATGGTCGGGCGCTGCTTGGGGTCATTACTGATTAACGGATTGATGGTAAGGGCTGTCATATTAGTGATGGTATAACCAATGACATAGATTATGTAAAATAAAGTGAATCCGATAATACCAAGACCTTTTCCCGGTCCCCAGACAAACATTGCCATGAGAGCCAGGGCTTCGATGATATAACCTGTGATGAGCAGGATACGGATTTTACCAAACCGTGTGTTTACTCTGTCATAGACAAATGCGAGAAGCGGGTCAGTGATACCATCTATAATCCGTGTCCAAGTGAGGATAACACCAACGACTGCTGTGGCAATACCAAATCCAAGACTGGCTGTGTAACTTGCCAGTCCGATGAGGGAGTAGACGCTCATGCCGACAAAGGCGTTACATGCAATCAGGATAATTTGCCAGAGTTTTGCGCGGCGGTATTGTACACCGTCAATTTCACTCTGCGAGAGCTTTTGTTTTTTTGCCATGATAAATAAATCCTCCGTTTTCTTTGTATATATTTGCGTTATGCAAATGATAAGACGTTACTGTTCAATCCGCGCTCAGTAACAATAAGACAAATATAAGGGAAGTTTTATTTGTATGTAGTATAGAAATTCGCTCATATGTACAAAAATTCGTGGAAAGAAAATTGAATGTGGAAAAACCAAACATTACAGTTAAAATCAGAACCATTATATTCTGTGATTCTGCGCGCGGTATTCGCTCGGCGACATACCCACAAGTTTCTGGAAACAGGTGTAAAAGTAACTCCGGTTGCTGAAGGAAAGGTTATCGCTGATCGTTTGAATATTTTCCGTGGTTCCGGACAGGAGCAGCCTGGCCTGATCGATTTTCTCCTTCAAGATGAAATCATTAATGCTTGTGCCCATCTCCTCCTTGAATTTGTGGGAAAAGTAATATTCTGAATACCCGCTGCGTTTGGCCAGCATATGAATTGAAAGAGGCTCTGTTATATGGGATTTGATATAGGCACAGGCATTCTGTATGGGTGCTGAGATATGTGATTCTTCCTTTGATTTACGCACGCGGTAAACATAATCTGCAAGCATGGTTTCGCTTAACTTCTGTATTTCTGACATGGAGTTACATTCCTCTATTCTGGCCGCGTAGAAATCGTTCAGATCATAGGAGATAGAGGGCGCAAGACCGCCGCGGATGCAGGCTCTTGAGCAGAGTGTCAGCAATACAAGGGTATTATTTTTATGGAGACGCAAAGAATCTTTGGAATCTATCTTCATGCCGGAGCTTAAAGACGCGGACTTTGCCAGGGCGTCTTTATAGTTGGGATTACCGTCAGCTATCATTTTGAACAACTGCTCTTCCGCGTACCAGATACCGGCGTGTTCCAGGGAAGAGGTGATGGAATCGTTTTTTTTCGCCGCGGGGACAATGCTTTGATAGGTTACGTCGTTTGTTGATATTCTGGAACCCGTCAGACAGTAGTGGAGCATAACAGCATATTGATTGATAATATTGGTGGGGACTGTGGGAATACGCTCAAACAGTTTAAAAACCATGGAACGAAGCTTTACAGTCAAATCATATTCGTCCAGATGTTTTCTCATAAGCATCTGGGAATCACGGCCGCTGTAAATGGGTCCTATTAAAAAACATTGTTCCAGAAGTGTGCCATGGTAAACAAATCCCACAATCCATAAGAGGTTTCCGGCGGCTTCCACAATGAGAGGAGTCTTTTGACCGGAAGCGATATATTCTTCCACCAGTTTGGAAAGACCGGTGTAGGAGAGAAAATTGCCGGAAAAAATACTTTCGGTCCAGTTTGTATGCGTCATATTCAGATTCTTATCATAGGCCCATATATACAGGTCGTAGTTACAGTTGATCAGTTCCATGAAAAAAGATATTTTATCGGGTGTGTTCATAGAAATCCTCCTCTTGTCTGCGAAGTGGCAGATATTTCATGTTGAAATTCGTTAAAATGTTATGAATTTAATGAAATGGAATGTTTGCTGAAATTATAACACATTTTATTGAATTATTGAACGCATAGGAAAAGGTTTTCTAATAAAATATATACTATAAAATTATGGAGGAATAAAAGTATGAACAGCAAAAGAACGGTTTTAACGGCAGATGGAAAACCATTTATAGCCATTGCAGGGGAAGTACATAACTCAAGTTCTTCGTCAGCAGAATATATGGAAAGTGTTTGGAAACGGGCGGAGGAGCTGGGACTCAATACACTTTTACTGCCTGTGACCTGGGAGCTGACGGAACCTGTGGAGGGGCAGTTTTCTTTTGAACTGGTGGATACTTTAATTGAACAGGCGCGGAGTTTTCAGATGAAAATTATTTTTCTGTGGTTCGGCACATGGAAAAATGCCCAGTGTATGTATGCTCCGGAATGGGTGAAAAAGGACATGAAACGTTTCCCCAGAGCCCAGGTGGAAAAGGGGAAAAATAAAACAAGGCTTTCCATGTTTTACGGGATGGAATATACCACACTATCATATCTCGGAGAGGAGACAAATCGTGCAGATGCCAAAGCATTTGCAAAATTTATGAAGCATCTGAAAGAGGTGGACAGTCAGGAGCATACCGTCATCGCTGTGCAGGTGGAAAATGAGACAGGCCTGCAGGGAGCGGCCAGAGAACATTCCGACCAGGCAGACTTCCTGTTTGAGCAGCCTGTGCCGGAAGCGT
Organism: Blautia sp. NSJ-175; assembly: GCF_022867815.1. Classification (NCBI taxonomy): domain Bacteria; kingdom Bacillati; phylum Bacillota; class Clostridia; order Lachnospirales; family Lachnospiraceae; genus Blautia; species Blautia sp. NSJ-175. Next base: position 278,534 of record NZ_JALIFQ010000001.1, read on the forward strand.
TTGTTTCTTATATGAAGTCTCATACAGAATCTATGGAAGCGGGTATCAAAGAAGCCGTACAAAAAGGAAAGGACAGCGGAAGCTGGAAGGATGTATTTGGAGACTATGCCGAAGAGGTATTCAGCGCATATTATATTGCCGGTTATGTGGGAAAGGTTGCAGCCGCAGGGCGTGCAGAGTATGATTTGCCGATGGTTGTGAACTGCTGGCTTGATAAAGGGGGAGAGGCCGGGCAATACCCCACCGGCGGGCCAATCGCAAAGGTGATGGAGGTGTGGAAATACGCCGCTCCGGCTATTGATGTGTTTGCGCCGGATATCTATGTACCTTATTTTTGTGACATTTGCGACACTTATACCAAACTTGGAAATCCGTTATTTATTCCGGAAACAGCAGTGCACTCCCATGCGGCACCCCGCCTGGTTTACAGTATAGGACACTATCATGCCGCCTGTTTTGCGCCTTTTGGTTTTGAAGATATGGGACAGCCTTTTGATGATATTACAGCATATCTGTTTGGTGTGGATGTGACAGACCCATTACTGCAGATTCCCCAGGATATATCAGAATACGCATGGTGCGCAAAAACCCTGAACAGCATGATGCCATTGTTGACAGATAAATATGGAAGTGATGAGCTGCAGGCTGTATGCTCAGAAACTATGGATATGACTTTGGCTGAACCGAACGGCGGATTTGCGGATATGGGGAATATGGCAGGAGAAACCATGATGTTTGATGATTTCGGATTCCAGGTCATAATGAATATTCCGCTGGTGAAGCGTAAAGATGGCGTGTGTCTGATCCTGAGAGAAAGCAGGGATACGTATTATATATTGGCGAATGGGTGCATGATTACAGCCTTTTCGGCAAATCCTGAGAAAACCTTTTATGACATCATTTCATTAGAAGAAGGGGAATTCGTGGATGGACGCTGGAAAGCGGGAAGAAGGCTTAACGGAGACGAAGCATCCAGGTTGTGCTTTAACAACTATGAATTGTTAAAACTGAAGGTATTTCAATACCAGTAAGATAGCAAAGGGGAATGGAGTGTGAATGACAAAACATTAAAGAGTCAGGAACTGTTTGAACATAAGCCGGTCTGGACAGCCGTTTTTTCTATGGCGGTGCCGTCTTGTATTACTATTCTGGTGATGTTTTTTTACAATATGGCTGACATGTTCTTTATCGGCCAGTTGGGAGATACGGCACAGGTGGCTGCAGTATCGGTTGTGAGTCCGGTATTTTCCCTGGCTGCTGCTGCGGCCACTATGCTTGGAATCGGCGGTTGTTCAGTGATCGCAAAAGCGGCGGGGACAGGAGAAATTGAGGATGCCAGGACGTATGGCAGTCTTTGCTTTTACACAGCGGCAGTATTTGGAGTTATCTGCACCATTGTCATGCTGATCGCTTCCAATTTTGTTCTGGGGCTGCTGGGAGCGAATGCAGAGATTTTCGTGTATGCGAAGGATTATATGCGGATTCTGGCACTGGGGGCGCCGATGATGCTTTTATCCACGACCCTGGGGGCTTTACTCCGGGCTGACGGTGCGATCAAAGAAGGTCTGCTTGGAAATATGACGGGTACAATACTCAATATTATATTGGACCCCGTATTTATACTGGTTTTTGGATGGGGGGTAAAAGGAGCTGCGGCCGCGACACTTCTTGGAAATGCTGTCAGCACCATTTATTATGTGATTTATATCCGAAAAAAAGGTCAGATCCTGAGTCTGAAACCATCTTATGCCATTCGGAAACCGAAATCTTTACTGCATATTATTGCAGTTGGAATGCCAAACGGAATTTCCAGTATTTTGAGCGGATTTGCTGCTACTTTTTCCAATAATCTTCTGGTTCTGTACGGTACCAATGCAGTTGCGGCTATGGCGGCAGCCGGCAAGGCTACTATGATCATATCCATGATCCAGATGGGGATATGTATGGGAGTGCAGCCCATGCTGGCATATAATTACGGAGCGCGCAATGTATCCAGGCTGAAAGAAATTTTAAAAGCTCTGAGCCTTTTGACGGTTGTCATTGGATTGGCAGCAGCAGCCGGATGTATTTTTGCCAGAGATACTTTGATAGGGATGTTCTTAAAGGATGCTGCCGCAGCAGGGATGGGGAAACAGTTAGTGGTATACCTTGTGCTGGCAAGTCCTGTTATCGGATTTTATTATCTGGGCACAAATTTTCTGCAGGCAGCCGGAAATGCAGTGACAGCAACAATTGTTTCCCTTCTCAGACAGGGAGTGCTGTTAATACCGTTTTTATTTCTCATGAATCATTTGATGGGATTTTTAGGAATTGCGCTGGCACATACATTGGCAGACGGTATAGCTACGATTGTGGCAGTCATTGCCATGTACAAACAATACAAAGTATTGCGCCATACGCTGTAATGAGATCCTGTCATTGAGTTTTTTGAAAAGGTACAGTTAAATTAGATAGTCTTTCAGGATTTCGTAATCGTTTTTATCTTCACAGCGTATCTCTCCGCCATAGAGGAGTGCCGGCTGATGCTGGAGGGAGACAAAAATCAACTGGCATAAGGTGCTTTGCATTGCCAGGATGTCTCCTTCTGAAGTTTCAAAGGTGACTTTGGAGCGGCATTCTTTTACTTTGTTCAAAAAATCTTCCAGACTGCAGTTTTCTTTTAAATGCATGATATCATTCCGCCTTTCGTTTTGGAGGTAGCGAGGTCAAAAAATTCTTACGGCAGAAACTTTTGACCTGACAGTTTTTTATTATAATAGCATAATAGAGAAATTTTAGATGTTTAAATATTTTGCAAAAAGATAGGAATTTCGTTATGACTTTCGATAACGTGAAAACAGGAACTTTTTAGTGAAAAAAGAGACACATGAGAGATGGATTTATTTTATACTGGTAAAAACAGTGAGGAGACGACCTGAAAGAAAGAGGATAGAATAGAAATGGCAAAAAAAGCAGTACAGCAGATCATGCTTGGAACGGTTACAAAAAATGAAAAACAGGCGCAGGAGACGCTAAAGCAGATAAAGGCGGCAGGTTATGATGGGATAGAATTGAATGGTTTTATGATACGCCCGTCTTCATTTCTGGTCCGGGTAATGACAAAAGCAGCCGGTATGCCGGTTGGAAAAGGCGGACAATTTGACTGGAAAAAGTTACTGGACCAGGCGGGTCTTAGCTGTGTAAGTCTTCATGAAGACCTGGGAACCATTCAGAGAGAACCGGAGACTGTGATTGCAGAAGCAGAGAAATTCGGAACAGATAAAATCGTGATTACGGGAATGTATCGTTTTGATTATTCAGATAAAGATGCTGTCAGGAAACTGTCAGATGACTTGAACCGTTCAGGAAAAGTGCTTAAGGATTCTGGCATTCAGCTCTTATATCATAATCACAACAGTGAATTCCGAAAAGTGGAGCCGGGGAAAACGGCATATGATATGATAATAGAAGAAACGAATCCAGAATATGTGAATTTTGAACTGGATTCTTACTGGCCTACGGAAGCGGGTGTATCGGCCATAACTCTTATGAAAAAGCTGGGAGAGCGGATGAAACTCTATCATATCAATGACCGGGGAACAAAAGTAAGCGGCCCGTCTATGACACCAATCCTGAAATCTGACAGTATGGAGCTGGGATACGGCAATATGAATCTGGAAGAATTGGTGCGGCAGGCCCTTGACGTGGATGTGGAGGCAATCATTCTGGAGAGCCACAAGAACTGGGCAGACAAATCACCGGTAAGATCACTGCAGCTCAGTGCAAAATTTTTGAAACAACATATGGTATAACAGAAAAAGGAGGCAGGTTATGGGAAAATTTGAAAAGGGATTCCTGATTGGCGCTGCAACAGCAGCACATCAGGTAGAAGGCAATAATAAAAACAGTGATTACTGGGCCATGGAACATATGAAATATACTTCTTTTGCAGAGCCGTCAATGGATGCAGTTGATCATTACAACCGCTATGAAGAGGATATTAAAATGATGGCAGAGGCAGGGTTAAATGCTTATCGCTTTTCCATTGAATGGGCAAGAATTGAACCGGTAAAAGGCGAGTTTGATGAGAAGGAAATCGAGCATTACCGCAAAGTATTGGAGTGCTGCAGGAATTATGGAATCGAGCCGGTTGTCACAATGCTGCATTTTACATCACCTAAATGGCTGATAGAAGAGGGTGGTTGGGAGAATGAAGAAACCATCGGGTTATTTGCGAATTACTGTAAGTATGTGGTGGAAAAATTAGGCTCATATATGCATTACATCTGTACCATCAATGAGGCAAATATGGGACTTCAGATTGCCGCCATTTCCGCAAGATATAAAGCACAGATGATGGAGAAAATGAAACAGGGAGCAGGAGCCGATGCGGATAAAGAGGCGGCAAAAGGCACAGAGGGAACCGTGCAGGTTGGCCTGAATATGCAGAAGATGATGGAGAATATGGAGAACCAGGCCCGGGAAAATATGGAGGTGTTCGGTGTAACCACACCCCAGGTATTTGTAAGCGGCAGGACACCCAAAGGCGATATTCTGGTTATGAAAGCCCACCAGGCTGCAAAGAAAGCCATCAAAGAGGTAAATGCCAATCTTCAGGTGGGACTTACGCTTTCCCTTCATGATATCCAGGCAAAAGAAGGAGGAGAAAAACGGGCAGAAGAGGAATGGGACGAAGAATTTTTACATTATCTGCCCTACATAAAAGAGGATGATTTCTTTGGACTTCAGAATTATACACGGTCTGTGATGGATGCGGATGGGATTTGTGCGGTGCCCCAGGGTGCAGAACTGACACAGATGGATTATGAAATTTATCCCCAGGCGCTGGAAGCCTGTATCAGGAAAGTATATAAGGAATTGAATATGCCTGTTATAGTGACGGAAAACGGCATTGCAGTTGCGGATGATACCGTGCGTGTGGACTTTATCAATAAGGCAACAGATGGTGTGGCAAATTGTATCGCAGACGGTATTCCGGTGAAAGGGTATCTGTACTGGTCATTGATGGATAATTTTGAGTGGCAGAAAGGGTATTCCATGACATTTGGGTTAATTGCCGTTGACAGAAGCACACAGAAGAGAACCGCAAAACCAAGTCTGAAACATTTGGGCGGACTTATTGAGAGGAGTTAATAGATGAAGTATTATTGTAATCCTGTTAATGTACCGTATCGGTATCAGTTTAATATGGATCCGCGTTCTAATGGAAAGCTGCAGATTGACAGAGAGGGGGCTGACCCTTCTATGATCCAGTTTCAGGGAAAGTATTATATTTTTGCCTCTATGAATCTGAGTGTCTGGGTATCGGAGGATATGGTAAACTGGGAGTCATATTCTCTTCCAAAGAATCTTCCCCTTTATGATTATGCGCCGGATGTAAGGGTATGCGGTGATTATGTGTATTTCAGCGCATCGAAGAAGGGAGAAAACTGTAATTATTACCGGACCAGAGATATTATCAGGGGTCCCTATGAGGAGATTGCAGGTACCTTTGATTTTTGGGACCCGAATTTGTTTTTTGATGAGGATGGGAAAATTTATTTTTATTGGGGGTGTTCTAATATCACTCCTGTATGGGGTGTGGAATTGGAGCCGGAGACTATGCTCCCTAAGACAGAGAGGAAAGTGGTGATTGAGGGCAATCCCTATGAGAGAGGATACGAACGGATGGGGGTTGATCATTGTGAGTTTCCCCGCAGTGAGGAAGAGGTGGAGATGATGTTTCAGGGCTTCCTGAAGCAGAGCAATATGACAGAAGAACAGCTTCCGAAAGTGTATGCACCGCAGATCCGGGGGATGTTTACAAGGCGGCCTTTTATAGAGGGGCCGTGGATGGATAAGTTTGGCGGAAAATATTATCTTCAGTATGCATGCCCGGGAGCACAGTATAATACTTATGCAGACGGCGTGTATGTGTCGGATTCACCTCTTGGTCCGTTTTCATTGGCGGCAAACAATCCATTTTCCTATCATCCGGGCGGTTTCATGCCGGGGGCCGGTCATGGGTCAACCATGTGGGACAGGGAGGAAAATCTCTGGCATACCTCTACCATGAGAATCAGTGTGAACCACCAGTTTGAACGCCGTATTGGAATCTGGCCGGCAGGATTTGACCAGGATGGAGAGCTGTTCTGCAATCAGAATTATGGGGATTGGCCCATAGCAGTGGAAGAGGGAAAAATAAACCCCTGGAATGAACCGAAATGGTATCTTTTAAGCTATGCAAAACCTGCAAAGGCGTCTTCTGCAGCGAAGGGCAAGGATGCAGATAAAGCGGTAAACGAAGACTCACAAAACTGGTGGAGAGCCGCAGGCAGTGAACCCGGGGAATGGATAGAAGTTGATTTGGAGAAAGCAATGGATGTAAGGGCAGTTCAGATTAACTTTGCAGATGATGCTCTTCCTATTGAGTCGCCGGGAGAGATTAAGGGCACAGCCACACAGCCCCGGTATATCGAGGAAAGAAATCTGCGGACAAGATGGAAACTGGAAGGCTCGCTGGATGGAAAAGAGTATTTCGTTATAGAGGACAAATCAGAGGCCGTGACAGATCTGCCTCATGATTTTATCGTGCGTGAAAATGGCCTTCAGATTCGTTATGTGCGGCTTACCGTGATTGAGATTCCATATGGGGTGGAACCCTGCATTTCCGGGCTGCGTATCTTCGGAATAGGAACGGGAGAAAAACCGGATGTGCCTGTATTTGAGGCAGGCAGAAGTGAGGATGAATTAGATTTACTGGTGGCTGTAGAAGGGAAGAAAGATGCTACAGGTTATAATATCTGCTGGGGTCATGAGGAAGAAAAACTTTATCACAGTTACCAGATTTACCGCAGCGTCAGGGATGTGGAAACGGGCAGTGAAGGAAGGATTGACAAGAGGATCGGGGCGCTGGTGAAAGGGCAGGATTATTTTGTCCGTGTAGACGCATACAATGAAAACGGAATCACAAAGGGAAAGGTTACAAAGCTATGAAAGCAGTTAATCTGAAAACAGAGCACATGGAAAATCCTTTAGGTATTGATGTCGCAAAGCCTTATCTGTCATGGACATGTCAGGGAGGAAAGAGACAAAGTGCCTATGAAATTGAAGCAATAAGCGGCAAAAGCACTGTCTGGAAGAGTGGTAAAGTCTATACAAACCAGATGCACGCCATATACGGAAGTGTTCCAAAAAGCAGACAGAACGTAATCTGGAAGGTACGCCTCTGGGATGAAAAAGAAGAAGCCGGAGAGTGGAGCGAACCGGCAGTGTTTGAGATGGGACTGCTGGAGGAATCGGATTTTCATGCAAAATGGATAAACCCGGAACTGGAATGTGACCCGGCAGTGCACAAACCGGCAAGTTATTTAAGAACATCTTTTGAGGCGGATCAAGTGTCGGATGCAAGACTTTATATTACCTGTCATGGCCTTTATGAGGCATATTTAAATGGAGAAAGAGTGGGCAGTTTTGTTCTGGCGCCAGGGACAAGCTCCTACGATAAATCCCTGGCTTATCAAACATATGATGTGACACCACTTATAAAAAAGGGAAAGAATGAGGTCATGGTTATCCTGGGGGATGGCTGGTACCGAAGCTGTTCCGGTGTGGATGGAGACCGTAATTTATACGGGGAAGATGTGGCGCTGTATTTCCAACTGGAGGCAGAGGGTCAGGTGATCTGTATCTCAAATGAGAACTGGACAGCCTCCCAGAATGGCCCCCTCCGGGAAAATGATATGCAGCAGGGCGAGACTTATGATGCGATGCTGGAAGAAATAACGGAGTTTCATCCGGTTAAGACGGAAGCGTTTGGCCTGAAAAATCTTGTGTGCTCCAACAGTCTTCCAATTGCAGAACGAGAACGGTTTGAAGGGAAAATCATACAGACGCCAAATGGTGAAACCGTAATTGATTATGGACAAAATCTGGCCGGATATGTGGAATTTACGGTTTGGGCCCACGAAGGAGACAAGATTGTCCTGACCCATGGGGAAACGCTGGATGAAAACGGCAATTTTACAGCAGAAAATTTCCAGGACCGCAAGCGTCACAAAGAGGGCGGAACAGAGCAGAGGGTGACATATATCTGCAAAGAGGGAGAAAATCATTATAAATCCCGCTTTACTATCTGGGGATTCCGGTATGCAAAAGTTGAGACAGAGATAGATCTGGCAGAGGCCAGATTTACTTCCATCGCAGTTTATTCGGATATGGAGCAGACGGGGACATTTGAATGCTCTGATATCTATGTGAATCAATTGGTGCAGAACAGCATCTGGAGCCAAAAATCCAATTTCTGTGATGTGCCCACAGACTGCCCTACAAGAGAACGTGCAGCGTGGACAGGAGATATGGGAGTATTTGCGGAAACCGGCTTATTTCTGGAAGACTGTTATCCGGTGATTCGCAAATGGCTTGGGGAATGCCGTCTGAATCAGTATGAGGACGGAAAAGTCGCCAATATTGCGCCGAAAAACAATAAACCAAGTTTCTTTTCCGGAATGCTTGCAGGTTCTGTTGGCTGGGGAGATGCTTCTATTATCGTTCCTTATGTGATGTATAAGTGGACGGGTGATATCCGCATACTGGAAGAAAATTATGAGATGATGCAGAAATGGTATCAGTTCCTGGAAAACAGAGCAAAACAAAAACCGTTGAATCCTATTAAACGATTAAAAAAGAATCCATATAGAAATTATACCATCGAGACGGGTGTAGACTATGGGGAATGGTGCGAGCCGGATGTGGAGAGTACCATGGCCATGCGTACACCTCAGGAAAAAGTTTCAACTGCCTATTTTGCATATTCAGGAAAACTTCTTTCTGAAATCGCCGGGATACTGGGGAAAAATGTGGATGAAGAGAATTACCGCCAAATTGCTGAAAATGCAAAGAAAGCGTTCCGCTACATTGCCACAGAAGACGGAAAAATCAACTCCGTCAGACAGGCAGAATATGTACGCGCTATCGCATTTGATTTATTGAACCAGGAAGAAAAGGCTCAGGCGGCAGCAGAGCTTGATCAATTGGTTATCAATGATGGTTATCATCTGAACACAGGATTCTTATCCACACCTTCTCTCTGCCCCATTTTGGCGGAGTATGGATATCTGGAGACTGCATATAAGCTTCTGCTGCAGGACACCATGCCCAGCTGGCTGTATGCGGTCAAAAAGGGCGCAACAACAATCTGGGAGACCTGGGATGGAATTGATGAAAACGGGAAACCAAAAGCTTCTTTGAATCATTATTCCTATGGAGCAGTCTGCGGCTGGCTGTTCCAGGGGGTGTGCGGGATTCATTTGGAAGGAAACAAAATCACAATCAGACCAATGCCCTATAGACTGCTACAATATGCAAAAGCCTCATACCGATCACCGGTGGGAGAGATTGCAAGCGGATGGAAATATGAGGGGGACAAGCTGATCTTTGATGTAGAGATTCCTCCAAATACAGAGGCAGAGGTGATCTTGCCGGATGAAAGCACACGGATACTGGAACCAGGAAAACATAAGTTCAGTGTGAAGGCGTGAAAGATTTTACAGCCAGTGAAATAATGTTTGGATAGTTAGCGGTGTGAAAATTATGCCGGGGATTTCTGCTGGGAATAACTCAGTTATCGGTTCTGGTAGCATTGTGACAAAAAGTATTCCGGATAATAATAGAAAACGAAAAGGAGGGGCTGTCGGGAAATAGATAGCCTAAAACAGGGGAGGATGTGACCGTCATCGGTCACATCCTCCCCTTGAACTATACCATCTTGCAGGTTCTGAGAACTGGAGCTATTGACTATCACTCCATTGTAATGTCTGCTTCAGCAGATATGTCAGTTTAGGAAGCATATTCCCTCGGTGAAACCCCGTAATACTCCCGGAACGTTTTATAAAAATTACTGCTGTTACTGTATCCCAGCATCAGTGCAATTTCGCTGATTGTTAAATCCGTCCCACGTAAAAGAATCACCGCCCGTTCCATGCGCTGTGAAAGTAATATTTCAGAGAAAGACTTTCCCACCTCCCGGCGCAACAGGGTGGAAATGTAATTTGGATGATAGGAAAACTGCGCCGCGATGTCTTTCAGAGTTACCCTGTCCGAATGTTCACTCATGTACTGAACAATCCGGTCGGACAGATTGTCGGTGACTGGTTTTTGGCTGGCAGCGGCATACTGCCGGCATGGACAATGAGCGGACCGATGGACCGTGACCTGATCTTTAATGAGCAGTTGGAGCGCTGCGGAGTCAGCTATTTTGATTTCTATCTGCTGCATAGCCTGGAAGATGGAAATAATTATGATACATATGTAAAATATGACTGCTTTCGTTGGGGAATGCAAAAAAAGGAAGAGGGGAAGATCAGGCATTTTGGTTTTTCCTTTCATGGCACTCCGGAATTGCTGGAACAGGTGCTGAATGAGCACCTTGAGATTGATTTTGTGCAGATTCAGTTAAATTATGCAGATTGGAATAATCAGGTGGTACATTCGGGGAGACTATATGAAATACTGCATCAGCGTAACATCCCGATCATTGTAATGGAGCCGGTAAAGGGCGGAATGCTGGCAAATCTGCAGCCGGAACTGGAAGAGATGTTAAAAGCCGTTCATCCAGATGCTTCTACGGCTTCCTGGGCGCTGCGTTTTGTGGGGTCGCTGGAGGGCGTGGTGACGATCTTAAGCGGAATGTCCACAGAAGAACAGATGCGGGATAATCTGCAGACTTTCGGTGATTTTCAGCCACTTACAAAAGAGGAGTATCAGGTGATAGAGAAGGTGGTAAAAAAGATGCAGGATATGTCTTTGGTTCCATGTACTTCCTGCCGCTACTGCTGTGACGGATGTCCTTCTAAAATTCTGATTCCGGATATATTTCATGCTTTAAATACTGCAAGATTATATCCAACGGATAACAGGCCAAGAATGTTTTATAATAACCTGACAAGTAATTCATCCGTTAAAGCCAGCGACTGTATTGCATGTGGGCAATGTGAGAGTGTATGCCCGCAGCACCTGCCGATCATTGAGCTGCTGCAGGAGGCGGTATCAAGATTAGAATAAATCAAATGACTCTGCCTGCAAATAAAAAGCCAATAGGCTGGCCATGAGCGATTCTGGGATTTTACCCCATCGGGACACAGGTGACTATGTTCCGATGGGGTAAAATTTTGTAAAGGAGTTTGATTCTGGTCACATAATTGCTATAATAAAAACAGGGAAAAATGCGGGACTGTCTGTATTTACTCGGTAACATACCAAAATGTTGTTTAAACAACTGATTAAACTGCCCCCAATTAGAAAAATGAAGGATCTCCATCTAATTCATCCAGTTTTTCTCAGTGATCACCGCTTCATATCCATGGATTTGGATATGGTCCCCTACATGCAGCTTTCCTTTTTGGGCAAGAATATATCCGATATTGACGTCTTTCATGTAGGAATATACGAGTTTTGAAACCCGTCCTATTTCCTCCCCGCTCAGGTATACCGGTTCCCCGGGGCCGCCGTACTGTTTGGAACGGATATAGATGTCCGGTTCAGGAACCTCAAAGCCAAGCATCTCCCGTGTTGGCCCTTCCTCCCGTATTTCGAGAAGCGCTTCTTTGCCGATAAATTCCTTTTTCCAGTTGATATTTTTATCAAGCCCTGTCTCAAAAGGATTCGTGTGCGCCAGATCCCTCATATAATAATAATTTGCTTCTGTAGGCAGTGTCCATGCCATTACCTGGAATTCTGTCACTTCTTTGCCGCCCAGTTTTTCTGCTGCGGGTTTTATCAGTGCCTCCAGTGCATCGCGATTTTCCGGATGGATATAAATTTCATAGCCGAATTTTTCCCCGCTGAAACCACTTCGGTTAATCAGACAGGGCATTTGGTCTATTTCTGTATCCATATGGGCAAAAAATTTCAGATTGCTGACAGAATCCCTGACAAGACTTTCTACCAGATCCCTGGATTTAGGCCCCTGTACAGCATACATTTCCCATTCATCTGTAATCTCTCTCCACTCTACATTAAAATTTCCCTGGTGAAAATACCACCAGTCATCTGTTTTCGTTGCATAAAGTGTAGATACCCAATACCGTTCTTTATCCATTCTCATGATCACAACATCATCAATGATCTCGCCCTGTTCGTCCAGCATGGTTGTATAGCGGTCCCTTCCGACTGCGAGGGATGTGATATCATTCGGGTACATATAATCCAGAAAAGCAGTCACATCCGGACCTGAAATCTCCAGAAGCTGATGTGTCCAGAAGTACCAGCCAACTGTAGTTCTGACAGCCATATGCTCCGAACGTTTCATATCATCATATTTAAATATATTTTTGTACATCTTTGCTTCCCCCTTTCTACATGAATTTGTCAATTTTTTTTGCGATTTTAATGCGCATCTTTCTCTCCGGAGATTTTTCTTCCCATAAAGACCACTGTGCATTGACCAGGGTTTTCACCATCCCCTGCCACATCCACAGGTGGATTTCCGGCATGTCTTTTGTAGCGGTGATCTCCAGTCCGCTTCTCTCTATGATAAGGACCACTTCGTCTTTATTAAAAGATTCTACATCATATTCACATACCAGAGACTGCAGCAGCATTTCAATCAGGGCGCCCATCACACGGGCGTCTTCACCGAAAGAAGAAGGGACACCGAGCCAGTCCCTGCAGGCTTTGATGGCATAACGCTCGCCAAACATAGCTTTGCCGGCAGCTTCAAGTACGCACTTCAGGATATGATCCGCCTGATGCCTTGTCACATAACCGCGTTTAACGGTCTCAGCAATGGCCGGAAGGATATAAAGGGATGCCCCGGTACTCATATTGATCATTTGATTACTGGAATCCGTCTCATTATTTGTACCGTTTACAAAATGGTAATTGCATTCTTCCCGAAACATCATGGACTCATCTATACAATCCTTCTCCTCCGTATACTTTTTCATGTCATCTGTCACGGCAGGACCAAAACTTTCCCACAGCTTGTGCGGCAAAGCCGGATATTTTTCTCTTGATTCTGCTATGATACGGCAGTGCCGGTCTCCGCAGCCTTTTGCCTCCACCATCATATAATCTATTTCGGGTCCTTTTCTCCTACGTTCTGCAGATGCCTTTGCCTGTCCCTGTAAAGACATGGTAGTAGTCCTGCATAATTCAGAACCGCAGATATCCCAATCACAGACATCGAGTTCCTTCTCCGCACGATATGTACCAAAATCCTGGCATCTGCCGCACATCAGAAGAGCATCGTCACCCTTATCTCCGATCAGTGCCCCCGCATACTGCCCGCACATAAATGGATGGATTCCAAAACCGTCATCATCACCATAATATTTACCTGTTGTGTAAAGTCTTTCAAATGCCTCTTCACACATCATCTGGGCACGCTCTTCATAGTCCGGGACAATGATCCTGAGTGCCTGTATCGTAGCTGCACTCAGTACAGATTCAAACCTACTCGCATAATGAAGCGCCTCCTGATAGGAATAAATCTTATTCCATGGGGAGCGGATTCCATAATAATTCTTAAAATTTGCACCTTCACCGCTGTTTTGCGGAATTCTTTCATCTATTTTTTTACCCATAGCCATTTCCTTTCTGTAAATGTCAGTCAGTCACTTCCGGATATTGTTCAATAGCTGCCTGATATTTTACAATATTGTGGGACATACCGGCATCAGCTACCACGATTTCACCAGTCATGCCGTCAGACATGGGCGTGCTCATGGCATAAGCAACGATGGCAACTGTGTCAACCGGCTGAGTCCCGTCATTTTGCCATACCATCAGTTCATCATAAAACTCGTCCTGTTTTTCTTCGGAAAGTCCGTCCGCACACATGTTTGCAGATGCCCCTGAAGTCACCATACCACCCGGTGCTACTGCATTTACCATGATACCAAACCGCTTTAGTTCTTTGGCAGCCTCGATCGCCAGGGAATTCACACCGCCTTTTGATGCGGTATAATGTGGATATCCTCCGAATACCGGGTATGGAAGCCATGCCGCATTCGAGGAGATCAATGTAATCTTACCCTGAATTTTATGGCTGATCATATATTTGCTCACATGCTTGATCCCAAGGAAGGCGCCGCTGATATTCGTATCCACGACACGGCGGAACTCTTCTGCCGGAAGGTCGTAAATATGTGCATAGCTCCATACAGCTGCACTATTTACATAAATATCAATTGATCCAAATGTTTCGTCTGCTGTCCGGACCAGATTCTCCATATCTTCTTCAGCCGCTACGTTTGTCCTGCAGAATATCACACGGTCTGCATCGTATCCTGCCTCTGCCAGAATAGGAATGGTGTAATCTCCTTTTGTTTGAGAACTGCCGGCGATCACTACATTTGCTCCTCCCTGCAGAAGTCTCAAAGCAATATTAAAACCAAGACCTGAAGTTGCACCTGTCACTATAGCTACTTTTCCTTTTACGGAGAACATTTCTTCAAGCGGCCTTGCAATCTGAACATAATTTTTCAACATTTCGATATTCGCAGCATTCATATCAAAATCCATTGTAAAAACCCTACCTTTCTGTATGAGATTTTATCTTGCCATAGTTCCCGGGACAGGATTCTATAGAATTCATTATGGTAGATGGAGCCTATTTTTTAAATCCTGTCATTTGACCGTTTTTTTGATGCTATACCCATCATAAATAAGGGTGTCCTGTTGCTTCTTATATTTTTTAATGTATAATAAAAACAGAGAAAGAGGTGATATCTGTGAGGCTGAACGTTAATATGATCTATGAACGTTTGAAAAGAAAATATCCCGTTACCATGTATGGAGGTGAAGGGACGGAGATGGTATTGCAGTATCCGGAGCTTTTTATCGACAATACCATGCACCTTTATTCCGGCCACGTCTATCTGGCCACGGTGGAGCATCTCCCTCAAAGGCCGGTGATCGAAAAAGATGTTATTTTGATCTGCATTGGTGAAAATGTACGACTGTCCTATTATAAGGAACATGCTTCTGTACTTCTGATCAAAAAAAAGGTGGATTTTTTCCAGGTATATAAGTCTGTTCAGAATATTTATGAGTTGTTTTATGAATGGGAAAGTCGTTTGCTGGCACTTTTTATGGGATCATCAGATATTCAGGATGTTCTGGAGTGTTCTTACCCTGTCTTTGAATGCCCTATGTATGTCCTGGACGATTCTTTTCAATTTGCAGCATCCGTCTGTCCGACTAAGAACAGCAGACAAAACCTGGAAAATCAGACCAAAGAAACGTTGGAGTTTCAATTGTTTCTTGATTTTCTGAAAGAGAATGAGCCGGATATGGACAGCCATGGTGCCTTTCTGCTCAAATTCGATGCCGGAAATTTTCTTTGTGTCAATCTTTTTAACGCGAATGACCATTACATAGGCTGTCTTTATATTGACCAGAGTGATCACACTTATATAAATGGAGAAGACTGGCTTGCGGAATATCTTGCAAACATTATTCAGCGCGTAGCGGAAGCTGCGCCATCCCTTCTGCAGAATGAACACAGTTCGCTCAGAGAAATCCTGCAGCTTATAATGAATGAAATGCCCCTCAGTCAAAATCAGCGGATCCTTCTGAAATACTTCAATCATAAACGGAAGTATGTCAGTATTTCTATCCACAGTCTGAAGCATTTTTCGTCCCTTCCGGTGCGTTATATCTGTTCGGCGCTGGAGTCGGAACTTCCTGAAAGTATCTTGTTCGAGCAGGACAATACTATCTTTGGACTGATTCCTTTGGATATCTTTTCCATAGAAGATTCTGCCTCAAAAGAGCTGGATAGGATCATATCTCCTCTCATTTTGGAGATGCATCTGTGTGCAGGACAGAGCAATCCCTTCACGGATCTGTATATGTTGCGCACCTACTATTTACAGGCTGAGGCGGCCATTGAAAATGGAAGGCTTTATAAACCGGAACAAAATCTGTACTGTTTTTCTGAATTTACACTGCATGAGATGATTGCAAATTCGCTTGGCGGATTTCCAATCGAAGTATATTTTCCTCAGGGATTTGACAGTCTGCTGACACATGATTCCAACGGAGGCGTTTCTTATCTGGAGACACTGTCCGCCTTCCTGGAAGAGAACATGTCCTACGCAGCCACCGCTCGGAGGCTGTATATCCATCGTAGTACGCTGATCGAAAGGATTGGACGTATCGAAAGTGAGCTTTCTCTGAATTTGAACAACTCGGATCACAGGCTTCTGCTGCAGATCCTCTTAAAAGCACTCTGTCTTGAAAAATGGCTGGAAAAACAGCCTGTGTAATGACGTGAAAAGGGCATTTATTTCGTACCTTGCACAAAATAAATGCCCTTTTTTGCTGATCTACCTCGAACAGGCTTTCAGATCTGCATCAATTTCATCAGAATGCTTGGCTGTTTCCGCAGACTCCGGATAGCTGAGCAGTTTACGGTAGGTAAGCGCACCGACAAGTTTCATGCGGGGGTCCTTTGATGAACCCGGCGCCCATTTTTCCATTACTGCCTTTCCCTCTTCTGATCTCATAATATCCCTGATTTTTGAATCCAATGAAAGTGCCATAATATACCTCCTGAATAATATTTTTAAATTCTGTCCCAAGAACTTATTGGTATTATTATATCTGGAAACAGCTTCCGTTGAAACCCGACGAAAAACAGTTTTTTACTGCCTTAAAGCATCTCTTTTGTAGGGGAAAACGCCCAATATGACCATCACCCTGACAGCAGGCGGCCTGGCCGGATATGGTACTGTGTGGGGACTGCAAAAATTTGCGGGGCTGCGTATAGCACTTTCAGTTCCCGGCTATGGAGTACGGGTGATAAGAATGGATTTAATGAAGCAGAAATCCCCAATCAAAGCTACGGCTTCATTGGGGATTCTTTTATCGTTTTATCTTTGCACGCGGCCGCTTGCGTTGCCGCCTGCCAGAGAAGTGACTTCATCCACAGTGACCAGGTTAAAGTCATGCTCGATGGTATGTTTCATACAAGAGGCAGCCACCGCGTATTCTACGGCATCCTGAGAGGAGTACCCGGAGATCAGAGCGTAGATCAGCCCTCCGCCAAAGCTGTCACCGCCGCCGACGCGGTCTACGATATGGATAAATATTATACAGACGCTTCCACCCACTGTACTAACAGAGAAGTTGGGGCAAGATGCGGTTTTGTAGTGACCATGCGAGTAGGAGTTCCGGTTCCGGAATTTGAGGCACCCGACCGTTTTGAACTGCTTCGTTTGATTGATGCCAGCCCTAAGCCGGTCACACTGGTCATCCAGGTAGATGAACCGGAAGCAATGCACCTTTCAGACAGTAATTTTGGCGGACAGTATGGCCGTGTATGCAACATATGCGGAGTACAAAACGTTATCTGTGATGGGGCAGTCCGTGACGTGGAAGAATTGGAAGGATATGGAATTTAGCTTATGATCCCAGGGACCGTAGCATCAACTGCTCCCTCTATGATCTATGAATTGAATGGAAAAGTGGAAGTGGCCGGAATGGAAGTTGAGCCGGGTGAGTTGGTACATATGGACCGGGATGGCGCGGTAAAATTCAAAGCAGAAATGCTGGAAGAGCTTCTGGAAATTTGCAGAGCTGAGAAGTGGGCGGAAGACGAGACAAACAAAGTGATCGAAATGGCAGAGACAGTAGACGAATGTATCCATGCGTATGAGATTTGCCATTTAAGATGTAATCCTCAGAAAGAGGAAGATTAAAGAGAGGTTTTTCCTATGAAGCATGAGCCATATGCCTATACAAAAAAGAGCGATTTCCTGGCAGATGCAGCGCGGCTGAGACGGGGCCTGCTTTTTCTGGAAGATCGTTCCGTATTAAACAGGACGCTTGAGGTAAATGGAAAAACAATCCCTAACCGTCTGCTGGCACAGCCCATTGAGGGCGGGGATGCTCTGGTATCAGGAGCTCCCAGTGAGCGTACCGTAAAACGTTACTGTGAGCTTGCTGCAGGCGGAAGCGGTGTGATCTGGATGGAATCCATATCTGTCAATCAGGAAGGCAAATCCGTACCGCGTCAGATGTAGATGCGTCAGGAAACTGAAGATGCATTTTCCAAACTGGTCTCCAAAATCCATGAAACAAAGAAAGATACCTTTGTTATAGCCCAGCTGACGCATTCCGGGAGAAACAGTATCCGGATGGAAAAAAACTGCAGATCTGGATGAGCTGCTGGCAGAATCCGATGTCATTGCTCTTCACTGTCCCCTGTTTCCCACAACAGAGGGAATCATCAATCAGGTTAATATTGCGAAAATGAAGGACGGTGTGATCATCCTGAATAATTCCAGAGGACCGCTTGTTGTGGAGCAGGATCTGGCAGACGCGCTGAATTCCGGGAAGGTTGCGGCGGCAGGGCTGGATGTAGTATCCACAGAGCCGATCAAAGGGGATAATCCATTATTAAAAGCAAAGAACTGCTTTATCACGCCGCACATTTCATGGGCGCCAAAAGAATCAAGAAAACGTCTTTTAGACATTGCTGTTCATAATCTGAAAGCATTTGCAGAGGGAAATACTGTAAATGTGGTTAATAAGTAAATAGATATTCATCCGATAAAAGTGTTGGAGGGCTGCGTAATGATTGCTGCGCAGCCTTTCTTTTGCTTTGGGGTGTTGAATAGCGGATACATTATCATAATTTGTTTTTAAGGTGTTACGGCAATATAATCCGTGAAGGCACAGGGGAATATGCAAATCTCTGCTATAGATGTGTATTATTTATGAGTATCATTCCTGTAGTTATGTAGAAACTCTGATTCTTGAAATGGTAGGTATTGGTGCTGATGATATAAACACATCGTAAGGCGCCTGCAACCATCATTTGCGTAAATTCAAATGAAAAGCAGATTACTTTTTGTGACGGATTTTATAATACGACTGTGGTGGTTATATTGCAACTAAAGGTTTGGTTTTTACATATTTGATCTTTATGAAGATAAACGATAACAGATAATTATATTTTAGGTATGATATCCTAATAAAATGAGAGGTAGATATCCCGATTTTAGTGAAAAATGTTATACTATATTTGGTTTGTGGTAGTTTTTGGCACCCTATAGTTTATGAAATTTTGTAATATGCAGTTTTTAAGGCAAAAGATATGTTTGAAAATAGGGATTGGTTTCAAATATTGTATTGTTTGTTTTGCGATTACAGGTATTTCGTAAATATATGTTGGAAGGACTTCTTTGATGATCAGCTAAAAAAAGCTTTGTATTATTAGTAGATAAGTTCGGGCTTCAAGATGTAGAATTTTGTCGTAATTTATCCCCTGGGCTTTATGTAAGAAAAGTACAGCAGATTGTAAAAATCTGTCTGTGCTTTTTTTATTGGCAGAAAAGTTTTTATGATTCCAGAGCCCCTCCCTCTGATTTGAATTTCAAAAAAATTCAGATCGGAGGAAAGGGTTTTGGAAGATACGTTAAGAATATATTCATTTTATGAAAAACAACAGGATGGAGAAACGAAATACTATGTTTCTTTTAAGGACGGCCAGGGCATATACCAGGAAGCTGAGGTCACTGCAGAGGTTTTTGAAGAGATGCAGAATCTTATGCGGAAAGAACGGAATTACATACGTTCTGATGAGCGGCATCTGGAACAGTTAGAATTATCAGAAGAAATGAAGCACAGACGGGCGGTACATTCTGAGATCAGCATGGAAGAGCAGATATTGTCTAAGCTGCGGATGGAGGAACTTAAGGATGCCATAGATGGACTGCCGTCCATACAGAGAAGAAGATTTCTGCTTCGGTACGAGATGGATATGACGTATGAGCAGATCGCCAGGGTGGAAGGCTGTACAAGCCGTGCCGTACAGCACAGCGTGGACACTGCCAGAAAGAAAATACAAAAAAAATTAAAAAAGTTTGAAAAGTAGGCTTCGTTTTTGGCCTCTCAGTGTGGAAATAGGTAAGAGAGGGAAATCTCTTGCCTATTTTCCTTCAAGTAAAGGGATATTTTAAAGTGTCAGGTTTATAGAAGTGAAAAAATAGGATGTACCTTGAAAATTTAATATTCGTCCATCAATCACATTTCCATTGTCAATCTGTTAAATGTGAGCCGTTCTGAGACCACGCCAGGACTTGCCATTATATTTTAGTGAGAAGCTGTATTTCACTAAATATAGGTAAAGAGCGATAACCGGTATTCGGATATGATCAGGTGCAACCTGATAAGGCCATGACCAGCAATGGTGATAATGATACTCCTGTCCAGTCATAGTCCGAGCGTTAAGAGCGTCCCCGGCAATGAGGACGGCAGCCAGAGAACCTGGCTGGGGCCGAAAGACCCGTGGAGCTGATTCGCAGTCAGCCGATTGATGGATTATATTGAAAGTATGCATTGATAGCTTTAAAGTCAAGAAAAACAAAGCTGTTTCTTCATATTTACATACATATCAAAGGGGGAGATGACAATGGGGCAGATTAGGCGTGGTGATATTTTTTATGCCAATCTGGAGCCTGTAGTTGGTTCGGAACAAGGCGGCGTGAGACCGGTGGTTGTGATCCAAAATAATACAGGGAACCAATTCAGTTCTACAGTTATTGTGGCTGCCATTACAGCCAGAAAAAAAGTGAGAATGCCTACCCATGTGCAGGTTTATGGAATCGCATTGTTAAAACAAGATTCTGTTGTCCTTCTGGAACAAATCCGTACTTTAGATAGAAAACGGTTTTTAAAATATATTGGCAGGATTACACCAATGACACAGAGGAAAATAGACAAAGCACTTGCGATAAGTGTGGGAATTGGCTGCGCATGATGTAAATGTCAAGTATAGAATATTTTAAGCGGTAGATTTTACAAAAGAGGGGTTAAGGGATAAAGTGATGCTAAGCCCCTTAAAGGAGGGGGGATTTCCATGGAAAATTCAATATTTGTGACAGCAGATCAAGTTGCATCTGATTTGGGAGTTTCCAAGCCATATGCATACAAACTGATCAAACAGATGAATGATGAGCTAAGTAAAAAGGGATATCTCACAGTTGCTGGCAGGGTAAGCAGGAAATATTATGAAGAACGATTTTATGGTTTGAAATTGGGATGTTAGGAGGTACTTATGGCAGCCTATAAAGACACAGAAAGAAATACCTGGTATGTTGCATTTTATTATAGGGATTGGAAAGGAGTCAATAGAAAAAAGAAAAAGCGTGGGTTCAGGACAAAGAAAGAGGCACTTGAATGGGAACAAAAATTCAAACAACGACAGGCCCCTTCATTAGATATGCTTTTTTCTGACTTTATAGAGGTGTATGGTGAGGATATGAAACCCAGACTCAAATACAATACCTGGTTAACAAAAGAACATATCATCAAAACAAAATTGATACCTTATTTTGGACAGAAAAAAATGAATGAAATCAAAGCCACGGATATTATCAGATGGCAGAATACACTTATGGAATTTCGTGATGAAAATGGAATAGGATATTCAAAGCCTTATTTGAGAACGATACAGGCACAATTGAGTGCAATATTTAATCATGCTATCCGGTTATATGAATTACAGTCCAATCCTGTTCATAAAGCGGGAGGTATGGGAGGAGAGCGTCAGAAAAAAATCACTGTTTGGACGAAAGAAGAATATATGAAATTTTCTGAAGCAGTATGGGACAAGCCACAATCATTCTATGCATTTGAGATTCTGTATTGGGCAGGCCTGCGTGTAGGTGAATTATTAGCGCTGACGGCCAATGATATTGACTTTGAGCATAAAAGAATCAGTGTCAGCAAGTCATATCAACGTTTGCAGGGTGAAGACTATCTTACAGGACCAAAAACAGTAAGGGGTAATAGAATTGTTGATATCCCGGATTTTTTATGTGAGGAGTTACGTGAATATCTGGGGATGCTTTATGGTTATATGCCGGATCAGAGGATTTTCCAAATTACGAAAAGTTATCTTCATCATGAATTGGAACGTGGTGCGAAGTCGGCGGGGGTAAAGCGTATCAGAGTCCATGATCTGAGACATTCACATGTGTCAATGTTGATTGACATGGGTTTTACACCTGTTGCAATTGCAGAGAGAATGGGACATGAGAATATTGATATTACTATGCATTACGCTCATATGTTCCCAACAGCTCAGAAGGAAATGGCTGCAAAATTAAATCAGGAGAAGGTTGGATAAAATGTATAAGATACAGAAGAAAAAAGCAGTTAAGAAAAAGAAGAATGAACATAACCGCAAACGGGATATAATAGTCAACTTTCGGATGTCTCCAATGGAAAGGGCAGAGCTGGACGAAAGAGTGAGATTAAGCGGCAGAAAAAAACAGGATTATATGATACAAAGCAGTCTGTATCAGAAACTGGTAGTGGTCGGTGATCAACGAATGTTTCTAAGCCTTCAGGAGAGTTTGACAGAAATTGAAAAAGAGTTAAAAAGGGTAGTTTCTGCAGATTCCGTGGATATGGAAAAGATTGCTGCACTTAGGACGGTGGCTGAGATTATTCATGGGCTTTGTGTGTAGGTTGATTAGTAAGTGGATGAATAGATATTATTTGGATATTGATAATCATGAAGTGGCTTTATTGTTATAAGTGAATATGAGGTTTGGATTGGCAATTTTAAAAAGAAAACATAGCAGATACAGCCCTCTGTAAAATGCTTGTAAACTGCAAAAATGAGGAAAATTCGGGGGAATTTGATGGTATTTCATTGACTTTTTGCATATAATATTTTATACTAAAGACAAGAAAAGAATCACTAATTTTTGTGATAAAACGTAATATACAGGCTCACTAGCTGAGGGAATCGTAATGGCCGATCCGGGCACTCCCCTGTTAAAAAAATAATCGTGAACGATAGCCATTAGCAAAAGCTCCTGTTAAGGGGCTTTTGTTCATTACAGGAGAAAAAATGAATATAACTGACATACAAAGGTGTGCCCGCTATTATCAGAAGAACTATTTGGAGACATTTTACATAGTAAGCACATATCATGGAAAAAGTTTCATTTTAATCGGAGAGAAAGAAAATTTTCCACATTTAATGGGAATCTCGAAGTCAACGTATCGTTCTAATGGATACCGCTCACCTAATACTTTATATCGCGATATTATAGGAGGGCATGCTATTTCAACAAGAATTATTCCAAACAATATTTCCAGTACTTCAAAAATGTATCGGAAAGTAGAAAATTTTGAACATTCAACAGACATATTTTGGAATAACAGAGGCCCTTTAGCCATTAATTATAATGATACATTGAGTAGTAAGAGATTGAGTAATGTCGATATTTTGCTGTCGGATTTTAATTCAGGGTATATGCTTGGGTGGATATGCAATAAGAGCATACCTGTTAATGCAGAAATTCATCTGACAAAATATTGTATATCAAGTTGGATGGATGAGAGTACAGGTACTCAGCAGAAAAAGGAAAAATATATGCCCTCTCAGGATATAGATTTGATTAGACATGTTTTTGCATTTGATAAAAACTCAGATTTGATTAGGCAGAAAGAATATAAATATTCTACCAAAGATAAAAAAGAAATATTGAAAATTATTGAACGTAATAATAGTAATCTACTGGTAGACAAAAATAATGAGCGTTTTTACAAAAGTATTGCACAGGATGAAGGTATTCATTGCAAAATCAATGGAGTTCAATATTAAAAAATATAGTGCTTATATAAATTGTTTCTGTCGAAGAAGAAAAAATGGATAATAGGTGCATGGTACTATTTTGGTACTAAACCGGTTTAAGAAGTAATATAACATAGAAAAATCATATAATATGAATATCAAAACAAAAGGAAAATTGCTGAAATACCTCGATTGCAGATTTCCTTTGAGGAGTTTGAATAGTAAACAGAAAGCCGTGAGGCCGCATAAACAGCGGGTTTCACGGCTTTAACTATAGGTCGTGGTACTATTTTGGTACTATTATAATAATCAGAATATTTAGTGCTTTATTTTGTGAATAAAGAAATCATTTTTTATTGTATCATTTGATCGTGTCAATTATTTTTCGCAAATTAATTTTTGCCGTCTGGTTGCCGGTAGTTATCCGGCTATGATATCAGACCCTTCCTGGATATCCATTTCATACAGATGATCCATATTCATATAGCGTTTTACACCCCACTGGGTGCTTGCTACATGACGGAGTCTGGCACATACGAGCATTAAAGCACTCTGCCCATCCGGGAAGGCACCGATCGCTTTTGTTCGTCTCTTGATTTCACGGTTGAGACGCTCAATTGTATTATTGGTACGGATTCGACTCCAGTGCTGGCTGGGGAAATCCATATATGTAAGTGTTTCATCAATACCGTCTTCCAGTTTCTTGGCAGCGGCGGAAAGCTTCCTTTCACTGAGTTTTTGGGCTGTCTGAGCAGCTTTTTCACGGGCAGCTGATTTACATTCCTGTGAATGAATTGCCTTTAACATCATGGCTGCTTCCTTCATACATTTGCGTGGTGTTGCAGAGAAGATGTTGCGGTAGAAATGTACAGTACAACGCTGGTATTTTGCATCAGGAAACACTTCGGGTATTGTTTCAAGCATACCAAGGCATTTATCACCTATGATGAGGCGTACACCATTTAAACCACGCTCTTTGAGCCAGATAAAGAAGGAACGCCAACTCTTTTTATCTTCCTTCATGCCCTCGGCTGCGCCAATAATTTCACGGCAACCGTCCTGATTAACGCCGATTGCAACAAGGATGGAGACGTTTTGAACCTCACCGCCCCAGCTGCGTTTCAGGTATACACCATCCACATAAACATAGGGATATTCCCCTGTCAGTGGTCTTGTACGCCAAGTATCAATGTGTTCATAGGCCGTTTTGTCAAGGTTACTGATGGTTCCGGGAGACACTTTGGTTCCCCACAGAGCTTTTGTGATATCCTCAACATGGCGAACAGAAACACCGGCAAGGTACATCTCGCTAAGGGCTTCTTCAACAGAGCATTCTCTGCGGCGATACCGTTCGATAATAGCAGTTTCAAACTGAACACCTTTTAGTTTAGGAACATTTAGGGTGACATCCCCAGCAGTGGTCTGGAAGTTACGGTTGTAATGGCCGGAACGGTACCCCTTACGATTACCAGGACGCTCATACTTTTCAGCATTTACTAATTCTTCTGTTTCATGATCAGGCAGGGCATTGAGAGTTTCCTCAACACTGGAGCGGACTAAATCTCGTAAATCGTGCTTTATTAAATCCTCGTTGAGTTGTATAATGTTATCAGACATGTTTTATAGCCTCCTTTGTGAGATTTTTGTGTGGTAACTTAATTCTACCAAACGGCTATAGAACATGTCTATTTTTATAAAGAGGTTCTTCTTAGCGTTGCAACATATTTCCTTGCTAAATGTTTATTGTGTATGTCTTTGAAGGTCTCAGTTATTTCCCCGGCTTTGACAACCGCATTTAGATTTTGATGTACCCCTATTGCGGTGCTTAATAGGGCGATGGGGGTTAGATTGTCGCCGGCAATTTGGTGTATACCAAAGGCAGTTAGGTAAATTGAGCCAAGCATATTAAAACTCTGGTGACAAAAACGTACAAAGTCTTTTTGATAACTTAGTAAGTTTTCTAACGAATAGCCATAGTTCTTCTGTTCTTTAGCTTCAATTAGATTTTTAATTTCATTTGTATATGCAGTACGTAATTGGTTGAACCCCCTAGAAGATCTCAGTTTGATAAACTTATCAATAGAGATTTTACTAATATCACATGGAAGATTTAGTTCTATATTATTTATAGCATATTTCAGTTCTTTGCCAATAGTTTTACTTAATATTTTATTATTATTTAAAATTATTTTGTTATATTTAGAAATATCGGTTATTGTTTCCATTTCGTTTGCTTCAGAAATGACTTCAGCTAAAAAGCTCATATATACAAAAGCTAAGTCTTCATGGATTTTTATTCCCTCATCACAGGGATGGGCTATTCCTTCATCAATACAATAATAATAAAAATCAGTTGAGAATTTGCCAGTATATAAAATATAATTTTGTTGTGCTTTATTTCTCCATTTGTCAGGCAGATAGTTTGCGTGTCCATAAGAAGAATTAAATTGATTAGCATATATTTTAGGATTTTTTAAATAGTTATCAAAATATTCCATTGCTTTTAATGAAGCAATATTGCCCTCCTTATAATCAGGGCAATATTCTCTTATTAAATCAGTTGAATCCATTATCTTGAGAGTTAGAGAATCAAGATAATTCTCTCTGGTATATGGTATTTGGGGGATAATAGGACGCAGATCATCTAAGTACAAGAGGGCAAATTTCAACCAGTTTATATCTTTTACTTCAAATCCGGGATAATATAACATATAAATCTCCTTATCGTTCTCTTTAACTTCTGTACATGCCTTACGCCATTATTTGTAGGGCAAAGTTTTCCGCAATCATCACATGTAAAACACCAATTCAATTTCCGCTTTAAGACCTATAAAAGGTAAATTTTTAGCCTTCAATTCTTCTTTTCTTTTTAACCATTCTCTCATAAAAACATTAACGATTCCATAATTAAAATATATCCTAACTGGTGCATGAGCAGGCCGATTATCATTAACATTACAGCGAACCGCACTATCATCAGAAGCATTAGCCTTTCACGGATTGCTTACCAACTGAAAAAATTAATCATCTCCTGTTTTCTTCAGCCATCCAGAAAAAGTAAATATAATATCTTCCGAAAAATCCGGAGTTAATCCAGTAAAGTTTATCACATTCACTTCTAAAACCTCTGCAATCTGTACAAGCATGTCCTTTTTAGGAACTCTGTAATTCGTTTCATATTGAGCCATTCTATTATCGACCTGCTTTTTTGCCCATTATATATCATGAAATAAATATAGTAAATAAAGACTTTAATAAATTTGCAAATAAAACATTTGATATTATCAAATAGGTTATTTTATAATGCGAATGCAACTATAGATAGGCATAACCGTAAATGAAAAATGGAATTGAGTATTGTTTAAGTTTTTAATTCCTTCAAAAATAAGACCTTTTTCAGTACCCCGATTTTTTCATTAAGCAACCCTGTCAACAACAGAGGAGTGGAATGATAAAGAATACCAGATACTCCTCAGAAGAAATGTTGTTAAAGAAAACTATATATCAGTAATATACTGTAGAGTGCAAAAGTACTTCGTATTTTTTTCAAAATAATAGTAAAATAAGACATAGTATGATAAGATTTATTATAACAAGCAGCAAATCAGAGTTCTGCCATCTCAAGATATTGAATTAAAAGCAATGTAGTTTAGGCTGCCCCAATTGGTCGCAGCGGTAGATAAGAAGGGAATTATAATGGAAATAAATAATAGAAAAAATCATATATCCTGTATTATAGTCTCTTTCGTTACGATTCTTTTTGCCATATGTTTTACTATGAATGTATTCTTTGGTGGTGCTGATAACCTATGTAAATTATTGGATAAAACAACTGCAATTGAGACATGGGCAATTTCAAAAGATATCGCTGCCAATGAAGATGGTGATAATACTACATATCTTAACGCTTCATATTTGAACGAAAATAATTCTTTTAATGAAACTATAACGAAGCATATATGTACAATACCCACGATTGCAGTTATTCCCAAAGGGTTCAGCCTGCATCTGGTTCTTGTTATAGCTTTTCTCTTTTTCTTTTTAACCTTATTTAAGGCGTTATCGGATGAATGGACATTAGTTGATCAGAAGGTACGTTTGGACAATTGAATCAATTTCTTTCCCCTCGAACAAAGTATATATACTATCACAAGAATCCTTTACTGCAAGTGTGATAGTGTTCATAAGTCATTTTAAGATTCAAGGAATGGCTTTCTTTTTGTATGCAAACAGATGACCAATATAAATCGAATATTTATTGTGAGATTAAAGGAAAGCAGAGATTGAATTGGAGGAATGTAATTGAAAGAAAAATTATATAAATTATTTCTTGCCATAATGGTAAGCCTGTCCTTAACTTCAGGTCCCATAGCCCAAAATGAGATAGCTAAGATGCTTGAAGCTCTTTCGGGAACGAGCGATGCACAGGTCCGGGAATTGGATGAAGTAGGAAAAGAGTCCGAAGAAATAAAAAGAAGAAAATTCCAATACAAAATAATCTTCCGGTTTTTCCGTGGAAGATAAAGGAGAATCAGGTGAAGTCCAGGAACCAGGAAATTTTGGGTTCCCGGACTTTTTTATACACCATGACATTGGTATGCGATAAGCTTTTTTCATAAAGAGGTATATGATCATATGGGACGGTTCATCAGACAATCACATAAGTTGATAAAAAATGATAGAAATTTGATACAAAAGATATGTTTTATAAAGGCCTGAATTGTTATACTTAAAACATGATGCAGGAGACAAAAAGTGTTATGATTTTTTTATAAGTATAAAAGCAAACATTTTAACTCAGGCATAAAATAATTTAAAGGAGAAGGCAGCCATGAAAATTAAATATTTAGGTACCGCAGCAGCAGAGGGAATCCCGGCCTTATTTTGCAATTGTCCGATATGTACATATGCAAGAGAACACCGGAAGAGAGAAGTGAGAACGAGATCCCAGGCATTGATTGATGATAAGCTGCTCATTGATTTTCCGGCAGACAGTTATAAACATGCATTGGAAAATGAAATAGATTTGTCGGCAATTTCACATCTTTTGATAACCCATTCACATGATGATCATTTTTATCCTATGGATTTATTCATGCGTCATCCGGAATATGGAAAGAAATGGGGAGCTGAGCAGCTTCATATTTATGGAAACAGTGCGGTGATCTGTCTTTTAAAGGAGATGGCAGAAAGATTTTCCGTTGAAGATATATGGGAATATATTGTTCCCTACGAAATTAAACCATTTGACGTTCTGGAAATAGAAAATTACAGGATCACAGTATTGCCTGCCAGGCATATGCAGACAGAAGAGGCGTTATTGTTTTTAATTGAAAAAGAAGATACAGCCTTTTTATATGGCAATGATACCGGAATTCCGGGCGAGGAATTTTGGAAGGGATTAAAAGGCAAAAAGTTAAATGGTGCCAGTATGGATTGCACGATGGGGAAGGAAAAATCAAAATACCATGGACATATGGGTTTTGGGGATATACTGGAAGTAAAGGAAAGAATGGAAAAAGAAGGGGCTGCCGATCAGGAGACTGCATGGATAGTGACACATTTTTCACATAATGGCGGCTGGACATATGAAAGGATGACAGAAGACCTGAAAGATACTGTATTTCAGGCGGCTTTTGATGGTATGTGTATAGAAATAGGTAAGTAAAGCCAGGGTATTTCAGACAGGAAGTCTCAGATTTTATTCTGAGGCTTTCTGTCTGTAATGAATCAGGAATTATTACGAAAATGATTCGGAGAAACGCCGTACTGGGATTTGAATGCTCTTGAAAAATTAAACGCGTTTTCATACCCTACATTTGCTGCGATTTGCTGAATGGAGAGATTGGGATTCTTCAAAAACTCCAGTGCATGTTCCATACGGACCATACGCAGATATTCCTGAAACGGCATATGGAATGTCTTATGAAAAGACTTGCTCAAATAGGAATAACTCATAAAGAAACGGTCAGCTAAAGCGGAAAGCGTCAGTTCTTCCATGTAATGCGTATCCACATAATTCTTAACCATATCCAAAGAATTGGAAGACTCAGGATGCTGGGAAATTTGCTGTGAATACCTGATCAGTTTATTATGAAGGTAGTTTTCCAGACTCTCATAATCCGCAAAAGAAGAGAGAGGAGGACAGCGCTGGCTCAGTTCAAAATAGTTTAGTGTGGATAAGGCTGCACCCAGTACCTCGTTAAAGTAATGATAAAAAATGTTCAAATCTGGTATAGTGAGCTCTTCGATCTTTTTAAAAAAAGTAATGCGCTGTGCACTGTTGGCAATCAGGGAAGGTGTTTGGATAAACTGATTCATCATATGTTTAAGCTTTTGAGGAATACCCTGTTTTGCCATTGGCGTCATATCTGTAAAGAGATGTCCGTATCCCAGGGGAAGACGCAGACAAATATATTCCTGTGCCCTCTGAAAGTGCCGGGCAATACCGGAAATGTCGGAAGGAGACATCAGACACCCCACGCAGGAATCTTTGTTTGCATCAATAGTACCCAGAAGAAAATTTCTGAGGGATTCATAACTTTCGGCAGCGCAGATCATAACAATTTCAAACTGTGATAACGCATTGCATAAAACATGACCGATGGTATCATAAACCGCATTGATCTTATGATTCATTGCATCATAGGTCTGAGGGGAACAAAAAGCCAATATGGCAATACAGCAGTTATCTTCAATTCCTTCATTGGCAAGACCGTCAAGAAAAGATGCGGGAGGAGTGCCGTTAGCGGGAAGCTGTGTCAGCTTTTGCAAAAGGTTTTCCGAAAGATGAAAAAGATTTTCACGGAATTTGTGAGGTACATGAGGATAGCTTTGAAAAGCGGAGAAAGCTTTTGTGAGAACTTTGCACAGACTATCATTGAGAATCGGTTTTAGGAGATAGTCCATAGCCCCGTTTTGAAAAGCGCCTCTTACATAATCAAAATCATCATACCCACTGAGCACAATAAACTGAACGGGATGAAGTTTTTTGCTCAAAGCATGAATCAGACTGATACCATCCATGCCGTTCATTTTGATATCAGTAAATACAATCTGAGGTTTGTAAGTCCGGCAAATTTCCAGGGCATCTTCTCCGCTCAGGCAGGTTCGGATTTCGCCGGCTTCCGGAAAATTGAGCAGGCGAATCTTGTTATGCAGGCCCTCGCAGATATAATATTCGTCATCGACAATCAGGATATTGTACATAGTTCATTACTCCTCCTTTATTACGTCAGCCGGAATATGAATCATTATAGTAGTCCCATGGTGTTCCCGGCTTTCAATTGTAAGCTGAGCACGTTGGCTGTAAAAAAGTTTCAGTCGTCTATAGATGTTCTGCAGGCCGATAAAAGTACCGTTGGAAGAATCCAGTAAAGTTTCAGAAGGATGTTCCAGGCTGTATAATACCTCTGATAATCGGTCCGGTGACATGCCGTCTCCATCATCGCAAACCTTTATTTCCATAAAATCAGCCATTGGTTTAATGGAAATATGTATATGCAGCGAAGTGTTAGGCGATACCAATCCGTGCAGAATGGAATTTTCCAAAAGAGGCTGCAGTAAAAATTTAATAATCTGTATCTTTTGAACGGATTCAGGAACGTCCGTAGTCAAACGTAATTGATTAAAATAGCGGATATTGTACACGTTGATCAAAGAGACAGCGGTGCGAAGTTCAGATTCAATCGTCGCGTACAATCCATCATTTTTTATGTTGTATCGGAGGATCTGTCCAAAAGATGCAATGGATTCTGCAAGTATTTCCTGGCCATGCTGGGAAGCGTATCCGGAAAAAATACTCAGTGTGTTATAGATAAAATGCGGATTGATCTGATATTGCAGAGCTTTTAGCTGAGCCTGAGTCTGAGTGGTTTCTTTCTCTACGGTTTCCTGTATCAGGGAATTTATCTTATCCAGTAAAATATTGTATCTGTGGGCAATCATACCGATTTCATCAGAACGCGTTTCCGGTATCTTTTCTTTAAACCCATGGGCAATGATTGCATCCATCAGATTCAGATCAGTGTGAAGCTGATGAAAAGATTTTCGGATAAAAATTGTTAACAGTATAAACTGAAGTACAGCAAATGAAGCCAGTACCAGGGAAAGACTGAACACAGGGCGGTTACTGGAATAAAAAGTAAGCGGCTGCGTGTTCATGATCATAATGTCAAAATGCTCCATCATACAGCAGATGTATTGTTCTTTGCCGGAGTTTATGAAAAACGGAGCGGAATTTGCATCATCATTAAGAAGCTCCTCCAGGTTTTGGGGTGGTTCTGCCCCGTAACCTTTTTGCGAGTCCTGAAACCAGGCAAAATAATTTCCGTTTTGCGAAGGACGAAACAGAGTCGGAAATATTTTGGACGGGGAGCATTCAAAAACAATATATCCCATACAGGAACCCTGGTATTCTGTATTGATTTTTTGTATGACCAGGATGATATTTTTGTCTGCAGAACTTGTGGAGTATCCGCAGGTATCATGAAAAACTTCAGTTTGTTTCGTATCGAGATAAAAAAGGCCAAATTCGCTTTCTGCTTCCTGAAACTGTTGAAAAAAATCCAGATTTACAAGCCGGTCTGCAGACCAGAAATAGCTGCCTTCCTCCTCCAGAGGAGTTGTTGTAAAAATGTTGGCTGTGTTGACACCCAGATTTCTGTATTTTAAAGAATATTTGATGGAAGCAATGATTTCGCCCAGATATTTTTCAGACCATACAGGAAATTTATTCAGCCCCATACGATAATGTTTTCCGAGATAATTATTCAGGGGTTGTGAGTAGGCAATATCTCTTGAAAGGTCTGAAATAGAAGTAAGAATATTATCCAGTGTTTTCGTTGTCTGTTCGATCGCTATGCCCTGTTCATGAATCAACTGTGTGTGTAATTCCCGTGTTTGTTTTTTATACAGATAGAAGGAAAAAAACAGTGTGGGAATCGTCAAAAAGAGCAGGGATAATATACATATTTTTTGAACCAGTGTTCGTTTGGTGAAAAGGCTCATAGGCACCTCCAATATATTGGAATAATGTAATAAATGATATAATTACTTCTAATATGTGGACATTATAACATAAGGCTTTTAATTTGTATGCATATCTATACCAAATGAACAAAAGAAGATATTCAATAGCAAAAGATGATATGTAGATTAAGAAAGAGAGATGCTATACTTCAAATATAAACTTTAGAATATAAACAATTGCAGTTGGATGCGCAAAAGCTAAGTCCAATTGCACAAAAAAGGCGCAGGCCAAAACAGCAGCTGGGGGAAAGATATATGTTGGAAACATCGGTTAATACAGACTATAACAATGACTTGCATGATTGGGCAAGTATGGAACATCAGATATGTTGTCTGGCGGAGGCGGGTTTTACGCATACACAGTGGATCCATGACTGGTCGGATGAATATATGTACAGTAAAAGTGAAATGCTTCAGGCAGGAGCAGTTCTGAAACATTACGGAGTAAAGGGACATTCTGTTCATGCAACGGAGGGGGGAAGCCGAAAAGATTACACAAACGCAAATGAGTATTTGCGGCTGGCGGGAGCAGACCTTTTAAAAAACAGGATTGATCTGTGTACGCATATTGGAGCAAATGTAATGGTTTTACATATGCAGCTTCCATTTCGGGAATTTGAGAAAAATGAAAGTAATATGAAAGATTATTACCGGCAGGTGTACCGTTCCTTCGATGAGATACAGGGCTATGCGAAAGCGGCGGGGGTAAAAATTGCTCTGGAGAACCTTCTGCTGACGCCTATGAAGTACCAGATTGATAAGTATGAGAGAATATTTGACAGGTATGATGATGATTTTATAGGATTGTGTTATGACTCCGGTCATGCCAGTATTATGAGCCAGGATAACTATTATGTATTCCTGGAAAAATATTATGACCGTCTCTATGCGACACACCTTCAGGATACAGATTCCATTGCACCCGAAAAGTTGAATGACGAGCGGGCGGTGGTGATGGCAGATGCTCACAGAGTACCATTTACCGGAGTGCTGGATTGGAATCAGATTGCCCGCTGGGTGGCAAAAGCTCCAATAGATCTTCCTGCGGATTTTGAGGTAGGGCTGAAATATGGAGAAGCATTTGAGTCCCATGAGGAAGAGATAAGTCTGCTGAAAGACTGTCATGAGAGAGCTCTCAGATTTCATCAAATGGTACTGGATGCAAAAGCTTCGGAAAGTGTTTGTGATTGATAAGAGAATTTGAAGGGACGGCGGGAACTGTATTAAAAAAGCAGTTTCTGCCGCCCTTTTGTTTTGTGTCAATCGGATATGAATTGTATAAAAATGCCATATGGTATGGAGCGGGTCCCACATATGCCTGTACGAGATGAACAAAAGAAGACATTCATTGGCAAATAAAGATATGTAAATTGAATAATGCGGATGCTACAATTCAGATATGAATTTGAGTATGAACAGAAAAGGGAAAGGAAAGTGAAAATATGCAGAAAGAGGGAAAAAGAAAAGTAAAAGTGCATTATTCACGGAAAGAGAATCTCACTGGGGTTATGTTTGTGGTGCCGGCGTTGATTCCGCTGCTTATCTTTTGGGTAATACCGGTAGTATGGTCCGGTGGGCTCAGCTTTACGGACTGGGATATGATGTCCGAAAATATCAACTTCATGGGTCTTAAGAATTTTGCCAGTCTGTTGAGGGACCCTAAATTTGGGGACGTACTGTGGAATACACTGGTTTTTGCAGTGGGGAGCACCGTTCCGACGATTGTCTTAGGTTTATTGGTAGCATTGCTGATGAATGGTGCAAGAAAAGGAACCGGGGTGTATCGTACCGTGATCTTCGCACCATATATCACACCCATGGTTGCAGTCAGTGTTGTATGGTCCTGGATCTTTGAACCACGTGTGGGAATTTTGAACTATATTCTGGGTCTCTTTGGACTTCCCGGCAGTCAGTGGACACAAAGCAGCAGTACAGCGATGCTCAGTGTTTTGATCGTGACTGTATGGAAGGGTATCGGTTGGACCATGATTTTTTATATGGAAGCGCTTCGGAAGGTTCCGCAGAGTCTGAAGGAGGCAGCAGCCATTGATGGCGCCAATGGATTTCAGCAGTTTTGGAAAGTTACGCTTCCAATGATATCTCCTACAACATTTTTCCTGGTTATCATGTCCAGTATCAGTTCGCTTCAGGCGTATGACCAGATTCAGGTACTGACACAGGGAGGTCCGGCAGGTTCCACCCGTACACTGCTGTATTATTACTATCAGGAAGCGTTCAGAAATTTTGAAACCGGAAAAGCCTCAGCGGTGGCAGTGGTGCTGGTGCTTATAACTGTGGTTCTTTCCTGGGCTGAGACTGAAATTTCCAAGAAAACCGTATTCTATAACTAGGAGGTGACAACAGTGACGAGAAAAAAAGGAATAAAGAATAGTCTGGTTCATGTGATTCTGGTTTTGACAAGTTTTTTAATAGCATTTCCATTTCTATGGATGTTCACCAATTCCATAAAGACGAAAAATGAAATCTGGGAAGTCCCGCCAAAGGTTTTTCCTTCAGTGGCTCAGTGGATCAACTACGGAGATGCGCTGGCAGACGGAACATTTTTTAAATATATGTGGAATAGTGCTTACACAGCGGTTATTATTACAGCAGTGATCTTAATTAATTCAGCAATGTTTGCATATGCGCTGGTTCATATCCATTTTCGCGGGAAAAATATTTTGATCGCATTGATCATGATTACATACATTATGCCGGCCAGTACAACTTATGTGCCATCATATGTGATTTTATCAAAATTAGGATTGATGAATACCCATGCCGGCTATATTTTTTCCAGTTGTGCAAGTATTTTTAATATCTTTTTCTTAAGAACGGTATTTGCACAGATCAGTCCGGGTATTGTGGAAGCGGCACGTATTGACGGGGCAGGACATTGGAAGATTCTATGGAAGGTAGTTGCCCCCATGTCAGTTTCATCATTTGTTACCCTGGGATTACTTTCCTTCCTGGGAAGTTATAACAGTTTTATGTGGCCTTCCTTATTGATTCACGATAAAGAAAAATACCTGGTAAGCATGGGCCTGCAGGCATTCTTCACATCGGAGGGTGCTTATGGATTGAAGTGGGGAACTATTATGGCAGCATGTTGTGTGATCGTATTTCCATTGTTGTTACTGTTCTTTTTCGGACAACGTTGGATTTTAAACGGAATTACCAGTGATGCTGCGGTAAAAGAATAAAAAAGTTAAGGAGAAAACGAAAATGAAAAAACGAACAATTGCACTGACACTGGCAATGCTGACAATGGTATCAGCAGTCGGATGCGGAAAGAATGATTCCGGAAGTACAGCAAAGGGCGGAAACCAAAGCGCTTCAGGCCCGGTGGAAATTGAATTCTGGTACGGACTGGGGGGAACTCTGGGTGAGACTATGGAAGAGATGATTGTAGCCTTTAATGAGTCACAGGATGAAGTTGTTGTGAAAGGTGTGGTTCAGTCAAGCTATGAGGAGACCAGTAAGATGCTGCAGGCGGCGATTGCATCCGGAGAGGTTCCGGCCTGTTATTTGGGAAGCCACATAGATTCCACTACGTTTGCGGAAAAAGGGGTATTGGAATATATGGATGATTATATTGCTGCAGATCCTGAGTTTGACAAAGATGACATTATAGAAGCCTTCATGGATTATTGCCGTGACAGTGAAGGCCATGTGTACAGCCTTCCGGTATGGGGAACTACACAGGTAGTTTACTACAGAAAAGATATGTTTGAAGAAGTGGGCCTGGATCCGGATGAAGTATTTGCTACCTGGCAGAATGTTGCTGATGCAGCACGTACGCTGCAGGAACATTATAAAACAGAGGAACCCAATTTCTTCGGATTTGAGCCAATGTCCGGACCTGACTGTCTGGTTGACATTGCATGCAGTAATGCAGGAACCATTGTAAGTGAGGACGAGAAAACCGTTACCTTTAACAGTGACGCATTTGTGGAAGCAATGGAATCTGCCCGCAAATGGATCAATGAAGAGAAAATCATGGGAATCCACTTTGGCGGAGACGGCTGGGAATATTGGTATAAGACCATTGATGATGTAATGCAGGGAAGGGCCGGAGGATATATAGGTTCCAGCGGTGACCAGGGAGATCTGGATTTTAATATTATTGCGGCACATGTGCAGCCCGGATTTAACGACAACCCGCCAAAACCTTATGTAGACCCCATTACAGCGGCTATTGTGAAGAAAGCACCGGATGTTGAAAAACAGGCAGCTTTCAAATTCCTCACCTACCTTAATAAAGTGGGAACAAAAAACTTCTCTATGAGTGCAGGATATGTACCGGTACGCAGCTCAGTTAAAGAAGATGAAGAATATAAAGCATATTTGGAAAAGAATCCACAGGCACTTGTGCCGATCGAACAGGCTGAACTTGGACGCAGAAAGTGGCATGATATTACCGGTGGTGATGTAATGACCGCATTGTCAGATGCATGTGACCTGATCGAGATTGAAAATGTACCGGCAAAAGAAGCGCTGGATGACGCGGCAGTCATTGCACAGCAGGCATTGGATGAATACTGGGCAAATCAGGAATAAATTAAAATTATGAAAAATGCAGGAAAAAACAGTGCAGCAGCATTGGGTATGGTATGTTGGATCGTATATTTTTCTATCTATCTTGGACGTTTGAATTTTTCTGCAAGTATGGGTGATATGACTCAGACAGGATTGTGGGGGAAAACAGAGCTGGGAAGTGTTGCGGCGGCATTTTATCTGGCATACGGACTGGCTCAGATTCCCTGCGGCATTCTGGGAGACAAAATCTCGCCTAAGAAACTGGTTTCCATTGGTCTGATTGGGACTACAGCGGCCAATTTATTATTTCCGTTTGTTGACAGTGTTACAGGAATGCAGATTCTGTGGTTTCTAAATGGTGTATCTCAGGCCATGATCTGGCCGCCGGTGGTAAAGATGGTGATAAATCTGACTTACGGACAGCAGTCGGTAAATATTATCTTAATGTTGTCATTTACAGCTCCGGCGGGAATGCTGGCGGCATATCTTCTGGATGCAGTTATGCTAAAGGCAGCAAACTGGAGATACTGTTTCTGGAGTGCCGGGATCTGGCTTGCTGCAGTTGTTTTGTTGTGGCAGATTGCAATTCCGATCATTGAGAAAAAAATTGAAAAAGTTCAGAAGCCAATTCAGAATACACAGCCCGGCAAAAGGCAGGTAAATAAAAAGAAAATATCTCTGGCAGCTTCCGGGGTTTTGTGGATGCTTGCTGCTACGTTTATCCATGGCGTATTAAAAGATGGACTGACAACCTGGATACCTACTTATCTGATAGAAAGATTTACCATCAGTTCGTCATTATCGGTTATTATTTCTATGGTGATTCCCATAGTGAATCTGTCCGGTGTCTATATGGCAGGATATGGGAACCGGACGCTTTTTAAGAATGAAACCAAGACCGGAGCAGTTTTCTTTGGGGTTTCTGTTGTATGTATTGTTTTGATGATGACAGGACTTTCCCTTCCGGGAAGTATGGTGGTATTTGCAGTGGTTACCAGTATGATGACAGGAGTAAATACATTGTTTGTCAGTTTACTGCCCATGCATTTCCGTGGTGAAGGTAAAGTATCTACCGCAACCGGGGTTTTAAATGCCATTACCCACCTGGGAAGTGCAGCTGCCAGTATCCTGTTCGGCGTGCTGACAGAAAAGTTTGGTTGGGGCGGAACAGAATTTGCCTGGTGTCTGTGTGGAATTGCCGGGATGTTCTGCTGTATAATCCCTATAAAACGCTGGGGGATAAACAGAAAGAATATTTATACGGAATACTGATAACAGCCCGATTAAAATTATGAGGATTCAGGAATAAAAAATTAAGGTGTACAGATCTGTGATAAAAATCTGTACACCTTTTTATCGGTGCAAGAGAGGAATGGAAAAAGCCACATAATACGGAGATAAATATTAAAATTTACACATAAAATTCACAGAAACACAAGACAAAAAGGAAGTTTTTGTTTAAAGTATAAATAAAAGAGTTGAGATAAACGAAATTCTATAAGGAGGAACAACAGATGTTTTTGACACTGGACAAGTTTGAAAGAAGAGTAAGCGAACTGGGCCGGCGCAGATACTTTAGCCATCAGTGCATCGCGCCGTTCATATCTATGGAGGGAAATCTTCCAAAAGACGAGAGCTATTGCGGGCTGCCGGAGAAAATAGAGGGGCCGGAGTTCGGAA
The DNA here is from genome assembly GCF_022867815.1 of Blautia sp. NSJ-175. Taxonomy (NCBI): domain Bacteria; kingdom Bacillati; phylum Bacillota; class Clostridia; order Lachnospirales; family Lachnospiraceae; genus Blautia; species Blautia sp. NSJ-175. The sequence goes on from NZ_JALIFQ010000001.1 coordinate 317,364, forward strand.
TCAACGATTCCTTTGTGGGAAGAGACCGTTATCTGTGGATCGAAAAAGAAGTGAAATTGCCGGAAGAAAAAGAAGGCTGTGAAGTAGTTGGTTTATTTGACTTTGGTGAGACCGGAGGCGGATACAACAGCGGATTTGAGTCCCTGCTGTATGTGGATGGACATCCTTATCAGGGTGTGGACACCAACCACAATGAAGTTATTTTCCGGGGGGAAGAGGGAAAAGCGGTACGTCTCACATTCCTTCTCTGGACCGGATTGGAAGGGGGCGGCGCGCACCGCACCTTTTTCCATCAGTGTAAACAGGCGGATGTGGCGTATCTGCATAAGACCACAGATGAGCTGTATTATTTTGCAAAAGCCATCACCGGTACACTGCGGCTGATGCCGGAGGACAACGAGCAGTATGTGAAGCTGAAAGCCGCTCTGGACCGGGTGCTTCAGTTTATCAATTGGGATGAGGAATATTTCTATGAGACAGTGGAGACAGCCTATGAGGTTCTGATGACTGAGCTTGACCAGATGGAGAAACATACCGATGTGACAGTCAGCGTAGTAGGACATACCCATATTGACGTGGCATGGCTGTGGCGGCTGAAGCACACCAGAGAGAAAGCACAGCGATCTTTTTCTACTGTGCTCCGCCTGATGGAACTGTATGATGAGTTTATTTTCCTTCAGACCCAGCCTCAGCTTTACAAATATATCAAAGAGGACTGCCCGGAACTGTATGCCAAGATCAAAGAAAAAGTGGCGGAAGGCAAATGGGAACCCGACGGCGGCATGTGGGTGGAAGCTGACTGTAACATTTCCTCCGGTGAAGCACTGGTGCGCCAGTTCCTCCACGGGACCCGCTTTATGGAAAAGGAGTTTGGAAAAAAATGTGAGTATCTGTGGCTGCCTGACGTATTCGGTTACAGCTGGGCGCTGCCTCAGATTCTGAAACAGTGTGAGATAGATACATTTATGACTACCAAGATCAGTTGGAACCAGTTTAACAGCATTCCTGATGACTTGTTCCGATGGAGGGGGATTGACGGCAGCGAGGTGCTGACTTACTTTGTAAATACTCCCAGTGAGGGACAGGACTCAGACACCAGATATGCCACATATAACGGAATGGTGACACCTCATGCAGTGATTGGAAGCTGGAAGAAATTTAAGAACAAGGAACTGAGCAGCGAGACGCTGATCTCCTATGGTTACGGCGACGGAGGCGGCGGTGTTACCAGGGATATGCTGGAACTGAGAAGAGCCATGGACGTGATTCCTGGTCTGCCGAAAGTAAAGGCTGTACAGGCGAAAGATTTCTTCCGCAGGATGCATGAGAATGTGGACAAAACGGATCGCTACGTCCACACCTGGGATGGCGAACTGTATCTGGAATACCACAGAGGAACGTATACATCCCAGGCATACAATAAGAAAACAAACCGCCGTCTGGAAAACAAACTGGCCCGGACAGAATGGCTGTCCTCTCTGTCTTACATCCTGGGCGGAAATTACGCACAGCAGGAACTGAATAAAAGCTGGGAGTGCGTGCTGCTTCACCAGTTCCATGATATTATCCCGGGCTCTTCCATCCATGAAGTTTATGAGGACTCCCATGTCAACTATGGTATCGCGGAAGAGAGGGCAGACCGGATAACAGATGATGTGCTTAAAATTGTTACAAAACCGGAAGCGCATATGTACAGCGTATATACCACCAATAGCTTTGGCGGAAAAGAGCTGGTTCTGATTCCGGAAGAAGGGACAGGAAGATTTGTGGATGAAAAGGGACAAAAGCTGGAAGCCCAGAAGACTGCGGGCGGATACGAAGTTCTGGTAGAAGCGGAACCTTTTGGGGCGGCTGCCGTGAAGTTTGAGCCTGCCGAAGATGTGCATTTTGAAGCGGAAGATACTTCCGGCGACAGCTTTTCATTTGACGGAAATACACTGGAAACCCCAATCTACACCATTTCCTGGAATGAGGACGGACAGTTGACCGAGATTTTCGATAAAGAGGCGGACAGGTCTGTGCTGAAAGAGGGACAGCCCGGAAATGTACTGGAAATCTATGAGGATAAGCCCATTAATTACGATGCCTGGGATATTGATATTTTCTATACTCAGAAAAAAGAAACCGCAAAGCTGGCAGAAGCTGTAGAACTGGTGGAAAAGGGAGAGTTAAAAGCAGTGGTACGCTTTGTATTTAAGTACCACAAGTCCACCATCCGGCAGGATATGACAGTGTATAAAGATTCCCGAAGAATTGATTTTGTCACTCAGGCAGACTGGCAGGAGACCCAGAGACTGCTGAAAACTGCATTTTACACCAATATCCGTTCCACAAAGGCAGTCTATGATATCCAGTTCGGACATGCGGAGCGCCCCACCCACTGGAACACCAGCTGGGACTGGGCAAGATACGAAGTCTGCGGACATAAATGGGCAGACCTTTCAGAAAACGGATATGGTGTCAGCCTGTTGAATGATTGTAAATATGGATACAGCATCAAAGACAATGCTGTAAAGCTAAGCCTGTTGAAGAGCGCAGTTTATCCGGACACCACGGCGGATAAGGGGGTGCATGAATTTATTTATTCTCTGTATCCCCATATTGGAAATGTGACAGAAGGCGGGACCATCGAAGCTGCCAATCAGCTGAACCTGCCTGCACAGGTTGTTTCCGGTGTATTTACGGATTGGAGAAAGCTTGTGGAAGTGTCTTCGGACTGTGTGCAGATTGATGCAGTGAAGAAGGCGGAGGAGGAAGACTGCCTGATCGTAAGGCTGCATGAGTGCAGGGGCGGAAGAAGAAAAGTGACCCTTACTTCCCAGTTTGATGTAAAACGTATCGTGCCCTGTAATTTACTGGAGCATGACACCGGAGAGTCAGTGGAAGGCTCCAAAGTATCCTTTGAGGTTACGCCGTTTATGATCAAGACCTTTAAACTGTATCTGTAAAAGTGGAGAAAAAGGATTGTGAAAAACAATATATCTAACTATGAAAAGATGAAAAACCGTATGGCAGGCGTATTTTTGCAGTATGAACAGGAGAGAAGAAAAGGCAGATTATAATGAAGTCATGACCATATATGATGTGCTTTGTTATTCCAAGGAGAACTGTCATCTTGCGGATGAATGGGCAACAGTATTTTGACGGAAAAATAAATAAACTGGCCCGTGCCTGTGAGAAACTTGGGGGAAGAAAAATAAAAAAGGAAATGTAGGTTATGAACTTGCATTGTTTCCTTTTCTTCCCCTGTCCTTGTGTTTCTGGGAATCTGATGAGGACTTTCCCGTCAGTCTGCAGATTCTGACAGATAAGAATATCCTTGATTATATGCATTACGAAATGCTGATGTTTGCGATTACACATATGCTCAATTGCTGGAAAGAAGAATGTGAGCAGCATTTAATATAACAAAACATATAAAACTCTTGACAAAAATTGTAAACGCGTTTACAATCTAAATAAAAGTAAACACGTTCGCATTTTAAAAGAAAAACAATATTCCTTGACGCCCACCCCAAAGTAAGTTACTATTCATTATGAGTTAATGCGTTCACAATTTTAACTACAATGATATATCTGCAATTACAGAAAAATACATACGATATGGCTGTTTATGAAAAAGGTTATGAAACAAAGAGACGTTTGATCATGTCAATGTACAACAAATTAAAGGTACAGGATGCATCAGAAATTACTGTACGTGAGATCGCGAAGGAGAATCAATGTTCCCCGGCTGCGTTGTACCGGCATTTTGAAAGTCTGGAATATTTGATCATCCTTGGCTCCATGAGATTTTTTATCGACTACATGGTTGAATACGGTCATCTGATGGATTCCAACAATAATCTGATGGATTCCTACATTAAAGGATGGAAATTATTCAACAAGTATGCATTTGAGAGGCCCGATCTGTATTACCGTCTATTGTGGGGGCAGTATAACGCCATGTTTTCCGATGCGTTGGTGGAATACTTTGAGTTGTTTCCGGTGTCAGGTTCGGAACGGTATCCTGCGTATTTTTATACGCTGCTTTTTACTGAGGATATCATAGAGCGTGATTTTCTGATGCTGAGGCGGGCCGTGAATTATAATTTGTTATCTTATGAAGATGCTGTTTATTTCAGTAAATCCAATACACTGATCGTCAAGGGAATGCTTGAGATGTATATGGGGCGTGATTTGGAAAGCAGAAGGCAGGGAGAGCAGGAGTGCAATGAACTCCTTCTGAAAAATCTTGAAAAGGTTTATGTTCCATCTGAACATGGACTTTAAATGCAGGGAGGGATAAGAGTATTGATTTTAATTGCAGGCAGGTGAACGCATTGGCTATTTTTTTGAAATAAAAAGTGAACACATTTACAATTTGCGGCGAACTGAGAATATCCTGTATAAATATTCGGTTGAAATGTAATGGGGAATACAGGCTTTAGGGAAAAAGGAGGAGGTTTCTATGGTAATTACAGGTAAGAAACGATGGTTTGTGCTGGTGATAGTATCTCTGATGGCGGGTGTTATGGTGTACGTGCCGTTTTTGCGCTACAGTTATTATGATCAGATGGTTATGCTGTTTTCTGAATATAAATCGGTTGCGTCTGCAGCCAACGTAAATGAATTTATCGGTGATTTTAGTTTCTGGTTTGGCCTTGTCTGTACGATCGGATATCCGATAGGAGGGATTCTGGTAGATAAGTTTGGTGAAAAATGGCTGCTGATCATCGGTTCCGTCATGATGGGGGCATGTTCTTTCTGGTTTGGTCTGGTCCCGGATAAACTGTCTATTATAATTATCCATGTGTTATATGGTGTGGGCACCAGCTTCTTCATCTGGAATGCTTATCTGAAGACCACACGTAAGATGGGAAATGCGTCCGAGCAGGGGTCCATGTTCTCGACTTCTGAATTTGTCAGAGCGATCATGGGCATGCTCCTCGGTTTTCTGGGTGTTGCCCTGTTAAACCGAGCGATTATGCCGGGCAATGCAACAGACCTTCAGGTGCTGGGGGCACAGTGGAGAAATATGCTGTTTTTCAACGGCGCTCTGTTTTTAGTATTGGCTGTCATCGTATTTTTTGTGGTTCCCAATAACATTATTGGAGCAGAGGACGCGGAACTTGCCGCCTCCGGAAAAGCTGCGCTGACACAGGAGAAACTGACTGCGGCGTCTGTTCTCAAAGTGCTGAAAATGCCCGGTACATGGCTGTTGTCGCTGCTGATCTTTTTCTGCTTTTCTTTTACCTCAGCGGCAAACGGATACCTTGGTTCCTATACGGTAAATGTCCTCGGTATATCCCAGACACAGGCGAGTACATTTGCAGTTGTCCGAAACTACATCATCGCAGGTCTTGCAACTCTTGCCATCGGATTTATTGCGGATAAGATTGGGTCAAAAGTTAAAACACTGGGGTATTATCTTGCCATTGCGACTGTACTGACTGTGGCGGTTCTCGTTACCAAAAACACTGCATTTCTATGCATTGGAGTTACCTTTGTATTCGCCGTTGTTTATACGGGCATGCGCGGTATCTATTTTGCGACTCTTGGCGAAGTTGGAATACCGCTGTCTCTTACAGGGGTTGCAACCGGGGTAATCTCGCTGATCTGTTATCTGCCGGATGTGTACTTTGCTAAACTGGCCGGTATCTGGCTGGATAAATACGGGAAGTTTGGCTATGACCTGATTTGGTATTGGGTGATTGGCTGTGGAATCCTGGGTATTCTGGTTGCGTTTATTTCGGTTCGTTATTCTAAGAAGCTGAAAGCAGAAGGAAAGGTTCAGTAATTTGGAAAGCGTATATCAGGAAATCAATAAAGTAAACTCATGAAAGGACGATACTTATGAGTACGACGCAAATGATTTTAGCGGGAGCTTTGATCGTCATTGACCTTCTGGTCTGTATGACAATCGGTATAAAAACGAGGGGCAAGGCGAAAAACGCTGAGGATTACTTTATTGGCGGGAAGAGGACAGGTACTTTTTTGCTTTTTCTTACTGCATGGGCAAGTTTCAGCGGTGCCGGTAATTTTATAGGTCAGGCCGGAAGGGGAGCATTGGAGGGAATCAGCGCTTACTGGCTTTGGCTTGGCGAGGGGCTGATGGGCGGAATCATCATGGGGTATATTCTGGCGCCTTATCTGGCCAGATTTAAATATCTGTCCATGCCTCATTTTGTGTCCGGCTATCTCTTTGGCGGGGACCACTATATCCGCAGGGTGGGCGGCCTGGCGGCTCTGATGCCCAATGTGGTCTGGCCCGGCGCACAGATTATGGGAGTGTCCTATGTTCTGGAGCAGGTGTTTGGGATAGATTACCGGATCGCGGTTATCGTGTGCGGAATTGTCTTTATCTTTTACACGGTAAGCGGCGGTCTGGAAGCTGTTATTTATGCGGATGCACTCCATGGGACCATTCAGATGATCTTTGCTGTGGTCGTGATCTTCTTTGGTTTAAAGCTGTTTCATTTTGATTTCGGATATCTGCAGGATCAGATCATGCAGGTTGATCCTGCAAAATGGGATCTGTTCGCAGAGAAACCCACTGTTATTGTGACAGGATTTCTGACGGGTCTTGTGGGGGCTGTTTCCAATCCTATTTTCTGGAACCGTGCATTTGCTGCAAAAGATGTGCAGACGGCAAAACGCTCCTATGGGATTACTTTTTTTATGAATATCATTATGGTCTTTATTATGATCACCATTGGAATCGCTTCTCTCATGTATACCAATGCCGGAGACCAGGCACTTGTCTGGGTGATTTTAAATAAAATGCCGCCTGTCTGCGGTATCATTCTGGCGGAGAGTGTTCTGGCTGCCTGTATGTCCTGCGCAGATACACATTTGAACTGCGCGGCAGCAAATGTGGTCTCTGATATCATAGATCCGGACTCGAAACTGGACGGGGAAAAGAGTATTAAATATGCGAAGGCAGCCACATTGGCAGCGGGAATTGTGGCCATTTTATCGGGACTGTATGCACCGTTTATTTACGCTTTGGGTACCTACGGATACACAGTCTGCGGCGGGGTTTTGATTCCCCTGTTTGTGATGGGATTAATATTCCGGGACCGTAAATCAGAAGAATTCAGTTCCGGACTCAGCATTAAGGCTGCCAGGATCGGTGTCACTCTGGGGATTGCCGCGGCAGTTGCATTTGAGGTGATACCTCCTCTTGCTGCAGTATTCGGAGGCGGTGTGATACCTGCTATTGCAGCAACGGTACTGGGTACTTTGATACCCAATGCTTTTATAAAAGAATGAAGTGTATGATGATTTATGCAGAAACGGAGGTGTATGTCAAAAAAAGTGAACTTGTTTGCAATAATGTGGTTTAATAAGAAAATGTTTTGACAGATTCAGAACAAAGAATAAAAGGAGAGTGGAAATATGACTGACAGGAACAGACCTTTAAGACTGGGAATGCATACCTATACGCTTCATTTCTTCGGTCTGGGAGAAAGCTGGGGATTTGGAAAGGATTATTATTTTGAGCAGACAATGTCTCTGTATGAACTGATGGATAAAGCAGTGAAATGGGAACTGGACGGGCTTCAGATCACAAAAGTGGACCTTTTAACAACTGCTGAAAAAGACCCATTTGGAACTGAGAATCTGAAAAAGGTGGCGCAGGCAGCCAAAGAGCACGGGCTGTTTTTGGAATTTAATTCATCCTTTCAGGCAGGGAGTGATTCCCGAGTGAACTGTACGGCAGAGGAAGCTCTTCGGATAGGGCATGATCTTGACGCAGAGCTGGTAAAATTCAGTCTTGATATTATACGGCCAAGAGAACTTTACGGCTCCTGTATGCACCCGGATGTTATGCGCCAGATGACTGACCGGTACGATGAATTTAAAAGGACTATTCCCTTGATCGAAGAGTTCGGTATGCAGATCGCAATTGAAAATCATACGGATACCTTTGCAGACGAGATTCTATGGATCGTGGATAAGCTGAACCATCCGCTTATAGGTACCTGTGTAGATACCATGAATCCGCTCCAGGTTATAGAAAACCCGTATTATGCCATGGAACGTATGCTGCCCAAGGCATACTGCTGCCATTTCAGTGATGATATTATTGTCGTGGACCCATTGGGTGTACATGATATCGGGGCTGCGCACGGACAGGGCTCCATGGATTGTCCGAAGATGGTTTCCCAGATACGGGAGAAGTCACCAATGGATAAGATTATCTTTGAAAATGAGATTGCATTCAGGAGTATGGAGGAACCCATCGAGGAGGCCAGGGCAAGGGAACTGCAGGCCTGTGAGGAAAGCGTTCGGTACCTTCGGGATGTATTAAAACTGGGCGTAAGAAACAGATAAACATTCAATATAAAATATGGCGGGACAGAAGTTGTCCGTCAAAATTCAGGAGGAAATTATATGTCAAGAGAGCAGATGATACATGATGCGGCTATGGAAATTATGCGTGATGTGGGTGTGAGGATTCACAATCCGAAGGCAGTTGAAATCTTCAGGGAAAACGGAATCAGGGTGGAAGATAATACCGTATATTTTACAGAAGAACAGGTTATGCACTGGGTTAAAATGGCTCCGGAATCATTCACTCTTTATGCAAGAAATCCCAAATTCAACATGACAGTAGGCGGGAATCATATCAATCCGGCTCCCACATACGGATGTGCATTTATTGATGACTGGAGCGGCCAGCGCCGCAGAGGAACCATGGAGGACTATATCAAATGCTTAAAACTTGTCCAGGCAGAGGAGAGTTATTCCATTAACGGCGGTATTATGATTCAGCCCAGTGATGTGCAGGAGGAGACTGCAGCAATAGAAATGTTTTATGCAACGCTTATGTATTCTGACAAAGCGATCATGCTGCCCACTGGTTTTAAAAACGAGATGGAGCTCATATTTGAGGCAGCCTGTGAACTCTTTGGAAGCAAAGAAAACATGGTTGAAAAACCGGGAATGATCGCGCTGATCAACACCGTATCTCCTCTGTCTCTGGATGAGAGAATGCTGGACTGCCTGATGCTGTTGGCGGAGTACGGACAGCCTGCCATTCTCTGCCCTGCCACAATGCTGGGCGCAACAGGATCACTCTCCATGGCGGGGACTCTTGCCAGCGGAACAGCGGAAAATCTTGCCGGCATTGCCCTTGCGCAGATGATTCGTCCCGGCACACCGGTGGTCTTTGGAATCCAGTCGACAGCCGCGGACATGAGAGGCGGTATTACCTTTGCCTGTGCAGCTCCGGAGGGAACTCTTATGCAGGGATTCGGAGCAAATATGGCCAGATTTTACGGGCTGCCGTCCAGAGGCGGCGGATGCCAGACCGATGCCCCGGTTATCAACTGTCAGGCCGGATATGAATCCATGCTGACGTTTGTTTCCGCTTATCGCCACGGTATCAATCTGGTTATGGAGGCAGGTGGTGTTATGGACAGTGTCAACGCCACTTCCTTTGAAAAAATGGTGATTGATTTTGAGATAATCCGCCAGGTCAAAGCCTCCTTTGCACCTATTGAGGTGAATGAGGAGACGCTGAATCTCGAAGAGATCAAGGAGATCGGGCATGACGGCAGCTTTGTGACTTCAGATTATACGCTGGAAAACTACAGGGATCTGTACTCCCCCCGCATCGGAGAGCGCAATGCCAAGAACGCGGATTACTTTAAGGAGAGCATTGACAAAGAGATTGCCAGACTGCTGAAAACTTATGACGACAGCCGTCCGGAGGCAGACGCGGAGACTATGGATAGAGTGAGAGCAGTGCTGGAGAAGTCGGGGACAGATATGAGTTATTTTAAGAAATGACACCAGGCTGTACTGGACTTAAAAGTTTCAGTATGCTTAATTTAAGAGAATGGAATATATAGGAAAAGTGGCATAAACACTGGGTTTATGTCATTTTTCTTTTTACCATGGAAACTATATTAAATATCTTGCCCTTCTCGGCATAAATGTCTATAATATTCATCAAAGCCCCCCAAAACACTACAAAATACAAAGGAAATCAACAAAATGCCCATACAAAAAAAGTTCCATAAAATATCCTGGACAAGACGTATGATCATAGCCCTGATCGTTGCCACCGTCATGCCTGCAGTCATTATTTCCTCTATAATTTTTAATGTGGCGGCAAAGAATCTTGAAAAACAGGCCTACGAGCTGACTGATTATAAGATCACCCAGCGTGTCCGTTTTCTTGAACTGGACCTGCGGCAGGTGTTTGATCTGATTTACCAGACAGTAGTGGACCCTGCGGTGGCAGGAGCCATGGACAGCCTCAACCGTGGCAGAGAGCCGGTGGAGAGCAAAACAACCTTGCGCAGTAAGTTCATATCCTATGGCCAGATGCTGGAGGCAGTCCAGAGTATGACATACATAGATAACCAGGGAGAAAACTACTATACCTACGAGAAATTCAACAGTGTCTATGACAATAATATGTGGTCTGACAAAAAGCGGCGTCTGGGACTGTGCAGTCAGACAAAAGAATCGGAATCAGCCGTATTTTTGCCCACAATCCAGGAAGAACTTGCCGGGGGCAGGCAGATCGATCTGTTTTATATAGCCATACCTGTTCAGGATTATGTTGCTGACAGTAATGTGGGAGTGCTTGTCATGGGAATCGGCATGGAATTTTTTCAGAACCTGGATACCGGCGATGATGAAGAGTCCCAGTGGAACGATATGGTGGAAGTTATAGACCCCCGGGGAAGAATCATATATTCCCAGGAGAAAGACAGAATAGGAAAAATATCGGAAGGCATTGATAAATCGGACAAGAACCAGTTGATAAAGGAAAATCAGATTGAAAAATCAAACTGGACACTGCGGTCTTATGTAAACCTTAAAGAAATAAAACAAAATCTATACGGTTTCCGGCAGGTGACTATATTGATTGGTATTATTTTCATTGTACCGTTTGTCGCAGTGGTCTGGGCACTGAGCAAATACTTTACAAGGAATCTCAGCATGCTCTCCATGAACCTGAAGAAAATAGGGGAAGGGCAGGTGGGTATGCAGCTTGATGCCACCATTGAAGATGAGTTTTATCCCGTCATACAGCAATTTAACCAGATGTCAAAAAGTATTGAACGCCTGATAAAGCGGCTGAAACGGGAGCGCGCCCAGACAGAGGAGGCGGTGACGAGGCAGAAACAGGCAGAACTTCGCGCCCTGGAATCCCAGATCAACCCACATTTTCTCTATAATACTCTGGACAGTATTAACTGGAGGGCTATTGAAAATGAGGAATATGAAATCAGTGAGATGATTTCCTGCCTTGCGGATCTGCTCAGATACAGTATTACGGATATAGACGGGATGGTGCAGGTGAGAGAAGAAAAACAATGGCTGAACAAGTATCTTTTTCTGCAGCAGAAACGTTTTTCGGATAAATTCACCTTTATCATCCGTATACCCGAGGAGGCGGAAGATATCCTGATACATAAAATGCTGCTGCAGCCTATTATTGAAAATTGTGTGGTGCATGGCATTAATGAAATGAAAAAAGATGGAAAGATCACAGTTGAAGCAACCATGGAGGAGGGGAATCGGCTGCGGTTTGTTATTAAGGATAATGGAAAGGGAATAGGGGAAACGACGCTGGCAAGGCTTAACCGTAAGGACAGCAAAGGGGATATCGGCACGGATAATGTACGGGCAAGACTGGAGAGCTATTACGGGGGAGATGCGTTCATACGTTACTATAGTTCAGAGACGTCAGGAACAGTGGTAACTGTGGAAATACCTTATGGAGATGAAGTATATGCTAAAAGTAGTGATTGTGGAGGATGAATATATGGCCCAGACAGGACTGGGGCATCTGATTGAGAAGATCAATCCGGAATATCATATTGCAGGTTATGCAGATAACGGCTGTGACGGAATGGTCTTGGTTAAAGAGGTGAAACCTGACATCGTTATCACGGATATTAAGATGCCCAGGATGAATGGACTGGAAATGATTGAAAGCCTGAGGAAGATTCATATGGACTGTCTGTTCGTGATCCTGAGCGGTTATGCAGAATTTTCCTATGCGCAGCAGGGCATTTCTCTGGGTGTGACGGATTATCTGTTGAAGCCGGTGACTGTGCAGAAGATCAAAGATTTGATGGAGCGGCTGGAGAAAAAACTGAAGCCTGCCTGCCAGGAGACAAAAAAGGAGGAGGCGATTTATTCTCTTCTTGTCACAAAGGTGATCGGATATATACATGAACACTATCAGGATAAACTGACACTGGATGATCTGGCAGAGAAGTATAAGGTAACGCCTGAATATTTGAGCCGTATGTTTTCCAGGGAGGTTGGCCGTCCTTTTGTCAATTATCTGAAAGAGTACAGGATTGGCAAGGCCAAGGAAATGCTGCAGAAGGGAAACAGGAAAATTTATGAGATTGCTTTTGAAGCGGGATATTCGGATGTGAAATATTTCTGCAGGGTATTTAAAGAGGTTACGGGCGTATCCCCGAAAAAATATCTTCAGTATGGTGAAAACGGAGACAAAACAGAATGATTTGAAATTGGATAAAATGACCGGATATACATGGCGGGACGTGTATATTTGGTCATTTTTTTGTGCAAAAGAATCCACTTTTGTTAAAATCGTATAATTTTGCCTGAAAATGAAAACTGATATAATAAAATCATCTTAAAGAGAGCAGTAAAAATACCGGTATTTCAAAAAGTCAACAAGTTGTAACAAAAATACAGATTATTGGAGGAAAGAAATGAAAAAAAGATTTTTGGCGATGGCACTGACAGGAATAATGACAGCAGGTCTGCTGGCAGGCTGCGGAAGTTCAGGTGGTACCCAGGCGGACACAGCAAAAGACGCAAAGGATGAAAAAACAGCAGATACAGGAAAAGATTCTGACGGCGGGGGAAAAACGGAGGTTGTACTGTGGCATAGTATGGTATCTCCTGAGGTAGAGCCGTTCCAGGAGATGATAGATAATTTTAATGCACAGAGCGAAAAGGCAACTGTTGTGACAGAATGGGTTGCCAGGGATGAGCAGACAAAGCAGCTCACGATCGGCAATATGGCAGGTGAACTGCCGGATATGGTATTTGTGGATAACCCGGAAGTGATCAATTATGGAGAGATGGGGGTATTCCAGGATATCAAGAAACAGTTTGACGGATGGGATGAAAACCAGTTCCTGGACAGTATCACAAACTCCTGTGTATATGAAGGCAAAATGTACGGTGTTCCTTATATCGGCAACAATCTTGCCTTGTTTTATGATAAGGATATGCTGGCTGCCGCAGGCGTGGAAGCGCCGACTACCTGGGATGAACTGGTGGATGCAGCCCAAAAGACTACAAAAGATGGTGTCTACGGCCTGGGATTTTCAGCGATCAAAAATGCGGAGTGTACATTCCAGTTTATGCCGTTCCTCTGGTCAGCAGAGGGGGACTGGACGGATATGGGATCGGATGACAGCATAAAGGCCATGACTTATTACTCTGATTTCGTGAAAAACGGATTGGCCAATAAAGAAGTTTTAAACTGGTCACAGGCTGACGTGTGCAAACAATTTGCCTCCGGCAACTGTGCAATGATGGTAAACGGATCCTGGAACGTGGGGACACTCAGAAATGATGCGCCGGATAAGAACTGGGGAGTTGTACCCATTCCGCAGGACAAAGTACCTGCATCCTGTCTGGGAGGTGAAGCTCTTTGTATCACAAAAAATGCCGATGCTGACGCCTGCTTTGAGTTTATTGAATATCTTTGCGGAAAGGAAATTTCTGCTCCGTACGCAAAGAGTGTAGCAAAATTCTCTCCCCGTTCTGATGTGGATATTGATAAAGAGTTTGCAGATGATCCGGAGATGAAGGTATTTGCTGAACAGATGGAAAATACAAAACCACGCGGGCCATATCCAAAATGGACAGAGGTGGACAATGTTATCATTGAAGCCTGCCAGAGTGCGCTGACAGAGGCAAAGACGCCGGAACAGGCATGCAAGGATGCCGCCGCATCGATTGCGGATATTGAGGAATCGTTAAAAAAATAAAATGTTGCATTTGCCGGTAACAGGCAACTGACATTACCAGGAGTCTGCCGGGTTTTTCGGTCTTAAGAAATCCCGGCAGACTTTTTGACTCTAAATACCCTGAAAAGGAGCGGACATTATGGGCAGTAAATATTCCAGAAACAGCAGGCGGGAAATACGAAACGGATATGCATATATTATGCCGGCACTGATTTTCATGGTCGCCATGATCGGATTTCCCATTCTGTATAATTTTTATATCAGTTTTTTTGACATGACAGCACAAAGCGTAGGTATGGGCCATGCGGAATTCATCGGACTTAAGAACTATGAAGCGATTTTCAGTGACCCGACCATGTGGAAGGCTATTAAAAATACATTTTTCTATACGATTTTTTGTATTGTATTTCAGTTTATAATCGGATTTGCTTTTGCAATGTTTTTCAGCAAAAAATTTAAGGCCGCAAGGTATCTGAAGGGCCTTATGGTAATCAGCTATATGCTTCCCATGACAGTGGTAGGACTTATGTTTAAGTTCATGCTGAGCCCTACAAACGGTGTTATCAATGATATTCTTATGAATCTGCATCTTGTGAAAGCGCCCGTGGAATGGCTGCTGAACGAGAAAACAGTTATTTGGGGGCTTATCATAGCCAATACCTGGGTGGGAATTCCTTTTAATATGCTTCTGTTATCAACCGGTCTTGACAATGTCCCCCAGGACGTCTACGAGAGTGCATCTATTGACGGGGCAAATTCCGTACAGAGGTTTTTCTATATTACTGTGCCCATGATCAAGCAGTCTATTCTTTCTGTTTTGATATTGGGATTTGTATATACGTTTAAAGTCTTTGATTTGGTCTATGTAACTACAGGAGGTGGGCCGGTGGATGCCTCAGAGGTTCTTTCCACTTACTCGTACCGTCTTTCCTTTAAGACTTATTATTTCGGACAGGGGGCGGCTGTGGCAAATGTACTGTTCCTCTGTCTGTTTGTGGTGGCATTGGTATATTTGAAATTGATCGGAAAAGATGAGGTGAGTTGACTATGATGAAGCAGCGGACAAAAAATATAATCGATACCATAATAGCAGTTGTAATAGCGGCAATATTTCTTTTTCCCATGTATTGGATCATTATCAGTTCCCTGAAATCCGATACTGAGATTTTTGCGCAGGTGCAGACATGGTTTCCAAGGGAGATCCATTGGGAGAATTACATAGACCAGTTCCAGAATAAATCCAATACAGCTAACATTTTCGTCCAGTTTAAGAATAGCTGGATCATAGCCATAGGTTCCATGGTTCTCTCACTTGTCCTGTCTATTCCCGCCGGATATGGACTGTCAAGATTTAAGATTCCGGGGAAGAAACCGATTCTGATGATTTTTCTGACAACACAGATGCTTCCCTGTTCCCTGGTGCTGACGCCTCTGTTCCTGATCTATAACAAAGCGGGACTTTTGAATACATATCTTGCGCCTATCCTGGCTACAGCTACAATATCCATTCCATTTGTGATCATGGTGCTCAGGCCTATTTTCATGGAATGCCCCAAGGAGATAGAGGAGGCGGCAAGAATTGACGGGTGTAATTACTTTACGGCATTTCTCAGAGTTACACTGCCGATATGTAAGAGCGGTATCATAACGGCTGCGGCATTTTCTTTTATTTTTGCATGGAATGATTTGGTGTATTCCATAACCTTTAACAACAAAGGCGATCTGCTTCCCATGACATCCGGGATCTATCAGTTTCTCGATGCATACGGAACAAAATGGAATATGATCATGGCATATGGTGTGATCATTGTGCTGCCAATCGTGGTGTTGTTTGTATGCCTGCAGAAGTATATTGTGGGCGGACTCGTGGGCGGTGCCGTGAAGGGCTGATCGTTCAGGTGATTTTTGGAAAGGAGAGACACATCGGATGAAAGGTATTGTAAAAGGTGAACAGGAGCGCTTAAGCTGGCGGTATGATGATGAACTGCTGTACATTGAGGCATGGGGCAGGGACAGCCTGCGGGTCAGAAGTACACATTTGGAGAAAATGCCGGAAAAGGACTGGGCTTTGGAACCACAGGGTGAAGTGAAGCCCATCATTAAAATCTCAGAGGATTCTGCCAGTATAACAAATGGTAAAATATGCGCAAAAATCAATACATACGGTTATATTACTTTCTATAATGAGAAGAACGAGGAAATTCTGAAGGAACGCTGGGAAACCAGGGAGGTTCCGGTGGATATGATGGCTACGGAGAATTATGCACGCGTCCTGAAAGAGTGGGGCGGCACCGTACCGAAGGCGGTTATGACTTTTGAGTCAAATAAGAACGAAAAAATTTACGGCATGGGCCAATATCAGATGGAATATCTGGACTTAAAGGGATGTGAGCTTGAACTCTGCCATAAAAATTCTCAGACAAGCATTCCTTTTTACATTTCAAATAAAGGGTATGGCTTTTTATGGAACAATCCGGCAGTGGGAACTGTTAATTTCGCGAAGAACCTGACCCGATGGACAGCAGAGGCGTCCTGCGTAATTGATTATTGGATTACGGCAGGGGAGACACCAGCCGTAATTTTGGAAAATTATACGGCAGTTTCAGGGCGGCCGGGGGAATTTCCGAAGTGGGCGTCCGGCTTCTGGCAGAGTAAGCTGCGGTATCACAACCAGGAGGAGGTACTTGAAACTGCCAGGGAATATAAGAGAAGAGGACTTCCCTTATCTGTGATAGTTATAGATTTTTTTCACTGGAAACATCAGGGGGACTGGTCATTTGACCCGGAATATTTTCCTGATCCACAAGCAATGGTGGATGAGCTGAAAGAGATGGGCGTTGAACTCATGGTATCTGTATGGCCTACAGTGGAGCCGTACAGTGAGAATTATGCCAGGCTGAAGCAATTGGGATTTTTGACCAGGGCGGACCGGGGGGTGAGGACACAGTATCATTGTCTGGGCGCTCAGGTATTTTTTGATCCAACAACACAGGGAGCAAGGGAGTTTTTATATGAAAAGCTGAAAGAGAACTATGGGAAATACGGTATCCGCATTTTCTGGCTGGATGAGGCAGAACCCGAATATCAGCAGTTTGATTATGATATTTACCGTTACCAGGCTGGCTCTGCCAGAGAAATCGGCGGCATATATCCGCTTTGTTACGGTCAGGCCATCTATGACGGAATGAAAAAAGACGGGATTGAAGACCCCATGAATCTTACCCGAAGTGCATGGGCAGGCAGTCAGAAATTCGGGACACTTTTGTGGTCCGGTGATATATATTCCAGTTTCCGTTCCTTCCGTATGCAGATTCGGGCGGGGTTAAATGCCGGTATGGCCGGAATTGCATGGTGGACAAGTGATATCGGCGGTTTCTGGGGCGGAGATCCGGAGAGTGAAGAATTCCGTGAACTTCTTGTCAGATGGTTCCAGTTTGGCGTGTTCAGTCCAATATGCCGGCTTCACGGTCATCGCCGCCCCTCAGGAACCCTGCCGGAAGTTGTGGACAGCGGGATGTTCGACTTTAATACCTGCGGACCAAATGAGGTATGGAGTTACGGAGAGAAAAATTATGGGATTCTAAAAGAGCTGTTGATGCTGCGGGAGAGAATGCGTCCCTATGTGGAGGAAACAGCAGCCGAGGCCTCCGAAACAGGACTGCCCATGCTCAGAACCCTGTTCTTTAACTATCCGGAAGATGAAAACTGCTGGGAGACTGAAGATGAAATTATGTTGGGAAGGGATCTTCTGGCAGCACCGGTCACGTATCCGGGGATGACTTCCAGAGAGGTATATCTGCCAAAAGGAGACAGATGGATCGATTACTATAATGGGAAAGTGTATGAAGGCGGGCAGACATTGATGTACCCTACACCTCTGGAAGTGATACCGTTTTTTATCAGAGAGGGATCCGGGCAGTATGAGAAAATCAGGGGACAGGCAGAGGGAGGCTTATGCGGATGGGAAAATTAGATTCGCCAAAGCTGTCAGATGTGAAGATAGAGGACAGATTTTGGAGCAGATATATTAAACTGGTGCGGGAGAAGATGCTGCCGTATCAATGGGAAGTATTGAATGACAGGGTAAACGATGCGGCGAAAAGCCACTGTATTGAGAACTTTAAAATTGCAGCAAAGGAGAGTACAGGAAAGTATTACGGAATGGTTTTCCAGGATACGGATGTGGCAAAATGGCTGGAAGCCCTGGCCTACAGCCTGGAAGGGGAGAAGAACGGCGAACTGGAAAAAGAGGCTGATGAAGTTATAGATTTGATCGGAAGGGCCCAGCAGCAGGACGGATATCTGGACACATATTATACCATTCAGGAGCCTTTGGGAAGATGGAGCAATTTAAGGGAAGGACATGAATTATATACTGCCGGGCATATGATCGAGGCTGCAGCGGCATATTATCAGGCTACGGGGAAGGACAGTTTTTTAAAGATCGTATGCAGACTGGCAGACTGTATCTGTGATACCTTTGGCCCGGATGAAGGAAAGATCCACGGATGTCCCGGGCATCCTGAGATCGAGCTGGCACTTGTTAAGCTTTACCGTCTGACAAAAGATGAAAAGTATCTGAATATGGCAAAGTATTTCCTGGATATCAGGGGCAGTCAGAGTCCCAGCCACTTTGAGGAAGAGCAGAAGATGGACGGGTTCCACCACATTTTTCCTGAGTTTGAGCATCTGGGATATAATAATATACAGGCGCATAAGCCGATACGGAAGCAGAAGAAGGCGGACGGACATGCGGTCAGGGCTTTATATTTGTATTCAGCTATGGCTGATGTGGGATACGAATGCAGAGATGAGTCTTTATTGGATGCCTGCAGAATACTATTTGATAATATTACCGGCGCGCAGATGTTTATCACCGGCAGTGTAGGGGCAGCGGCTGACGGGGAATGTTTTACCTGTGATTATGACCTTCCTAACAATTATAACTATTCGGAGACGTGTGCTTCTGTAGCGCTTGCCATGTTCTCACTGAGAATGTTCCAGGTAGAGAGAGACGGAAAATACATGGATATCGCCGAGAGGGCGCTTTATAATACAGTTCTTGGCGGTATGTCGTTAAACGGGACAGAATTTTTTTACGTGAATCCTCTGGAAGTGGTACCGGAACAGTTAAAGGCAAACAGAACCCTTCATCATGTACTTCCCTCCCGGAGAAAGTGGCTTGGTGTTGCCTGCTGCCCTCCGAATATTGCCCGTACACTTACCGGCCTTGGGAATTATATTTATTCTGAAAATGAGGATACTCTGTTTGTCAATCTTTTTATCGCCGGAAAGTGCTCAGTAAAATTAAAGGAAGGCACCATATCTGTGTCTGTCCAGACAGATTATCCCTATGACGGCAAGGTGAAAATAACAGTGGAAAACCATGAAGGAATTCCGTTTTCCCTGGCAGTACGCGAGCCTGGATGGACAAAAGTAGAGCAGATGATCAGTAAGAGCGGAAAAGAAGTTTCAGTCAGACGGGAGAAGGGATATCTGTATACTGAAAAAACAGTTTGGGAGAGCCAAGCAGAGTTTATTTTTGAGATACCTTTAAAACCTGTCCTGATGTGTGCCCATCCCCGTGTTGCTTCGGATGCAGGGAAGGCAGCAATCGTACGGGGACCTTTGGTGTATTGTCTGGAGGAAGCCGATAACGGAAAAAATCTGGGAGCTGTCGTACTGGATGCCGGCGGCAGTATAGAACCGGTATTTCAGGAGGATTTACTGGGAGGGACTACCGCTGTTTTAGCGGATGCCTGGCGTGTTAGTGAAAAGGGATGGGAAGGGAAATTATATCAGCCTGTGACGGAGCGATTGGAGAAATGCAGGGTTAAGGCTGTGCCGTACTGTATGTGGAATAACAGGGGGGAGGGGGAAATGCGTGTGTGGCTGCGGGTACGTGAGTGACAAACCTGAAAGCCGGATGTGAGTATGTGCATTGAAAAAAGGATGGCGGACACCTATAGGGTATCTGTCATCTTTTTGTTACTGTTCACGGCCAATGTTCCGGGAGGTGTTTTCCCCAAGGGGATGCTGCGCGATGCGAAGCAAAATCCCGAGGCAGCCAGCGCGATATGGAGCGGAATGCTCCATATCTGTGCATCGCGAAGCGTGTTGCTGGGCACGCAGTGAACAGTAACATCCTTTTTACATCCATGAATAATAAGAAAAGGATATTATTGAAAGTTGAAAATTCAACTGATAAAATGTTATACTAATTGATACATGATAATCGTTATGACTTTTCAACATCAAAAAGGATAAGGTGATAAAAAAATGTACATCGCAGATTTACACATCCATTCCCGCTATTCCCGCGCCACCAGCAGGGACTGCACACCGGAATATCTGGATCTCTGGGCGCGCAGAAAGGGGATTCAGATAGTCGGCACAGGTGACTTCACACATCCTGCCTGGAGGGAGGAACTTCAGGAAAAGCTGGAACCGGCGGAGGATGGGCTGTATGTGCTGAAGGAAGAATACAGAATACAGGATTCCACAGCGGCCGCAGCTATGCAGCCGCGTTTTGTCATTACAGGGGAAATCAGCTCCATTTATAAGAAAAAGGATAAAGTCCGTAAAGTACACAGTCTGATTCTCCTGCCGGGACTGGAGGAGGCGGAAATTATATCCAAAAAGCTGGAAAGCATCGGCAATATCCATTCCGACGGACGTCCCATATTGGGATTAGACTGCAGGGACCTGCTGGAAATACTGTTGGAGCTGTGTCCAAATGCCGTCTATGTGCCGGCGCATATCTGGACACCTCATTTTTCTTTATTCGGGGCTTTTTCCGGTTTCGATACAGTGGAGGAATGCTTTGATGATTTATCACCATACATTCGGGCCATGGAGACAGGACTTTCCTCAGATCCGCCTATGAACTGGAGAATATCTGCCCTTGATAAATACCAGCTTATATCAAATTCCGACGCGCATTCTCCTGCAAAGCTGGGCAGGGAGGCCAATCTGCTGGACATAGAACTTTCCTATGAGGGGTTAAAAAATGCCATTCAGGAAGGAATCGGATTGGCAGGAACCATAGAGTTTTTCCCGGAAGAAGGAAAATATCACTTTGACGGACACAGAAAATGCCATCTCTGTTTAAGTCCGGCGGAGGCTGAGAAATACAATGGTAAATGCCCTGTCTGTGGAAGGAAACTCACGATCGGAGTGTCTCACAGAGTGGAACAGTTAGCTGACCGCCCGGAAGGATTTCTAAGAGCCGATGCGAAAGCCTTTGAAAGCCTTGTACCGCTGCCGGAAGTTATCGGCGCTTCTGTGGGCTATTCCTCGGCAAGCAGAAAAGTTGTAAGACAGTATGAGGAAATGCTCCGGAAACTGGGACCTGAATTTGAAATACTGCGGGTAATGCCGCTGGAAGAAATCAGAAACGTTTCCGGGCATTTGATCACTGAGGGAATCCAGAGGCTGCGGGAAGGAAAAGTGGAGAGAGTCCCCGGTTTTGACGGAGAGTATGGCACCATAAAATTATTTGAGCAGACAGAAATAGAAAACCTGGATGGACAGTTGAGCCTTTTTGACAACACGGGCAGCATCCAGAATACGAATAAAATATCAGGCAATACAGGAACTGTACAGAGAAATAGACAGCCAGATGATGTACAGGAAAACCCCCTTCCCCCTCTACCTGCCCCGCAGGCTCTGAACCCCAGGCAGCAGCAGGCCGTCCAGTCCATAGACCGGGCAGTGGCAGTCATAGCAGGTCCGGGTACCGGGAAGACTAAGACACTCATATCCCGTATCCTCTATCTTCTGGAAACCAGAAAGGTAAAGCCCTCGGAGATAACCGCAGTAACGTTCACGAATAAAGCTGCCGCCGAGATGCAGGAGCGACTGAAGCAGCAGCTGGGAAAAGGCAGATCAGCCAGGCTGATCCAGGTAGGAACCTTCCACTCCATCTGCCTTGATCTGCTGAAAAAACAAGGTATGCAGTTTACCCTTGCCGACGAGACGGAAACCCTGGATATCGCTGCAGATATAGTAAAGAGCAGGAATCTGGGAATAAAGCCCAGACAGTTCCTCCAGAAAGTATCCCGGATCAAAACAAACAGTGATGTGTTCTCAGACCTTTCAGACGACAGGAGTGAAGAGAAAGCTCCGTCAGACCATACACCGTTCATCGCCCTTGGCATAACAGAATCCGAATATGCCGCGTACATTGAATATTGTCAGATATTAAGATCCCTGCATATCCTTGACTTTGACGACCTGCTTACGGAAACTCTGAACCTCATAAAATCTGATCCAACCATTCCGGCACAGTGTTTCAGTTATCTACACGTGGACGAATTTCAGGATATCAGCCCAATCCAGTACCGGCTGATCATGGAGTGGACAAAGCAGGGCAGAGAGCTTTTTGTCATCGGTGACCCGGACCAGTCCATTTACGGCTTCCGCGGCTCGGATGACAAATGTTTTGAACATTTAAAAAATGATTTCACAGACCTGAGCATCATCCGCCTGACCGAAAATTACCGCTCAACACCTCAGGTGATATCCGGCGCGGTCAAGGTTATTTCCCAAAATCCCGGCATGGAGAGGGTTATCCATCCCAACCGGCCGGACAGCACACCTATCCGCCTCGTTACAGCCGGAAGTGAGATGGGGGAGGCTGTCTTTACCGCCAAAGAGATCAACCGCCTGATCGGCGGGATTGATATGCTGGATGTGCAGCAAACACAGGAAACGCAGAAAACGCATACAGAGCATAAGATAAGAAGCTTTGCCGATATTGCAGTCTTGTACCGAACACACCGCCAGGCTGAACTTTTAGAAAAATGTCTGCAGAGGGAAGGCATTCCATATGTGATCGCCGGACGCGAGGATTTTCTTGCGGAAAAGACCGTCCGGGGATGTCTCTGTTTTTTCCGCTGTCTGACAGATCAGACAGACACAGTGAACAGAGATATTTGCCTGAAATTACTGTGGGACCTGGAACCCAACCAGATAAGCGGCAGTATTTTTGAAACCATGCAGGAAAAATATATTCCATTCCTGAAAAAAGGAAAACCTCAGAAAATCCTGGCACAATGGATAGAAGATATGAATCTTACAGATGATATAGCTGTAAATAAGCTTCTCGGAATGGCCGTATTCTATAAATCCATGCAGGAATTCATGGATGCCGTCAGTCTTGGCGTGGAAAGTGATCTGAAACGCTGCGGCGGCAGGCAGTATACAGCCGACTGTGTCACACTTATGACACTCCACGGCTCAAAAGGCCTGGAATTTCCGGTGACGATCATCTATGGCGTCAGAAAAGGCGCTATACCCTTTGAGAGGGAATCCCATCCAAAGAAAGAAAACAGCTCTGGTATCGGGGAGACTTTCATCACGGACATAGAGGAAGAACGCCGGCTCTTCTACGTGGGAATGACCAGAGCAAAAGAGGAACTGATACTCACCACGTCCGGTGATCCCTCTGTCTTTCTGGAGGATCTGCCGGAGGAATCGCTGCTCAGGGAAAGCGCTGATAAAAGAAAGCAAAACGATGGGGGAGAGCAGTTAAACCTTTTCGACTTCCTGTAAAAGAAGCAGACTGAGAGGAAAAAGAATGGCACAAAAGAATTTAAAACATCTTACGCTCCTGCATTCCAATGACATGCACGGCGATTTTCTGGCAGAAGAAATTGATAATGAGCTGGTGGGAGGTGTCTCCCTGCTTTCGGGTTATGTAAACCAGGTCAGGAGAGATACCCCCAATACCCTTTACATGATCGCAGGGGACATGTTCAGAGGCTCTCTTATAGATACGGAATTCAAGGGAATCTCCACCATAGAGATCATGAATGTCCTGGGGCCTGATATTGTCTCCCTGGGAAACCACGAACTGGATTACGGCATTGCACATCTGCTCTTTTTGGAGCGCTGCTGCAAATTCCCCATTGTAAACGCCAATATCTACATCAGACCCACAGGCATGCGTCTGTTTCAGTCCCACAGGATTCTTCACGTGGACGGCATGAAGATCCTCGTCATGGGACTTTTGACGGAAGATATCATGAGCAAGGCAAAATCAGACATGCTTCTGGGGACTTTCGTGGATCTGTCCGACGCAGCCAGGGAAGTGGGGATTATCTGCAACAGCTATAAAAATGTGGACATTGACTTTACCATTCTTCTGACACACATCGGATTTGCAGAGGATTTAAAGCTTGCCGAACAGCTTGACCCCAAATGGGGGGTGGATGTTATCATCGGCGGCCACAGCCACACCTATTTGGATGAACCGGCAGAGGTGAACAATATCCTCATTGTACAGGCCGGAATCGGAACAGACCAGATTGGCCGCTTCGAGATAGAGGTGAACACAGATACCAATTCTGTGGACAGCTATACCTGGGAGACAGTCCCCATCGATGACGCACACTGTGAGAAAAATGAAGAACTGGAACACCTCATCTATGATTTTAAGAGAGTGACAGATGAAAAATACGGGGCGATCCTCACCAGCATGGTGAGAAAGGCGACACATCCCAGCCGCTATCAGTCAACAAGCGCAGGCAATCTGTTCTGCGATGCATTGAAAATGCAGTTCGAACTGGATATTGTCATGCTTGGCTCAGGAAGCCTGCGTGCGGAGGAAATCGGGCCGATCATCACCGTAGGGGATCTGCTCAACATGTATCCCTATGACGAGACCCTGGTACGCATTGAACTGACGGGAAAAGAACTGAAAAAGGGAATTCTCCACGCTATGAAAAAAAGTGTCAGCGTGGATGGCAGTGATTCGGAATATTACCAGTTCAGCAAAGGCGTCCGCATGGTCTATTCCACAGGCCGGCAGGTGCTGGCGGATGCAGTGTTTAACGGAGAGGAGATTCGGGACCAGGACGTATTTGCAGTGGGCCTGGAATTGTTCCATTACAATAACATTGACAGCTTTCTGGGGCTTGACCGGGAGATCATCGAACAGCGGAAACCATCCCGGACCGTAACGGGAAATATCCGCACAGCCATTGAGGAATACTTCAGGGAACACAACGCGCTGCGCCCTGTATATGAAAAAAGAACCATAACAACAGATTGAGAAAGGGAGACTATAAAATGCAGATAATCATAAGAAACGCACGGCCGGGGGAGGGAGAAACCCTGGCTCTCATTGAGGCGGCCTGCTTTCCGGCAGCGGAAGCAGCCAGCGCGGAGGCCATAAAAGAGCGCCTGAACGCATTTCCGGAGAAGTTTTTTGTAGCGGAAACAGAGGGAAAAGCAGTGGGATTTGTAAACGGAGGCGTGACAGACGAACCTCATCTGCCGGATGAAATGTATCACGATATAAGTTTACATAATCCAGACGGAGCCTACCAGACCGTATTCGGACTGAATGTTCTGCCTCAGTACAGAAGACAGGGAATCGCGGAAATGCTCATGAAAGCCCTGATCCAGTCTGCCCGGCAGGAGGGGAAAAAGGGAATGATCCTTACCTGTAAGGACCATATGATCCATTATTACGAAAAGTTTGGCTTTGTCTGCCACGGCAGAGCGGATTCCTGCCATGGCAATGCAGTCTGGAATGATATGCGGCTGATTTTTTGACAAGACTAAGCACGCTCAAACCCATGTATCCAGTCTGCTTTCTTATAATACAGCACAAATACCACGGAGCTTAAAAACCACGTCAGAGGATAAGCCCAGAAGATCACATTGATGGACGGTATGTATTTAACGATCACAGATATGTATGACACACGCACAATGCACCAGAACACCAGCATGACCAGCATAGGCACAGAGGCCCGTCCGGAACCGCGCAGGATAGCCGCAATGCAGTGGGAGAGCGCCAGAAGGAAGTAAAACAAAGTGACAGTCCGCGCCTGGGCGGTTCCGAACCGGATCACATGGGCTTCATTGTTGAAGGCGGCAATGAGAACCGGGGCAAAGGTATAGATGAGTACCCCGATGGCCTCGGCGATCAGCATGGAGCATAGCAGGCCGAACCTGGCCCCCTTTTTTGCCCTGTCATATTCCTTTGCCCCGAGATTCTGGCTGACAAATGTGGTCAGCGCCAGGGTAAAGCAGTTGATAGGCAGGAAGACAAACCCCTCAATCTTGGAGTAAGCGCCGCACCCGGCCACTGCCATTTTCCCGAAGGCATTGATGTTAGTCTGGACGATCACGTTGGCGAAGGCAATGATAGAATTTTGAAATCCGGCCGGAAGCCCGTTTTTGATAATACGGCTGAACATGGTTCTGTCGAATCGTATCTTATTTATGTAAACCCGATAGTCCTCCGGGCAGCGTCTGAGCTTTCCGAAACACAGCACAGCGCTTAAAAACTGGGAGATGATCGTGGCAAGAGCAGCGGAGCCTACCCCCATGTGCAGGATAAGGATAAAAAATAAATCCAGCACGACATTTACCACAGAGGAGATGATCAGGTAAACCAGCGGGTGCCTGCTGTCTCCCACAGACTGCAGGATTCCCACGAACACATTGTACATAACAAACCCCAGGGAACCGGCAAAATAGATGCGGAAATATGTGGTGGACTGGGGAAGTACATCCGCGGGTGTTCCCATCCAGATCAGGATCTGAGGGGCCAGCACAACTCCCGCAAGAGTGAGCACAGCGCTTGCGGCAAGGCCGAGGGCTATGGTGGTGTGGATAGCTTTTTGAAGGCTTTCAATATTTCTGGCGCCGTAATATCTGGCAATCACCACGCCGGCGCCCATGGCAATGCCGTTGAAGAAGCCCACCATGAGGAAAATGAGATTCCCCGAGGAGCTTACCGCGGCCAGTGCATTGCTGTCCAGAAAATTTCCCACGATCAGGGAGTCTGCAGTGTTGTAGAGCTGCTGAAAGAGATTCCCCAGAAAAAGCGGGAGAGCGAACAGTATGATTTTTTTCCATATGGGACCTGAGGTCATCAGGGTTTTGGATTCTGCTGTATTCATGATAAGATAACTCCATTTATATTCAGTAAGAAAGTAAGGCCCGATAAACGGCCCTTTCATTATTTTACTCCTCATGTGGAAAAAAGCAACCGGAAAAGCTATTGACAAACATACCGTTGGTATGTTAACGTAAAGATAATCCAATGAAAATATGGAGGTATATTATGGCACGGAATAAATATCCGGAAGAGACAGTGAATCTGATCCTGGAGACTGCAGGCCGTCTTTTTGTGGAGAAGGGATATGAGCGGACATCTATCCAGGATATCGTGGATAATCTGGGAGGACTCAGCAAAGGCGCTATTTACCACCACTTTAAGTCAAAGGAGGAAATTCTCTCGGCTGTGACAGACCGTATGACAGAGCATTCAGAGGTTCTGTTAAGTCGGATAAGAGATGATGAGACGCTCACGGGGAAGGAAAAGCTCAGGAAACTTTTCTATGAATCCCTCAACCGTCCGGAACAGAAGGATATGTTCCGTTCTGCACCGCGTCTCGGAGAGAATCCGCAGTTATTGGCCATGGTAATGCGGGAAACCATTGATATCACGGCACCTATTTATCTGACTCCGATCATGGAGCAGGGGATAAAGGACGGCACTATCCATACCAAGTATCCGAAAGAGTTGGGCGAAGTCCTGCTTCTGCTTGGAAATGTATGGCTGAATCCCATGACAATGGATTCCACACCGGAAGAGACATACAGGAAATGCCTGTGTTTTAAGGAAATCCTGGATGCCATGGGGCTTGATATTGTGGGAGAGGAAACTGTTGAGAAACTGCAGGAACTGACAGAGATTTATAATGACCATAAATGATTTTCGGCTGCCCGGCAGCATAGTCTGAACCGGCAGCCCATTTTTTTATCATTATACATACCTACGGTCGGTATTAAAAAGGAGAAAGATAATGTACGCAGTAATAGAAATCAGAGAAGTGTCAAAAAGCTTCCAGGGGCAGAGTGTGCTGGAGCGCTGTTCCCTGAATCTGCAAAAAGGAGAGATTTACGGTCTTCTGGGTGTCAATGGAGCAGGCAAGACCACACTGATGAAGATAACCGGAGGCTTTCAGCAGCCGGATGAAGGAGAGGCCCGGATAGACGGCAGGGACAGTTGGGAGCACAGGGAAAAGATCCAGAGCAGAATAGGTTCTCTGATCGAGACACCCATATTTTATGAACACTTGTCAGCCCGTGAGAATCTGGAGATCCATATGGCATATATGGGGCAGAACAGGGATATCACAGGCGCACTGGAACAGGTAGGGCTTTCCCGGACGGGCAGAAAGCCCGTGGCGAAATTCTCCATGGGAATGAAGCAGAGGCTGGGGATTGCAAGGGCCATGCTCCATAACCCGGACTGTCTGCTGCTGGATGAACCCATTAACGGCCTGGACCCTGTGGGGATACAGGAGGTGAGGGATATCCTGCTGGCCCTGGCAGAGAGAGGCACTGCAATCCTGATATCCAGCCATATTTTAAGCGAGATGGAACAGCTTGCACACAGAGTGGGAATCCTGGCACAGGGGAAAATCGTGGAAGAGTTCTCTCCCTCCATGATGAGAGCACAGTACGGAGAAGACTTTGAAAAGTATGTCATTGACATTATGAGGAGGAAACAGGTATGAAGCTGATCAAACTGGAATTAAAAAGAACGGATTTTAAGGGCTACCTTCTGGCAGCCGCGGGCATATCGGCCTTTTGTCTGATCATGGCCTTTGCCTTTCCCCTGATTCCCAAGATAGAAGAGAGAAGTGTGACCGGCGATGACGCGCTGCTGTTTGCCACGTGGAGAGGGCTGCTTCTTCCTGTCTCCGGTCTCATCATGTCCTGTTTTGCAGTCATGGGCGGAGCCATGGCAGCCAGAGTGGTGGTGACAGAATATACCGGAAAGAACGCACTTCTGCTGTTCTCCTATCCGGTGAAAAGAAAAGCTATTTTGAAGGCGAAATGTATTCTTATGTGGGGATTTGTCTTCACAGCGACCTTCTTATGTGAGACGGTCTCCTTCCTAGTGGTGGGAGTCGCTGCCAATCTGTTTCATTTCGTTCCCGAGACCTTTGGTATGGCGGAAATGGGAAGAGTGCTGGCAGCCGGCGCGGTTCTGGGAGTGATGGCAGCATCCATCGGGCAGATCTCCATGCGGGTCGGATTCTGGAAGAAATCACTGGTGGCGTCCGTGGTGGCTGCTGTCATTTTAATCTGCCCTGTGACGAACCTTTTTATGCTGGGGGCCGAAAGCGGGATGTGGGTCATGGTGGGAATCATGGTCATCACTCTGGCAGGCGGCATCGGATGTTACACGGGACTTGCAAATAAAATAGAAAATATGGAGGTATAAATAATGAAGAAAAACGGGTTTTCCAGAGATTTTACACTGGTAGTCATCGGGCAGATCATCTCTCTGTTCGGCAATGCGGTAGTCAGATTTGCCCTGCCGCTCCATCTGCTGAATATTTCCCAGTCCCCTGCTTTATACGGTCTGGTGTCAGCGCTGGCGTTTCTGCCGCTGCTTATCATGTCGCCGCTGGGCGGTGTGATCGCGGACCGGGTGAATAAGAGGAACATAATGGTGGTTCTGGATTTTACCACGGCGGGTATCATTCTCCTGTTTCTTCTGCTTTCCCGGCAGGTGAACCTTGTGGCTCTCATTCTTGTGACCCTGATTCTGCTGTTCAGTATATCCGGCCTCTATCAGCCGTCTGTACAGGCAAGTATGCCGTTCCTGGTGCCGGAGGAGAAGCTGGTGCAGGCAAATGCCATGATCAATACCGTGTCTTCCCTGGCCGGTCTGCTGGGACCTGTGCTGGGCGGCATTTTCTACAGTATGAAGGGGATTCATGTGGTGCTTGCGATCAGCATGGTCTGTTTTTTCCTCTCCGCTGTGATGGAGATCTTCATCAGAATCCCCTTTGTGAAAAGGGAGACAGACAGGGGCGCATTCCGCATTATCTTCGGAGACCTGAAGGAGAGTGTGCGTTTTATTGCCAAGAGCCAGAAAGTGATAGGCAAAGTTACGGTCATTATTGCGTTTGTAAACCTATTCATCTCGTCCCTGCTGATCATCGGGCTTCCGGTTCTCTGTACACAGGTGCTGGAATTTCGGGGGGCTGACCCGAATCAGATGTATGGATATCTGTCGGGGATCATGGCCTTCGGCGGCATAGCAGGGGGAATTTCTGCCGGTGTCCTTGGCAGCAGGATCAAGATCGGGGATACCTGGAAGCTCATTCTGGGGGTGGCCCTGCTCATGTTCCCTATGGGCGGAATCCTGTCTTCCGCGGTACCGGATATGGGTAAATATATGGTATTGGCAGCAGGCGCATTTCTGATGATGCTGTGTGCGACTCTGTTCACGGTGCAGACCATGTCCTTCATCCAGATAAAAACACCGGGACATTTGATCGGAAAGGTGATCTCCTGGGTCATGGCCATTGCTACCTGTTCTCAGCCTCTGGGCCAGGCCGTATACGGTGTGGTCTTTGAACAGGCCAGGGGACAGGAATGGGCGATTTTCGCAGCAGCCGGTATCGCCAGTATAATCGTCAGTCTGTATCTGAGAAAAGTATGGATTGCGGAAGAAATGCTGGACGGGGGAACAGAGGTCGTGTCCGGTGCATATAAATAAAGAAAAAAGCAGATTTCTCTATGTTCTATGTAAGATCCAATGACGGCACCAGAATTGCTGTCTATGAATGCAACAAGGGCTGTCCGAAAACCGTGTTTCTGGTTCACGGATGGCCCCTTTCACACAAGATTTATGAATATCAGATCGAACTGCTTACAAGGTGCGGGTATCATGTGGTGGCAGTTGATCTGAGAGGATTCGGCGAGTCTGACACACCGGCCTGTGGTTATGGGTATGACCAGATGGCAGCGGATATTTACCATGTGGTAAAATCCATGGGACTGAAAAAATTTATTCTCACAGGATTTTCCATGGGAGGGGCCATTGTGCTGCGCTATATGCGGCTGTTCTGCGGCTATGGCGTGGAGAAGCTGATTCTTCTGGCAGCGGCTGCACCGTCCTGGACACAGCGGGAGGGATATCCCTATGGTCTTACCAGGAAATATGTGGATAGCTTGATCTGTCTGGCTGAGACGGACAGACCGCAGCTTGCCTGTAACTTCAGCTATGAACAGCTCTTCGCTGCGCCTCACAGAGAACCGGTGAAACAATGGTTTCGGGATATAGCTCTCTCGGCATCCGGATTAGGTACTGTCAGAAGCGCAATGGCACTCAGGGATGAGGATGGGCGCTGTGACCTTCCCTGTGTCCATGTTCCCACATGGATCATCCACGGGGGAAAGGATGTGGTGGTATCCAATGACCTGGCCCGTATCCAGAAGGAGGGAATCCCCTGTTCCTGTCTGGTAACCCTTGAAAACAGCGGACACGGTATCATGTATGATGAGCTGGCCCTGTTTAACAGGATATTTTTGCGGGCAGTCAGAACCAATCCCCAGGAACGATAGAGAAACGTTCGCATGGTTTTTAACCGCATGTCAGAAATGGCATGCGGTTTGTGCGTTTATATGCTATAATAGCTAAAAAAGCGTGAGGCCGCTTCCGAGGGCGGCGTACAGTTGAGGAAAGGGGAAATTTTGTGCAGAAAATTTTTACCAGGTACATCAGCTATGTTGTCGCTGTGGCTCTTCTGGCTATTTTAGTATTGAACTGGGGGCTGCAGGGGCGAAATGCCAGGAGCCAGATGGTACAGAACTCTACGCTCAAACTGGGACAGATATCGCAGACCATTGACAATAATGAGGTGGAGCTGCTGAACCTGAAGGAGAGCCTCAGTGAGGATTATTTGACAAGAGCCTATGCTTTCGCCTATATTATAGAACAGAATCCCAGTGTACTGGACAGCCAGCAGGAACTGGAGCGGATCGCGGAGCTGCTCAATGTGGATGAGCTTCATGTGATCGATGAAAACGGGATTCTCTTTGCAGGCAGTATTCCGAAATATTTCGGCATGGACTTCCATACCACGGACCAGACAGAAGAATTTCTCAGTATTTTAGATGATCCGAGTTCCTATCTGGTGCAGGATATAAGACCGAACGGCTACGAACAGAAGGTGTTCCAGTATATCGGTGTGGCGCGCCAGGATAAGAAGGGGATCGTACAGGTGGGAATGGCGCCGACCAGGATGCTGGAGGCCCAGAAGAGAAACCAGCTCGACTACATATTCTCCAGAGTTCCTGTGGATGCAGGGGGTGTGCTTTTTGCCATAGATAAGGAGAGTGGTGAAGTGCTGGCCCATTCTGATGAGAGTATGGCCGGCAGCAGTATGAAGAATCTGGGATTGACGGAGGAAGAAATCGCAGACTGCAGAGACGGCGGATTTATCCATCAGGAGGGGAAAAAGATATTTTGTGTCAGCCTGGAGAAGGATAACCTGATACTGGTTTCAGGTGAAAATGAGAAGGAGCTTTATGAGGAACGGAATACGCAGACGATCCTTACTTTTTGTTATCTGGTTCTGGTGTATCTGGTGACCATTCTGGTCATTAACCGTCTTCTGAAGCATCAGATCGTGGACGGGATACATACCATCATGGATGATCTGCATGATATTACAGACGGTGATCTGGATACTGTGGTGAAGGTGGACAGCAATCCGGAATTCAGGCAGCTCAGCCAGGGAATCAATAAAATGGTGCAGGGAATTCTGGATGCCACGGTCAAGATCTCAAAGGTCATTGACACGCTGGACCTGCCCATAGGTGTGTTTGAATTCAATGAGGACAGCGAAAAGGTAATGGCCACAGAACGTTTCCGGCTTGTGCTTGACTGGACAGAGGAGGAGATGAACCGGGCCTGCCGGGACAGGAATATCTTCCGGGTCATGCTGGAGAAGACTCTGAGGGCAGCTTTTGACAAGAGAGGCAGTGATTTTAAGATCAGGGAAAATCCCGAGAAGTGGGTCCGTATCTTTACCACCACGGAAAACGGAAGCACTTTTGGAATCATCTCAGATGTGACGGGAGAGGTACAGGAAAAGAAACGGCTGGAGCACGAGAGGGACTACGACTCCCTTACCGGGCTATGCAATCTGGATACCTTCAGAAAAGAAGTGGAGAATATCCTTACGGGCCGTGACATTGGTGAGTGTGCCATGGTCATGATGGATCTTGACAGCTTCAAGGGGATCAATGACCATTTTGGACATGACTGGGGCGATGAATATCTGCGCGTCTGTGCAGGATTTTTGACAGAGTTCAACGGAGAAAAGGGAATCGCGGCCAGGCGTTCCGGGGATGAGTTCTGCCTCTTTCTGCATCACTATAAGACAAAGCAGGAGATTGCCAATGATATGGAGGAATTTTACAGCAGGCTGCAGCAGAACCCTGTGGTATTTCCGGATAAGAGCAGCAGAATGCTGGAGATATCTTCAGGTCTTGCCTGGTACGGCGGCGGTCTGAAGGAGTTCCAGACACTTTTAAAAGCAGCGGATTATGCCCTGTATGATGCAAAGAACAGCGGAAAGGGAATCATGAAACAGTATTCCCTGAACTGACACTAATCATAAAGAGAAAGAGAGGAGACAGACAACATGGATAAAGATACAACTGTGGCGGACTTAAAAAGCAGAGTATTCGATTTTTGCGAGGAGAGGCATTGGAACAAATCCCATAATCCTAAGGATTTGTCCATCGGTATTTCCACAGAGGCCAATGAACTGATGGATTTGTTCCGTTTCAAGTCAAATGACCAGATGAAAGAAATGATGAAAGATAAGAAGAAGAGGGAGCGCATAGGGGAGGAGCTGGCAGATACCCTGATTTTTTCCTTGCGTTTTGCCCAGATGTATGCGTTTGACATTGACGATATCATCCGTGATAAGATGGTGAAAAATGCGGTGAAATATCCTAAGCCTGAGAAATAACGGCGGGAAGGAGTACGGATGGAGATCAGATGTATTGCCCTTGATCTGGACAGGACGACCCTGGACGGGGACGGATATCTGCCGGAGGAAAACAGAAAGGCCCTGGAGGAAGTTATGGAAAAGGGCGTGCAGGTAGTGGTGGCCAGCGGAAGGGCCCTTTCCACGCTGCCGGCGGCGATCAGGGAGATGGAAGGGATACGGTATGCCATTACATCAAACGGAGCCGCAGTATATGAACTCCACACAGGAAAATGCCTGAAACAATATAAGATGACAGAGGAGTCAGTGCGCCGCATTTTGACGCTCACAAGGAATTTTCCTGTGACCTATGAAGCATTTGTGGATGGCGAGGCTTATGCACCCAGGGCTTATGTGGAAAGACCTGTGCAATTCGGCGCCAGTGTCCGGGCCATTCCTTATATCCAGGGAACCAGAAGGCCGGTGGAGGATATTCGGGCATTTATCTGTGACCATGCCTCTGTACTGGACGGCATGGACGTCATAACAGGGGACCGGGAGCTGAAGACCAGGCTGTGGCAGCTTCTGAACGCGGAGGTCCGGGATGTGTATATCACTTCTTCGGTGGCACAGCTTTTGGAAATTTCTTATAAAGATGCAGGGAAACATACAGGGGCAGCCTTTCTTCTGGACTATCTCGGACTGTGCAGGGAGGAGCTTGCGGCTTTCGGGGATGGAGATAACGATGCGGAACTTCTGGCGTTTGCGGGAATTGGGATCGCGATGGAGAATGCATCCGTAAAATGTAAGGAATCTGCAGACTGTATCACCCTGTCCAATGAGGCGTGCGGGGTTGCCCACGGCATCAGGAACATACTGAAATTATAAGAGAGGCAAAAAATATGATTCAAAATTGGAAACACAAGTTCAGATATATTGGCGGCATTCTGATACTGCTGCTCTGCCTGCTCACCGGATGCACCGGAACTGCGGACGGCACGGCAGGCCGGACAGAACAGGATTCTGCCCGGACAGTGCAGCAGGAGGAACAGGATGCAGAGGCATCGGCGCTGGAGGAATCGGGAACTTATACCTCGAAAGAGGATGTGGCGGCTTATATCCACCGGTTTGGCCATCTTCCGGATAATTTTATTACCAAGAAGGAAGCCAAGAACGCCGGATGGGTCAGCAGTAAGGGGAACCTGTCTGAAGCCGCCCCGGGCAAGAGCATCGGCGGAGACAGATTCGGCAACTATGAGGGAATCCTGCCGGAAAAAGAGGGACGGCAGTATTATGAATGTGACATTGACAGCGATGGAGGCTATCGAGGGGCAAAGCGGATCGTCTATTCCGATGACGGTCTTGTGTATTACACGGAGGACCACTACGAAACCTTTGAGCTTTTGTATGGAGAGGAGAATCCATGAGGATAGTCCTGGACGCGTTATGTATGGAAGAGAAGGAGACAGCACATACATATCTGAAAGAAAAACTGCGGCTGCCGGATTATTATGGGGGCAATCTGGACGCGTTGTACGACTGTCTTACAGATGAGGAAGAGATGGAGATAGAGGTGAAGAACAGAGAGCAGGCGGGGAAATATTTTCTGCGGATATGGAACGTTCTGCTGGAAGCCGCCGAAGAAAATGAAGGTCTTCAGTTGATTGGCTAGTAAAAACACAGGAGAAAGAGTATGGGTAAAATGCAGAAAGACAGCAAAAAAGCATCTAAGAAATGGATATGGATTCTTCTGGCAGTTATAGCCGTAATATTGGCAGCAGCAGTTGTGATCTTCATGAAGGGCAGAACAGAGAAAGAAGTATTTTCCGTTGACGGACAGCCGGTCTACAGGGAAGAAGTGGCATGTATCGTCAATAAGATCAAATTATACCAGAGAGAAAAAACAGCAGAGAAGGCCGGAATTGATGTGTCAGAATTTACCTGGGAGACAGAGGCCGATGGAAAGACGGGATATGAATACCTGGCTGATGCAGTGGTGGAGGAGCTTAAAGAAATTAAGACCATGCAGAAAGAGGCCATGGACAACGGCCTTGCAGATGCGATTGATTATCCGTCCCTGATGAAGGCAATGGAAAAAGAAAACAAGGACAGGGGAGAGAAAAAGGGGAACAATGAAACCGTATTCGGAGTGACCCGGTACACGGCGGACCAGTTCTATGATTACTTCAACGAAAATCTGTCCCTTCAGAATAAACGGGAGCTGACCAATAAAGATGTACTTACCGCATCCGATGAGGAGGCAAGGGCTGTTTATGATGCAGACCCGGAATACTTTGACAATGAGGATTATGAGAATGTAAAGACATCTGCCCAAAATCTTGTGTTAGAGAACAAGTATCAGGAGCATTTAAAAGAAATGGCGGAAGGGGCCAAAGTAGAGATACCGGATGAACAGGCACTGTTACAGGCTGTGAAGGACGCACTGGAAGGAAAATCGTAAAACAAAGGTGATCAATCACTGTGCATATACTGCGCTGACCGTAAGAAAACATTTAGCAGATAGATAAAAAGAGAGCTGTTTACACAGAAAGCTGGAAGTGTGAACAGCTCTTTTTTACCGGGAAAATGCCCCTAGTTTGTTTTATCTGTCATTTTTTTTGTATTATTAGTTTGCGATAAAATATAAATGGTCGAAAATGACGAAAAATAAGTAGAAATCGTAAAAATTTATGTATATATGTGGACTATAATAGAAGACACGGCAATGCAACACCTGTCAAAATGACGGAAGCGGATCAGCGCAGCGTGTTGAAGCTCATTGCGTAAATATTCTTTTGGAAGGAGAGCAATGTATGAAATCATGGAAGCGATGGAACAGGGCGTTTGGTGTTACTCTGGCGACGGCTCTTGTCTGTACTTCAGTTAATTTCCCGGTTTATGTGCAGGCAGCCACAGATAACCAGGGAAGTATACCTGAAGCAGCCACGGAGAGTATCCCGGAAGTATCCGGCACGGTCTACCATGTGGACAGCGAGAACGGCAGTGATGAGAATGGGGATGGATCGATCAGTAATCCGTTCAAAACCTTGGATAAGGTGAACACCATTGAATTACAGCCGGGAGACGGCATCAGCCTGAAGAAAGGCAGCATTTTTGACAACCAGCAGCTTGCACCGAAAGGCACCGGAACGGAGGAGAAACCCATTGTAATTGATACATATGGTGAGGGAAACATGCCTGTGATCAACGCAGGAGGATTCAGAAGAACCGGTGAAAAAAATGACGACGGCACACCTGAATATGCAGGCTACAAAGAAGCAGTCCTGATTCAGAACATGGAGTATACCTATGTGACTGGTCTGGAAGTTACAAATGACGACGCATTTAACGAGACAAGTGAAGCAAATGACCAGAACAACCTGAACTCCGGAAGTGATGATGTGATCCCGAGACGTCTCGGTATCCATGTTACCATTGACGAGAGAGAGACGGTTAACAAAACTCTGGAGGGTGACAGAGAATACAACACAGTTGTCATCGACGGCTGTTATGTACATGATGTGGACGGAAATGAGAACCGCGGTGTGAACAAAGTAGACGGCGGTATCGGCGTTGAGGTTATCTTCAGCTCAAAAGCAGGGGTATATCCTTACTTCAACGGCGTGACCATCCAGAACAACAGAATTGACCAGTGTGACCGTACAGGAATCAAGGCAATCCGCCTTTCTGACCTGGACAACTTCAGAAACAACACACCGGGTACTGACAATTATGACCCGAATAATGATGCGGATTATAATGGGGCCAATGATGGTGTGCGCCATGACAATATCCGTTATAAAGACCAGGCACAGAGAGGCCTTCATATTGTAGGAAACTATCTGAGCGATATCGGCGGTGACGGTATCCTTGTCTGCGAATCACAGGGCGCTTTGGTAGAGCACAATGTGGTGAACGGACAGGCCATGCGTGCGAAAGGCGCCAATGCAGGTATCTGGGCATGGAACTCTTTTGATACCTTATTCCGCTATAATGAGAGCTTTGACGGTCCTGCTTATAACCAGGATGGCTGCTCTTACGACAGTGATTACTGGTGTGCAGGTACTACCTTTGAGTACAACTACAGCCACGATACACCTATGGGCTTTATGCTTATGATGGGCAATAACAATACAGATATTATCCGTTATAATGTGAGCCAGAATGACGGCCTTGCATGGCGCCACGGGGCAGGAAATACCAGTTCAGAGAGCTACATTTATAATAATGTATTTTATTATGATGGTGCGGACTGGGTATTCAACCACAGCAACGGCGGCGGTTCTGCATTAGGTGATGCATACAACTGGTGTATGTATAACAACATTTACTATAACTACAATACAGAAGTTCCCAGTAAATGGGGCAGCGCTGAGACAACGGCTGAGAGCTGGAACAACTCTTACCTGAAACAGGCAGGAAACCTGGTATATGAAGCCAGCGGCATCCATGACCCGGGTGAGATTCCCAATGCCATCCAGGCAGATCCGCTCTTTGAAAATCCGGGCGGCGGCGAGAGTGCCACGATCAGTGAAGACGGAATGACAGCCACCTCCAACTGGGAATCTTTGAAGGCTTACGCCCTGAAAGAAGGTTCTGCAGCAATCGGTAATGGTGTGTATGTCAATGTCGTTCCTGCATCCAGTCCGGAAAATAAAGGACTCTGGGACTACACTTCAGACAGAAATGCCAAGACAGATTTCTTCGGCAATGCTCTTTACGACGGAGCACCTGATATCGGTATTATGGAGATGACAGGTGTGAAAGGTGCAGAATTTGCACTGGAGAGCAACGCGGCTTATAAAGTATACGATCCGGAATGCGGAGAATATCTTGCAAGCGGAGAAAACAGTCTGGAAGTAAATGCATCCGGAAGCCAGTTCGTAATGGAGAATGCAGGCGACGGATACAAAGTGAAAATCTGGGATACAGAGAACAATGCTTATCTGTACCTGAATGACGACGGCGACAGCGCGGTTCTGTCAGAGAAAGACACAACTGTATGGTCAGCCGTTGATATGAAGAACGGACTTCATCAGCTCAAATCAGGAGACAAATTCCTTGTCTGCAATAATGACGGAACGCTTTCTCTTGGCACAGCAGGTACTGACTGGCAGTTTGTCCTTCAGGAGCACTCCAAGTCCTATAATGTGGGCGGAGATGTCATCGACGGATTCAGCGCAGACCAAGCTTATGATGAAAATAAGAAATTATCCGGCTATGTTGGTGAGTACAGCAAGCTGACAGGAAGCGGCAGCGGTGTATACGCAACAGGTGTTACTGCCGACACGATTGAGTACAAGATTTATGCATCAGACGCTGCCCACAATCTGAAACTCTATGTTTCTGAGATGGAAAACGCTGCCGGACGTACATTTGACGTTCTGGTAAACGGTGAGGTGGCAAAAGAGAGATATACCTTAACAGGTGATACAGATGTGATTGAAATCGGTTCTGTATATCCGGCAGGTGGTGTCATTACTGTAAAACTGCAGAGTGCATACAGTGAGGAAGCCGGAACAATGACCAATCCGATTCTGAATGGTATTGCAGCAGACATGGCTGTTATGTCAGAAGTGAATATGAGACTGGATGCCGGTAATTCCGACACATCCAATATGGGCAACCATGACGGCCTGTTCGAGGATGCGGAATTTGAAGTTACAGGAAGCGGATGGTACGCAAACGGTGATACAGCCACTGAGGAGATCAACAGTTCTCTCGGCGGACAGAAACCGGTGCCGGATGCAGGCCTGGGAACCGCGCTGAAGAGCGGACGCGCAGGTGAGGACTTTGGCTATAAGTTCAAAGTTGCACCGGGACTTTACAGAGTGAAACTGTACTTCAATGACACAAGCGCAGATGATTTTACACCGGGAACATTTGATGTGAGTGTAAACGGTTCTGTAGTGGAAGAAGGATTTGCCATTCCGGAACAGAACAAAGCTTACGATATCACAGTTACCGCAGAGGCAAAAGACGGTCTGATCGATATCGGACTGAAAGCCACAGAGGGCAAAGCGATTGTCAATGCAGTTCTTGTTGAGCCTTATCAGGAGATCACAGGTGAGAATCTAGCACTGAATAAGACAACAGATACAAGCGGACAGGAAGCAGAGTCCATGGCAGCAAAATACGCAGTTGACGGCAGCCAGTCCACACGTTACAGCAGCGGTATGGGACAGAACCAGTGGATATCCGTAGATCTGGATAAGAAATACATGGTAGACACTGTAGCAGTTGACTGGACACCGGGTGCCTACGCTGCAGATTATGAAGTGCAGGTATCTGCAGACGGAGAGACATGGAATACTGTTAAAACGGTTAACAGTGCATATCCGGGACTTAACCTGGTTAAATTCGAGCCAGCCGAGGCACAGTTCGTAGCAATTGTTTCTATTAACAATGCAAACGAATGGGGAATGTCCATGACAGAACTGGGCGTATACGGTGAGGAGATCACAGGCAGCCCGGCAGCAACTGTCAATACTGAGGATAAAGGAAACCATAATTATCAGGTAAATGTAGGTCTTGAGAATATCTACAACAAGTACAGAAACACAGTTGTGGAGTATACCTATGACCCGTCTCAGATCACCTTGAACACAGACAGCGCAGCAGCAAATGAAGACGCACTTCTGAAGACTGTAGAGCCGACTGTGACAGATAATGAAGACGGAACACAGACCGTGCGTTTCACCTATGGAATCAAGAAACAGGATGCATTCAAGAAGACTGCGGAACTTATGAATGTAACCTTTACGGCAGAAGAGGGAGCAACAAGGAAACCGGTAACTGTCAATGTATCCTTCAGCAACGCAGAGGGACATGTGACGAATCTGGAAAAAGTGATCACCTATGTACCGAATAACTTTACATATGAAGATTTAGGCGCTTTGATTCAGGATGCAGAAGCACAGATGAATGCAGCAGTGGTAGGACCGAAACCGGGCGAATACACCCAGGAAGCAGTCGATACCTTCAAAGCTGCTGTTGACGAAGCAAAAGCAGTTCCGGAAGGAAAAGACGCGGCAGAATACGAAGCCGCATATGTAAAACTGGAAGCAGCGATGAAGGCCTTCACCGAGGCAGTCAATGTGGCCCAGTACAACACTTATTATGAAGATTTTGCAGCAGCAGAGGAGATGAACTTTGATCTCAGCAATGCGTCCGGACAGCTTACGCAGGACGGCCTGTTATTATCTGTAAATGCAGGCGGAATCGCTAAGGACATGAACGCTGCAGCAATCAGCCAGGGTGTTTTCCGCATCCGCTTCAGCACAGACAGCGTGGAAGATCAGACACTGTTTACCGTTGGTAACGGAATCATGTTCGGATATGATGCAGGCGGCGGAAACTGGTTCTACGATAAGACGGCAGACGGAGGCTGGGGCAACTTTACTTACGGCTATGAGCTGACAGCTAACGAAGAGCATGAGATTATCTTTAAGTTTATGCCGAGTGCCGGCAGGGCAGCAGGGGCATATGACCTGACCTTATGGTATGACGGAACAGAACTCGGTCATGCAGAGGGTGTTCCTTACAGTACAGAACCGGGCCAGTATACACTGCAGACCAGAAGGACCGCTCACAATATTACAGTAAAAGAAGTATACTACGGTGATGAGGTTCCGACACACACCGTAACAGTAACCGCCGGCGAAAACGGAACTGTCAGCCAGACAGGCGACGTATCTGTTTACAGCGAGACGAACAAAACATTTGTAATCAAACCGGATAAAGGCTATACTGTAGATACCGTAATGCTTGACGGTGCACCGGCAGTAGTCGAGAACAACAGAGTAACTCTTGAATATGTGATCGAAGACCATACACTGGACGTTACCTTCAAGAAGATCGAGACCTCCAGTCTGGAAGCACTCATCAATGAGATGAAGGAAATAACGGCTGACGGTTATACACCGGAAAGCTATCAGAAATTCCAGGATGCAATCGCGGCAGCGGAAGCTGTTATGGAAAATGCAACATCCCAGAAGGAGATCACCGATGCGATCGTAGCCCTGGGCAATGCAAAAGATGTTCTGGTTAAGATCCAGTTGGAAAGCATCACAGTCGATACAGAGAATGCCAAGAAGGAATATCTGTTAGGCGAAGAATTCAGCGCAGAAGGAATTCAGGTATTTGCTGTATACAATGACGGCAGCACCACAGAGCTGAGCACAGACGATTACACAATTACCGGATTTGATTCCAGTGTGATCGG
The DNA here is from genome assembly GCF_022867815.1 of Blautia sp. NSJ-175. Taxonomy (NCBI): domain Bacteria; kingdom Bacillati; phylum Bacillota; class Clostridia; order Lachnospirales; family Lachnospiraceae; genus Blautia; species Blautia sp. NSJ-175. The sequence continues at coordinate 359,333 of NZ_JALIFQ010000001.1, forward strand.
ACCAAAGGAGATCACAGTTACCTATACCGAAGGTGAGCTTGAGAAGACAGCAGTATTTACCGTACAGGTTAAGCTGACTGTAGATACTACAAGTCTGGAATTGGCCATCACAATGGCTGAAAAACTGGCAGACGGAAGCCAGTCCTTCTCACCGGAGAGCTGGGCAGCCGTGGAAGAGGCTCTGAACGAAGCAAACGCGCTTCTGACAACTCTTGAAACAACACAGGGACAGGTAGACGATGCGTTTACAAAACTCATCAATGCCATTGTTGACCTGAAACCGGGCGTACAGAAATACGGTCTGGAAGCGGCAATCGCGGGAGCAGAGGCAATCCTCGCAGATCCTGTGACAGAAGAACGCTATACGGAAGGCAGTGTGCAGGCAGTCAAAGATGCATTAGAGGCAGCCAAGACTGTATATGATACCGTGTACGGCGAAGATGAAGTAGAAGAAGGACAGAAAGCTGTCAATGAGGCAACCACAAACCTGCTTACTGCAGTATCCCAGATGTTAGATAAGGATTTTGCCCGTCTGCACGCGATCATTGCACAGGCAGAAGCAATCCTTCAGGATGCCGACAAGTACACAAGTGAGTCCGTGGAGAACCTTAAGACTGTACTAAGTGCAGCCAAAGAGACAGCAGCCAACACGGAACTGACAGGCCAGGAAGCAAGAGACGCCTATGCAGCTCTGGCAGAAGCCATTACAGGCCTTACATTCAAGGGAAATAAGGCGGAACTGGAATCTGTTATGGCAAAAGCACAGGAGATCCTGGATAATTCGGGCAGATATCTGGCAGCCAGCATTGACGGTCTGAAGGAAGCTCTTGACAGCGCAAAGGTAATTTACGACAAACCGGATGCAGTTCAGGATGAGATCAATGCAGCGATTGCTGCACTTGTGAAAGAATGTGAAGAAGTAAGGCTTCTGGGTGATGTGGACCTGAACGGCGTTGTGAATGCAGCCGACAGTGCACTGCTGCTGAAATACAGTGTAGGTCTCACAGAGCTGACAGAGGAGCAGATCCTGATCGGTGATGTGAATGTTGACAACCAGACCAACACAACTGACGCAACCAAGATCCTGCAGATGGCAGCAGAGAAGATCACCACATTTTAAATATCAGAGGAAAATCTAGGAGAACAGGCAGGTAACCTATATGAAAAAGAGAACCGGAAAAATTGCAATGTTATGTATGAGTGCACTTCTGTTTGTACAGGCAATGCCTGTCTGGGCCGCAGGTGAAACAGAAATAGCATTAAACCCAGGTAAGGCCCAGGAGGGCGGTCAGGTTCAGGTGGCCTGTGAGATCACGGACGGCCGGGAAGTGACCAATGGAAAGATCCGTATCCATTACGATGCATCTAAACTTACCCTCACTGCGGACAGCGCCGGAGGGGCGCTGTCCGGGGCCCTGTGTGAAGTCAACGACTGTCTGACAGGCAACAGGGAGGAAGGCGAGATTGTAGCGGCCTTTGCCTCATCATCACCACTTACGGAGGATGGCAGCCTGCTCGATATGACGTTCCAGCTTGCAGACGGTGTAAAAGCCGGCGATACAGCGGACATTCAGGTGGATATTGAGGAACTGGCAGGTGACAGCGGCGACATCGGTCACAATGAGACCCATTCAGCAGCTATCACAGTGGAAGCAAAGGGTGAGAATCCTAATCCGGGCGGAGACGACAAGGATCCGAACGGGGATGACAACAAAAAACCAGACGGAGATGACAATAAGACTCCGGGCGGCGACAAAAATGATGGCACGGATGGCGATGGTAATAAAGGAACCACACCAACCCCGACACCGGCCAAGAACAAGAAGTCCGGAACCACCACAACTTCAAAATCAGCAAAGACAGGCGATGATACGAATATGGTATTCCCGCTTCTCGGCGCCGGCGCAGCAGTGGCAGTGATCGCTGCAGTCACAGCTGCGAAAAAGAAAAAAGAATCATAACTGTAAGGGTAATGCCGGTCTGTATGAGAAATCATGCAGACCGGTTTTTTTGGTTATAATTAAAAATATGAAATCATTTTCCATATCCCGATACGTTATATAGAGTAGGGGACGCCCTGTAGGAGGAGTATCTTGACGCGTGAAGACAAACTGATAGAAAAACTGGAAAATGGAGATATGAGCGCCCTGGATGAGCTGATATCCCTGTATTACACAGACATTCTGCGGTACTGTATCTGCCACACAGCGGACAGGCAGACCGCGGAGGATGCCGTGCAGGAGACATTTCTGAAGACCGTGCGGTATCTGGACAGGTATATACACAAGGGGAAATTCCGCGCTTTTTTATACCAGGTGGCAGCGAATACGTGTGTGGACATGTGGAGAAAGAAACATCAGGAGGAGCAGATACCGGACACTCTGGAATGCCTGGAGCGGGGATTTCAAAGGGCTGAGACGGAGACAGACTTCATGCTGCTGGTCAGGGAACTTCCGGCAGAACAAAGGGAGATCATCTACCTGCGGTTTGCCCATGACCTGACGTTAAGGGAAATCGGGCAGATTTTGAACCAGCCGCTGAGGACAGTCCAGTCCAGGCTGCGGGCAGCACTGAAAACCATAAAAAAGGATTTGGAGAGAGGGGGGATTTCATCATATGAAGAAATCTGAGATAGAAAGCGGCCTCAGGAAGTGTTTTTCGGAGAATACCGTGCCGGATGCGGTCAGGGGAGGAAGAGAGAACCTGATTCTGGCAGCCAGGCAGACATACCGCACCGCTGTAAGAGAAAAAAGGATTTCCTTTTGGCAGTTTGTGTTATATCAGATCAAATTTACAGGCCGGAGTATATGGGGAACGCAGATCGCTGTGCTGGCAGCTATCTATCTGACACTCTATATTACTGTCAATGGGGATTTTGCTTACCTGTGGAACAGACGCCTTCCCGTGCTTTTATGTTTCAGCAGTGTGTTTCTTCTGTTGCCGGCCCTGCCCGCAATTGCAAGGTCTCTGCGTTATGGAATGGCAGAGCTGGAGCAGGCGTCCAGGTTTTCCTCGATCCATCTGCTGACTGCCCGGCTGGTGATCATCAGTGCCGGGGATATCCTGATGCTGGCTGTGCTGACTGCAGGCATTGTACTGGGAATGGGCCAGAGCCTGGGGGCCGTAGTCTTATACCTGCTGGTGCCCTTTTTTTTACTGGGCAGTATCTATATTACCATAGCTCTGCACGTGGATGTACAGCATGTACTTAAAATCTGTCTGGCTGTGGGAATGGGGGCAGCAGAAGTGCTGTTGTGAGGAGGAGTAAAATGGAGCTTATAATAGACGATTTATCAAAAAAATTTAAAGACAAGGAAGCCGTCAGCCATGTGAGCCTGAAACTGACACCGGGGGTCTGGGGACTTCTGGGAGCCAACGGTGCCGGCAAGACCACTCTTATGCGAATGCTGGGCGGAACACTGAAACCTACGGGAGGCAGGGTTCTGTACGACGGCATCTCTATCCAGGTACTGGGGGAGAAGTACAGGGATATCTTTGGATATCTGCCTCAGGAGTTTGGATTTTATCCTGAATTTACGGTCCGGGATTACCTGGAATATATGGCAGTGCTGAAAGGCCTGCCGAAAAGGAGAAGTAAGGAGAAGATAGAAGAACTTCTGGAGAGAATGACCCTTTCGGATGTGAGAAAGAAAAAGATTGCGAAGCTCTCAGGCGGAATGAAGCGCAGGGTGGGAATCGCCCAGGCCCTTCTCAATGAGCCGGAGGTGCTGATTCTGGATGAGCCTACCAGCGGTCTTGACCCGGGGGAGCGCGTCAGATTCCGTAATCTGCTCTCAGAGTTTGCATCACACGACAGGATCGTGCTCATATCCACCCATATTGTCTCAGATGTGGAGTACATTGCAACCTGCAATGCGGTGATGAAGGGCGGTAAGATCCAGGCTGTGGGGACAACGGAAGAGCTGGTCACCCTGGTGAATGGGAAAGTCTGGAGCGGTACGATTCCTGCCGGGCAGCTTGCTGAGTATGAGAACAGACTGCAGATCGTGAACCTGAGAAATGAGGCGGACGGCCGCATCTCTGTGCGGTATCTCGCCGAGAAACCCGGGATCGAGGATTCTGTACCTGCTGTGCCGAGACTGGAAGACCTTTATCTCTGGATGTTCCCGGAGAGCCGGTTTGATAAGGAGGCGGATTAAATGAGACTTTTAAAACTGGAATTTAAGAGAATCCTGAAAACAAGATCTACCTGGGTTTTTCTGGGGGCAGCACTGTTTTTATCTGTTCTCATGGCCTGTATTCCCAGGACATTTGTACAATATTCCTACATGGATGACAGCGGTAAACAGATCACCATAAGCGGCAGTAAGGCCATGGAGATCATAAATGAGAAACAGGCGCCCTATGCCGGAGAGGTGACACCGGATAAAGTGCAGACCGCTTTGGAGACATATCAGGCATGCATCGCGGAATACGGGCCGACCAACAGCGAGGATTTCCCTCTGAATGTATATAATGAAAAGATTCTGCCTATTCAGCCTTATATCCACCTTTTACGTGAAGTGTATGCGGACAGCAGAACAGGTACTGCGGCTGACCTCATGAAGCTTGGTCCTGAAGATGCCGGCCGTATCTATGAACAGTGCAGAGAGCATCTGGACAGCCTCATGAAAATGGAGCAGAAGGACTACCCGGATGCGCAGAATAAAGCGGCTGCTTACTTTGCAAAAGTGGAGCAGCCATATGAGTATTATCCCGGCTATAATAAGGACGCAACCGATTATCTGGTCCTTTATCTGCTTCTTCTGGAGTTCATCTGCGTGCTTCTGGCTGCTCCGGTCTTTTCCTCTGACTACCAGACAAAGGCGGATGATATTCAGCGCTGTACCAGGCATGGAAGAATCAGGCTGGCGGCTGTCAGGACAGCAGTTATGCTGATTCTGGCCTCTGTTATAGTGGCAGCGGGTTCCGGCATTTTTCTGCTTCTGACAAGGGCTTTGTTCGGGGAAGAGTGTATGGGAAGTTCCATGCAGATGCTCTATTCGGCAGTGAGCTTATCTGATCTGGATTTGTGGCACCTGCTTTTAGCCGGGGCGGGTACCGGGTTTCTGACCATAACCGCTGCGGTTCTGTGTACACTTATGATATCGTCCCGATGCAGAAGTGTCACTGTGACAGCGATTTTTGGCATGGTGCTGTGTCTGCTGCCTGTCATCATCGGACAGGTGGGCAGCGGGAATCTTGCCGGCTGGATTCGCTGTATCCTGCCGACAGGAGGGCTGGGGCTTGGAAACTGCTTCCTGTACGAACTGTTTGATTTTAAATTCCTTCATCTGGGAGGACGATCCTTTTGGGTGCCCCATGCGATGCTTGCGGCGCTGGCCGTGGAGATTCCTCTCTTTTGGGGACTGACGGTTTGTTTCTATAATAGACATATGGCAAAATAACAGATTGCGGAGAGTGTATGAATCAGGCGCTCTCTGCAGTTGTCTTATAGGTAAAATGCACAAGAAGTAAGAAAATTATAGAAGGAGAACACTTTTTTTTATAGGTATTTCCCACAGAGAATGCTACTATTAATCCATAATCTTAGTTCATATTAAATAACATAAGGAGGAAAGAATATGAAAAAAAGAATGATGAAACTGGCGGCAATCTCTATGTCTGTGCTTATGGCGGCTTCCCTTGGTGCGTGCGGCTCCGGCGGCGGGGATGACAAAAGCAGCGGAAGTGATGACAGCAAAAAAGAAGAGAGCACAGCATCCGCAGATGAGAGCAAAGGCGGGGATAAGGAAATTGTAATGTGGGCCAACGGTACAGAGGACCCTGACAAAAGTATCTGGAATTATGCCATTGACAAGTATAATGAAGGTAAGGGAAAAGAGACCGGCTATCAGGTAAGCTATGTTCCCACACAGAATGATACTTACAAAGAGAAGCTGGTGGTTGCTGTCAGCTCAGGGGAATGCCCGGATATCTATCAGACCTGGTCCGGAGGTCCTATGATCGAATACGTGGAGGCAGGATTCGGCCAGCCTCTTGACGAATATATTGATAAGTACAATCTGAAGGATGTGCTCATGGACGCGGCCCTGGAACAGGGTACCTACAACGGCAAGGTGTACGGCCTTCCCGTGCTGAATGTGGCAATCTCAGGTATTTACTATAACAAAGAGATGTTTGAACAGTATAATCTGGAAGTTCCCACGACCATAAGCGATCTGGAGAAAGTCTGCGATACATTAGTGGAGAACGGCATCACTCCGTTTGCGCTTGCCAATGCCTCCAAATGGACAGGTTCCATGTATTTCATGAACCTGGCTACCCGTTACGGCGGACTGGAGCCTTTCCAGAAGGCAGTTTCCGGGGAGGGTACTTTTGAGGATGAGAGCTTTGTCTATGCCGGAGAAAAGATTCAGGAATGGGTGAAAAAGGGCTATTTCCCGGAGGGCGTGAACTCTCTGAGTGAGGATGACGGACAGGGCAAACAGCTTCTGTACCAGGATAAGGCAGCCATGACCTGTATCGGCTCCTGGTATACAGGCACGATCAAACAGGACAGTGAAGAATTCTACAACAAATTAGGCTGGTTCCCATTCCCGGCAGTTGACGGTTCCTCCGCAGATGCTTCCATTATCATCGGAACCATCGGTGACGGATTCCTGACCTTCAATTGTACAGGCGAAAAGCTGGATGCTGCATTTGAGATGGCAAGCTACTATTTCGATGATGAAGAGCTGGATTTCATGGTAGAAAACGGCAAGATTCCTCCTGTTAAAAAAGCAAAAGAGATGATCACTGATCCGGTAAGCCAGCAGATTCTGGAAGCTGCAACGAATGCGTCCTCTGTACAGCTCTGGTACGATCAGTATCTGCCGCCGGTAGTATCTGAGGCACATAAAGATACCTGCCAGGAATTATTTGGCCTTACCATGACACCGGAGGAGGCAAATAAAGAACTGCAGAAGGCAATGGATGAATACAACAGCAGCCACAATGAAGAATGATCATTTTATCTCCAGGTAAGAAAATTATATCATGTGGACACTTTATTTTATGGTTATCAGACAGAAAAAAATATATGATATCAGGGATAAAGTAAAAGCATGTATATAATTTCAGGAGGAAAAGTATGAAAAAAAGGATGGCAAAACTGGTCGCTCTTTCCATGACAGCTCTCATGGCAGCGTCACTGGCCGCATGTGGCGGTGACAGCGGAAACGCAAGTTCAAGTGAAACCTCAGGAGAAGACAAATCAGCAAAAAAAGAAGCCGGTGATGATGGAAGCAAGGAAATTGTTTACTGGAACATCGGTACAGAAAGCCCGGACAAGGATGTTATTGCAAAGGCTGTTGACAAATTCAATTCCGAGACAGAATCAGGCTATACCGTTACGGTTGTGCCTACACAGAATGATACGTACAAAGAGAAACTGGTAGTTGCCATGAGTTCAGGCGAATGCCCGGATATGTATTCCAACTGGTCCGGCGGTCCTATGTACGAGTACATAGATTCCGGATTCGGCCAGCCCATTGATGATCTGTTCAATGCGTCTGAGATCAAGGACAAACTTATGGATGCAGCCGTTGCACAGGCTACATACAACGACCATGTATATGCGGTTCCTTATCAGAACGTTTCTCTTGCAGGTATATTCTACAACAAGGAAATGTTTGAGAAATACGGTCTCTCAGAGCCGAAGACACTTGCGGATCTGGAGAATATCTGTAAGACATTAAAGGACAACGGCATTACACCATTTGCCCTGGCAAACGGTTCCAAATGGACAGGTTCCATGTATTTCATGAGCCTTGCGGCACGCTACGGCGGACTGGAGCCATTCCAGAAAGCAGTTGCAGGCGAAGGCAAATTTACAGATGACTGCTTCATCAAAGCCGGTGAAAAAATCCAGGAATGGGTGAATGCAGGTTACTTCCCGGAGGGTGTAAACTCTCTGAGTGAGGATGACGGACAGGCAAAACAGCTCATGTATCAGGAGTCAGCAGGTATGCTTCTGTGTGGATCCTGGTATACAGGTACTTTCTCCTCTGACAGTGAAGAATTTTATCAGAAGATAGACTGGTTCCCATTCCCGGCTATCGAAGGTTCTGACGCAGATGCTTCTATCCAGATCGGTACCGTAGGTGACCAGTTCATCACATTCAACTGTGAAGGCGACAAGCTGGCAGCAGCGTTTGAGTGTGCAGAGGCACATCTCTCTGATGAAGTTATAGATTTTGAGATTGAAAAAGGCAAGATTCCGCCAGTCAAGGGAATCGAAGAGAAGATCACAGACCCGGTTGCCAAGAAGATCGTGGAGACCGCCAACAGTGCTCCGGAAATCCAGCTTTGGTATGACCAGTATCTGCCGCCGGCAGTTGCAACTGCTCACCTTGACGGATTACAGGAAGTGTTCGGTCTGACCATGACTCCTCAGGAGGCACAGGATTCCATGCAGGCAGCAATGGATGACTATTTAAGCACAAAGGCCGAGTAAGGATCACAGATGAAAATACGCTCTGTCCCCTGGGACAGGGCGTTTTTTTCTATATTTTTCTGCGCTTTAAAAGACAAATATTTATAGATAATGCGTAGATTGTTCTATGTCCTTTCAGAAGTCTGTTTGTTAGTATATATAATAAGAAAAGAAAGGATTCAGAAACAAAAAGGAGGGCTTCTATTATGAAGGAAAATGGTATTTCTCTTGCCCAGATGAGGCAGAGGAACACACGGAAAGTTGCGGCGCTTTTCCTGGCACCGGTCACTGTTTTAATGGTGATATTTATTTTCTATCCCATTGTGGATACATTTATCACAAGCGGCTATCAGTGGAACGGAATTTCCGCAGCTAAGAAATTTATCGGAATCGGCAACTGGAAAAAACTGATTGCTGACACCAATTTTTGGATCGCGTTTAAGAACAATGTTCTCATTATGATTCTGTCTATCTGTATTCAGATTCCCATCGGTCTTGCACTGGCAACATTCCTGGATTTCGGAGGAAAGAAACTGACACCTTTTAAGGTGGTCTGGTTTATTCCCCTGCTGATGTCATCTGTTGCGATTGGCTTCCTTTTTACATATGCGCTGGCAACAAACGGCGGCCTGGTCAGCACCATCTCAGGCTGGTTCGGAGGCGGCAACATCGACCTTCTGGGTAATCCGAAAACTGCCCTATTGACGGTTATCATGGTTATCTGCTGGCAGTTCACCCCGTTCTACATGGTGTACTTCATGGCGGCATTTACCAATATTCCTTACGATGTATTTGAAGCGGCGAGGATAGACGGTGCCACCAGAGGCCAGTATTTCTGGAGAATAGCACTTCCCCTTCTGGTTCCTTCCATGAAAAGCGCGGCAATCCTCTCCATGGTTGGTTCTCTGAAATACTTTGACTTGATCTATGTTATGACCGGCGGCGGTCCCGGAACATCTACGGAATTGATGGCAACCTACATGTACAAACAGTCCTTTAAGACATTCAACATGGGATATGGTTCTGCAGTGGCCGGCGGTATGTTTATCCTCATCAGTATGGTATCCCTGATCACCATGAAGCTGTTAAATGGAAAGAAGGAGGACTGAAATAATGGATAATTATAAGAAGAGTAAAGCAAAAAGCATCACAGCCTGGACCGTTGCCTTTATCCTGGCAATCTTCTGGCTGGTAGTATCCTTTATGCCTTTCGTATTTATGGTTCTGAACTCCTTTAAAGAGAAGTTTGAGATGCTGACAAAAGGCGTGTTCCAGCTTCCGGACAGTCTGAACTGGAACAACTACACAGAAGTGTTAAAAGGCGGATTCGGCACTTACTTCAAGAACAGTGTGATCGTTCTTGGCATCTCCCTGATACTTCTGCTGTTTATCGCTGCCTGCGCGTCTTATCCGCTGGCAAGATTTAAGTTTAAACTGGCGAACCCCATCTATGCGCTGATCGTGGCATGTATGTCCATACCGGTTCATATCACCTTGATCCCGGTGTTCAAGATGGCAAAAAGCACAGGTCTGTATGACAGTATCTGGGCATTGATTGGTCCTTATATTGCCTTTGCGGTACCGATTTCCGTGTTCATTCTGACCAGCTTCATGAAAGAGATTCCGCGGGAGATTGAAGAGTCTGCCGAGATAGATGGCTGCGGCAAGATTCAGATGTTTTTCTCCATGATCCTTCCTCTGGCAAAACCCGGCCTGGCCACACTGGCGATCTACAACGGTGTAAATATGTGGAATGAGTTCTCCTTTGCCTACACACTGACACAGTCATCCGCAAACCGTACCCTGCCTCTGGCAATCTGGGAATTCCAGGGCCAGTATTCCATGAATACGCCCATGATCATGGCAGTCCTGACGCTGACACTTCTTCCCATGATCATTATGTTCATTATCTTCCAGGATAAACTGGTAAAAGGTATGACAGCCGGAGCCGTAAAAGGCTGAGTTTGCGTCACCGTACAGCTTGTCTGAACAGTAACGGGGTTACTGTGATTTTAGAGCTGCTGCCGGATTTATATCCAGGCGGCAGCTTTTTCCAACTGATAAAAATTGCCGCACTGCTGCATGGCATGGTATGATAGAGAGCAGAAAACAGAAGAAGGGCGGGAACATTTATGAGAAAGTGGATGGAGAAAGTAAGCCGATGGAAGTTTGACAAAAAAATGCAGCTCCTTGTGACAGTGTCCATTATAGCCACCACCCTTATTGTGCTGGTGGTATCCACCATATCCTCTGTCACATCCATGAAGCAGCAGTCCATAGAGCTTCTGCAGGCACAGAACAGCACAACTGCGGAAAACTTTAAAAGCTCCCTGGACAATTACAAAACCCTTGCCATTGCTACGGTCATGGATACTTCCATACAACAGTACCTGAAGGCAGTCAATTATAACAAAGAGGCAGGCGGGCTGAAGAGCAGTGCCTTCAACATTCTGGCAAGCATATCCAACATGCATTCGGATATGAATTTCATCGCTGTTGTGGGAAAATCCCCGGATGACTACATATACAAGGGGCAGATCGCCATCTCAGCCGCACAGTTCTCCCAGGTATATACTTTTGATGCCCAGCAGTGCAAGACCGTGCAGGACAGCTCCATTAAGATGTGTTTTAACAATGCGTATTTCAACGGCAGCAAATACACCCTGAACATCTATTTCCCCATCTACGACACCAACCGTGTACTGGGGGAACTGGGGCTTCTCTGCATGAACTTTACGGACCCGAGCCTGCTGCAGATCCTGGAATACGACAGCTCCAATAAGCTGGAATCCATGGTAGTTGACACAGACGGCATGATGATTTCTGCCAGGGATAAGGATAAGATCGGAACCAATGTGGACTTTATTCCCAAGATGAAAGAAAAATCAGGCACCTTCAGCATGGGCGGCAGGCTGTACATTTACCAGAAGGTTTCTGACTGGCGGTTCTATGTGGTGAGCAGTGTGCCTATGATGGAGCTTTACAAATCCAGCATCCGGACGATCTTCCTCATGGCATTTATCCTGCTGTTTCTGCTCACCATCAGCCTTCTGGTGGTCAAGCGCATCATCAGCAAAGTCTACCGCCCTCTGGACAAGGTGGTGCGGAAGATGGATGATGTGGCTTCAGGTTCCCTGAAAACCCGCATCAACGTGGAACACATGGGAGAGGATTTCACAAAACTGGCAGTCGGTTTCAACTCCATGATGGAGGAGATCCTGGTGCTCATGGAGCAGGTGAAAATGGAACAGCATCAGATTGAGCAGATCCGTTTCAATGCCCTGCAGTCCCAGATACAGCCCCATTTTCTGTATAATACCCTGGAGTGTATCCACTGGCAGGCCATGGTGGACGGCAACGGGGAGATATCCACGCTTGTGAAGGCACTGGCCAAGTATTACCGCATCTGCCTCAGCGGCGGCCATGATGTGATTCCGCTGAAAATGGAGCTGGAACATGTGCGGAATTATCTGATCATCCAGAATATGCGGTACGATGACATTATCGGAAGTGAGTTTGACGTGGAGGAGGCAGCATCAGATGTAATGATTCCGAAGCTGACCCTGCAGCCCTTGGTGGAGAATTCCATCTACCACGGAATCAAGGTGAAGGAGGGTAAGACGGGAAGTCTGTTCCTGAAGGTGAGAAAGCGCAGCAGTGATGTTCTGATCACTCTGGCAGATACGGGAACCGGTATGAGCCAGCAGCAGATTGATGAGATGAACCAGCATCTCTCAGAGTACGACGATTCTTTTGGCTACGGTGTGAGGAATGTAAATAAGAGAATAGAGCTTCTCTACGGTGAGGAGTTCGGGCTTTATTACCTGAGAAATGAATCAGGCGGCGTAACCGTGGAGATACGCCTGCCTTACGTGACACAAGTGGAAGACGGTATCATACGGGGAGAGATGATTCATGTATAAAATATTGATTGTAGATGACGAGAAAATGATCCGCCTGGGCATGAAAAAAGTTCTGCCCTGGGAGAGTCTTGGAATCAGTGAAGTTTACGACGCGGCTTCAGGCAGGGAGGCGCTTGGGATCATCCGGGAGAAAAAGCCGGAGATCATGATCTCTGATATTCAGATGACAGAGATGACAGGCCTTGAACTCATTGAGGCGGCCCGGAAGATTGTGCCGGAACTCAGAGTCATTGTGCTGACCGGATACGATAATTTTGAGTATGCAAGGCAGAGCCTCCGTCTGCAGGTGCAGGACTTTTTTCTGAAGCCCATCGAGGAGGAGGAGCTTGCCCGGGCTGTGAGCAAGCAGGTGAATTACCTGGAGGAGCTGAAAGCGGAGGAAAAGAATCTGAGGCTTCTCCAGAGGACCCAGGGAACCGCGGAACAGACAGAGCTGGAGCATTATATGAGAAATCTGGTGCACAAGCGGGAGGACAAGGGACAGCTTTTGAGCAATCTGAAGGAGTATTACCACTTTGATATAGAGCGTGACTTAAAGCTCATGCTGATCGTGCCCACCCTGTACATGAACCAGCAGCCCACAGAGGAGAATTTTCAGGCCATGTCCGTGAAGAATGTGTGTATGAGCATGGTGGACGCCCAGGAGAGGGGGATCACCTTCTCCGATGATGACGGAACCATTGCCATTACCTGGTTCGAGGCAGAGACCGGGGATGTGGTGCTGGATGCCATTGAGGAGCTGTCTGATATTCTGAAAGATGAATTTGACGCAAAGCCCAAGATGGTGGTGGGAAGTACCGTGCACGGATTTTCCAATCTGTTTATCTCCTACAATGATGCCCGTTACCTGCTGGACAATGAAAAAGAGGGAATACGCGATATTGTACAGACCTTTGGTGCCCAGAACAAGGCGGATATTTTCCGCGACATCTATGCGGAGTTAAAGGGCATCATGTGTGCCAATGTGGGGAATACAGACTATGTCATGAAGGCGTTCAATACATTTTCAAAAGCTACGCAGTCCTATAATCTGTCCCCGGCCATGGTGCGCAGAAACTGCTTTGAGATCGCTTCAGCTCTCTATTTTTCCTATCTGGGAGATTCCGGGGAGGTGGAGTCCGGACGTCTTGATTCCCTTTCCAAAAGTCTGATCTGTGCGGACAGGGAGGAAGCGTGTGATGTAACACGCATGTTTATCTCTCAGCTTTTGGGCAGCGAGGAGGAGAATGTCCACGAGATCATTACAAAGGCGAAGCATTACATCGACGAACATCTGACGGAGGAGCTGTCTGTATCCAATATTGCGGCAAGCCTGTACATTACGCCAAACTACTTTTCCAGGCTTTTCAAGCGCGTGACAAAGGAAGGGTGCAACGAGTACATTGTGAGAAAGCGCATTGAGAAGGCGAAATCCCTGCTGGAGACCACCAGCATGAAGACCGGTAAGATCGCCATGATGGTGGGATATCGGGACACCAATTATTTCTCGCTGGCATTTAAGAAACATACAGGGAAATCCCCCACAAAATACAGGGAGGAGATACAGCATTCCGTATAAACAGCATTCCGGCATGCGGCTGTCACGGGATTTCCCTGTAATTGCATGGCACACCCCGCGGGACAGCAGAAAGCGGAATCGCAGCGTGACATTTACAAAAGGAAGAATTTTATAGAAGGAAGTAACTTTTTTTTATTACGGTTGGAATGCAGGTATGGTACACTATGCTTAAAGGTATAAGTACCATACCTTTTTGCTGTGGATCCGCAGGTAAAAACGCAAAAATTGAGGAGGAAACAGCAAGGAAATACATGCGCATCAGGCAGGTATGGTGTAAGATAAAAGCAGAAAACGGGAAACTGTGAAAACAGTTCCGGAAAATAGAAAATAAAAGGAGAAAAACGGATGAGAGACCACAAAAAAGAGAGGGCGGCAGCCAGAGAAAAAGCAAAAGAGCTGGTATCCAAAATGACACTGATGGAAAAGGCATCCCAGTTAAAATACGATGCATCTCCGGTAGAACGCCTGGATGTGCCGACTTATAATTACTGGAATGAAGCCCTGCACGGCGTGGCAAGGGCCGGTGTGGCTACCATGTTCCCCCAGGCTATCGGTATGGCTGCGGCTTTCGACGATGAGGAAATGAAAAAGGTGGGCGATATCATAGCCACAGAAGGCCGCGCAAAGTACAATGAGTATTCCAAACATGGAGACAGGGATATTTACAAAGGACTGACTTTCTGGTCTCCCAATGTGAATATTTTCCGTGACCCCCGCTGGGGAAGAGGCCATGAGACTTACGGTGAGGACCCGTATCTGACCTCCAGACTCGGTGTGAAATTCGTGGAGGGCATACAGGGTGACGGGGAAGTGATGAAAGCAGCGGCCTGCGCCAAACACTATGCTGTGCACAGCGGCCCGGAATCTATCCGTCACGAGTTCGACGCTGAGGTGACCATGAAGGATATGTGGGAGACATATCTGCCGGCTTTTGAGGCTTTGGTCACAGAGGCTGATGTGGAATCCGTCATGGGTGCCTACAACAGAACAAACGGAGAGCCATGCTGCGGCCATACCTATCTGATGGAGGAGGTCCTCAGAGGAAAATGGAACTTTGAAGGGCATTTTACCTCTGACTGCTGGGCAATCAAGGATTTCCATGAAAACCACAGGGTTACGAAAAATGCCAGGGAGTCCGCTGCCCTTGCCCTGAAAAAGGGATGTGACGTAAACTGCGGCAATACTTATCTGCACCTGCTGGGAGCCATTGAGGACGGCCTGATCACAGAGGAAGACATTACACTGGCGGCTGAGAGGCTGTTCACCACCCGTTTCCTGCTGGGCCTTTTTGACGGAAGCGAGTACGACAGCATTCCATACGAAGTGGTTGAGTGCAGGGAGCATGTGGAGAAAGCCCTGGATATGGCCAGAAAAGGCTGTGTCCTTTTAAAGAACGACGGTGTTCTGCCGCTTGACAAATCCAAATTGAAGACCATCGGTGTCATCGGACCCAACGCAGACAGCCGTGCTGCCCTGATCGGAAACTACCACGGAACCTCTTCCAGATATATTACGGTTCTGGAAGGCATCCAGGATGAGGTGGGAGAGGATGTGCGTGTGCTCTATTCCGAGGGCTGCCATCTGTATAAAGATAAAGTGGAAAGTCTGGCCTGGAACCAGGACAGAATCTCCGAAGCTGTCATCACGGCAGAGCACAGCGATGTGGTAGTTCTCTGCGTGGGCCTTGACGAGACGCTGGAAGGCGAAGAGGGAGATACGGGAAATAGTGACGCATCCGGTGATAAACACGACCTTCATCTGCCAAAAGCACAGGAAGAGCTCATTGAGAAGGTAGCTGCTGTGGGCAAACCCACCGTTGTGGTCCTCATGGCAGGCAGTGCCATTGACATGAACTATGCAGATGAAAACTGCAATGGAATCCTGCTCGCATGGTATCCGGGAGCAAGGGGAGGAAAAGCAGTGGCAGACCTGCTGTTCGGAAAGGTTTCACCTTCAGGAAAGCTTCCCATCACATTCTACAGGGATTTGGAGGGAATGCCTGCGTTTACAGATTACAGCATGAAGAACCGTACATACCGTTATATGGAAAAAGAGGCACTCTATCCCTTCGGCTACGGACTGACATACGGTGACGTGAAGGTCACAGATGCAGAGCTTACAGGCAAAGCAGATGCCCAGTCAGATTTGGAAGTGAAGGTCACAGTCAAAAATGAGGGCAGCGCAGCCACAGAGGATGTGGTAGAAATCTACATCAAGGACATGGAATCATCTCTGGCAGTGCGTAACTACAGCCTGTGTGCATTCAAACGTGTCTTCCTGGAAGCAGGGGAGAGTAAAACCATAACTATGACAGTCTCAAACGCAGCAATGTGTGTGGTGGACGAGGCAGGTGAGCGCCATATTGACAGCAGACATTTCAAACTGTTTGCAGGAACCTCCCAGCCGGATAGCAGAAGTGAGAAGCTGACAGGTGCAAAACCGGTGGAGCTGGATGTGATCTTATAAGACAGGAGAGATGAATATGAGGAAAATTTTACGGAAACTGATGCTTTTGGGTATTGTCACGTCCCTGACGGCCGGGGGGCTCTCCGGCTGCGGCCAGGAGACGAAAGCGGAGGCCGAATCCCAAGAAAAGATGGAAAAAGCAGAGACGGAAAAGGGAAAAAGTGAAGCAGAACCGGCGGAAGATAAACCGACAGCAGCAGTGACGGAACATCCTCAGTTCATCCCGGACGGTGTCCGCAGGCTTGTGCTGACAGAGGACGGCAGCGAGATCTTCGACCTGTCCAAAGAGCCTGCTGACTACAAGATGGATTTTGATTATTGGGAGATCTTAAACCCCTATGATGAGATCGTTACAGTCAATACAGAGACCATGTATACGCTGTTTGATATGCTGAAAGAAATGGATCTCACCACTCCGGCGGCAGTGGAGGACGGTGTTGATACAGGAGTGGCGGACACCACCACCACAATGACCATTGATTTTGTAAACACCCAGGATGCGGATACCGCAAAACAGACAAAGTATGCGGACAGTACGGCAACTCTTTTGATCGGCAGCGCCGACGGGCAGGGCAGCCGTTACGTGGCAGTCAAGGGATATGAGGATGCTGTGTACAAAATTCCCTCCGCTTTGCTGGACGCTGTTTACGGGCTGAATCCCTTTGACTATATTCTGAAAATCCCTGCTCTTATCAACATTGATACGGTTAAGAGCGTGGAGATCCAATCCGGTGGGAAGACATACACCATGGAGCCGGATGAGGACCGGTATAAAATGAATGGAAAGAAGGCGGAAAAAGAGGATTTCACCGCTGTCTACCAGGCGCTTTTAAATGTAATGCTGGATTCTGAGATAGAGGAAGGCAGCCTTCCGGAAGGTGACAGGGAGGAGAAACTGCGCGTTGTCTATAAGAGAAACACGGACGATGCCCCTGAGGTAGAGCTGGTATATTATCCTTATGACGATACCTATGACAGTGTTTCCATAAACGGCAGGGAGCGTTTCCTGGTGAAAGCAGCGGATGTGGATGCATTGACAGAACAGATACAGAAGGCATTTTAACAGAGAGGAAGGATCATACTGCAGACAGATGCGGTGTGGTCCTTTTTTGGTTACTGTTCACACACCCTTGTCCCGCGAAGCGTGTTACTGGGCACGCAGTGAACAGTAACCTTTTTGAACGGTCAAAGAAAAATAAACTTCGGATTTAAATTCTGTATAATAAAAGTAATCAGTATTTTCTAATATTAACAGGAGGGAGAAGGAGAATATGACGAAAGAACAGATGAGCCGGAAGCTATCCTATCTGCTTCGGCATGATGAACAGATGATCAATGAGTATGGATGGGCTGACGTATCAGAGATTATCAGGAAAATGCAGGAAGATGTTCCTGCGTTTGACCAAACGCTTCTTTCGGAGATTATAGCGGAAGACAAAAAAAAGAGATACAGTTACGGGGCCGATAAACGGACTATACGGGCAAATCAAGGGCATTCCGTGCCAGTGAAAGTGGAAATGAGGGAAGCCGCTCCGCCGGACTTTCTTTACCATGGAACCGCGCAGGGATTTCTGCCTCGGATTTTTACGGAAGGACTCACACCGCAGAAGCGCAACTTTGTACATTTATCAAAAGATATAAAAACTGCCGGGAGTGTAGGTGCACGTCATAAAAAAGAAGGGGATACAGTGATACTTCGGGTAGAAACAGGAAGTATGTACCGGGACGGGTTTAAATTCTGGATTTCTGAAAATGAAATCTGGCAGGTAAAACACGTGCCTCGTGAATATCTTTCCGTGGCATCCTGGCTTCTTTGACAAAGTATTTTCCTGTAATAACCCTGCAGCATGGGAAACTAAAAAATCCTGCTAAAAGTTAAATTTTTATTGTATAATAAATCTGACATACTCTAGACTTAAAAAAGAGGTGAACCGGAATGTGGGAAGAAAATATCTGCAGCAGTGAAACGGGTGAATTAAAACCCGGGACTATTTTAAATTTCAAATATATCATTAAAAAAACCATAGGCAGCGGAGGCTTTGGCATCACATACCAGGGGTGGGATACCATTCTCAACATGCCGGTGGCTGTAAAAGAATATAGATGTCAGATGTATACTTCAGAAAAAGAAAAACAAAATTTTTGGAATGAAGCCAGAACCATGGCTAAATTTTCAGGCAACGAAGGCATCGTAAATGTAAGGGATTTTTTTGAAGAAAATAAGACGGTGTATATCGTTATGGAATATCTGGAGGGTATTACCCTGAATCAATACATTGAAGCAAACGGAAAGCTGTCCCCATATGAAACATTTACCTATATGAAACCGGTTATGGAGGTATTGAGCAAAATACATAAAGAAGGATTCATACACCGGGATATCAGCCCTGACAATATTATGATGGTGAAAGAGGGGAAAATAAAGCTGCTGGATTTTGGAGCAGCGAGAGATGTCAAAAATACTGACGGGACGATTACCGTTATCTTAAAACAAGGATATGCGCCCGAAGAACAATATTGCAGGGAAAATAACCAGGGACCATGGACAGATGTCTATGCCGTCTGCGCCACTATATATAAATGCATAACAGGAAAAACGCCGGATATCAGTCTGCACCGCCTGAGCGTTGACAACCTCAAAAAGCCATCGGAAATGGGAATCCCCGTTTCGCAGGAGTTTGAGCAGGTATTGACGGCCGGACTGGAGGTGCACAGACAAAACCGTATTCAATCTATTGACGAACTCATAAGAAGAATGGAGTTTGCATTAGAATGGGGGAATGACGGATACCGGAGAACAGATAGCAGACATATAGTAAAAGAAGCTTTATTTCTCCGGGGCAGAAGTAAAGGAGTGACACCTCTGATTGGGAGAGATGAAGTGCTGCCGGCAGTGAAGAGGAAAGTTTTTACCACTACCGCCGATAATCAGAATTTTCTGGAATTCTGTGTGGTAAAAGAGACCGCTCCTTTTGCGTCGGAGTATCTTATGGTCAGAAAATTTCGAGTGTATGGAATAAGACCAAAGAAACGGGAAGTTCCCAGAATAGAAGTGACATTTTATATAGATGAGCAAAAACATCTCGAAGTAAAAGCCATGGATCTGGAAACCAACAGGCGTCTGTATATTCAGGATTTATTCCGCCGTGACAGGCCTCAAAATACAGGAAAGCATGCAAGCCGTACATTGTCCCTGGAGACAAGCGGTGGAATGGCTACACCTGTTATCAGAAAAGGAGAAGTGCTGCCTGCCGTTAAAAAGCAGATTTTTTCCACTGCAGTGGATAATCAAACAGCAGTTGATTTATGTATTTACCTGGGGGAAGGGGCTTATGTAAAAGAGAATGAACTTGCCGGACAATTCAGGCTGGATAAGATTTCGCCGGCAAAGGCAGGGGAGCCACAGATAGAGGTTCTGTTTGAAATGGACAGGGATGAAAAAATAAAAGTAAGCGCCAAAAACCTGGATAGCGGAGAGATGCAGAGTATAACTATAATAAAGTAATCAGCATTTTATAATATTGATGTGGGATACGGTGATGATTCGGACAGAAACAGAAAGATTTAACAAAAAATTTTCCTGTAATAACTCTGCAACATGGGGAGCTTATGCTGTAGCTGTAAAAGAGAAACGGCTGGCAGCTATTTGTGCCGGCAGCTTTCAGGAAGAGGAGGAACAGTTATGATGCGGAAAAAGTTAAAACAGCATAAGGCAGCAGCAGTGGCTGCTGCAGTTACTCTGTGTATCACCGCGGCAGCGGGAACCATGGCGGTTTACGGACAGAACGCAGCGGAGAAGCAGGTGAAGGAGGCAGCAGAGGAGAAGCTGTCCCGGGATGAGACGGTGTCCTACATGCCCTGGGATGAAGACACACTGTACAAAGAGGTGGTGGAAAATCAGGATATTGTAAAGCAGGTATGCGAAAAATACGGCCTGGATTACGACAGCGCTGCCATGAAAGATGTGACCCGGGAGATGAGAAATTATGAGGAGGCACTCTGGCTCCTTGACGAGATGGGGGATAAACCGCTTCTGTCTGCAAAGGGAGAGGGAATGGATTCTCTGGAAACGTATATCTGTGATATTTACGCCTTTGAAGGCGGTAAGCAGGTGATTGAGTCCTATTGCCGGGAACACGGAGTGGACGCGGGCAGTGCCAGCATAAAGGATTTGACAGCGGAGGATCTGACAGCTATAGGAGAGAATGCCTATCAAACCTCAGACCATCCGAAAAACTGACAGAAAGGCAGATACAAATGGCAGATATTTTGATAGTGGAAGATGAGCCGTCCATAAATGAATTGATGAAGAGAACCCTCACCATGACAGGTCACAGATGCTGTCAGGCATATACCGGCCGGGAGGCCCTGAGAGCGGCAAAGCAGGAAAGGCCCGACATCGTCCTTCTGGACATTAACCTTCCGGATATGGACGGATTTCAGGTGATGGCACAGATCGGTACGATACCGGTCATCTACGTGACAGCCAGGGATGAAGTGACTGACCGGGTAAGAGGCCTGAACAGCGGGGCAGAGGATTATATTGTGAAGCCCTTTGCCATGGAGGAGCTGGTTGCCAGGGTTCAGGTGGTGCTCAGAAGATTTCACAGGGAAGAGAAGATATTTGTCATTGACGACGTGAGAGTGGATGTGGAGAGACACCGGGTCACCAGAGCAGGGGAGGACGTGGAGCTTACCAACCGGGAGTTTGAGCTTCTGCGTGTGCTGCTGGTCAACCGGAATATAGCCCTTTCCAGAACCCAGCTTCTGGACCTGGCCTGGGGGATGGACTTCTTCGGGGATGACAGGACTGTGGATGTCCATATTCAGAGAATACGGAAGAAGCTGGGCCTGGAGAATTATATCAGAACCGTTTTCAAATACGGATACAGACTGGAGATATAGTATGCAGCTTTGGAAGAAAAATTATCTGGCAGCGTATATTCTGTTTCTGGTGATTCTCAACCTGTCTCTGCTTCTCTTGTCCACCATGGGATTTAAGAACGACCTGGAAACCCGTATGGATGAAGTGATAAAGAGGCAGCAGCAGTTAGCCTATACGGTGGAAGGCCTAAACGGCACAGAGGACGGGGAAGACAAGCTGCGTTATCTGGGACAGGGATATTACAGGAGCAGAATTTTCATCAATGTGAGCCATGGCGGCAAAACCATTGTGAATCACCTTCCGACAGGAGTGGGGATTTCCGGAAACGCGGATATCGTGAAGTATAAAGGGGAACGTTATGCTGCCGTTATCGGCCGGGCGGGGAACGGGGACGAGATATGCGAAGTGGTGTATATGGAGAATATCCAGGATCTGTACCGGGCACAGAACAGAAGACTTTTCTCCTTCTTGGCTACGGGCCTGCTCCTGGAGGCTGTGATCGGCACCATGCTTTATATGACCATGAAGAAGATATACATGCCGGTCAATAACATTGCCCATGAGCTGCGGAATCCTCTGACGGTACTGCAGGGATACGGCCAGTATATCCAGATGGGAAATATTACGGAGGAGGACCGTTTCTTCGCAGGGGAACAGATTGTAAAGGAAGCCGGGAGCCTGAGGGAGACTGTGGACAGGCTGCTGGTCATGGGAAATCTGAGAGAAGGAAATGTGAAATACCAGCGGTTAGATGTGCAGGAACTGTTTGCGGAGATGAAAAAATTATATCCCGGCATTCATGTGGAAAATCATATGGATGCCATAGAGGGAGATTTGTCTCTGGTCAGGTGCCTGTTTAAGAACCTGCTTGGCAATGCGGTGAAGGCAGGAAGCCATGTGACAGTGACAGCCTCTGACAACTGCGTGAGCATTTGGAATGACGGGAAATACATAGAGAAACAGAAACTGAACTATCTGAACCGGAACCATGAATTTCCCAGGGCGAAAGCAGAGCGGAACGGCTACGGGATTGGCCTCTGCTATGAGATCGTAAAGCTTCACGGATGGAAAATGGACTATGCGTCCTCTGAGGAGAAGGGTACAACCGTTAAAATAAGAATATGACAGGGTATTTTCATAAAAGGAACCGATCCGGCGTCTGTACAGGGCCGGATAGGTTCCTTTTTGTATGGTATAAACTATTCGTGCAGTTCCAGCGGAAGGCCGTCCGGGTCGAAGAAGAAGGTCATTTTCTTTCCGGTAAAATCATCGGTGCGTACAGGCTCCGTCTCGATTCCTTTTGCGCTCAGCCACGCAACAGCCTCTTCCATATTTTCAACTGTAAAGGCCAGATGGCGGAGTCCGCAGGCTTCCGGGCGGTTTACACGGGCCGGCGGGTTCTTTACTCCGAATATCTCCAGCTCACAGTCACCCAGCCGCAGGTCCAGCTTCCAGTCATCCCGCTCAGCCCGGTAATTTTCGCGGATGATCTCAAATCCCAATTGGTTTACATAAAAATCCTTGGATTTTTCATAGTCAGATACAATAACGGCTACGTGATGTATTTTATTAAGCTTCATGCAAAGGCTCCTCCTCAATGTTAAAGTGAAATACAGTCCGGTCCGGACTGATTTTCGCCGGACCTGATGCTGGAATTATACCATAGATGCAGAAACATTTGGAATTTTTAAATAATATCTTTATAATTTCTTTCGGAATTTTACAATTGCTTCTTATTTTTTCGTTGGTAAGATAAAGCCATAATAAAGAAGAGGAAAGAAAGAAGGAGGGGAAAGATATGGCTAGAGACATGGTGGTAAGGATTTCAGAAGGTGTGAGAAGACAGTTTGCGCAGGAAAGATACCTGGAAGCAGAATATGACAGGGCCTATTCCCTGACCAGTTTGATCTTATTTTTCTTTTCTGCATCAACCGTCGGATGGCTTTGGGAAGTATTTCTTCATATTTTTATGGACGGAGCACTCATCAACAGAGGTACCACATGGGGACCGTGGCTTCCCATTTACGGTGTGGGCGGTGTGATGACACTGGTTCTGCTCAGAAAGTTTGCCGACAAGCCGGCTCATGTGTTTGCATTTGCATATCTGGGAAGCGGTATCCTGGAATATACGACAGGCTGGGCACTGGAACAGTTCAGAGGTGTAAAATACTGGGATTACAGCGAAAGCCTGTTTAACATAAACGGCCGTGTATGTCTGGAAGTTCTGGCACTGTTTGCTGTGGGCGCATGCTTTATCCTTTACATAGCGGCACCTGCCATGGATAACCTGTACAGAAAAATCCCGCAGACAGCGAAAGTGGTTTTGTGTGTTGTATTGATCACTTTGTTTGCAGCGGATCTTGTTTTCTCTGCTTTATATCCTAAGATGGGGCCTGGTATTACCATGGATGTTTCGGAAACTACAAAATGGATATTTTAACGCCGGGGGCGTAGACTAATAGATTTGACAAAAGGAGAGGGCTTTCACCCTTGCGAAAATTCGGCATAGTTGGATAAATTCCGGCTGTGCCGATTTTTCTGTATATGTCCTGTCATGCCGTGTGTTGTGTGATTGTAAGTGCAATTAAAATCGTTTATAGTATGATACATAGGATGCGCAGCTTGCGGCGAAAACAGTCTGGATGAGCTGCGCTGTACAAATAAGTGCGGACTGTAAGGAGGAAATTATGTTTCATACGATCGATTACGAAAAGTGGGAGAGAAAAGAAATATTCGAACGTTTTGCAGGATATACCTATAATCTCACCGCAGAAGTTGATGTTACACAGTTTTTGGAAAGGATTCATGGAAATGGATATAAATTTTACCCGTCTGTCTGCTGGTGTATTGCCGATACGGTAAACAGTGATAGGGATTTCCGCTATGCAAAAGTGGACGGAGCCATAGGATATTATGAGAAGCTGAACCCCTGCTATACACTTATGCGGAAAGGGGAAGGGAATCTGTTCACTCATATGGTCACAGATTTCAGCAAAGATTTTGACTGCTTCTATAAGACTTTTCTGGAAGATAAGGAGAAAGCGGAAAACGGCAGCTCTCTGTATTATTACGGAAACCCTGTTCCGGGGTGTGTGGACATTACCATCCTGCCGAACACTGCATACCAGTCCATATGTTACGTGCGTCCGGCTTCTTTTGTAAATCCGGAATCGGGCAGCGAGAGCTACATACCCTTCATCACTGTGGGAAAATACCGGGAGATTGATGGAAGAATGAAAATGGCGGTGACAGGAAACTTTAACCATGCGGCAAATGACGGATATCATGCGGAAAAATTCTTCCGCCTGCTTCAGGAGAAGCTGGATGCATTTTCCGCATAATGACAGGAAAGGACTGTAAAAATAAAGAAATCAGGCCGGGGTGCAGATCAATGCGCCCCGGCCTGTGTCTTTGATAATATAAAACTATTCTCCCTGATACTGGAACCAGTCAAAGTCAGCGCAGCCGCTGCCTGCCTGGTGGTTGGAGCTGGCATACATTCCTATGTAGACGCCGGTAAAGCCGTTGTTTATAACAGAGCTTAGAAGTGAGGCATCCACACCGGACAGGAAAGGTATCATCTCAGATTCCCTGTATCCATAGTAAAAATCATAGTCCGTGGTATTCCCCTGAACACTTAAATAAAGGCGTCTGCAGTCCTTTATCTCTGTTTCCTTTACCAGAGTGCGGCATCCGTTCTCTGTTTTGTAGAACTGCAGGTAAGGTGTGCTGCCCTTTTTCCTCATGACCATCAGATAATGGAAGCGGTCATCTTGTACCAGCGCGATTCCGGCCTCCTCATAGTCTGCGGCCGGACAGAATTCCATGGCCGTTTTAGCCAGAAAACTCTTATGGCGCTGTCTGCGGCCCACGAAAGAAGGGGTACAAATCTCCTCCATGACCTGCGGCCTTGTCATAAGGCGCAGATATCCGGGACGCTCCGTGAGGGAATAGAAAGGCTCAACCGGCGGATGAATGGTGTTCCACTGCATCTGAAGCGTGTCATCCTCAAAGTTGTCCCATTCCGGCATGAGCGGATATATGGTGCGGGGCAGGTTCGGAAGGCGTTCTTCCTCCTGTACAAGCCCGGTCTCATTGTCGATCATCGGCCAGCCGTCCTCTGCCCATACAAATGGTACCATGAAGGTCTCACGGCCCAGGTTGTAGTGTCCCCCTTTATAAGGGCGCACTGCCAGCAGTACCATCCACCATTCTCCGTTCTGTGTCTCCACAATATCGGCGTGTCCGGTAACTGAAATGGGATTGAGAAGAGGCATATGCCTGTGCGTCACAATGGGATTTCTGGGGCATATCTCGTAATCCCCGTCAATGGTACGGCAGCGGGCCATCTGTACACTGTGGGTGACAAAGGTACCGCCCTCTGCCACTAACAGATAGTAATAACCGTCCTTTTTGTAAATGTGGGGTGCTTCGATCCACTTACTTCTTGTCTTCTTTCCGTCCCAGATGACAGTTCTGGGGCCTTTGAACTGCAGTGTTTCAGGGTCCAGCTCATTTAAGTAAATGCCATGGTGTCCTTCGTAGAGCTTCTCCTCACTGATAAAGTTACCCACGTACCATACAGAACCGTCGTCATCGAAAAACAGACTGGAGTCAATGCCGTCAGCGCCCTCCACAACTACAGGGTCACTCCACGGGCCGGCAGGATTTTTGGCTGTAATGATATAATTATCGCGTTTTGCTTCACGTCCTTCGGATACGAACGTATTAATAATATAAAAGGTCCCTTCATGGTAACGGATGCTGGGTGCCCACAGCCCCTCGCTGGTTTCGCAGTTTTTGTAGTTAAGCTGTCCGGGTCTGTGGATGCCGTGGCCAATCTGCTCCCAGTGAACCAGATCTCTGCTGTGGAACACGGGCAGTCCGGGATAATATACAAAAGATGAGGTTACCATGTAATAGTCATCTCCCACACGGCAGATAGATGGGTCCGGATAAAAACCGGGAAGAAGCGGATTGTGAAAAGTGTCTTTTGTCATATCATATTCTCCTTTACAAAATTTCTCCATTTTCTCCATTATAGGCAGAGGATCCGTATTGGTAAATAGAAAAAAACGCCTTTTCCCTGGAAAAAAACATGATAAAAACATTTTTACAAAACCTGCTCCGTATAGTATAATGGGCAATGCAATGAAAAGCACAACACAATACATAGGAACAGGAGAAAACTATGGATTTATTTACATTATTTACACTGGCGGTTGGCCTGTCCATGGATGCGTTTGCTGTCTCCATCTGCAAAGGGCTTTCCATGGAGAAGCTGAGTATAAAGAACATGGCAGTGGTAGGTCTCTGGTTTGGGGGATTCCAGGCTCTGATGCCGGTCATCGGCTATCTGCTGGGAGTACAGTTCAAGGATAAAATAACTGCAATTGACCACTGGATCGCATTCATCCTGCTGGGATTTATCGGTGTCAATATGATTCGGGAATCCCTGGATAAAGAGGAATCCTGCCCCGTGGCAGGAGTGGATGCAAAGACCATGTTTCCTCTGGCTGTGGCAACCAGCATTGATGCACTGGCGGTGGGGATCACCTTCGCCTTTTTGGATGTGGCGATTGTGCCGGCGGCCAGCTTCATCGGTATTGTCACATTTGTCTGTTCCGTCTTTGGGGTAAAGGCAGGAAATGTCTTCGGCATGAAGTACAAATCCAAAGCGGAACTTGCCGGTGGTATTATCCTGGTACTTCTGGGGCTCAAAATACTGCTGGAGCATCTGGGAATACTAGGGTAAACAAAAAAGGAAAAAGAGAGAGGAGAAATGAGATGAAAAAATTATTCAAAAGCCTTCCTGTGCGTCTGCTGATCGGAGTAGTCCTGGGTATGGTCATCGGCCTTATTGCCAATGAGGCTGTCATGAATGTGGTGGTAACTGTCAAATACATTCTGGGGCAGGTCATCACCTTCTGTGTACCGCTGATCATCATCGGATTTATTGCGCCTTCCATTACCAAGATGGGAAACAATGCCTCCAAAATGCTGGGGGTGGCACTGGCAATCGCCTATATTTCCTCCATCGGAGCCGCGTTTATGGCTATGGGAGCGGGATACGGGCTGATTCCCCATCTGTCCATACAGTCTGAGGTGGAAGGACTGAAGGATCTGCCCGGCGTGGTGTTTCAGCTTGATATCCCGCAGATCATGCCGGTTATGAGCGCGCTGGTGTTCTCCATTATGCTGGGACTGGCGGCAGCGTGGACGAAAGCCCGCTACACAACGGCCATTCTGGATGAATTCCAGAAGATCGTGCTGAAGATTGTAACCAAATTTATTATCCCCATTCTGCCGTTCTTCATCGCTTCAACCTTCTGCGGACTGGCATATGAAGGGACGATCACAAAACAGCTCCCTGTTTTCCTGAAGGTCATAGTCATCGTTATGGCAGGACATTACATCTGGCTTACACTGCTGTACGTCATAGCCGGTGCATATTCGGGAAAAAATCCGCTGGAAGTGCTGAAATATTACGGCCCCGCGTATCTGACTGCCGTAGGTACCATGTCAAGCGCAGCTACTCTTGCAGTAGCGCTTGAGGGTGCCAGAAAATCAAAGGTTCTCAGAAAAGATATGGTGAACTTCGGTATTCCGCTATTTGCCAATATCCATCTGTGCGGCTCTGTCCTGACCGAGGTGTTCTTTGTCATGACAGTGTCAAAAATACTCTACGGCGAGTTGCCGTCTGTGGGTATGATGGTTCTGTTCTGTATGCTTCTGGGCGTATTCGCCATCGGAGCACCGGGTGTGCCGGGCGGTACGGTTATGGCGTCCCTGGGACTGATCACAGGTGTCCTTCTCTTTGACGAGACAGGTACCGCGCTGATGCTCACCATCTTTGCTCTGCAGGACAGCTTCGGAACCGCCTGCAATGTAACAGGCGACGGTGCCCTGACCCTGTTTTTGACAGGATACGCTGAGAAACACCATGTGG
Source organism: Blautia sp. NSJ-175 (assembly GCF_022867815.1). NCBI lineage: Bacteria > Bacillati > Bacillota > Clostridia > Lachnospirales > Lachnospiraceae > Blautia > Blautia sp. NSJ-175. The sequence continues at coordinate 387,551 of NZ_JALIFQ010000001.1, forward strand.
AGGAGCAGGAGCTGAATATAGAATTCTGATAAGTATCTCCCCGGAAAAAATCCGGTTCTGCGCGCGGGCTGTATATCATGCAGTCCGGCGCATGAAACCCCGGAGAAAGCAGAAAGGACTGCAGTCGCCGCATAGTACATGCAGTTCAGGTACTGTACTGAAAAAAACACATAGAAACGGATGTCTTTTCAGAAAAAACACTTGTGTTTGCAGGGCGAATATGATAAAGTATAAAACGTTGTGAAAGCAACGGCTCTGGAGAGTCTCAGTAAGAGCGCCGAAGGTGTACAGCAGTTTCATCAGCTGCCAATCTCTCAGGCAAAAGGACAGAGTATACACAGATAATATCTTGTATATGTTTTGTCGTACTCTTATGGAGACTGTGGGAAGCCACAGTCTTTTTTTGTTTCGTTATAAACGGAAGAAAACAGAAAAAAAGAGAGGACGGAAGAAAAAATGTTACAGGTAATTTTGCAGGAATTGAATCGCTTTATCACTTGGTTTGATCAGGTAGTGTGGGGACCGCCACTGATCATTTTGATCCTCAGCACAGGTATCTATCTGTCTGTGAGGATGGGCTTTTTACAGATTCGCCATCTGGGAAAAGCACTGAAATTCATGGTTAAGAATGAGAATGGCGGAAACGGCGAGGTGACCAGTTTTGGTGCCCTCTGTACAGCCATGTCAGCCACTATCGGCACAGGAAATATTGTAGGAGTGGCAACAGCTCTTGCGGCAGGCGGGCCGGGGGCACTTTTCTGGATGGTACTGGCAGCCTTTTTCGGAATGGCAACCAAATACGCGGAGGGTGTGCTTGCCATCAAATACCGCACCATTGACGGGGACGGCCATGTGCTGGGCGGACCATTTTATTATATAGAAAACGGCATGGGAGTCAAATGGAGGTGGCTGGCCAAAATCTTCGCGTTCTTCGGAGCCGGCGTGGGCCTTCTGGGGATTGGTACCTTTACCCAGGTAAACGGTATATCCTCTGCTGTGTGCAACTTTTTTGACCCGGAGAAAACAAACACCATATCTGTATTCGGCGGCAGTTATTCCATAGCAACCGTCATTGCAGGGCTGATCCTGACCGTGTGCGTTGGTCTGGTGATCATCGGCGGGCTGAAAAGGATCGCGCAGGTTTCGCAGATTGTAGTGCCTTTTATGGCTGTATTGTATTTTGGATTTGCATTCATTATCCTTGTGACACATCTGGGAGCAATCCCGGCGGCGGTTGTGTCCATTGTGAAAAGCGCCTTTTCCGGCAGTGCGCTGGCAGGCGGAGCCATGGGTACCATGATCGTTGCCATGCAGAAGGGAATCGCCAGGGGTATCTTCTCCAACGAGGCAGGCCTCGGAAGCGCGCCTATAGCTGCAGCGGCAGCACAGACAAAATCACCGGTGCGCCAGGGTCTTGTATCCATGACAGGTACCTTTATTGACACCATTGTAATATGCACCATGACAGGTCTTTCCATCGTTGTGACCGGAACCTGGAACACCGGACTGGAAGGGGTGGCGATCACAACAGCGGCATTCCAGAAGGGGCTGCCGTTTCCGCCGGTTGTGGCGTCAGTGGTCCTCATGGTATGTCTGGTATTCTTTGCGTTTACCACCATCCTGGGCTGGAATTATTATGGGGAACGCTGTATTGAGTATCTCTTTAACAGAAACAGAAAAGTAGTCCGGGGATACCGCTGGCTGTATATCCTGGCAATCTTTATCGGGCCTTACATGACGGTGCAGGCTGTGTGGAATATTGCGGATATATTCAATGCCCTCATGGCCTTCCCGAATCTGATTGCGCTGGCGGCTCTGAGCCGTGTGGTGTTCGCGGAGACAAAGGCTTATTTCGGAAATGCAGATGATGTAAAAGAAGATTTGACGCCGGAGGTGCCGGCAGAATCATAACATAATCCGGAGGAAAAAACAGGTGCCCGCTGCTCAGGCAGGCATGATTTTTTTCCTCCGGACTTTTTATACAAAATAATTGGATAAAAATAGTAAAGATTAGGCTATGCAAACTCACAGAAATGTATTATAATAAGAACAAGATGATTTATCCGGTTTAAGGAAAATTAAGAGATTTGCTGTTGCAACTTGTCGAGAAAAAAGGTATCATGAAATGGAATATCTAGTGTAAGTGGAGATGGGAGTATAATGATGGAAGACGAAAGAGATCTGGAGTACGAGCGGCGGAGACAGGAACGCATGCGCAGACGAAGACTCGAAAAGAAACGGCAGATGCGCAGAAGAAGGATCATGCGCCTGGTAGCCATGGCAGCAGTGCTGGTGTTGGTGATCGGACTTGTGGGAACGGGCATACATAAGCTGATTTCGGGCAAGACAGGGGTACCGAAAGAGGGAACAGTGGAGGTGAAAGCCCAGACTACCACCCAGGAAGACACATCAGCGGCAACGAAACAGCCGGTCATGAGCGCGGCAGATTTGTCGAAGATGACATCCTCCGGTGTGATGGGCTGGCAGCAGGATGACAAGGGCTGGTGGTACCGCGACACGGACGGAACCTTTTTCAAGAACGGCTGGAAGGAGATTGACGGTTCCAAGTATTATTTTGATGAAAACGGCTACATGAAGACCGGATGGCTGGAACTTGACGGGGAAGACTACTTTTTTGATGACAGCGGAAAATACGACGAGACTAAGAAGCGTCCCATGGTGGCTCTGACTTTTGATGACGGTCCGGGGGAATATACGGAAGCCCTGCTGGATTGTCTCACAAAAAACAATGCGAAAGCTACCTTTTTCATGCTGGGGCCTCAGGCGCAGGCATATCCTGAGATTGTGAAGGATTTAAAGGATGCCGGAATGGAGCTGGGCAACCACACATGGAGCCATGAGAATCTGACTACCTTAGGCGCCAGCGGGGTAACAGAGGAAGTGACAAAGACCAATGAGGCAATCAAAAACGCAGCAGGAGAATCTGCAACGGTTATGCGTCCGCCGGGAGGCGCGTATAATGAGGAAGTCCAGGCTGCCATCGGAATGCCTCTTATCATGTGGAGCATAGATACAAAAGACTGGGCAACCAAGAGCGAGGACCAGACGTATCAGGTGACTGTGGACAATGTAAAGGACGGCTCTGTAGTCCTGATGCATGATATCCATGAATGGTCTGTGAACGCGGCAATCCGCGCGATTCCTGAACTGGTGGAACAGGGCTACAAGCTGGTGACCGTAAGCGAACTGGCAGAGGCCAAAGGCGTGAAACTGGAAAACGGTGCGGCTCATTACTTCTTTGGGGAAGGCGAGCAGCAGGTAGAGTGATACATAACCTCTCAGGCAGTAATGTCTGGGAGGTATTTTTTTCTCTTTTGACAAAACTGGTATGGTTAAAAATATTAAAACTGGCATTTGTAAAAAGGACAGATGGCGGCTATAATTCATAACAACATAAATTTACAAAAGGTTTTCCCGAAAAGCAGCATAAAAGGCTGTCAGGATACTCTGTGGGAAGACGGAAAGGGAGTTAAAAATGGAAGACAGATACCAGTTAAATAAGGAGCTTGCACAGATGCTGAAGGGCGGTGTCATCATGGATGTGACCACACCGGAGCAGGCAGAGATTGCGGAGAAGGCAGGGGCCTGTGCTGTCATGGCGCTGGAAAAGATACCTGCGGATATCAGAGCAGCAGGCGGTGTGGCAAGGATGAGTGATCCCAAGATGATCCGGGGAATCCAGGCCGCTGTATCCATACCGGTTATGGCAAAATGCAGAATCGGACATTTTGCGGAGGCACAGATCCTGGAGGCTATAGAGATTGACTACATAGATGAGAGTGAAGTCCTCTCCCCGGCAGATGATGTGTATCACATAGACAAGAGAAAGTTTAAGGTGCCTTTTGTGTGCGGGGCCAAGGATCTGGGTGAGGCACTGCGCAGAATCAATGAGGGCGCATCCATGATCCGCACCAAAGGAGAACCTGGCACAGGCGATATTATCCAGGCTGTGCGCCATATGCGCATGATGCAGTCGGAAATGCGCCGGATCACTTCCATGGAGGAGGATGAACTGTACGATAAGGCAAAGGAGCTGGCGGTTCCCTATGATCTGCTGATGTATGTGAGGGAGCATGGAAAACTGCCGGTAGTGAACTTCGCGGCAGGCGGCGTGGCAACTCCCGCGGATGCCGCACTGATGATGCAGCTCGGCGCAGAGGGGGTATTCGTAGGCTCCGGTATCTTCAAGTCCGGCAATCCCGAGAAAAGGGCAGCAGCCATTGTAAAGGCCGTCACAAATTATAAAGACGCAAAAATGATCGCAGAACTCTCCATGGATTTGGGTGAAGCCATGGTGGGAATCAATGAGCAGGAGATTGCGCTTCTCATGGCGGAGAGAGGCAAATGATGCGGGCAGGTATTCTGGCACTTCAGGGTGCCTTTGCAGAACATAGAAATATGCTGGAACGTCTCGGAGCAGACTGTGTGGAGATTCGGCAGCGGACTGACTTCCGTGAAAATCTGGATGCGCTGGTCCTTCCGGGAGGAGAGAGTACAGTCATGAAGAAACTGCTCACAGAGCTGGAGCTTCTGGAACCGATCAGGAAAAGCATAGAGGCTGGCATGCCTGTCATGGGGACCTGTGCCGGGCTGATTCTGTTGGCAGAAAACGTGGTGGGAGGGGAGCCCTGCTTCGGAACCATGCCGGTCACTGTCAGGCGGAACGCCTATGGCAGACAGTTGGGAAGCTTTCAGACAGTGGAGGAGATGAAGGGTGCAGGACAATTTCCCATGACCTTTATACGGGCGCCTTATATTGAAGAAGTCCGTAATGGTGTGGAGGTCCTTGCAGTCACAGGAGGTAAGATTGTGGCAGCCCGTTATGGCAGACAGTTAGGTCTGGCCTTTCATCCGGAACTTACCGACAACCCGGATATACACAGGTATTTTATAGAAGAGATCTGCAGAAAATAACATGCCTGCAGGGGAGTTTAGGAAGGGGAGGTCCGTTTGCGGACCTCCCTTGTAGATTCAGGATTTCTTATTCTCCGTAATAAGCCTTGAGATAGAGTTCTTTCATCTCAGACATCAGCGGATATCTGGGGTTGGCACCGGTACACTGGTCATTGAAGGCATCCTCTACCATCGCGTCCAGAGTAGCCAGGAAAGCTTTTTCTTCCACGCCGTATTCCCGGATCGTCCGTTTGATCCCGACTCTTTCTTTCAGCCGGGCAATAGCTTCGATGAAATTTTCAAACACTTCATCATCGTTTTTGCCCTTGATGCCGATGAAGCGGGCAACCTCGCAGTATCTCTCCTTTGCGTGAGGATAAGGATACTGGGAGAAGGTTCCCATCTTAACGGGAGCCGGGTCCGCGTTGTAGCGCATGACAAGCTCGATCAGCAGGGAGTTGGCGATGCCGTGCTGGATATGGTGGTAGGCACCAAGTTTATGCGCCATGGAGTGGCAGATGCCGAGAAACGCATTGGCAAAGGCCATACCTGCCAGGGTGGAGGCATTAGCCATCTTCTCCCTGGCCACCGGGTCGGCAGCGCCGTTCTCGTAAGCGGACGGCAGATAGTCAAATATGAGCTGGACAGCTTTCAGTGCAATACCGTCCGTATAATCTGTAGCCATGATGGACGCGTATGCTTCCAGGGCATGGGTCAGCGCGTCAATACCGGAGGAACTGGTCAGTCCCTTTGGCTGGCTCATCATGAAATCCACGTCTATGATCGCCATGTTGGGAAGAAGCTCATAGTCCGCGATGGGCCATTTGGTTCCGGTGGTCTTGTCTGTGATGATGGCAAAGGGGGTTACCTCTGAACCCGTACCTGAAGAGGTGGGGACAGACACCATCATTGCCTTTTCTCCCATTTTCGGGAATTCGTAGACTCTCTTGCGGATATCCATGAAATCCATAGCCAGATCCTCAAAGCTGCATTCCGGGTGTTCATACATAAGCCACATGATCTTGGCTGCGTCCATGGCAGAACCGCCGCCCAGGGCAATGATCACGTCAGGGCCGAAGGCATTTAACTGTTCCAGGCCTTTCTGGGCGCACTGCAGGGTGGGGTCAGGTGTTACATCGAAGAAGCAGCTGTAAGGAATGCCCATCTCATCCAGTTTGTCCGTAATGGGTTTTGTGTGGCCGTTCTGGTAGAGGAATGTATCAGTTACCAGGAAGGCTTTCTTTTTGCCGTATACATTCTTCAGCTCATCGAGAGCCACCGGCAGACAGCCTTTCTTGAAATATACCTTTTCCGGGACTCTGAACCAAAGCATGTTCTCTCTCCTTTCGGCAACGGTTTTGGTATTCAGCAGGTGCTTCACACCCACGTTTTCGGATACAGAGTTGCCGCCGTAGGAACCGCAGCCCAGGGTCAGGGACGGAGCCAGCTTGAAGTTGTAAAGGTCACCGATTCCTCCGTGTGAGGACGGGGTGTTGACCAGGATGCGGCAGGCCTTCATGCGGTCTGCGTGCTGTGCCATCTTCTCCGTCTGGGACGGATGGATGTACAGGGATGCAGTATGTCCATAGCCGCCGTCTTTGATCAGCTGGTCAGCCATGTCAAGTGCAGTATCAAAATCCTTTGCCTTATAGAGGGCAAGGACAGGTGATAATTTCTCATGTGCAAAAGGTTCTGAGACATCCACAGAAGTCACTTCGCCGATCAGGATCTTTGTCTCTTTCGGTACTGTGACACCTGCCATCTCAGCAATGACTGCCGCGGGCTGGCCCACAATCTTGGGGTTTACAGTCCCGGCTTCTGTCAGGATGATCTTGCGTACCTTGTCAAGGTCTGTCTTATTCAGTACATGGCAGCCTCTTTTAACAAATTCCTTCTTAACATCATCGTAAATGTCGGCAATCGCAGTGACAGACTGTTCGGATGCACAGATCATACCGTTGTCAAAGGTCTTGGAATGGATGACAGAATATACGGCAGTGGGGATGTCACAGGAGCTGTCCATGATGACAGGTACATTGCCCGGGCCTACGCCGATTGCCGGTTTCCCTGAGGAATAGGCAGCTTTCACCATTCCGGGTCCGCCTGTGGCCAGAATAACATCCACGGATTTCATCAGTTCATTGGAGAGTTCAATGGTAGGTTCTTCAACCCAGCCGATAATGCCTTCCGGTGCCCCTGCTTTTACAGCGGCATCCAGCACGATCCTGGCGGCTTCAATGGTACACTTTTTGGCTCTCGGGTGGGGACTGATGATGATGGCATTTCTGGTTTTCAGACAGATCAGACATTTGAAGATAGCTGTGGATGTGGGGTTCGTGGTGGGGATGACCGCGCCTACGATACCGACAGGTTCAGCAATCTTTTTAATGCCGTATGAGGTGTCCTGTTCCACCACGCCGCATGTCTTTACCCGCTTATAGGTGTTGTAGGTATACTCCGCTGCGTAATGGTTTTTGATGACTTTGTCCTCCACAATGCCCATTCCGGTCTCGGCAACAGCCAGCTTTGCCAGCGGGATACGCTGTTTGTTCGCTGCCATGGCTGCCTCAAAAAAGATTCTGTCAACCTGCTCTTGTGTGAAGGCGGAAAACTTTTTCTGTGCTTCTTTCATGGAAGCGATTCGCTGCTGCAGTGCTTCCACGCTGTTGATGGGTTCCGGGGCTTTGTTCTCTGGTTTTTTTGCCATAGAAATCCTCCTTAAAATATTTGGTTTTTGGTTTGAGCCCTTACTCATTTTGAAGTACGTGAAGTTTTATGTTCCGTCTTGTCGGTTTGTGTAGATTATTTTACCATGAAATGGAAGATAAGACAACAAAAAAGAATTAGTATTTTGCATAAATTAATAAAAGTCTGAATATTACAGAATATTCTGAATAATAAAGACAAAAAAACACCGCCAAAGCCCGTAAGGGAGATGGCGGTGTCTTCTGTTTTTATTTTTTATATCCTTCGCGTTTGCGCAGGCGGGAATCCAGGGTTTTCTTGCGGATTCTGAGGGACTTGGGCGTTACCTCAAGCAGTTCGTCTGTGTCAATGAACTCCAGAGCCTGCTCCAGACTCAGAACTTTGGGGGGAGTCAGCTTCAGGGCTTCGTCGGCGGAGGAGGAACGCGTGTTGGTCAGATGTTTCGTCTTACATACGTTCAGTTCGATATCCTCCGGTTTGGCGCTCTCACCGATTACCATACCGCTGTATACCTTCTCGCCGGCACCCACAAAAAGTGTACCTCTGTCCTGGGCGGAGAAGAGGCCGTAAGTAACGGTCTCGCCTGCCTCAAAGGCAATGAGGGAACCCAGCTTGCGGTAGAACATGTCGCCCTTATAAGGGGCATAGCCGTCGAAGGCAGTGTTCATGATTCCGGTGCCTTTTGTGGAGGTGAGGAAATCACCGCGGAAGCCGATCAGTCCTCTGGACGGGATATGGTATTCCAGACGGACGGTTCCGTCACTTGAGGGGCTCATGCCCTGCAGTTCACCTTTCCGTTCGTTTAATTTATTGATGATGGTTCCGGAGAATTCTTCGGGTACATCAATGTAGGCAATCTCGATAGGCTCCATCTTTTTGCCGCGCTCATCTTCATGGTAGATGACCTCTGCTTTGCTGACTGCGAATTCATAGCCCTCACGGCGCATGTTTTCAATCAGGACGGAGAGATGAAGCTCGCCTCGACCTGATACTTTAAAGCAGTCAGTGCTGTCGGTATCCTCCACACGAAGGCTCACGTCAGTGTTCAGCTCGCGCATCAGGCGCTCCCTTAAATGGCGGGAGGTGATGAATTTACCTTCCTGACCTGCCAGGGGGCTGTCATTTACCAGGAAGTTCATGGAGATGGTCGGCTCGGAAATCTTCTGGAACGGAATGGCCTCAGGGTTTTCCGGTGAGCAGAGCGTATCGCCGATATGGATATCCGCAATACCGGAAATGGCTACAATGGAACCGATACCGGCTTCTTTTACCTCTACCTTTCCGAGTCCGTCAAATTCATAGAGCTTGCTGATCTTTACTTTTTTCTTCTTGTCCGGGTCGTGGTGGTTTAAAAGGAGTACCTCCTGGTTCACGGAGATGGTACCGTTCTCCACCTTGCCCACGCCGATACGACCTACATATTCATTGTAATCAATGGTACTGATGAGTACCTGTGTGCCTGCGTCCGGGTCTCCGGTGGGAGCGGGGATGTATTTGAGAATCGTCTCAAATAACGGCTCCATATTCTCCGGTGAGTCGGATAAGTCCAGAACTGCATGGCCGGCTTTTGCGGAGGCATACAGGAACGGACAGTCGAGCTGGTCGTCTGAGGCATCCAAATCCATGAGAAGTTCCAGGACTTCATCAATGACTTCGTCAGGGCGTGCCTCCGGGCGGTCGATCTTATTGATACATACAATGACGTGCAGATCGAGCTCCAGAGCTTTTTTCAGTACGAATTTTGTCTGGGGCATGGCACCCTCGAAGGCATCCACCAGCAGGATAACGCCGTCCACCATTTTCAGGACACGCTCCACTTCGCCGCCGAAATCAGCATGGCCCGGTGTATCTATGATATTGATTTTTGTATCCTTATAGTAAATTGCTGTATTTTTAGAAAGTATCGTGATACCGCGCTCGCGTTCAATATCATTGGAGTCCATGACGCGATCCTGGACCTCCTGGTTTTCGCGGAAGACACCGCTCTGTTTCAGAAGCTGATCCACCAGCGTTGTTTTGCCGTGGTCAACATGGGCAATAATTGCTACATTTCTGATGTTTTCTCTTTTCGTTTTCATAAATAACCTCTTTTCTAAAGGAAAAACCGCTGATTTACGGCTAAATCCAGTCACATTTTATCACACTTATGAGTAAATACAAAGCAGAAATAAATATTTTTTCAAAAAAAATAAAAAAAGTTGTTCTAAAAAAAGTATAGCCAGAATAAATATGATATAGACAAAATACAAGTCAGAGGAAGGGGTAAATAATTCAATGGCAGATAAAATAATTGAAAACAATCAGGTATCCATCATGGGAGCCATCGCATCGGAGTTCGAGAAAAGTCACGAGGTATATGGGGAAGGATTTTACATGGTGGATGTGCTGGTCAAGCGTTTGAGCGGTTCCGAGGACAAAATACCGCTTATGGTTTCCGAGAGACTGGTGGATGTGACACAGAGCTATATCGGCGAGTACATACAGGTGCAGGGTCAGTTCCGCTCCTACAACAGGCATGAGGAGAAGAAAAACCGGCTGGTTCTCTCTGTGTTCGTGCGGGAACTGACCTTTGTGGAGGAAGAGGACGAATCCATAGAGACCAATCTCATCGAACTCAACGGATATATCTGTAAGCCTCCGGTCCACCGCATGACTCCGCTGGGTAGGGAAATTGCAGACATCCTGCTGGCTGTCAACCGGCCTTACGGAAAATCCGACTACATACCGTGTATCTGCTGGGGCAGAAACGCCAATTTCGCCAAATCCTTCGAGGTGGGCGGACGCCTGCATATCTGGGGCAGGATCCAGAGCAGGGAATATATTAAGAAGCTGAGTGAGACAGACACAGAAAAGCGGATTGCCTACGAGGTGTCCGTAAGCAAGCTGGAGTATGGGGAGACATACAGCTAAAACGGCAGAATGACTGCCTCCGAAATAAAAGAAGCCTGAGATTCCAATATTGCATTATTTGGCCATGTGTAGTAATATATACACAACTCTTAAATAAAGCGTCATAGAATCCGCAAGAGGTGTAATGTATGGAAAATGAAGGATTAGTGCAGATATACTGTGGACCCGGCAAGGGCAAAACCAGTGTGGCCATCGGGCAGGCAATACGCGCTGTCGGCCACGGGAAGACTGCCATTGTCATTCAGTGCCTGAAAGGAAGAGCAACTTCCGAACTGGATTACCTTTCTGTTCTGGAACCGAACGTAAGACTGTTCCGGTTTGAGAAGAAGGATAAGTATTACGAAGACCTGACCGACGAAGAGAAGCAGGAAGAGAACTGCAATATCAGGAATGGCCTTAACTATGCCAGAAAGGTATTGGTTACGCAGGAATGCGACATGCTGATTCTGGACGAAATTCTGGGAGCAGTGGAATTCGGTATTATAACCGAGGAAGAGGTGGAGGAACTGATCCGGACCAAGGATGAGGAGACAGAGCTGATCCTGACCGGAAATGTAGTTCCGGACCGTCTGAGGGAGGCAGCCGACAGGGTGGTTTCTCTGGAGGTTATAAAATAAAGGCTGCGCAGGCAGCCCAAAAGTTGCAGTTGACACAGGAAGAAAAAGCAGGAATGCAGACATAAGGAGGAGAAAAATGGCTATTTTTACAGGTGCAGGTGTGGCGATCGTTACACCTATGAAAGAAAATGGTGATGTAAATTTTGAAAAACTGGGAGAAATCCTGGAGGAACAGATTCAAGAGGGAACGGATTCCATTGTAATCTGCGGAACTACAGGAGAGTCATCCACACTCACCCATGAAGAACATCTGGAGACCATTAAATACACAATCGACAAAGTGAATAAGAGGATCCCGGTAATCGCAGGAACCGGCTCCAACTGTACGGAGACAGCGATCTACTTATCCACAGAAGCTGAAAAGTATGGTGCAGACGGAGTTCTTCTTGTAACTCCTTACTATAATAAGGCTACTCAGAAGGGCCTCATTGAACATTACACGAAAATTGCCAATTCTATCAAGATTCCGGTGATCCTCTACAATGTGCCGAGCCGTACCGGCATTAATATCCAGCCTAAGACGGTTGCATATCTGGTGGAACATGTGGAGAATATTGTAGGTATCAAGGAAGCTTCCGGTGACATCGCGCAGGTTGCTGAGATGGCTGCCCTGACAAGAGGAAAGCTTGATATCTATTCCGGAAACGACAACCAGATCGTACCGCTTCTTTCCCTGGGCGGAAAAGGTGTTATCTCTGTGCTTTCCAACGTTGCACCGAGATTCACACATGATATGGTAGCAAAATATTTGAACGGAGACATAAAGGAGAGCTGTGATATGCAGCTTGATGCCATGCCTTTGATCAACGCTCTGTTCTCGGAAGTTAACCCGATCCCTGTAAAAGCCGCCATGAATCTTATGGGCATGGAGGTAGGTCCGCTTCGCTCACCGCTGACTGAGATGGAGGAGGCCAACAAGGAAAAACTGAAAGAGGAAATGGTAAAGTTTGGTCTGAAGCTGGCATAAACCAAACCATATCCGATTCGTAAAAAGACGGTAACTGTGAAGACCTGTGAAATCATTACGAAAGAGGAATAAAAGATGATCAGAATAATTATGAGCGGCTGCAACGGCCATATGGGTCAGGTCATATCCGGACTTGTGAAGGATGACCCGGAGGCAGAGATTGTGGCAGGCATTGACCTTGTAGATAACCGTGACAACGGATATCCGGTGTTCACGAATATAAATGACTGTGATGTGCAGGCGGATGCCATGATCGATTTTTCTTCCGCCAAAGCCACGGAAGCTGTCCTGGCCTACTGTACGGCTAAGAAGCTGCCTCTGGTTCTGTGCACCACAGGGCTTAGCGAAGAGCAGCTTGCACAGGTGGCGAAGGCTTCCGAGAGCACAGCAGTGCTTCGCTCTGCCAATATGTCCCTGGGTATCAATACGCTTCTGAAGCTGGTGCAGGAGGCCGCAAAGGTTCTGGCCGGCGCCGGCTTTGATATGGAGATTGTAGAGAAGCATCACAACCAGAAGGTAGACGCGCCCAGCGGGACAGCGCTGGCACTGGCAGACAGCCTGAATGAGGCAATGGACAACCAGTACCACTATGTATATGACAGGAGCCAGACGCGCGAGAAGCGTGACGCTAAGGAAATCGGCCTGTCTGCTGTCCGCGGAGGCAGCATCGTGGGAGAACACGAGGTGATCTTCGCAGGTCCGGACGAGGTGATCGAATTCAAGCACACAGCCTATTCAAAAGCCGTATTCGGCAAAGGCGCTGTGGAGGCTGCCAAGTTCCTGAAGGGAAAAGGCCCGGGCATGTACAACATGAGCAATGTGATCAATGGATGATTTATAACGGCAGGTGTATACTGCCGCTGTTGTGGACGCATTTTTAAAATTAAATTTTGAACCGCCGTAAGACTGTACAGATGCAGTGTTGTTTTACGGCGGTTTTTCCATTTTCTCCGGTATATGCGCGCATACATAAATTCTCACGGAAACGCACATATTAATCGTGACAGTAAAAGGTGCGAGGTGCCTTTTATCGTTAAGTACAAAGAGGAAAAGGAGAAACAACCATGCGTAAGATGAAGAAACTTTTATTAAGTGTCCTTCTGGCAGGTGTACTGTGCATGACAGCCGGCTGCGGTGCCACAGACAATGGCGGCAGCAACGCAGCCACAGAGGACAGCAAAGCCGGTGACAACAAAGCCGGTGACAATAACGCCGGTGACAACAAAGCCGGTGACAACAAGGCAGGCGACAACAAGGCAGACGACAACAAGAACGGAAACAAGGACGCCAATACCAATGATAACGGCGCAGCCAATGACACAGGTACAGGAAGCGGAGAGGCCGGCACAGGCGACGGCATGGTAGGCGACCTGGGAGAAGACATCAAAGACGGTGTGGAAGACCTGGGCGATGATGTGAGAAACGGAGCAGAGGATGTAGGCGATGCAGTGGAAAATAACGCTGGCAATGCCACAGACAACAATACCGGAAATAATACCAACAATACGACCACAAACACTCCGTAATCTTTGTATGCGGCAGATACACCGGGAAACCGGGTATCTGCCACTACATATAGTATATGGAAAAGTAAGGAAACAATACTCTATACAAAAAACTTATAAAGGTTAAAATTTTCTAAAAACTGTTGAACAAACGCGGGAATATTGATATAATAAGAATACATTACAGGAGTAAAGGTCCTGTAAAATACACGTTAAAGGGGTTGGACATCATGAAGTTTATTATAAGCGGAAGAAACATCGATATTACGGACGGATTAAGAAGTGCGGTAGAGGACAAGCTTGGAAAGCTGGAAAAATTCTTCACAGATGACACCGAGATTCATGTAACACTGAGCGTAGAAAAAGAACGTCAGAAAATTGAGGTGACTATTCCAGTAAAAGGTAATATCATCCGCTCTGAACAGGTGAGCAACGATATGTATGTCTCCATCGACCTGGTAGAAGAAATCATCGAAAGACAGTTACGTAAATATAGGAAAAAAATCATCGACAAAAAACAAAACGCAGGAACCTTCCAGCAGGCATTTATCGAGAAGGATTTTGAAGATGAGAACACCAATGAGATTAAGATCATCCGTACCAAGAAATTCGGATTCAAACCCATGTATCCGGAAGACGCATGTGTACAGATGGAACTTCTGGGACACAACTTCTTCGTATTTTTGAATGCTGAGACGGAAGAAGTGAATGTTGTCTATAAGAGAAAAGGAAATACTTACGGACTGATCGAGCCGGATTTTAGTGAATGATCAGTAAGTAATAAAAAGGCTTCGGAGAAATCCGAAGCCTTTTTTGACGGAAACATTGGTAAGATTATTTTGAAATATTAAATTCAGCCGTCTCCTGAGCGGTCTTAAGTTCATCATCCAATGAAGCGTTCTCCTGTATGACATTTGAAAGAGCAGTGCACATGGCATCCCTGGCATCGTAGTAGAAGGGGCTGGTTACACTGGATGGGATCTCAGAGGAATATTCAACAATTTTTTTGTAAATAGCATCATTGCCAAAAAAGTCAACAGGCTGTTCATAAATTGATGATTCCCCGGCAGGCAGCCATGTAGACAGAGCGCCTTTGGACAGGATGTCATCGTAAAGTTCCTGACTTCCTGCAAAAGTAGATTTAAAGAAATCCTGAGCCAGTTTTTTGTTTTGACATTGGGAGGTGATCGCCCATGTTGAACCGCCGTTGCTGGAATAATTAGTTGCGTTTGGTGCGCTGTCAAGGCGCGGAAGGTTGGTTACAGCCCATTTTCCTGACTGGTCTTCTTTGGCTTCAACGGAAGCTATGATCCAGCAGCCATTCATGGCGCTTGCAACAGTGCCGTTGTTGATGGAGGCAATATACTGGTCCCAGCCGGGCATTTCTTCCAGGGTTTTGTCCTTTACCATCTGTACATAGATTGACATACATTCTTTTAGGACATCATTTTGATCCAGATTCGGGCTTCCATCTTCCAGGAAGAGCGAGGCTCCGCAGGACTGCAGCATCATCATAATGATATCAGGAGTTGCGGATTTTGCCGTAAGCATAGGCTGTCCTGTCTTCTCTTTTACTATTTTAGCTTTTTCCATATAATCAGACCATGTAATATCTGTAAAATCTTCCACTGTGAATCCGGCCTGTTCCAGATAATCCGTGCGTATGCAGTTAACAGCAGTTCCGCTGTCAAAAGGGATTCCCATATTTTTTCCGTTTACTATGGAGTAAGAGGTCTTGGCTGCGGAAAACTGGGAGAAATCAATATCTGAGTCTGTTAAATCGGTAAAAATTTCGGGATAATTCTGTGCGAATTTCTGAAAAGAGGCATCCTGAATCAGGAATATGTCCGGCAGAGCGTCCAGCTCCCCTGCGTTAGCAATAGTGGTAAGTTTTGTCTCAATATCCTGGGACTCAATTTCTGTAATATCCACATGAAAACCCTCGTGTCCGTCTGCTGCGTATAATTCGGCGGCTTTATTGATGGCGTAAATGTTAAAGTTGGGGTCCCATGTCCAGACTGTCAATGTATTGTCAGCAGAAATATCGGAAGACGTGTCTTCCGGGGTATCACTATTTGAAGTGTTTTCTTCCGGGGCGGATGACGGAGCCGGTTTTTTGCCGCAGGATGATGCTGAAAAAACCATAAGACCGGTGAGTATGACTGCGATTATTTTTCTTTTCATTGTAAAAACCTCCTATCTCTACAACAAATATTCGTTTTTAGTTATTCTGCCTCCATAACCTCTTCTAGGATCATGCACTGGCGGGGAGACATGGAAACCAGGCCTGACTTTCTGCATTCGCTTATGATGTCATAATAGAATCTATCCAGATTTACATTTACGGCTTCATTATTGTGATTCATGAGGAATGTATACTTTTTTCCTTCTTTGGCGCGGAAGGCTATTTCCACATTTTCAGGCAGGCTGTATTTTGGAATGTTCAGACTGCAGCAGATGTCTGTCAGCAGTTTCCGGATAAATGCATGCTCCGGACTTGTACCAATGTAATAGGCATGACCGTCACCATAAGCGTTGACGGTCACACATGGTGTGTCACGGTAAAAATCATCTCCGTAAAGACCAATAACGCTTGCCGTTTCCAGGCGGATGAGGTCACAGATTTCTCCGCATTCGTATCTGGAACCATCATTTAAAATGATACTGTTTTTCATATCAGGGTACATACCGTCTATCTCTTCAACCCAAAGACCAAGAATATCGCGGAAAGCACCCGGGTAGCCGCCCAGTATTACATTGTCCGTTCTGTCTGTAATACCGCTCAGGAAAGTGGTGATGAAGGTACCGCCTGTGTTTACATAGTCTTTTACTTTTTCGGAAAATGCAGGGGAACACATATAAAAACACGGTGCGGCGATCAGATCATATTTCTTGTCCATGCAGGTAGATTCACAGACGATATCTACGGATATACCCATTTCGTAAAACGCGCGGTAATATTTCAAAACCTGGTCATAATATTTCAGATGGCAGTTATGGATCGCTGACCCCTCGATGGCCCACCAGTTTTCCCAGTCAAACAGGATTGCAGCTCTGGCATCCGGCATAGCGCCCTCCACAGTATCTTTCAACCGTTCAAATTGTTCACCAAGACGAATCAGTTCGGCTCCCATTCTGGTGTCCAGTCTTCCGCTGTGGGGAACCATGGCGCCGTGAAACTTTTCTACACCACCTCTTGATTGTCTCCACTGGAAGAATAGGTTGCTGTCAGCGCCGTGGGCCGTACTCTGCCAGCAGATATCGGCAACTTCTCCGGGACGCTTCACAGGGCCGTAATCTTCCCAGGAGATATTACCCGGATTTTGTTCCATCATATAAAAGGGCTGTGATTTCATGGAGCGCATCAGGTCGTGGATAAAGGCTGGTTTATACATGGGAGTATGGATCGTGGGATAGTTATCCCAGGAAATTACATCAATCGCTTTGGAAACTTCCCAGTAATCATAAGTCTTTACCAAATCAGAAAAATTGTTGGTGACGGGGAGGCTGGAGTACTTCCGTATCTCTTTTTTCTCATTTTCAATACAGGAACGGACACTGCTGCTCATAAAACGCATGTAATCAATGTACTGTCCCTGGAAACAGGCCACATCCCGCCCTGCCAGCTGGTTCTTTTTAATATCTGTGAGATAGCTGGGGGGAAGTATTTGGGAAAAATCAGTATATGTATGTCCCCAAAATGCAGTATTCCATGCAGTGTTGACAGCATCAATGTCCTCATATTTCCTTTTAAGCCAGTTACGGAATTCCTCTGCGCAGGCCGGACAGTAGCAGTAAAAATGGTATTCGTTATTGATGTGCCACAGTTTTACGGCAGGGTGATGCCCATAACGTTTTGCTAATTCACCGGCGATCCTGGCAGAATATTTTCTGTATACGCTGCTGTTGGGACAGATCTTTTCACGGGATCCACCCTGGACTCTGCGTCCTTCAATATCCACATGCATAATATCAGGATATTTTTGTTCCAGCCAGTAAGGCATTGCTGTTGTGGGGGTTGCAAGAATAACATCAATATGTTCCTGGTATAATCTGTCAAGAATTCGATCCATCCATTCAAATTGAAATACACCGTCTTCCGGTTCCAGCTTCGGCCATGCAAAGACACCTAATGTAACGCAGTTTACATGCATTTCTTTCATGAAACGGATATCTTCCTCTATCGTTTCGGGTTCCCATTGTTCTGGATTATAGTCTCCTCCATACCACATAATTTTCTCCTCCTTTTTACGATTTAATATGATTCTTTGATGTACCATTTATTAATTGGTATACTAAAATGATAATACCAATGAGGATAAAAATCAACCAAATATTTATAAAATATGTACCAATAGTGTGGGCAAAAAATTGTTTAATTGTAACATATAACAGTCAAAACAGAATGTGCTGTTGCTTAATATGGTACATTATTGGTATAATACTAAATAAATGACCATGTTTTGGAAATGATAGATGGAAAATGAATAAGGAGACCTTAGATGATCGATAAAGATAAAAACAAACCAATTTATAAACAATTAGTGGATGAGATTCTGGAAGATATTAAACAGGGAAGATTAAATCCTGAGGATAAACTGCCTACAGAAAGGGAATTGGCCGAACGACTGGGGATTTCCAGGGGAACAGTTAAAAAAGCATATAAGGAACTGGCTGATAACGGAGTGATCGAAGTAATACAGGGAAGCGGCTCGTATATCCATAATAATACAATAATAACTGGGAATGAGAAAAGGATGGCCGCAATTGAGCTGCTGGATGACCTTCTTGATACACTGGAAGACTGGAATTTTTCAATTTCGGAAATCCTCAATCTGATGAATATAAGCCTAGCAAAGAGGGAGGGAGGAAACGGAGGACTGCGGGTGGCAGTGATTGACTGTAATGCGGAGTCACTGGAAATCTTCAAAAAGCAGCTTCTTTACATACCGGATATCAGCATATCGGCTTTTTTAGTGGAGACAATTCTGCTGGATGATAACCCGCAGGCACTGCTGTCCAGTTATGATTTGATTCTAACGACAACCACACATTATGAACAGGTGGCGGAGCACATTGGAGAACAGAAAAATATTCTGGTGAAGGTCGCCGTAGCACCCAGCAGAGATACCATCGTGAATATTTCCAGACTGGATCCTTCTTCATCCGTTGGTATTTTCTGCAGAACCAATAAGTTTGCACAGATTATTACAGATCAGCTTGCTTATTTCCTGCCAAAACTGAAATCTGTCAGCACCCACTTTGAGAACACCTTGTCCGTGGAGGCAGACGGCATGCTGCTGGGACAATATGATGCCATTGTCATTAATCCTGATTCCATATTGCTGGAACAGCGGATAACAGACGGGCTGCTGGAACAGTATATTGCGAAAGGCGGAAAGGTCATACCGTTCCACTATTTGATTGACAATGGCAGTCTGATTTATCTGGAGGAGCGGATAACGGCAGTCCTGAAAGAAAAGCATTTGGGCCGGGACATGGAGCAGTCCCATTGAGCACCCGCTTTTTTTTGTTGTTTTCAAAGAAAGAAAGTGTTACAATGTAAAGTAATGTGGAATAATATCCACGAAAATAGGTTTCCCTAATTTACGGAAAATCTGTTGCAGTCTGAAAATTGGAAAATTAGGAGCATAAAACATGAGTTTAGTTCAAAAAATGTTTGGAACCCACAGCGAGAGGGAATTAAAGCGTATTACTTCCACTGTGGACAAAATCGAAGCTCTGCGCCCCACCATGCAGGCGTTAAGTGACGACGAGCTGCGCGGTAAGACCAGAGAATATAAAAAACGTCTGGAAGAGGGAGAGACACTGGATGACCTGCTGCCGGAAGCATTTGCCACGGTGAGAGAAGCTGCAAAACGTGTGCTGAACATGGAGCACTACAGAGTGCAGCTTATCGGCGGTATCATCCTTCATCAGGGCCGTATAGCCGAGATGAAGACCGGTGAAGGTAAGACCCTTGTCTCCACACTTCCCGCATATTTAAATGCGCTGGAAGGCAAAGGCGTACACATTGTAACCGTCAACGATTACCTGGCACACCGTGATGCGGAGTGGATGGGCAAGGTGCATGAGTTCCTGGGACTGACCGTAGGTGTGGTTCTGAACTCCATGAAAAATGACGAGAGACGTACCCAGTATGCGTGCGATATCACGTATGTGACCAACAACGAGCTGGGATTTGACTACCTTCGTGACAATATGGTGATCTACAAAGAACAGCTTGTACAGAGAGACCTGCACTATGCTATCATCGATGAGGTTGACTCCGTACTGATTGATGAGGCCAGAACACCTCTTATTATTTCCGGACAGAGCGGAAAGTCTACCCGTCTCTACGAAGTCTGTGATATTCTGGCAAAACAGCTGGAGCGCGGTGAGGCCAGCGGGGAAATGACGAAGATGACAGCCATCATGGGCGAGGAGATCATCGAGACCGGAGACTTCATTGTCAATGAGAAGGACAAGATCGTCAACCTGACCGAGCAGGGTGTCCACAAAGTGGAGAAATTCTTCAGCATTGAAAACCTGGCTGACCCGGAGAACCTGGAGATCCAGCATAATATTATTCTTGCACTTCGTGCCCACAACCTTATGTTCCGCGACCAGGACTATGTGGTAAAAGATGACGAGGTCCTGATCGTAGATGAGTTCACAGGACGTATCATGCCGGGACGCCGTTATTCAGACGGTCTTCACCAGGCGATTGAAGCGAAAGAGCATGTGAAGGTGAGAAGAGAGAGCAAGACACTTGCCACTATTACCTTCCAGAACTTCTTTAATAAATACAACAAGAAATCCGGTATGACCGGTACTGCCCTCACGGAGGAAAAAGAGTTCCGTGACATTTACGGCATGGACGTTATTGAGATCCCCACCAACAGACCGGTGGCCCGTATCGACAATGACGATGCTGTTTATATGACTAAGAAAGAAAAATTCAATGCCGTTGTGGAGGCCATCAAGGAAGCCCATGCCAAAAAGCAGCCGGTGCTTGTGGGTACCATCACAATCGAGACCTCCGAGCTTTTAAGCCGCATGCTGAAACGCGAAGGCATCCAGCACCAGGTATTGAACGCCAAGTTCCATGAAATGGAGGCTGAGATCGTAGCCCATGCCGGTGAGGCGGGTACGGTTACCATTGCCACCAATATGGCCGGCCGTGGTACGGATATTAAGCTGGACGATGTGTCCAGAGAGGCAGGCGGTCTGAAGATCATCGGTACAGAGCGCCATGAGTCAAGACGAATTGACAACCAGTTACGAGGCCGTTCCGGACGTCAGGGAGACCCGGGTGAATCCCGCTTTTACATTTCCCTGGAAGATGATCTGATGCGTCTGTTCGGTTCCGAGAAGCTGATGTCTGTGTTCAAATCCCTGGGCGTTGCGGAAAATGAACAGATTGAGCACAAAATGCTCTCCAGTGCCATCGAGAAAGCACAGAAGAAGATTGAGGGCAACAACTACGGAATCCGTAAGAACCTGCTGGAATATGACCAGGTTAACAACGAGCAGCGTGAGATCATTTACAAAGAGAGACGCCGGGTTCTGGACGGAGAAAACATGAGGGAATCCATCTACAAGATGATCACCGATACCGTGGAACACGCGGTTGACATGTGTATCTCCGATGACCTGGATTCTGAAGAATGGGATCTGGGAGAACTGGACAGCGTTCTTCTTCCCACAATTCCGCTGGAGCCGATCACAAAAGAGAAAGTAAAAGGTCTGAAGAAGAACCAGTTAAAACAGAATCTCAAAGAAGAGGCAGTCAAGCTCTACGAGGAGAAAGAGGCAGAGTTCCCGGAACCGGAGCAGCTTCGTGAACTGGAGCGTGTCATCCTTCTGAAGGTGATCGACCAGAAATGGATGGACCACATTGATGATATGGACCAGCTCCGCCAGGGTATCGGCCTGCAGGCATACGGCCAGCGCGATCCAAAGGTAGAGTACAAGATGCAGGCTTATGAAATGTTTGACACCATGATTTCCGCTATTCAGGAGACCACCCTGCGTCTGCTGTATCACGTAAGGATCGAGCAGAAAGTGGAGAGAGAGCAGGTTGCCCAGGTGACAGGTACCAACAAGGACGAATCAGGTCCTAAGAAACCGGTGCAGCGCGCAGAGAAAAAGGTATATCCAAATGATCCCTGCCCCTGCGGAAGCGGTAAGAAATACAAACAGTGCTGCGGCAGAAAGCCGGTTTAAACAGTACGCACAAAAGACCACAGTAAGATACGGGGCTGTTACATCCGGAAATTATCCGGGCTGCAACGGCCCCGGTATATGTCAGCACGCGGGTATGTATGAAATACATCCTATGTGAGCAGGAAGGTGAGAAAATGGGACAGATGGTGGATTTCACCATGGAGCGCGAGGGTCTGGTAAAACCCGGCGACCGCGTAGAGCTGAAGGAAGACAGGGCCAGCACCATGTCGGGTATGATGTATTATTATACCATCAAGGATGCCATTGCCATGTCCAGCAATCTGAAACGGCCGCTCACAAAGCTTGCAGGCACTGTGCGCAGGGTCGAACAGCAGGTATCCATTTACATGGTGACTGTGGAGATCGACGAAGAATAAAATATAAAAAAATATTCACAGAAAGAGGTGAAGCTAAATGGTAGAATTAGACCAGTTCAAATATACTTTGAACAACTACACAGGACCATTAGTGGAAGTGAGGGATTCACTTTAACCTGGCTAATAAGGAAAAGCGGGTTGAAGAATTAGAGAGGGAAATGGAGGCACCGGATTTCTGGGATAACCCGGAGCGGTCCCAGAAGATGATGAAGGAGCTGAGCACCCTCAAAGAAGATATAGAGATTTATAACAAGCTCCAGAACCAGAAGGAAGAGATCGAGCTGATGATAGAGATGGGATACGAGGAGAACGATGCCTCTGTCATCCCTGATATCCAGGAAATGCTGGATGAATTTATCACAGATTTTGAAAATATCCGTGTGAAAACACTGCTGTCCGGAGAATATGACAAGGACAATGCTATTGTCACCCTTCACGCAGGTGCAGGCGGAACCGAGTCCTGTGACTGGGCCAGCATGCTGTACCGTATGTATATGAAGTGGGCTGACCGTCACGGTTTCAGTACAGAAGTGCTGGACTATTTGGACGGCGACGAGGCCGGGATCAAGTCCGTAACCTTCCAGGTCAACGGCGAAAATGCTTACGGTTATTTGAAGTCCGAGAAGGGCGTACACCGCCTTGTCCGTATCTCACCCTTCAATGCAGCAGGAAAACGGCAGACTTCCTTTGTGTCCTGCGATGTGATGCCGGATATTGAGGAGGATGTGGACGTTGAGATCAAGGATGATGATCTGAGGATAGACACCTACCGCTCCAGCGGTGCAGGCGGACAGCATATCAATAAGACCTCTTCCGCCATACGAATCACCCACCTTCCCACAGGAATCGTGGTGCAGTGCCAGAATGAGCGGTCACAGTTCCAGAATAAAGACAAGGCCATGCAGATGCTGAAAGCAAAGCTGTATCTCCTGAAGCAGCAGGAACAGGAACAGAAGCTCTCCGGCATCCAGGGTGAACTGTCTGATATCGGCTGGGGCAGCCAGATCCGTTCCTATGTCATGCAGCCGTACACCATGGTAAAAGACCACCGTACAAACGAGGAATCCGGCAATGTGGATGCGGTTATGAATGGTGCCATTGATAACTTTATCAATGCTTATTTGAAGTGGATTGCCTTGGGAAATAAGAAAAACAGTTGATAAAATTGCCTGAATGTGCTAATATCTTTTGGAGACATACAAATGTATTTCAAGAACAAACAAAGGGGAAGAAAATGTCGGACAATAAAAGGTATTTTGTAGTAACAGAAAAAGCAGTACCGGAAGTCCTCCTGAAAGTAGTGGAAGCCAAGAAACTACTGGAATCCAAGAGGTCTGTTACGGTGCAGGAAGCAGTGGAAGCTGTGGGTATCAGCAGAAGTTCCTTTTATAAATATAAGGATGATATCTTTCCTTTTAAAGAGAAAACCAAAGGACAGAACATTACATTCATACTTCAGATGGATGACGAACCCGGGCTGCTCTCTGCGGTCCTGAAGACCATTGCCCAGTATCACGGCAACATTCTGACCGTTCACCAGAGTATTCCGATCAACGGGATCGCCAGTCTGACCATCAGCGTGGAAATCCTGCCCACACAGGGGGATGCGGAGACCATGGTGGATGAAATAGAGCACATTGAGGGCGTACATTATCTGAAAATCTTAGGCAGGGAGTAGAAGCATGATACAGATAGCAGTATTAGGATACGGAACCGTAGGTTCAGGAGTAGTGGAAGTTATCAACACCAATCATGAGAGCATCAACAAAAAGGCCGGCGAGGAGATCAAC
This sequence comes from Blautia sp. NSJ-175, assembly GCF_022867815.1. Lineage (NCBI taxonomy): Bacteria > Bacillati > Bacillota > Clostridia > Lachnospirales > Lachnospiraceae > Blautia > Blautia sp. NSJ-175. Next base: position 411,566 of record NZ_JALIFQ010000001.1, read on the forward strand.
ATCAAATACGTGCTGGATCTCAGAGAATTCCCGGGGGACCCGGTGGAAGATGTTCTTGTGCATGATTATGAGACGATCATCAATGACCCGGAAGTACAGATCATCGTTGAGGTTATGGGAGGCGTGGAGCCTGCTTATACCTTTACAAAGCGTGCGCTGGAGGCAGGAAAATGTGTCTGCACCTCCAACAAGGAGCTGGTTGCAAGACACGGACTGGAGCTTTTGGAAATCGCCAGAGAAAAGGACATCAACTATTTGTTTGAGGCAAGCTGCGGCGGCGGGATCCCCATTATCCGTCCACTGAACTCTTCTCTGACAGCGGACGAGATTGACGAGATTTCCGGTATTTTAAATGGAACCACCAACTATATCCTCACCAAAATGGCAGAGGAGAATGCTGACTTTGAGGATGTGCTGAAAGAAGCGCAGGAGAAAGGCTATGCAGAGCGCAATCCGGAAGCGGATGTGGAAGGCTATGACGCCTGCAGGAAGATTGCGATTCTCTCCTCACTGGCATTCGGATGCCATGTGGATTACGAGGACATTTATACAGAGGGAATCACCAGAATCACTGTGGAGGATGTAAAATATGCCAAAGGTCTTGGTATGAGCATCAAGCTTCTGGCAACCAGCAAGAGGGAAGACGGCAGATTCTATGCCATGGTGAGCCCGGTGCTTGTAGGCCAGGACAGTCCGCTCTACAGCGTAAACGGTGTATTCAACGCTATCTTCATACACGGCAATGTGCTGGGTGACGCCATGTTCTACGGCAGCGGCGCAGGCAAGCTCCCCACTGCAAGTGCAGTGGTGGGCGATGTGGTTGACTGTGCAAAGCATCTGCACAGAAATATCATGATGAGCTGGAGCAGCAAACGTCTGGAACTGATGGACATCAAGGATGTGGAGCATCCCTTCTTTGTCCGCATCAAGGGCAGCATGACAGGCGATATCGGTAGCGTGGAAGAAGTATTCGGAAAAGTGAAGACCGTGGGCGTGCCTGACGTTGCAGGTGAATTCGGTTTTGTCACGGCTCCCATGAGCGAGGCGGAATTCGAAGAAAAGGCTGCCGGGCTTCCGGATATCATCACAAGAATCCGTATGCGTGCATAGAGGTGTTAAAAATGAAATACGTTTTAATATTAGGTGACGGTATGGCAGATGAGCCCCTGGAGGAACTGGGCGGCAGGACACCTCTGGCCTATGCCAATACTCCGGCAATGGATGAACTGGCATCCATGTCGGAGATCGGTATGGTGAAAACCGTACCGGAGGGCATGAATCCCGGAAGTGATACAGCTAACCTGTCAGTTCTGGGCTATGACCCGAAAGTATATTATTCAGGACGTTCTCCTCTGGAGGCGCTGAATATCGGTGTGGATATGAAGGACGGGGATGTTGCCATCCGTGCCAACATTGTCACGCTCTCCGAGGAAGAGGAGAACTACGAGGACAAGAGGATATTAGACCACAGCTCCGATGAGATCAGCACAGAGGATGCCGCAGTGTTACTGGAAGCGGTAAAAAAAGAACTGCAGAATGAGATTTTCCAGTTCTATGTGGGAACCAGCTACCGCCACTGCCTGATTTGGGCAAAAGGCGATGTGGTGCCTCTGACACCGCCCCATGATATCCGCGGAAAAGAGATTAAAGAGTACCTGCCCAAAGAGCAGCAGCTTCTGGATATGCAGAAAAAGAGTTACGAGATCCTGGCCCGTCACCCGCTCAATGAAGAGCGGAGGAAAAAAGGCCTGAATCCGGCAAACAGCCTGTGGTTCTGGGGTGCAGGAACAAAACCTGCTTTGTCTCCCTTTGAGGAGAAATTCCACAAAAAGGGCGCCATGATCTCTGCGGTTGACCTGCTGAAGGGAATCGCTGTGGGCACGGATATGTACAACATAACCGTGGAAGGTGCCAACGGCGGCCTGCATACCAATTATGAAGGAAAAGCCAAGGCGGCTGTGGACGCACTGCTGAAAGAGGGATATGATTTTGCATATATCCATGTGGAGGCTCCCGATGAGATGGGCCATCAGGGCAGTGTGGAAAAGAAAATAAAAGCAATCGAATACCTGGATGCAAGAGTGATCGCCCCGGTAAAAGCAGCGCTGGACGCTTCCGGCGAGGCTTACCGCATGTTGATCCTCCCGGACCATCCGACACCAATCTGTGTGAAGACACATACATCGAACCCGGTTCCTTATCTTCTGTATGACAGCCGGAGACAAGAGTCTCATGACTGGAAATATAATGAAGAGGAAGCCATGGCGGGGGGAAAACTGGTGGAAAAAGGGCATGAGCTGATGGGTTATTTGTTTGAATACTGATGAGAATATTTGGCGGAATTACGGCTGTTTAGTCGTGTTTCCGCCATTTTTAATATGTTGTTATTTATGGTGTCGATGCAGGAAAGATTAGATTGTGGATGAGAGAAAAATGAAGTATAATAAAGCAAATAAATGGGTAACTGTTGAGTGCATTTACAGTTTCGAGTATAAATCCATATAAAATCATATGAATTGGATAAAATAGAAATATCAATTATAAATTAGATATAGAAAATGGGAGGTGGCAGCAATGGATTTCATTTCGGGTGTCTATATAAGAAGCTTTAGAGGAATTAAGTCTTTGAAATTAGAAAATCTGGCACAAATTAATATATTGACTGGAGATAATAACTGTGGGAAAACCAGTGTTTTGGAAGTACTCAGAAGTTTTGAAGAACCTGGAAGCTTTCGGACCTGGCGTTCCATGATCAGGAAAGAGACAAGGTATCCTATTGGATGGGGAATATCATACTATGAGGGATTTTATGATTTGTTCGATATTAATTCATCAGAAAAAGCAGTAGATTATATAATTGAAACAGGAAGTGAGAGGGTAAATATTCAATTGACTGCAGTCGAGACAGAAGAAGAATTTACAGAGGAGGAATATAGTCAATTACAGGGACTTTCTGCATCTAAAGAATATAAAGAAGAAAATCTAACGGAAAATCTGCAGATTGTACCAAAATTGGAAATGAAGATAAAGATCAATGGTAAAGTAGCGGAACAGGATGTCCTGTATGAGGGACAAAGAAGATATATGCCTGTTAGAAAGAAGGATTCAGAAAACTATAGTGAACGCAGGAATATTGTATATATTGCTCCATTTAGTCATACGGACAGTATTATTTTTTTAGACCAGGTATTAAATAATCCCGAATTGTACGAAGAGATGCTGACAGTATTGAGAGAATTTGATGATAACATAGTAAGTATCAATTATAGTAATGATGACAGCAGAGGGGCTGCCAGAGGTGTATATAAAATATTGACAAAATCGCTGGAAAAGGCATTGCCGCTTAATATGTACGGGGATGGCATGAAAAAGGCAGTATTACTAATGAGTGCGGTGATCCGTGCGAAAAATGGTGTGTTATTGTTAGATGAATTTGAGACTGCGATTCATACCTCAGCCATGGATAAGGTATTTAAATGGATCCTGGAAAATTGTATGAAGTTAAATGTGCAGGTTTTTTTGACATCTCACAGTAAAGAGGCGATTGATAAAATGTTGAAATGCGCTCCGGACATAAGAAAGGATATGGCAGTGTATACGCTCTATAAAGAAGGTGCAGAGACATCAGTCCGAAGGTTGTCAGCAGAAAAAGCAATTGAAGTTCAGGATGAAATGGGGTTGGAGCTAAGATAAGATGAAGAGCATAATTTTGTGTGAGGGGTCTACGGATTTTGTCCTATTGCAATACTTTATGAGAAAAGTATATGGATGGGAAGATAAAAAGACGAATGAGCAGGCAAGAAGTAAATATATCAGATATATCCGCACTATGTTTAAAGATGCTGACAGTCTGAGTATCGGCGGATGTGGAGGTTCCAACAGGATACTGCCGGGGTTTGATCATATAATGGAATACAATAGCCTATCAGCAGAATCGGAGTCGTATGATAAGGTTGTTATAATTACAGACCGTGATGAATGTGAGACAGAAAGAGTCTTTATAGAAAAATTAGAAAAAATTCTGCAGGAAAGAAATATGAAAGCGCAGGAGTGTGTAAATAATAAATGGGTTGATTGTCTGTACAAAAATGGGCACGGTAAAGAATGCGTGTTTTCTTTATTGATTTTGGTAATCCCTTTTGAGGAAACCGGAGCAATGGAGACCTTTTTATTAAATGCAATTTCACAAAATAATAGCTATGATGCTGGTATAATAGGAAATTGTAACACCTTTGTAAGTAATATTGATAAAGAAAAAAGATATTTAACAAAACGCCGTTATATAACAAAGGCAAAGTTTGATGTTTATTTTTCAGTCAGGACTGCTGCGGAACAATTTATGGAACGTCAGAATATTTTGAAAAATATTGAATGGGAAAAATACATAAAGATACAGAAAGATTTTGAAAAATTAGGAGATTTGTAGGAAACATATATTTTTGTCAGCCATCCCAACTTTTATAGGAGTGGGATGGCTTTTATTATATTAGACCTATGGGGGTTAATCCCTCTCAAACCCATTCTGCCTGTAACACACCACAAATAACCCAACAGCCAGCACAGCCTCCACCACCATGATCACAACGCTCCCCGCCTGCAGCACACTGCCTTTATCAGCGGCAATATCCATGATCATATCCATAAGTATCCCGGTAAAGAAGAATTTGGAAATGGTGGACAGAATTTCAATAAAATTGGAGAACATGGGAACCATCATGAGTACCAGCAGGACCGGTGTGGTGATCGTACCCGCACTCACCTGGTTTTTGGCAAAAATACCAAGCAGCATACCGATGATACAACTGATCAGAGAAGATAAGATTGTCACCACGGAATACAGCACCAGGTTTTTACCGCTGATAATATAACCGCTGACCGGCATCAGCACATAGTTCAGAATGACGGTTGCCGCGAACACGGGCAGGATGCAGCCGATGAAATACTCCATTCCGTTTACAGAGGAGGTCATCAGGACCCGGAGTGTTTTCTTTTCCTTTTCCTCGGCCAGCAGCAGGCTGGTACAATATATGCCGCACATACCGATGTTCATAACCAGTCCCATGCTCAGCGCATAGGCATTCATGGAGTCGGCAGAGGAGCCTCCGTTTGCCATCTTTCCATAGAGGATACGCATCAGTAATGTGAAGCCCAGTGCGAATAACGGCATGATGATGCAGTTTTTTCCCATAAATGCCTTTGTCTTTACCTGGGCAATGGCCATGATCTTGTTCATATGTAAAGTTTTCATGATAACTCCCTCCCTGTGACATTTAAGAATACGCTTTCCAGTGTCGGCTCACAGGAGTGCAGTGTTTCCACCTGGTTCTCTGTCATCCAATTATGGATCCGGCCTATGTTCTCTTCGTTCTGTTCCAGCAGATGTTCCGTTCCGTCATGCAGCCGCACTGCGTATTTTTTGATTTTATTATGTTTGAGGCAGATGTCTTTCGGCGTGCCGTATTCTACGATAACGCCTTCGTTCAGCAGTGCCACATGGTCACACATTTTTGTGGCTTCCTCCATATTGTGGGTGGTCAGGAAAATAGCCATGCCCTGTCTTTTTAATTCCAGCAGCATTTTATGTATCTCTATGGCTGTGGACGGGTCCAGGCCTGAGGTGGGTTCATCCAGAAACAGTACCCTGGGGCTGTGCAGCACGGCTCTTGCCAGAACAAGACGCTGGGTCTGGCCTTTAGAAAGCTTGCCTGCAGGCTTGTTTTTCTGTTCGTACAGGCCAACCTGTCTGAGCACTTCGTCAATCCTATCCTTTTTTACTCTCAGTATTTTTGCGAAATACTCCAGATTTTTATAGACTGTCAGATATTCATAGATTCCGCTGTTGTCTGTGACGATTCCAATCTGTTCGTAAATGGTTTCATCGATGTCCCTGGAATTGATCCCCAGGATATAGGCTTCGCCGGAGGTCTGTTTTAACTGTCCGGTGATGATTTTTATGGTGGTGGTTTTGCCGGCACCGCTGGGTCCGAGAAATCCCAGGATTTCGCCTTCATGCAGCCTGGCATCAATGTTTTTCAGCACAGGTTCTGTTTTATACTTTTTTGAAATGTGTTCCAGTCTGATATATTCTCTACTCATATGGGTTCCTCCTTGTTTTCTGTTCCGAGAATATCATTTCCGGAGGAGGATTTGTCCTTTCCTTCCTAAATGGTATCCGCTGCTTCCCAAACGGCAGAACTGTGCTGATTCCGCAAAAAAAGAACGCACGATCAATTCATGCGTCCCAGTAATTTTGACTTTTCTTTTCTTGATACTGCGCAGATCTCTCCGCCCACTGTGACGGTATTGTGCCGCAGGTCTACCTTCTCGATTTTATCGATTGCCACCAGGTAAGAGCGGTGGATTTTCATAAACCGGTCATCCAGCTCTTTTTCAATATCGCTCAGACTTCCCAAAAACTCCATTCGTTCATGCTTTCCATGCAGAATCACAAAATGCGGTTTGGAGGAAGTTTCAAAGAAATAAATATCCTTAAGCGGAACATGCCGGATGGTATCGCCTGTCTTAAAGGTATAGTATTCCACCGGGTCAGCTTTTTCTTTTACAAGTCGGCTCTGGATGGAGGACAGGCAGCGGGCAATGGAGGCGGAAAGCCCGTCTGTCATGTCTTTTACAATATAGTCAAAGGCCTCCACATGATACTGAAAGGTCTTGTAAGCCAGATCACCGAAGCTTGTGATATAGATAATGGTGCCATTGGGGTCAAGCTCCCGAATCTTCTTTCCGAGAAGAAAACCGTCATATTCCGGATGCTTCAAATCCACATCTAGAAAGTAAATATTTCGTTTGTCCTGCATCTGTCTCAGTTCCTCCAGCAGGACAACCGGACTGTCGCAGCTTTGTGCTATCTGCATGTCATACTGCATGATGAGTATTTGGTTCTCAATATGTCTGGCTATCTCCTTACGGATTCTATCGTCATCATCGCATAACAATATCTGAATCATGAATGATATCCTCCAATTCTGATCTCCTGGTAAAAACGTCCGCTTTTGCAGAATGCGGCGCAGCTCACATTCTGATACTGCTGTGTGATCTCCTGATAACTGTAAAGTCCCAGTCCACGGCCTTTTCCTTTTGTGGAATATCCTTTTTGAGAAATACGGTTCATGTCAATCTCCCCGGATATTGGGTTGCTGATAAGGAAAACCACCTGGTGATTCTGGGCGGTGAGTATGATGTCAATGTCCCCGCGGGTTTCTTTCACCGCTTCTATGGCATTGTCAGTCAGAATGCCCACACAGCGCAGAAGATCCTGGAGTTTCATGTGGCAGCTTCTGACAGGATACAGAACCTCCACATGGCAGGGAATGTTAAGAGCGTGCATCTGGGAGATTTTTGTCATGAGCAGGCTTTTTAATTCTATGATTTCAATATTCATCATCTGGTTGGCAGACTGTATTTTGGCACCAATGCTCTGATCAAATTCGTCCAGCATGTTGTGCATATACCGCTCCAGCGCCTCTGTTTTTCCCTCTTTTATGTCAAGATACATGCCTGACATCATATTTTTAAAATCGTGGCGGTACAGGCGCACATCTTTCTGGATTTCCTCTAAGTTCTGAATATAGGCGGTCTGCTGGGCAATGATGCTCTGCTGTGCCTTTTCATTTTCATCATGAATGATGTTTTTGGTAAGATAGCGGAAAAATGCGGCGGACAAAAACAGCAGACCAAGTCCCACAACCGCCAGCGTGTTGTTATAATCCAGATGAAGGATTGAAAATATAAGAAGAATATGCGGCGAACCGGACAGAAGGAATCCGATCAGCGCTGCCATAACGCAGTACCGTTTCTTTTTCAGGCAGCGTTCAATGAAGGAACAGGCATCTATTTTCGTGATTATTTTTCCTATAAAATAGGTGAAGATAATCAGCAGTGTGATGGAGATGCACTGGTTTTCCAGGGAACCCAGTGCGTACTGCTTCGGAATGAAAAAGAAAGTGATCAGATACGTCTGGTAGTAAATAAAATATGCAAAGGTCCCGGCAATGGCCGTTTTCGCAATATTGCGCTCAATGACCAGATAAATGGAGATCAGATTGAACAGCAACGCTGTCATATCCAGGAAATAAGACAATATTGTGATCGGTATAAAAGTAAAGATCTGTCCGGCAGCCCCAAGATAAACCATGGGGGAAACAAGCAGGTCCAGGATGAGAGCAGCAAGCAGAAGCTTTGGCCAGGGGACTCTGCACCCGAGTATTCTGCAGCTCAGATAATGGATGACAACCTCCGTAAAATAGCTGGCTGCAGTGTAAATCATAATTGCGTATATCATATGTATGTTCCTTATATAATTATTTGCTTATCCAGATTCAAGTATATCTGTCAAGATTCAAAGCGTCAATATGTTTTTTATTCTGCTGTCTAGGCCCCTTCCCTGCCCATTTGCCAAACAGCGGATTTTGTTATATACAAACCTTGTGGTATACTATAAATATACATAACAAGACACGGAGGATAGCCATGAGATCCAAAATATTAGTTGTAGAAGACGAGGCGGCGATCAACGATTTGATCTGCCTGAGCCTGGAAACCGCGGGATATGAAACGGTATCCTTCCGGGATGGAGGGAAGGCCGGAGTGTTTCTGGAGGATTGCCATGCAGAAGACTGCGATCTGGCACTGCTGGATATCATGCTGCCGGGAAGGGATGGGTTTGAACTTCTGCCCCTCTGCAGACAGAGAAAAATACCGGTTATCTTTCTCACTGCCAAGGGGGAGATAAACAATAAAGTGAAGGGCCTGAGAGAAGGTGCCGAGGATTACATAGTAAAGCCCTTTGAAATCCTGGAACTGCTGGTGAGAATAGAAAAGATCCTGGAGCGCTGCCACAAGAAGGAGGATGAGATCCATATGGGCGGTGTGATCATCTATCCCAGGGAGCGCAGAGTGGTAAGGGACGGCGGGGAAGTAGTCTTAAAACCTATGGAGTTTGACTGTATGATGCTGTTTGTGAAAAATAAAAACATTGCGCTTACCAGGGATCAGATACTGAATGAGCTGTGGGGCATCCGTTTTGAAGGGGAGACCAGAACCGTGGATGTCCATGTGGCCAGAATCCGCAAAAAACTGGGGTGGCAGGATATCATCAGGACAGTTCCCAGAATCGGTTACCGGCTGGAGGTGACAGAGTGAAGATTCGGACAAAAATCTGTCTGGTCTGTGTGGCTGCCATGCTGGTTATGTCTCAGTGTTACTCTGCATTTATGCTCCATGTCTCTTTGAAGACTCAGCTTGCGCAGATTTATGCGTATGAGAGCAATACGTTTCATAACAAGCTGAAAGAACTGGATACCCGTATGCGAAATTTTGGTATTGCTGAGACGGACACTGAGATACAGGAGAAAATCATGCAGGATGGCATCAGGCACTATCTGGGACTGGAATATGCGGTTTACCGGGACGGAGAGGAAATATACAACCCCACGCCATATGATTTCGGGAAAAACGGCGACAGCTATCCCTCCTATTATGAAGTACAGATAGACGGGCGCTATCTTTTGATCATGGGCAGCACATACGATCCCGGTGGGGAAAATACCTACGACATTTGGCATTTTAATGATGTGACAGGCATCCATGAAAACAGTTGGAAAATGTTTCTGAAAGGACTGGCAGCCGCATTTCTTTTCACCGCTGTTATTGCGGCGGGCATGGTGTTGGTCATCCGTGTCATTCTGCATCCTCTGTACAGTCTGAGAGATTCGGCAAATGAAATCGCGGGAGGAAATTACGCGTTCCGTATACCAATAAAAAAGATGGATGAGGTGGGGGAGATCAGCGGGAATTTCAACCGCATGGCAGAGAAAATTGAGGAGCATGTGGAGACATTATCCGATACCAATGAGAAACAGAGGCAGCTTCTCGGCAGCCTGGCGCATGAGCTGAAGACGCCCATGACTGCAATCATCGGATATTCTGACATTCTCCTGAAAATGAGCCTTTCGGAACAACAGAAGGAAAAAGCCCTGCAGTATATCGGAAGTGAATCCAGACGTCTGTCCAGGCTCTCCGCCAAAATGCTGGAACTTACAGGTCTGTATGAGGAGGAGCCCGAAAGTCTGGAAATGAGGCATACATCTGTAAAAGTGCTGCTGGAACGGGCAGAAGCTCTCATATCCTTCCGCCTGCAGGAGAGGGGACAGGTATTGGAAATCCGCCTGGCAGATGATGCACTGTGTCATGATATGGATGAAGATCTGATGACCAGCCTTCTTCTGAATTTGCTGGACAATGCCTGCAAGGCATCTGATGAGGGACAGAAAATATATCTGGAAGCGGACAGCCGGGGAATCTATGTGAGTGACTGCGGTATCGGCATTCCCGAGGAGGAGCTGACAAAAGTAGAGGATGCCTTTTATATGGTGGACAAATCAAGAGCCAGGGCGTCAGGAGGTTCCGGCCTGGGACTTGCCCTCTGCAGAAGGATCGCAGAGCTGCACCATGCGGAAATGAGGATAGAGAGCAGGCAGGGAGAAGGGACAAAAGTCAGCATTTTGTGGAAATAAGCAGAGATTGTAACGATTCAGCCAGCTGAATCGTTACGGGTATTCGCCCATTAAAAATCGCTTCGCGATGGGGCGAATACCTGCCGCCACTACTCTTTTGCACGGTCAGCGCAGTAAATGCGCAGACCTGACTGAACAGTTACCAGAGATTTACAAATTGGTTACAAATCGGCGCGGTTTTTTTACATGAAGCAGGTTAATATGGAGTTAGGAAGCAGAGACAAGCAGGAGGAATGACAATGAAGAAATCTAAAGTCTGCATATTGACTGGTATAACAGCCGGGGCTTTGCTGCTGACCGGCTGTCGGGAAACACCCGATTCTGTGATCGTAAAACAAAAGGGCGAAAAGGCAATTGAGAAATACGAAGAAGAGAAAACAGATACATCTTCCGGCGAAGCATCCCGGAATATCAGGGAAAAACTGAGTGTGCCGGAAATCTTCAGTGAGGACATAACAGCGGAGGACGGAAAGATCATCATCCATACCGATGCTGCGGTGGAACTGCCGGACACCACAGGATTTTCCACTGTGGAAGTAAAGGCTGTGCCGCTGACACAGGAGTTCATGGATACCATTACAAACGGCCTGTTCCCTGAGAAGAAAATGTATGAACCGGAATACTATTACGGAATGACAAAAGAATACTACCAAAACAAGATCAATGAAGTGAGGGCCCTTATGGCGCAGGACAGCGCAGAGTCGGAATCCGGGGAGGCACTCACACAGGAAGATCTGCAGCAAATGCTGGAAGAATACGAAGCTGCATATGCGGAGGCACCTAAGAGCTTGGAAAAAAAGGAGACGGCCCCTCTGCTGACCGAGAACGGCACGGGAGACCCCAGGTTCAGCGGTGTTGCGGAGGATGAAAATGGACGGCCGTACAGTTATTTTGTCAAAGCCTCAGCGGACGAACCGGTCAGTGTACAGGTCAAATATCTTGGAGATACAGAAAACGCATCTGACCAGGCATTATGGAGCGATTATACACCTGCGTCTCAGTATGTCCCGGAGGAGCTGGGAACAGAGGAGAAAATAAAATCCGCTGTGGGTATTTCCTATGAGGAGGCAAAGAAGACCGCAGACGAAAAAGCTGCGTCCATAGGCATTTCGGATATGTCCGCTGACGCATGGGATTATGCCATATGCCGTGATATAGAAAGAAGTGACGAGGTTATCAAAACAGGGTTTGTATTTTATTATACAAGGAAGATAGACGGCTGCCCTGTTACCTATACAAGTGCGATTGGGGGAGGCCTTGAGGATATGGACAGCACCATTGAGCCCTGGACATATGAACATCTGAGTATTGTCATCTCTAAGGAGGGATTGGAGGAACTGTCATATGGCAGCCCCTATGAATTGGGGGAGGTGCAGGTGGAAAATGTAAAGCTGCTGGACTTTGAGGAGATTGCGCAGATCTACTCCCAGATGATGCAGTATAAATTATCAGGGGAACTGGAGGGCGGATACATAAAATCCTGTAAAGTGAATGTGAACAGGGTAACACTGGGATATTCCAGAATTTACAGCCCGACCCAGGATAACCGAAGCGGTGTGCTGGTCCCTGTGTGGGATTTCTTTGGCAATTATGAGAGGACACTGAATGAGGGGGAGGGCCCGGCAGATAAGGATACGGAGCGATACAACAGTCTTCTCACTATAAACGCTGTGGACGGTACTGTGATAGACAGGGGACTGGGGTACTGATGAGAGACTTGGGGAAAATAAAAGCAATGGTGCGTTTTCATTTTCTTGGTTTCTGGAAAAATCCACGGATTCTCATCACCTTTCTTTTAGCTGTGGTACTGTGTTTTTTGCTCAGTGACCGGGTACTTCGGGTGGCAGCGCATTTTGAGACAACCATGCAGGGAGCGGAGCCGTTCATATGGACGTTCGGAGACGGTACAAATGTACTTCTGGCCTCTCTGCTGCTGATTTTAATGTTTTCCGATGTTCCGAAGCTGAGCCCGGTGACTCCCTTCTATCTGTCCAGAATGAAACGGATGCAGTGGATGATATCCCAGTTTCTCTATATTGCAGCGGGAACTGCCCTGTATGTGGCATTCATTATGTTCGTAACCGTCATTCTGTGCCAGAAATACACCTATCCGGGAAATGTATGGAGTGAGACAGCAGTGAGAATCGCATATTCCGGGCTGGGAGATTCCCTGGGAATCCCTGCAAGCGTGAAGGCCATGGAGAGCATTACTCCATATGGATGTATGCTGCAGACTGTCTGTCTTATGCTCCTCTATTCCTGGACCCTCTGCTTTCTCATGCTGGCAGTCAATATAAGGTTCGGCAGATCACGGGGAATGTTTGCGGGAATATTCTACAGTCTGTACGGATTTCTTCTGGAACCGGAGAACATTGCGGGTATACTGGGGCTGGAGAAGCAGCAGCGCTACAAGGTCAATATTCTGGCAGGCTGGATAAGTCCCTTAAATCACGCGACCTATCCGGGGCATACGTTCGGCTATGATGATCTGCCCTCTGTCTTCCAGTCCGGTGCGCTGTTCCTGGCCTTTCTGGTCCTGTTATTTCTGCTGGCTGGCAGGGCGCTGAAAAGCTATAATTTTACTTTTATGGGGTACTGAGTATGGATGGGAAACGTATGATAGGGCGCAGAACCACCTGGCTGGCTGTGATCCTGGGCGTTATGGGACTGGTCATAGGGACGAAATTCCCTGAGTTTGACAGTCCTCTGACAGGTGGGAGCTGGTATAAAATGGTGGAGAAAGCCCTTACCTCTAAAACTGTGGTCTTTTTTGTGCCCATAGTGGCGGTTCTGCCGTATGGGGATGTATGGATTGGGGAGAAAACGTCAGGTTTTCTGCGGTTCTATGTGACCCGGAAAGGGAAAAAGGAATATACGGCTGACAGGCTGTTTACAACTATACTCAGCAGCTGTTTTGCATGGACATCAGCGATTGCTGTAACGCTGCTGTTTTATTTTGCGCTTTTTTATCCCATGGAGGTGAAATCTGAGTGGAAATGGGTGATGCTTCTTCCGCTTCTTCAGTCCGCGGCAAGACTGCTTCTGGTGACTGCTGTACTGGCGGATCTGAGCGGAATCATGGCGGTTGTGTCCGGCTCTGTGTATATGGCATATGGGATTCCGTTTGCAGGATATTACCTTCTGACGATTCTTCATGAACGTTATCTGGAAAGTGTCTATGTCATAGACCCACAGTCCTGGATCAAGGGGGCAGGGGATTGGGGAAAGGACAGTATGGGGATCTGGCTGTTTTTAATATTGCTGGTGTTTCTTACAGCGTCATTGTATGGAGGACTGTTATATGGCAGATGCAGAGAACTCTGATTATGTAGTGATAGACCGGGTGACAAAGAGATTCGGTGAGGAAATGGTTCTGAAGGAGACGACCATGGCTATGAAGCGGGGGAAGGTGTATGGGATCGTAGGAAATAACGGTTCCGGCAAGACCGTACTCATGAAATGTATCTGCGGCTTTCTGCCTGTCACATCGGGGAGCATTTGTGTGGGGCAGAAATATATAGGAAGAGATACGGATTTTCCCGAAAGTCTGGGTCTGATCATTGAGACACCCGGATTTCTGACAGAGTATACGGGGAGAAAGAATCTGGAAATTCTGGCTGATCTGAAACGCAAAGTCTCCGGAAAGGGCATTCGGGAGTGCCTGCAGAAGGTAGGGCTTGACCCGGATCTGAAAAAGCCTGTGTCGAAATATTCCCTGGGTATGCGGCAGAGACTGGGGATAGCACAGGCAATAATGGAAAATCCGGAATTTCTGATTCTGGATGAGCCGTTTAACGGTTTGGATAAAAAGGGGACGGCTGATATCAGGGCCATCCTGCTGGAGTTGAAAAAACAGGGCAAAACAATTTTGCTGGCAAGTCATAACAGTATGGATATTGATATTTTATGCGACGAAGTCTATGAGATGGATGCAGGTGTCCTCCGGCGTGTGCGGGGAGGAAAAGAGAAAAATGGGGAGGTGTGCGTATGTTAAAGAGAATACGGAAATCGGCAGTGTTTCTGCTCACTTTCTGTATGATGCTGCAGAACAGCCGGACAGCATACGCCGGGACGGATCAAACTGCGCCGGAGCCGGCGCGGCAAATAGAGCAGAAAGGACAATCAGGCTCGGACGGTCAGGAGAGCCAGTCATCCCAGGAGGACCGGTTATCCCAGGAGGGTCAATCATCCCAAGGGGGTCAATCATCCCAAGAGGGTCAGTCGTCCCAAGAGGGGCAGTCATCCCAGGAGGGTCAGTCGTCCCAGGAGAGTCAGTCATCCCAGCAAGGCCACCCGGCCCAACAGGTTCATCTGGGAATAGACAACACCCATGTATATGCAGGCATGGAACATTCATATGGCGAAGGATACGTCCCAACCGAAGCAGACAATAAAATAAGCCTTGTTGTTCCCTTCACTGCTGACGGTGCCCTCAAAGACAATACCCTGACAGTGACTGTCGGATTTAAAGAAACAAAAGAGACGCCATTTCAATTAAAGAATTATCAGGCAGATGTTAAACTGCAGACCGTCACCTTCAAAGAGGAACAGACAGATGTCTACCTCTACACAGTGGATTTATTCCTGCAGGAGGAACGGCATGCAGGCCAGTACCCTGTCAGTGTGCAGGCCCGGGGGATTGACGGTGAAGGAAATCAGGTCACTCTGGAATATGTGATATTTACGAATGTAACAGGAGCCGGAAGAAATCAGCAGGATAAAGAACATCCGGAAGATCCGGAAAACCAGGAGACTCCGGAGGCAGAAACCGGCGGAGAAGGCAAAATACTGCCGCCTGAAGCCGGTGGAGATACCATGGCACCTTCCGCAGGGAACGGAGAGGAATCTGTAGTACATCAGCCCAAATTCATCCTGGAAGAGAGCAGCCTTGACGGTATCGTTTTAGATGCCGGCAGCAGCCGGGACATGCAGGTTACTTTCCGCAACAAAAGCAGCGAATTTGCTGCCTGCAACGTGAAAGTTTCTCTGGCAGCCGAAGGGGAGGAAAGTAATCTGACCTTTGGCCGTACATCCGAATATTTTGAAAAAGTACAGCCCGGCAAAGCCATCACATTTACAGAGGAACTCCGGATACAGACAAATGCCCCCCAGGGAAATGTGCCGGTGAAGTTCTCTTTTGAGTATGAAGATGAAAAAGGAACTGCCTACATGGGTACGGAATCTCTTGTACTGCAGATAAGGCAGCCCGCCAGGGTGTCGCTGTCCAACTGCAGCATTCCCTCCAGTGTATATTCCACAGATACCATTTCTACGGACATGCAGATTCTGAACCTGGGAAAAGCTCCTGTATATAATGTAAGAGTTTCGGCAAAGGGGGCCGGGATTTTCGCGCTGCAGACGTTTTATGCAGGTACTCTGGAGGCAGGACAGAGCATACAGGGCAGCATGGAACTCTATGCAGGGGCAAAAAATATGGAATCCATCAACGATACACTCGCGGGAACAGATGAGGAAAAGTACGGGAAAGTAGACGGAGCCCTGGTCCTTGCGTACGAGGATGTATACGGCCAGACCTACAGCCAGGAGGTAAACTATAAAACAGAGATACAGCCGCCCAAAATTCTCAGCCTGAAACCGGAGAAAAAAGAACAGGAGACGAATCAATGGTGGGTATCTGTCCTTGTATTGGCCGGTGCGGGCCTGCTGGGCATTCTTTTGATTCAGACATTAAGGATCAGAGGGCTGAAAAAGAACAATCTCAATACACATTAGAAGGGCAGGGAATCCGGTGAAAAGCGGTAAATTACAGGGGAGTATTTTTAAAATAAAGATTCTGGCTTTTGCCGGCATTCTGCTGCTGATCTGGTGCGGATACCGGCTGATAAAGACAGGCTTGGAGGAGCAGCAGGATTATGAATTTCTTGCAGTCAGCGAAGAGCAGGAGATACCGCAGGAATTTTTAGAAGAGCTGGCAGAGAGAAGAGGCGTGACAGTTGTTTCCGCAGTGTTGGATGTGCCTGTCCGTTTAGAGATAGAGGGATACCGGATGGAGGTGACAGCAGAAGCCGTGGATATGGAGACGTTTCCGCTTCACATTGAGGAATGCCTGACCGGGCTGGAGACCGGAAGTAAAATACCTGTCTTTTTCACTGCCCGGAGTCTGGATAACCTGACGGACAGATATTCCTATGCCATTACAAAAAGCAGAAAAAAAGAACTGCAGAACCGTGCGCTTGGAATGACTGTCTGTATAGCCGGAGCCGCTGCCGGCCCGGTGAAAGATGCTGCTTCAGACAGCAGCGGTAATACCGAACAGAACCGGCAGGTCCCCGCAGGGACGGAAGGAATCCTGGCCGCCCGTGTCAGGGGAGAGGATGGGGAGATCTATCTTTCTTATGAGAGCGGCAGGAAGCTTCTGGAAGCGGAAGGGCAGAATGTCCAGGTGAAAAAGGTTTACATAAAACTACACGGAAAATCAGCGGCGGACGCCCTCAAAAACAGTCTGCTAAGTGCCGGACTCAGAATGTGACACACAGCCTGCCGAAAGCAGTTTTCAAACATTTTCCAATCTAAAAAAAGCGTGAGACCACAACCAGGATCTCACGCTTTTGTCCGTGTACCGAATATAACCATCCATGCAGACAACACTGCCTACAGGCAAAAATTGCTGTTCAGAGAATAAATTTGATAAATATTGCTATCTTCCGAAATCAGCGGTATGATATATACCATAAGCCCGCCTGTCTGCAGAGAGCCTAATAGCGCCCAAAAGGATTGCTGAAGCTGTCATTTGGCTGTGGGGCAGGTTCCGGTCTGGGAGCATCCAGTTCTCCGGTCACATCCATGTAGAATACAGTACCGGCGGCTCTCATATATGGTGTCAGCCACAGAAATCCCACATAGCAGGAGAGCACACACAGCAGCATAAGAGGAATGAAGCTTAAGTCCATGCAGAGAAGGCGTCCTTTGTTTCCCTTCATAAGCCGCAGGCTTTCCTTCATTGCCTCCATGGCACTCATCTCGGTGTTGTCCAGGAGCAGATAGTCTGCAAGGCCGAAGAACAGGCCCAGTATCATGTTCACAACCATATTCGCCAGACTGCCGAATAGCATAAGGAGCAGAACCCCGTTGTCAGACATATTCTTATTCAGATAATTCGGAAGGTCAAAGGGCAGGGCAAAGATAAACTGTATCACCAGAAGGATCAGATGTACGATGATAAAACGGTCAGGGTGATGGGAGAAGGCAAAGAACAGGTCCTTCACCGCGAACGGCTCCTGACGGCTGATATTGAGCATCAGCTTGGCATAACCCGCGCCCACAACCGCTACCAGCAGGGAGACCATATAGTTCAGGAGCTGTGTAGTCACGATCCCCAGAACGGTGGCAGTGCTCATGGTGTTCACGATCAGCATGGAAGGCAGAAGACTGCACAGAACCATCAGAAGCAGTGCAGCCATGGGAGTGCCGTATCTTCCGGAGAGATTTTCACGGGCGATAAGCTTTATAGCAGCAGAATTTCTTTTCATAAAATAAAATCTCCATTCTTTCGTATTTAAGGAAATGGCCGGCTGTTCCGGCACGTTGTCATGACTATTATAACATAACTAAACGAGGTTACAAGAGGGTAAAATGGAACCGCGAATGAGTAAAAAAGAAGAAAAAAGCCTCTATATCCTGGGATGGATGCTGTTCGCAGCAGCAGTACTTCTTCTGGGGATCACAAAGGGTTTACATATGCAGATGAAAATCGTTTCCCTTCCCTGCGTCTTTCGGGAGCTGACAGGTTACTGCTGTCCGGGCTGCGGGGGCACCAGAGCCTGTGCTGCCCTTCTGCAGGGAAAGATCGTGAAATCCTTTCTCTGCCATCCTGTGGTGCTGTACACGGCTGTCATCTATGGCTGGTACATGATCACACATACAATAGAATATCTGACCAGGGGAAAGCTGGCGGCGGGGATGCGGTACCGCGACCTGTATCTCTATTTAGCAGCCGCCATCATACTGATACAGTGGGTAGTGCGGAATCTCCTGAAACTGATATGGGGAATTGATATCCTGTAGTAACTGTGAAGGTACGGAACAGTTACATATTGTAAAAGCGTCCGGCATCGGAGCAGGCTCCGGTCAGACGCTTTTTCATGCAAACAATTTCATCAGATAAAATTATCACCCTCATCCGGTGCCGGATAATAGTGATCCTGGTCCCCGCCGGAATCAGGCAGGTCTTCTCCACCGTAGGGGGAAGTGCTGTTATCATAAGAACCGCCGCCCGGATTGGTGTTGCGGTACAGATAATCCTGCAGGAAGTTATAAATGTCATCCTCTGTATACTGCTCCGGATGAGTCAGTATATGCAGATACTGGCTGACAAAAGTGCGCCCTTCCACAGTGGAAAGCATGGTGGACGCAAAGAAAAGTATAATGGCAGCCACAATAGCAATTCCGGCGGAGGAAAGTGCCATACCGGCCTTCGCATTACCGGGACGTGCATACGTGCCCTTAGATATCACACCGAATAAAATGCCAAGTCCTCCGAACAGAAGTGCCAGAGGCGGAAAACAGCACATGGATACCAGGGAGAGGATTCCCATGGAGAGGGAGGCGGAGGCAAAACCGGGACTGCCTTGATAGATATGCTCTGCCGGCGGTTCCGGGTAGATGACCGGCCCCTGTGAGGGTTCCTGTCCGTATCCCATCTGCTGGTTATTTTCGTCATAAGGATTATTCATATAATCAAACCTCATTTCATGTATTTTCAATTGTATCATTACATTTTTCTCGTTTGTCAAACTACATTCTATCACGGATAGGAGAATTGGGCAAGACTGGGTTACTGTACACAGCTGCTGGAAAATATAAGCGGTAGTCACAAATAGGATATAAAAGGGCAGGATAAAACACTTTACAATTGAACATGGAACTATCCGATGCGCGATATGTAAAGTGAGGAATGGATGAACCATGAGCAGTGCTTATGATAAATTGTTAAATCGGTTGAATGCGTACAGGAAAATGCAGAACATGAGCCAGGAGAGCATGGGCAGTGTCATGGGAATTACGCAGAGTCATTACAGCAAGGTGGAGAACGGAAAGAAGATCATCTCCGGTGAGGAGCTACATAATCTGGATATGAACGGCATTGATGTAGATTACCTGGTCTCCGGTATAAAAAGTCCACGCACAGTCCTGGATGATTTGATGGAAGCCTGCGGCAGGGAGAAAAAGGCGGAGCTGCTTCAGCTTATCGTGTGGACCATACAGCAGGGAATGGAAAACGCACAGATCGGAGGAAGTGCGGCGGTGCGCTGCACCAGGGAAATTGAGCTTCTGAGGTATCAGGTCTTCCCCCATACTTCAGAACATACGGTTTGGTACAGAATCCGCATGGCAAATGAAATGACCCAGGGCGAGATGGCAGAGGCGCTGGATGTGAGCGTGAAGCGCTACAGGGAGATCGAAAAAGGAAATACCAGGGCAAGCGCCGAGGTGGTGGCTGCGCTCTATGAGAATCTGGGCTACCTGCCGTCCATCATACTGGAGGAGGACGTGGTCAACCTGTCCAGCCTGAACCTTATATGGGAAGAATTTGAAGAAGAACTGCAGAAGGAACTGGAGGCATTTATCCGGAAGGGATGCGGCCTGTGGGAGTGCAGACCGGGCGGGAGATCGAAATAGATCCTCCGCCTTTTTTATATGTTGCTGCTCCTTCCGTATCCGGAAGCGCATTTCGCCATGTTTCTTCTGATGAAGCAGATTTTCTTTCCATTTCGTATGACGCATGATATGATAAATAAAAGTAACGGTTCCGTATACCGGATAAAAATGGGAGGTTATAAATGGAATACTATTGCGGAATAGACCTGGGCACTTCCAGTGTAAAAGTCATGCTTCTGGGCGCCGACGGTACTGTGGCGGGCACAGAGTCGGCAGGATATGACATCAGGAAACACTCACCCTGTGAGGCAGAGCAGGATATGGAATATCTCTGGCAGCGGACAAGGCAGAGCATAGCGGCACTGCTTGGAAAATATCCGGAGGCCGCGGCTCATATCCGGGGTATCAGCTTTTCCGGGCAGATGCACGGCATGGTGGCAGTGGATAAGAACGGAAAGCCGGTGCGGGACGCCATTATCTGGGCAGACCAGCGCTCCGGGGATGCCATAGGGCATATCTGGGATACCATATCTGAGAAGGAGTGGAAGAGGACTACCTTAAACACACCCTGTACAGGATTTCTCATCGCATCCCTGCTCTGGATGAGGGAGAATGAGCCGCAGCGGTATGCGGAAACCGCCCGTGTCATGCTGCCAAAAGACTATATCCGGTTCCGCATGTGCGGTGAGATCGCCACAGATGTGACGGATGCCTCCTCCACAGGCATATTTGAGGTGGAAAAAAGACAGTGGGCCTGGGAGCTGATCGACAAACTGGGCCTGAGGCGGGAAATGTTTCCCTTCTGCGGGGAATCTTATGAGCAGGCAGGCCGCGTCAGCGGTTCCTGTTCCCGGGAAACGGGGCTTGCAGAGGGAACCCCTTTATTTTTAGGAGGCGGCGATTCCATGATGCAGCTCGCCGGAAACGGAATCATCAGGCCGGGGATACTCTCCTGTAATATCGGGACCGCAAGCCAGGTGGCCTGTGCCCTGGACAGACCCATACACGACACAGAATTCAGGACCAATACCTTCTGCCATGCAGGCAGCGGACTGTGGGAGATACAGGGTTCCTCCCTGACCGGAGGCGTGGCGCTGAAATGGCTTCGGGACAACATACTGCATATGTCAGACTTTGGGGAGATGGCAGACCTTGCCGGGACAGCACCTGCGGGAAGTGACGGGCTTCTTTTTCTTCCTTATCTCAGCGGGGAGCGCTGCCCCTATAATGATCCAAATGCGCGGGGAATCTATTTCGGCATGAGTCTGTATCACAGCCGGGAGCATCTGATACGGAGCACCATGGAGGGTGTGATCTTCGGGCTGAAGGAATCCCTGGAGATATTCAAAGGCATGGGCATCCGGTTTGACAGGGTGACAGCATCCGGAGGCGGTGCCAGGGGACGGCTTTTCAGAGAAATCCAGGCAGATGTATTTGAGGCGGAGATCCACACGGCAGGGGAGGCGGAACAGGCCTGTGTGGGCGCTGCCATGACCGCTGCTGTGGGCTGCGGCGCATTTTCCTCCTACGAGGAGGCGTGCCGTGCACTGCTGCGTCCGGGGACAGAGGTGACGGTTCCTGACAAGGAGCGTGTTAAAATATACCGGGAATGTTTTGCACGTTTTCAGGAGCTGTATCAGAAGAATGAAACGCTGTTTTCTTGACAAATCCCCTTCCTATTGATAAGGTGTTATAGTACCGGCCGGTAAGCGGTTCAATTGGCTGAACAGCTGCCGGGTTTGGATCAAGGAAAGTAACAGTTCAGTTTGTCTGAATTGTTGCCAAGGAAAAAAGGAGAAATACATGGATATCATTTTAGCATTGACAGAAGAACTGAAAGTGGAGAAGTGGCAGGTGGAAGCTGCCGTTAAACTGATAGATGAGGGAAACACCATACCGTTTATTTCCCGTTACCGTAAGGAGGCCACCGGCGCGCTGAATGACGAGGTGCTGAGAAATCTGTACGAACGCCTGAATTACCTGCGGAACCTGGAGGATAAGAAGACCCAGGTGCTCGCCAGCATTGAGGAGCAGGGCAAACTGACAGAGGAGCTGAAGAAGCAGATCCTGGCAGCCCAGACCCTGGTGGTCGTGGAAGACCTGTACCGCCCGTATCGTCCGAAGCGCCGCACAAGAGCCACCATTGCCAAGGAAAAAGGCCTGGAACCCCTGGCAAATATCATTCTGCTGCAGATGACAGACAAGTCCCTGGAAGAGGAAGCAAAGGCATTTTTATCCGAGGAAAAAGAGGTCAAAACCCCGCAGGATGCCATTGCAGGGGCAAAAGACATAGTGGCAGAGAGCATTTCCGATGAGGCGGACTACCGAATCCGCATCAGGGATATGACGGTGAAGAAGGGAAGGGTGGTTTCCGCTGCCAAGAACCCGAAAGAATCATCTGTCTATGAGATGTACTATGAGTATGAGGAGCCTATTGCAAAGGTGGCGGGCCACAGAGTCCTGGCCCTGAACCGCGGGGAGAAGGAAAAAATCCTCACCGTGAAAATTGAAGCTCCCACAGAGGATATCATCCGCTACCTGGAAAAACAGGTGATCACCCGCAGTAACCCCAACACCACACCTGTTTTAAGGGACGTGGTGGAGGACAGCTACAGCCGTCTGATCGGCCCTGCCATTGAGAGGGAGATTCGCAATGATATGACAGAGAAGGCAGAGGACGGAGCAATCAAGGTGTTCAAGAAGAACCTGGAACAGCTCCTCATGCAGCCTCCTATTGTAGGACAGGTCGTCCTTGGATGGGACCCGGCCTTCCGTACCGGCTGTAAGCTGGCAGTGGTAGACCCCACCGGAAAAGTGCTGGACACGGTAGTTGTCTATCCCACAGCCCCCACAACCCCGGCCAAAATCGCCGCGGCAAAAGAGACTGTGAAAAAACTCATCCGCAAATACAACATCACACTGATCTCCCTGGGCAACGGCACCGCTTCCAGAGAGTCTGAGCAGGTGATTGTGGAAATGCTGAAGGAGATAACCGAGAACGTGCACTATGTCATCACCAACGAGGCCGGAGCCTCCGTGTACTCTGCCAGCAAACTGGCTACAGAGGAATTCCCCAACTTCGATGTGGGACAGAGAAGTGCCGCATCCATTGCCAGACGCCTTCAGGACCCTCTGGCAGAGCTGGTGAAGATCGATCCGAAGTCCATCGGTGTAGGCCAGTATCAGCATGACATGAATCAGAAGAAGCTGGGCGAAGCCCTGTCCGGCGTTGTGGAGGACTGTGTAAATAAGGTGGGCGTGGATCTGAACACCGCCTCTGTATCGCTTTTGGAATACGTGTCCGGCGTCAGCAAAGCCATCGCGAAAAATATCGTGACCTACAGGGAGGAAAACGGCCGTTTTGAGGACAGAAAACAGCTTTTAAAAGTAGCCAAGCTGGGGCCGAAAGCCTTTGAGCAGTGTGCCGGCTTCCTGCGCATCACAGGCGGGAAGAATCCTCTGGATGCCACCAGTGTCCATCCCGAGAGCTATGAAGCAGCAGAAAAATTCCTGGACAGCATGGGAATGAAGCCTGCGGATATCTTTGGCGGCAATGCGGTATATTATGTGAAAGACTACAAAAAGATGGCGGAAAAGCTGGGCGTGGGTGAGATGACCCTGCGGGACATTGTAAAAGAGCTCACCAAGCCGGGACGTGATCCCCGTGAGGAGATGCCGAAACCTGTGCTGCGCACAGATGTCCTGGATATGAAGGACCTGAAAGAGGGCATGGTCCTCAAAGGAACGGTGAGAAACGTGATCGATTTCGGAGCATTTGTGGATATAGGTGTGCATCAGGACGGTCTGGTGCATATTTCCGAGATGACAGAGCGCTTTATCAAACATCCGCTTGAGGCAGTCAGCGTAGGTGACGTGGTGGATGTGAAAGTGCTCAGTGTGGACTTGAAAAAGAAGAGAATTTCCCTTACCATGAAAGGTATCTGAGAATTACTTCTTACACGTGGCTGTACTGCAGGACATGGAGTGAACAGTAAAATCTGAGGAAAACAGAAAGGAAGCGTCGAGAATGAATGCAAACAGAGTAAGGATTGAAAAGCTGCAGGAAGAAATGGCAGCAGCGGGCATGGACATGTATCTGGTATCCACCGCGGATTTTCACCAGTCTGAGTATGTGGGAGCATACTTTAAAGTGCGGGCCTGGCTGTCAGGATTCACCGGTTCCGCGGGAACCCTGGTGGTGACAAAGGACAGCGCGTATCTCTGGACAGACGGACGGTATTTTATCCAGGCGGGCAAAGAGCTGGAGGGCACCGGAGTGACCCTTATGAAGATGAGGGAGGAGGGCGTCCCCACAGTGGACGAGTTCCTGGAAAAAAATCTTCTGCAGGGCAGCTGCCTGGGATGTGACGGAAGGACCATCAGCGTCAGCCAGGGAAAGGCTTACGCGGAAATGATGGAAAAGAAACAGGGCCGTTTTCTGTGCCAGGATGACCTGGGAGGCAGAATCTGGAATGACAGACCGGAAATGTCAAAAGAGCAGGCATTTCTTGTGGATGTGAAATATGTGGGCAGATCCAGAGAAGAAAAACTGGCAGATGTCCGCAGCATCATGAGAGAAAACGGCGCTGACATCCATCTTCTCTCCAGTCTGGACGATATTGCATGGCTTCTGAATATCAGAGGTAATGATATTGAATGCAATCCCGTGATCCTCTCCTATGTGATCCTCACAGAGAAGGATGTATTCTTCTATGTGCAGGAGGAGGCTGTTTCCGCTGAGATCCGCAGTGAACTGGAGAAAGCGGGAATCACGATCCGTCCGTATTATCAGGTATATGAGGATGTGAAGAAGTTTGCTGAGGAAAATACCGTGCTGCTGGATGAGGCAGTTGTCAACTATACTCTCTTTGAAAACATTCCGTCCGGCGTTAAGACTGTGAACTGCATAAATCCATCCAAGCCCATGAAGGCCATGAAAAATCAGGTGGAGCAGGAAAATGTGCGCAAAGCCCATATCAAGGATGCAAAGGCCATGTGCAGATTCATTTACTGGCTGAAACAGAATGTGGGGAAAGAGGAGATCACAGAATACAGCGCGGCAGAAAAGAGCTACGAGCTGCGTGCCCAGGACCCTGATTTCCTGGATCTGAGCTTTGGCACCATCTGTGCCTACGGCCCTAATGCAGCCATGTGCCATTATGCGCCGACAAAAGATGCCTGCGCCAAAGTGGAGCCGGAAGGATTCTTCCTCATTGACTCCGGCGGACAGTACTGGCAGGGGACCACAGATATCACAAGGACCATTGCGGTTGGAGCGCTGACACAGGAGCAGAAGGAGCAT
This sequence comes from Blautia sp. NSJ-175, assembly GCF_022867815.1. Lineage (NCBI taxonomy): Bacteria > Bacillati > Bacillota > Clostridia > Lachnospirales > Lachnospiraceae > Blautia > Blautia sp. NSJ-175. The sequence continues at coordinate 437,018 of NZ_JALIFQ010000001.1, forward strand.
TTCACACTGGTGCTCAAGGGAAATATCCGTCTTGCAACTGCAAAATTCATGTATGGAATGGGCGGTGCCCATCTGGACTGTCTGGCAAGAGGCCCTCTGTGGGAGAGAGGTCTTGACTTCAACCACGGCACAGGACACGGTGTGGGATTCCTGCTGAACGTACACGAGGGACCCCAGAACATCAACTGGAACAGCGCCATCCGTCCGGGCGGCTATGTACCACTGGAGGAGGGCGTCCTGATTTCCGACGAACCGGGACTGTACCTGGAAGGCAGATACGGCATCCGCTGTGAAAATCTGCTCATGTGCCGCAAGGGCGGGAAGAATGCCTACGGTCAGTTCATGGAATTCGAGGTCGTGACACTGGTTCCCTTTGAGCGGGAAGCCATTCTTCCGGAACTTCTCGGCCAGGAGGAACTGAAATGGCTGAATGCCTACCACAAACACGTGTATGAAACCATAGCGCCGCTTCTTGACAGTGAGGAGGAGCGTGAGTGGCTGAGGGAGGCTACGGCTGAGATTTAAGGGATTGAGGTGAGATTATGGGACCGGTAAAGGATATTGCACTTGGCATACAGGATTACCGCAAGATCAGGGAGTATAATTACTACTATGTAGACAAAACACGTATGATAAGCGAATTTTTAAGGCGTGGGGCAGAGGTCACTCTGATCACGCGTCCGCGCAGATTTGGAAAGACGCTGAATATGTCTATGCTGGCAGAATTTTTGGATATTACAAAAAGCTCAGAAGGGATTTTTGAAAATACAGAAATTATGCAGACCTGTTTTGCAAAGGAAATGAATCAGTATCCTGTGATTTTCTTATCCTTTAAGGATGCAAAAGGCAATAGAAAATTACTGGTAAAACAGGTAAAACTTGCACTGCTGGCTGAATACCAGAGGTTTTCCTGTATATTTACCCATCTTCCCCATATTGAACAGGTGATATATGAGAGGCCACTTCAGGAACTGCTGGATTATAATACGGGAAGTCTGTCAGGAATAGACAATGCACTGTATTTTCTATCAAAGACCGCCTGTAATTATTATGAGAGACCTGTGATCCTTCTGATCGATGAGTATGATACCCCGTTTTTGGAGGCGCATATTAACGGTTTTTATCAGGAGGTGCACAGTGAACTTGCAGTTATGCTGTCTTCTGCACTGAAGGGCAACGAGTACCTGCACCTGTCACTGCTCACAGGGATTCAGAGAGTGGCAAAAGAAAACATTTTCTCCGGTCTGAACAATCTTCTTGTTTGTACGGTCAAGGATCCTGAATTTGCTGATTGTTTTGGATTTACGACTGCGGAAACAGAATCTCTTCTGCATTATTACGGTCTGGAACTGGATGATGAAGTGAAGGCAATGTATAACGGATATTCCTTTTCCGGAGTAGATATCTATAATCCCTGGTCTGTTCTCAATTATGCACAGCGCAGGATACTGGAACCCTACTGGGTTAATACGAGCGAGAATAAAATGATCCGATCAGCAATGGAACAATGCGATAAACTGTTTTTCAGGAATTATGATAAGCTGATTGAGACAGGAACGCTGACAGCCTCGGTTCAGCCAGAGAATTCATTTTATGAAATGCCCGGTACATCCTCACTGTGGGGGCTTTTGCTGAATTCGGGAATGATCACGATCGTAAAACGGCTGGATCCGGGATATTATCAGATACGCATACCGAACAAAGAGGTAAGATCAGCTTTTATCGGCCTGACAGAATACGCATTGCAGATACAGGAAGGTTCTTTCAGCAATCTATTCGGTGCACTGCGCCAAGTACACAAAGGATGAATCCTGTGATCTGAAATGCCTGGCAGCGAAAGCTTTGGAGCAGATTGACCGGAGGCACTATACCTTTGGACTGGAGGGCAGTGTGCTGTGCATCGGACTGGCACACCGTGGAAAAAGTGTGGAAGCGATGTGGGAAATGAAGTAGAGCATAAAACGCTTATATCTGTATTTGGTTATGGATATAGGCGTTTTTTAAGAACCCTGTACCGCCGTTCAACCACCAAAACGGTACAGGTATGTGTCACCACCTGGAGGAAGAGATGAAAATACGAGAGTTACTTTTGATCACCCTGTCAGCAGGCCTTATCCTGCTTTCCGGGTGCGGCGCAGAGCAGAATCCTACAGTTACAGAAGAGGGAGAAGATTCCTATGCCAGAGCCTCCCTGTTCTGTGATGTGAATTTCTGGGAACCTCCTTCCTGGAGCACAGAGGAGGGAACCATCACCGGGGATATTACCGAAAAGACGGGCCTTGCCCTGGACATTACCGTACCACCCCAGAACGCGGATGCCCAGCTCAGCCTGATGCTTCTCAACGATGATCTGCCGGATATCATCTCCCTTACCAATGAGACCACGATCAGCCAGCTCATCACATCAGGGAAAGTCTGGGATCTGGAAGAGTTTTTAAAGCGTTACTGCCCGGAGTCCCATCTTCTGAAATCATTTCCGGAGGATATTAAGAGAGAGCTGATCAAACGGGACGGGGGCTGGTATGCCTATCCATCCCATATGAATTCCCAGGATTCCAGAAAGATCTGGAAGCCGAGTTCAAAGTTTTACGAGGACTGGACCAATTATAATGACAATAACGCAATCATCTGGAACAGGGAGCTTTTGGAGAAAGCAGGACTCACCGTGGAAGAGGTACAGACAGAGGAGCAGGTTCTGGCAGCCTGGGATAAAATGAAAAATATGCATCTGGATGTGGACGGAGAAGCGGTGATCCCTCTTCTGGTGGACGGAAAAGGCTACATTGATCCCACAGTGAAATTCCTGGAATATACCTTTGGCGCCGAACGGGTGGATGAAAATGGAAACTACCGGGATATCCTGCTGCAGCCTCAGGCAGAGCATGCACTGCTGTTTTTAAATGAAGCCATACGGAACGGCTATGCAGCCCCGGAACAGCTTACCTATGAAAATACCAAGATAAAGAGCCTGATGGCTGGCGGAAACGTGTTCTGTTTCATAGGAAATGTAGCCAACAGCGGGATTGATTTTACAAAATGGGTTTCCTCAGGCCCTGTCTTATCCTCCGGGGGGGAGACACCGGTGCTGGGCAAAAATCTGAGAGCACCTACAGGCTGGCTGAGCACATTTGTATCAAAAGACTGCAGAAACCCGGGACAGGTAGCGGCATGGATCGATTATATGACCAGCGATGAGGGACTGCTGTTCTGGAGCTTTGGATACGAAGGCAGCGATTACCGGCTGGATGATGACGGCTATGTGGTACAGAGTGAAAAAGGGGAAGCCGCGTCTCTTGATTACGGACAGACCGGGCAGGGAGCCTGGTGGATGTTCGATAATTTTTCCTGGGAGAGAAGCATACTGCCCGAACCGGAGGAGGACAGCAGTACGGCAGCGGAAAAAGAGGTATATACAGCCTTTGGCAGTCATGACAGGACCGTGTCCTATGATGAGTCCCTGCTCCCTTTAACCGCAGAAGATATTCCTCCGGAGAGTGACGAAGGGATATTGGATGCAAAGATCAGAGCCTATGAAAAAGAACAGATACCGCGTATTATCCTGGCAGGGAGCCGGGAGGAGGCAGCGGCCCGGTACAGCGAGATGACAGAGACCCTGAAGCGTATGGGGATTGAGACATTGGACGCCTATAAGAATGAGATATATCAGAAAAACTGCCGGGAATACGGCGGTAGAATAGAGAAAGTAAACGTGGAATGAGGGAGAGAACAGCAATGAGGAAGAGATTAAAGGACAGTCTGTGGCTTCAGCTTATCGCGTTCACTGCTCTTATTATGTTCTTTTTACTGGCAGCCTACGCGGTTACCGACAGCTATTCCGGCAAGATACTGCGGGACCGGACCATAGACCTGAATGATAAGATACTGCTCCAGGTAGAAGGAAAAATGGAGGATTTCCATGATACACTGAACCATGTGGCAACATCCATGGCCTATGCGCCCACAACATACGATTATTTTACCATGGACCCGGTGGCAAGAGTCATGGTCTCAGAGGATCTGTCAGAGATATTTTCCAACACGGTTTTACTGGAAAGTGACATAGCCGGGATCTATCTCTATGATACTTCTTTGAATCAGATTGCTGCCATGGGAAAGGCGGCAGATAACCCGGATTTTGTCCAATCGCTGAAGAAGCAGATGGAATTTGGCGATATATTTTATCTGAATCAGGCGGGGGTTCCCTTTTATACGGTTTATTTTCCCGTCTATGATCTGAACAACAGGCAGTACGGCATTCAGACCGGAATGTGTGTTATGATGATGCGGACAGATAATCTGTCCGGGCTTCTGGAGGATTCCCAGGCCACAGAGAATACACAGGTGTTTCTGCTTGACGGAAACAACCAGATCATAGCGTCCAGAGGGAACAACGGCCTGGAAGAACTGGACAGAAGTATGATGAGGAGCACGGACGAATTCTATGTAAAAGTGCGCAGTGTACGCATGGACGGGTGGAAAGTGGTCAGCCGCATACCGGAGAGTGAAATGAACAGCAGCATGGATGACGGCAAGAAATTCGTGACCATAGCCTATGTGCTGGCATTTGCGCTGCTGATACTGCTGGTATGGTTCTGTTATAAGCGGTTTGTGGGGCCTCTTCACCAGGTTGACCTGTTTATCCAGAAGATAGTAGACAGGCCGGAGCAGAGAATGGAGATCGGCAGGGAGGATGAGATCGGCACGGTGGTGCAAAGCCTGAACCATATGCTGGATGCCAGGCAGAAAATGAATCAGGAGATCCAGGAGTCCCAGAGGAGAATGTACGAGGCGGAGATCGCCAAAAAGCAGCTTCAGGTCCTGGCTTACCGCAATCAGATCAATCCTCATTTTCTGTATAATACCTTTGAATGCATCTGCTCTATGGCGCTTTACTATGAGGTGGATGACATTGCGGAGATCACCATGGCGCTGTCCAAGGTTTTCCGCTTTGCCGTAAAAGGAGAGAACATTGTCAGTGTGGAGGAGGAAGTCAGCTATATACGGGAGTATGCCAAGATCATAGATTACCGTTTCATGGGAAAGATTGATGTGGACATTGAGATGGAGGACGCGGTGAAGGAAAAGCGGGTGATCAAACTCATGCTGCAGCCTCTTGTGGAAAATGCAGTGTTCCACGGCCTGGAACAGAAGCTGGAGGATGGAGAGGTGAATGTATCCATACACATGCATGGAGAGGACCATATTATGTTTGTGGTGGAAGACAACGGCTGTGGGATTGAACCGGCAAGGCTTGTGTGGATGCGTGACAACCTGGACAGCAGACCCACGGGACAGAAGGGAATCGGGGTGGCCAATATCTATCAGAGGCTGAAACTGTTTTACGGGGATGATGTGGTCTTTCAGATCGAGAGCAGACAGGGAGAAGGAACCAGGATCACAATTATAATACCGGATGAGCTTGAGCCTGTTTGAAGAAAGGAGAAGGGAATATGTACAGGATTTATCTGGCAGATGATGAAACATGGGTAGTGATCGGTCTGAAAAAGCAGATTGAGAAATCAGGGCTGCCGTTTCAGGTGATCGGTGAGGCGAACAATGGGGTGGCGGCCATGGAGGAAATTTTGGAGAAAAAGCCTGACATTCTGATAACGGATATCCGCATGCCGGGACTGAACGGCCTGCAGTTACTGGAAAAGCTCAGGGAAAAAGGAATCGCTGTGAAGGTGATCTTCATCAGCGGCTATGCGGAGTTTGAGTACGCCCAGTCCGCGCTCAGAATGGGGTCTTTTGACTATCTGCTGAAGCCGGTGGAACAGGAGAAATTAAACCAGGTTCTGATAAGGCTGCTTGCCGCCTTCAGACGGGAGCGGGGAGAGGAGGAGGAGACGGCCCCGGAGGAACCCATCAACTCCTCAATGATGAATCAGATAATCCGGGAGATACAGGAGAGATATACGGAAAACATCACACTCTCCGGTCTGGCGGAAGCACACGGAATCAGTACAGGCTATCTGAGCAGCCAGTTAAAGGCAGAGCTTGGCCTCTCCTTCTCGGAATACATTACCTCAAAACGTATCCAGAAGGCAAAGGAACTGCTGGCGGATGAAAGTCTCTCCGTGGAGTCCATTGCAGAGCAGACGGGATACAACGATTACTTCTATTTTATTAAAGTGTTTAAGAAAAACACAGGAATCTCCCCCAGCAAATACAGGAAGAATCTGTAGGAATGGACAAATTATGACAATATTTTTACCGGGAACCAAAAAAAGTACCAAAATAAAAAAATATTTACATGTGCATATTGTGATTCACACTTTATAATATAGATAAATCGATTGGTGAATATGACAAAGCAGCAAGCGAAAAGATTTTTCTTGTAGAAATCGGTTTCATATATTATACTGAACATAATATGCCATGGCCCGAAAAGGTATCCGGCAGTTACCTATTAATAATATATGAACAGGTGAGACAATGGGAAAAGAAAGAGTAAGTATTTATCATATCGCAAAGGAAGCAGGAGTATCCCCGGCGACCGTTTCCAGGGTTTTGACAGGCAATGCCAATGTCAGCACAGAAAAGCGGATCAAGGTGGAGGCTCTGATCAAGAAGTATGATTTCCGGCCGAATGCCATGGCGCGCAGTCTGAGCAGTACAAAGACGAAGCTCATGGGTTTCCTGATCCCGGATATCAGAAATCCCTTTTATGCAACACTTGCCGTGGCCTGTGAGAGGGCTGCCAACGAGAGAGGATACAGTCTGATGCTCAGCAATTATCTGAATGATATGGAGCTTCAGGAGCAGAACCTGCAGAAGATGATCGAGATGCGGGTGGATGCACTGATCATGATCGGAGGCAAAGTGGACGAGATGGTATCAGACGAGGAATATGTGGAGAAGATCAACCAGATCACAGACACGATCCCCGTGGTGATCACAGGTAAACTGGACGGCAGTGACTGCTATCAGGTTAATATAGATCAGAAGAAGGCAATGGAGACCGCAGTGGATCATCTGATCTCATTGGGGCATGAGAAGATTGCCCTCATCGGAGGCCGCAGAGATGTAAATTCCACTTATACGAAACGGGTCACTTACAGAAGCTGTCTGAGAAAGCATGGAATCGAAGTTTTACAAGATGATATTGTGGAGACACCGGAGTATTCCGTAGAGTGCGGACTGCAGGTGATGGATGGGATTTTTGACAGCGGGAAGCCGCTTCCCACCGCAGTTATCGCGATCAACGACTTTATGGCAATGGGCATCATGCAGTCGGTCCGCCGCCATGGGCTTTTAATACCGGAAGATATCTCCATTCTGAGCTTTGACGACACCTTTATTGCAAAGGCCGAGACACCGCGTCTGACAAGTGTGGGATATAATTATGACAGATTCGCTAACACTCTGGTGGATACTGCCATTATGGCCATAGAGGGAAAGAATCCGCCGAAAATGCAGCTCATACCGCCTAAGCTGATGATCAGGGAGTCCACAGCAGAGAGATAGCAGATTAAGAGACAGCATAAGATATTCACCGGATACAGTGGTAAAATAATAATCTTATTGAAACGGGTTTCAATAAGAGGGGTGTGAGGTTCGTTGAGTTACATAAAAACATCTGCTGCAAAGGAGCAGTTATAATAAAAGATAACAAGAACAGGAGGAAATCTACGTGCGTTCAACCTAGAAAAAGCAGTAAATCAGCCATTTATTAAAACCGATTTCAAAAAGAGGAGGAGAATGATGTGAAAGCAACGAAAAATAAAACAGGAACAGCAGTTATGGCGGGCAGGAAAAAGCCTTTCTGGAAAAAGGTAAAAGATAACAGGACCCTGCTGCTGATGTGCCTTCCTGCCGTGGTGTTTTTTATAGTCTTTAATTACTGCCCCCTGCCGGGTGTATACATAGCATTTACGAACTATAATTTCCGTGATGGGATTTTCGGAAGTCCTTTTGTGGGGCTGAAGAACTTTGAATTCCTGATCCAGTCAGGAGAACTGTGGAAACTGACCAGAAATACCCTGCTTTATAATGTGGTATTTATTGTTCTGGGAAATGTGGTGCAGATCACACTGGCTGTTATGCTGAATGAAGTGCGCAATAAATATTTTAAGAAAGTATCCCAGACGATCATGTTCCTGCCGTACTTCATCTCCGTAGTATTGATCGGAGCCATTGCGTTTAACATCCTGAATTATGACACAGGTGCGCTGAACACCCTGCTCCGCGAGACGGGCGGTGATCCGGTCAAGATTTACAGTATGGCCGGTATATGGCCTTTCATCATTATCTTCTGCCAGATGTGGCAGCAGACAGGATACGGTTCCGTCGTCTATTTTGCAGCCATCTGCGGAATTGATTCCGGCATGATGGAAGCTGCCGAGGTGGATGGGGCAACAAGCTGGCAGAGAATCCGCTATATCATCCTGCCAAGCCTGAAACCTACCTTTATCATTCTTCTGCTCTTTGCCCTGGGCGGTATCATGAAGGGAAACTTCGGATTATTCTGGAACCTGGTGGGCAATAACTCACAGCTCTTCCAGTCAACGGATATTATCGAGACATTCGTTTACAGGACCATGACGACGCAGAACAACTTCTCAACATCATCTGCGGTGGGGCTGTACCAGTCCATTTTCGGATTTGCCCTTGTTATGTTCAGCAACTGGCTGGTAAAACGGATCGATCCGGATTACGCATTATTCTAGGAGGTGGGTTAAGTGCAGAATCAAAATAAGACAAAGATAAAACAGGACACCAGTACCCTGGTTGTGAAAATAATTTCGTATCTGGTGATCACAGCGTTTGCGCTGATATGCCTATTGCCGTTTATTCTGATCATATCGGCTTCACTGAGCACGGAGAGCGTCATTATGAAGGAAGGCTTTGGCCTGCTTCCGAAAGAGTTTACGCTGGATGCGTACACCTGGGTGTTCCGTTTCCCGAAAATGATACTGGGCTCTTACGCAGTCACCATTCTGCTTACAGTCTGCGGAACCCTGGTGGGGCTGTTCGTCATTGCCATGACCGGATATGCCCTGCAGAGAAAGGATTTTCCTTTTAGAAATGCGATATCCTTTTTTATCTACTTTACAACCCTGTTTTCCGCAGGTATGGCGCCCACTTTTATCTGGGTATCCAGGTACCTGCAGTTAAAGGGAACCTATTTTGCCGTGTTCTTCCAGCTTCTCATGACACCGTGGCTGATCATTCTGATGAAGAACTTTGCAAAATCAGTACCGTTTGAGATAACAGAGTCCGGCAAGATCGACGGAGCCGGGGATTTCAAGATCTTCATTTCCCTTGTTCTGCCCATGCTGAAACCGGCGCTGGCAACGGTTGGCCTGTTTCTGGCCCTGGGATACTGGAACGAGTGGTATCTCTCCTCCCTGTATCTGGGTTCAGAGGTGGATTTCAAACCGCTGCAGTATTATCTGTACAATATCATTAACCAGGCAGCCGCGCTTAAGAATTCCATGGCCGGCGCAGCCGTCACTGTTGCGGACCTTCCGTCCAATACGCTGAAAATGGCAACTGCAGTGGTGGCAACAGGCCCGATTGTATTTTTATATCCCTTTGTGCAGAAATATTTTATCTCCGGTATCACCGTAGGCGCTGTAAAAGGATGACAGTATTATATGTATGATATGAATTTCCCGTATAGGGATTTATATGAATCAATTATAATGAGTGGAGGATCAAAAATGAGAAAGAATACGACAGTAAAACGTACTCTGGCCCTGACAATGGCAGTATTGATGGGAGCAAGCCTGGCTGGCTGCGGAAGCAAAAGTGAGGGTGCAAGTTCCAAGGTAAAGGAGGACGGAACCATTGACACTTCCAGCCATGAGGTGATCAACATGCTGGTTCTGGGAAACAAGCCGTCCAACGGCAGATGCGAGGAAATGTTAAAGGAACTGAATAAAGTTCTGACCGACAAGGTAAATGCAGAGCTGGAGCTGACTTATGTAGAATGGGCTGACTGGCAGACACAGTATAATACCCAGCTTCTGAGCGGCGATGCCTCTCTTGATATCATCACAACCGCCACAGACTGGCTGTATGGATGGGAAAACGCACAGAAGGGAGCATTCCTGCCGCTGACAGATGACATGCTGAAGACCTATGCGCCCAAGACCTATGAGCAGGTAGAGGCAGACGGTGACTGGGATATCTGTAAATTAGACGGTGAGATCATGTTCATTCCGGAAGACAACTACACCCAGTACACAAACCATGGAATGATGTACCGCGGCGACTGGGCAAAAGAGGCCGGAATCCCGGATGGCACCATCACAAAATTCGATGAAATGACTACATATTTCAAATGGGTAAAAGAGAACAAACCGGATGTGGTTCCGTGGGATGCGGGAAAGAACAATCTGGGAAGCCTTCTGGAGCCTTATATCTTATCAAACACAAATTACCGCCAGCTTGTAGGATGTAATGCAGGTAACTATGAATTCTGGTTTACATCCAAAGAAGATCCTTATACTGTTTCATCTCCGTATATGGAGGATGACACCATCTATGAAGCAGCGGAGCTGATGAAAGAGTGGAATGAGATCGGCGTATGGCGTGAGGATGCCTTGAATTATGACGGGGATACCAGAGTAGAAATGTATGCAGGTACCTGTGCAGCAGACCAGCACCACAGCCAGACCTACTATACACAGGTAAAACCCAACATGGATGTAAAACAGCCGGGTTCTGATGTGAAGATGTATTACTGGGGACAGGAAAATAACAATGTGGCAAAACCCATCAAGACCCACGGTGCCGCAGCCATCAGCGCCAATTCCAAACATCCGGAGAGAGCTCTCATGGTTTACGATCTGCTCCGCAACGATGAGGAATGTTATCGCTACATCAATTATGGTGTGGAAGGAACCGACTATATTGTAACAGATGACGGCAAACTGTCATACCCGGAAGGATGGGATGAGGCCACAGACAAGCTGGACGCAAACTTCTGGTGCGGACGTAACGACGACCTGGAGCTGCCAAATGAGAGCTGGTGGGACGGAACTCAGGATATGATCGCCAATTACGACAAGATTGCATATGACTATGAATTTGAGAACCTGATCATTGACAAAAACGCCATCGAGACACAGCAGGCAGCCATCGCAAACGTATTGTCCGAATACCTTCCGCAGCTTGGATACGGAAAATATGAGGATCCTGCAAAGGCGATCGACGAGATGAGAGAAAAACTGAAAGCAGCCGGTTATGATGAAGTAAAAGCATCAATCCAGAAAAATATTGATGATTTCAAAGCAGAAAAGTGATAAAATCATAAGCAGGAAGTTTTTGTAAATAAGCATGGGAATACCAATACCGACGCAGCTGAGAGTGCCCGGCATTTGGCATTCCCATTTGCTGTATGAACAATGCAAAGTTCAGAAAGGAGCAGGAAGTGGAAAAATTTGAGATAAGGGAAGATTTTTATCTGGATGGAAAAAAGATCAAGATCATTTCCGGAGGAATGCATTATTTCCGTGTGGTACCTGAATATTGGAGGGACAGACTGGAAAAATTAAAAGCGCTGGGATGCAATACGGTGGAGACCTACATTCCCTGGAACCTGCATGAGAAGGAGAAGGGACAGTTTGATTTTGACGGTATTTTAGATATTACCCGCTATGTGAAGACAGCGCAGGAGCTGGGGCTGATGGTGATATTAAGGCCGTCCCCGTATATCTGCGCGGAGTGGGAGTTCGGCGGACTTCCCTATTGGCTTTTAAAAGAGGACAACATGCGTCTGCGCTGCATGTATGAACCGTATCTGAAGCATGTGAGGGAATACTACGAAAAGCTCTTCCGGGTCATCGCACCGCTGCAGATCACCCAGGGCGGACCGGTGATCATGATGCAGGTGGAGAACGAGTACGGTTACTATGGCGATGACAGGGAATACCTGGAGTACATGAAGAACCTTATGATCGACTGCGGATGTGAGGTACCCCTTGTCACATCAGACGGCCCGTGGGGGGATGCCTTTGACTGCGGAAAAGTCGAGGGCGTACTGCAGACCGGAAATTTTGGCTCAAAGGGAAAAGAGCAGTTCTCCATTATGCGGGAGAAAATAGGAGACAAGCCCCTTATGTGCATGGAATTCTGGGTGGGCTGGTTTGACAACTGGGGTGTGGAGTGCCACCAGACGGGAGATCTGGAGGAACATGTGAAGGATCTGGATGAAATCTTATCGGAGGGTCATGTCAATATCTACATGTTTGAGGGCGGCACCAATTTCGGTTTTACCAATGGCTCTAATTATTACGATGTACTGACCCCTGATGTAACCTCCTACGACTATGACGCACTGCTGACTGAGGATGGCAGGATCACGCCGAAATACCAGGCATTCCGCCAGGTGATCAGCAAATATGCAGAGGTTCCGGAAGTTGCTCTGAGCACAGAGATAAAAAGAAAAGATTACGGTACCCTGAAGGTATCCAGAAGGACAGGTCTCTTCGGAAATCTGAAAAATATTGCAGAACCTGCTGCAAGTGTATACCCCCGGTCCATGGAAAAACTGGGACAGGGATACGGATATATCATGTATGAAAGCCCTTTGAAATACGAGGGGCCAATCGAGAAGATACGTCTCTGGGGCGCAAACGACAGGGCAAATATGTTCGTGGATGAGAAGCCGGTACTGACACTGTATGACAGAGAGCTGCTGACAGAATATGAGTTTGAAAGCCCGATACAGAAGGGAGAAAAAATCTCTATTCTCATGGAAAATATGGGGCGTGTAAATTTCGGACCCGCGCTGGAACAGCAGCGCAAGGGGATTGACAGAAGTGTGCAGATCAATGGACACCAGCACTATTATTGGACAGAATACTGCCTGCCCATGGAGGATTTAAGCGGGCTGAACTTTGATGTTCCGGTAAACGAAGGAGAGCCGGGATTCTATGAGTTTACATTTGAGGCGGAGGAGACAGGGGATACCTTCCTTGATTTCTCAGGATGGGGAAAAGGCTGTGTTCTGGTCAATGGATTTAATATAGGCCGTTTCTGGGAGATCGGTCCGCAGAAGCGCTTATATATACCGGGACCGCTTTTGAAAAAGGGACAGAATACCATCCTTATTTTCGAGACAGAGGGGAAAGCGCCGGGCACGATCGCCCTTTGCGAAGAACCGGATCTTGGCTGACAAAAAGAGGTGCCTGCAGTAAATGTATTATGAGATCAACGCAAATATCCTGCCTCAGATTCGCCTGGTGGACACAGCGGTATTGGAACCGCCCTATGTGCACAGAAGGCGGCAGCCGGATGAATATATTCTTTATATCATGAAGCGGGGAGTGCTGTATCTAAAGGAAGACCAAAAGGAGTATGAGCTTCGGCAAGGAGACATACTCCTTTTAGATACAGACTTTGTGCATGAGGGGATTAAGGCCTCAGAATGCGAGTATTTTTATATCCATTTCCGCCATCCGCAGATATGCAGAAGGGATGAGGACCAGGAGTTTATGGAAAATCTTCTGGAAATCCGGGGCAGTTGTCTGCAGCAGGACAGCGGTTCCTACAAAAGGTACCGGGATGACTGCCTTTGGCTGCCGAAATTCGTCTCCCTGGGAAAAAAGAGCGGCTATCTGCGGGTGCTGCAGTTGATTCAGGAAGCCATGGAGCAGCACAGGAACCAGATGGAAAATTACAAGACAGCCTGTGAATGCAGGTTTATGGAGGCACTGGTGACAATCTCCAGGGAGGCATTGTCTTCCTGGACGGTCAGGCCCACTCATGGGATTCCATCCTCCTATCACAGAGTCCATGAGCTGCTGAATTATCTCAATGAAAATTACCACCGGCAGATATCCGGTGCAGGGATCGAGGAGGAATTTTCCTGTAATTTTGATTATCTGAACCGGGTGTTCAAAAAGAATATCGGAAAAACTATTTTCGTCTGCCTCAACGAGATACGGATACACCGCGCCATGGAACTGCTCGCAACCACATCCATGAAGATATCCGCTGTGGGATACCGGGTGGGATTCAGGGACGACGGGTATTTTTGCAAGGTGTTTAAAAAATATACGGGGATATCACCGGGGCAGTATGGGACTATGGCGGGGGTGCGGCAGTGTGTGGGGAAGAAGAAAGAGACAGCAGGAGATCGCTGATAAGGCGATGTCCTGCTGTTTATATAGGATTAGTTTTTAAGTTATTCAGCGAGCAGGAATAAGAACTTAACAATGGTATTAAATACGTTCCCAATCACCTAAGGGTTTATTGGCAGAGAAATTATATAATCGCCTATAAATTATATTATTGACTTTTTTATATTGATATCCAATAATATCTTTTTTAGGTAACACGGTACTATCAATTGATGACGCGGTATTTATTGAGAAATCATAAGAAGAATTATTAATGGCGGGGCAAATTGACAAGATAAACATAGAGCTTGTTAAACAAATAAGTATTCTTTTTTTCATTTAAAATCCCCTTTCTCATAAATAGGCAGGTCTTTAAAATCATTTGGAACTTGTGTTAAATCTTCTGTAGTATAAAAATATTCTCCATTAAGATATAAATCAAAAAAATTTCCATTTTTTAAGTAATAAGAGTTGTCCTTTTCTAAATAAAATACATCATCTCCATTCTGGTCGTATTCCGGTAAATTACGCGCTTCAAAAACGAAAGTGAAGGAAAATATGAAGAGTATTACTGCAAATGCAATAAAGGTATTTGACTTTTTTTTATGTTTCCATTTTTCTATATAATAAAATCTTTGCCGAAGGTTCTTTTTATTCGACAAATTACATAAGGCGTAATAAGAAGTTTGATCCATCACTTGTTTTCTGTTACTTTGGGCATGTCTCAATGTTTTTAATATACTGTTGGCGTAGTCAAGTCTGTTTTGGGTTGGAACTATAGCTTCCATTGAATGATCTACATATAATTCCTGAATTTGTTGTAACATGGATGGTAACAAAATGGATACACATACATTCCACCAGTGAATACAGGAAATAAAATCCATAATGACTTTTATCCCCCAGTCCCGATGTTTAATATGTATTAATTCATGTAATAAAACACAGTAAAGTTCCGTTTCTGTAAACTCAATGTTAGGTAGTAATATTACCGGATGAAAGAGGCCGAAAGCAGCAGGGGTGGATATCCCTTCCATTTTGATCACTTCAATGTTATGATTTTTACTTTTAAAAACATTTAGAAATGCTCTTTGATACACCTGGTTGATATTATTTGATGATAATCTGGGCATTTGAGAAATTTTTTGTTTTAAGCGATAATACCCAACGGATTTTTTGATAAATAAGAATGATCCTATAACAATCCACATGATGATTATTAAGTCCAAGACAGAAAAAGAATGATGGTTCTCATAAGTGACAGGGGTCATAATTATTTTCTGTATTGCCGGTATTATCACTAATGATTCATATGTCTTAGTTAGTCCGGGTTTATATATATCCAGTGGAAAACACCCTCTTATGATGGTTAAAATCATTAATATATAAACACTTAGAATCCCCACTTTTTTTAATAAATAGTTCCATCTTAATGCAATGTAAAGGATAATACTGAGAAGGGACATGGATATAGAACACGTTATTAATGCAGGTAACGATAACTCCATATTTTAGCTCTCCTTTGACTTAAGATTATCAAGTAGTCTTTCCATCTCATCTATAAACGCAGCATCTAAATGTTTGCCATTAGCTAGTGTAGAACAGTATTGTAAAATCCCATCTTGAGGGGTGGGACTTTCAATAATCATATGCATTAATTGTTTTTGTGCCTCATAATCTTCTTGTTGTATTATGGGTATATATCCCCTCCCTGTTCTTGTTGCTGTTTTAATAATAGAGTCTACCTTAATATACCCCTTTGATGTAAGTGTTTTTAAAACCTTTACAACCGTGTTTCTGTTCAATTCCGGATTAGTCTTTAAGATGTCAGAAATTACGCATGGGTGCCCTATACCCCAGATTGTATACATGACAGCTTCTTCTTTTTCAAAAAGTGATATCATATTATCCTCCTTTCCTTATAAGAATAAGATATATTGCATAAAGTGTCAATATAAAAATTGATAAAAATATACAAAGTTTATAAAGGTAATTTAATTACATTATATTAATATTGACGAGTTGCTATTAATATGGTATTGTCAATACATGATTATATGTAAAACGGATTATTTAATATATTCGAGAAAGAGGGGATTCCATTGTACAGTATATAGTATTTAAGTGAGTAACCAATATATATCTGATATCGTTTACGAAAGGAGATAGACATTATGAAGAATCGTGCCAAAAGAATCATAGCAATCGGGTTATTGCTTTCAACGGTATTTACATGTTCCATCCCCGTATATGCAGGCAAAGAATATTTTGCATTCACAACGAATGCTGTTGATAAAAGAACGGCGCCGGGGAAAAAGAGTGATTTGGAACAAGCAGCATATGTTACCACGACATATCATTCTACTAATAAATCCGTAGCGATTAATGTTGATAACGGCAGTATATATGGTGTGGCTACAGGCAGTTGGTCTTTTTCGTCTCCTACGAAATCAAAGAAATTAGGATATATGGGATATGCCAATATGAAGGATACGTTCTATATTCACTACGATCCCATGGGCGGTGTGGGCACAACGATCAGAGGACAGTATAATCCATGAGTAAGAAGAAGTTGATTTTAAGATTTATCATATTATATGCGATTTTGGGAGCGGGACTGATTTCTTGTGGCAGTAAGGAACAGCTCTCTTCAGTGGATTCAGAAAAAGAAGCAAAGACAAAAGCCAGTCAAGAGTCAAAAAGTGCATTCTTTGATTCATCGGTCACTGCATTCACAAGAAAAGAAGAAAACATCAGTATAGATGCTGATGTGGTGATTCCGGATGCAGTAAAGGAAAACACGGTTTACTGTGCATCGGGAGAACCTCTGCCTTTGAGTGAAATGAGTGAAGAGATAAGAAATGATCTGCTTCCGCCTGATATTTCCCTGCAGTTTGATCATGAAGACGACAGCGCCTTTTTTTCTCTGGAAAATTTAGAGGATATAGATAATGCATTTGTCCTTGCTTATAATAATTCCTGTGAATTTATAGTAAATTCCGGATTATATCAGCATTACTCCAACTGCATTGTCACAGAAACCTTTGCAGAAGAATATAATGCAGATTTATACCAGAAGAAAGAAAATCTGGATTTCATGAGCCAGGCAGATGCTGCAGATACTGTCCGCCGGCTGTTTAAAAAGTATGGCATCAATCTGGGCGAGGTGGTAACTGCTTATGTTATGGATCATGAGACCATGCAGCAGGAAGAGGATACAACAGATATCAGCGGAGAAGCAGACCCCTCCCTGAAAAAAGAATCCTGGTCTTCGGCAGATGATACCTATTATTTTTATTTTCGGCAGGAATATAACGGGATTCCTATTATCTATAATCTTTACACGGGTCAGGGATTTGAAGACGGGGAGGAGGCCACAGTTATGTTGAATCCCTCCGGCATAGTAGGAGCTGGTATTCAAGGATGTTATGCATGGACACAGACGGATGCGGTGGATTTAATATCACTTGATAAAGCGGCCGACACATTTTTTCAAAACTATAAGGGCCTTGTCGGTACCTCCTATGAGGTAAAACGGATTTCTTTTATGATGGATATAATTCCGGGGAAGGATTACACGGCAGAACTAAGGCCGGTATGGGTTTTTGACACGACAGTTTCGGGTGAGGATTATTCTTTTGAAAGTAAAATAGTTATCGATGCTGTGAATGGTCAGGAATTGACAGTTTAACCGGACTGCTCAGTTGGAGGTTGAGGCAGACAGCTCTGGCGGCTTTTGCACTCAACCTCCCGGGCATAGAAGAAATATTTAGAACTCTGAGTTTATATAAAACAGGAGAATTATATGGGAATTTTTCGAATGGATATGAAGAGGGCTTTTCTAAATAAGAGGTTTGTACTGATCGTTCTGGCAGCAGCGATTTTATGGTACTGGAACAGCCGGAGGTTTTTCCTGGAAATGGATGTTTTGGGGATATTCTTTGGAACAGTGGGGCGGAGTACAGTTGTATATATTACTATGGCAGTCTGTAATGGTGTTTATGGATTAAGCGTATGTGAAGATATGCAGGACCATGAAATTAAAAATATACTCTGCAGGGTTTCACTTCAAAAATATGTAATATCCAAAGTATTGGTCTGTGTTATTGGAACTATTGCAGTCTATTGCCTGGGAACTTTTTTGTACCTGGCTTTTGAATTGACCCAGTATCCGCTGGTATCAGACAGCGGCCTGGCTGTGGAAAATTTAAAAGAGATTACAACCTTTGGATTTATGCTTCCTGAGCACACAATGGGATTTATCTTTCTTCAAACGCTGGTGAATGGAATCTGCTGCAGTTGTATGGCGGCGGCATCTTTGGCTTTGTCTGCTTATATACGGGATGGATTCCTGGTATTGTGTGTACCGCCTGTCTTATTTTTTATCTTGATTTTTGTTTCCAATTATATAATAAAATTTTCTGCAGATGTGGAAAGTATGTTTTGGGTGGTCAGTACCAATCAGCCCTGTACTCTGTTCTTTCTGTATATTGCCATATTTGCACTCTGTTTTTACATAGGTTCCTGCATTTTGTTGTATTTTGGGATCAGGAGGTACGAGTATGAAGCATAGACATCGTATTCTGCGGATAACCAGATATCAGTTAATACAATTGATCCGCAATCCCAGACTATATATGATCGTTATCTGTAATTTCATATTTTTAAGTACATTGATGTCCTCCTTCCGCACATTTTTGGGAATGCATCAGTTGAAAGCAACTCCTTTTTTATTCAGCTTTTTATTTATCCATCCATCGGTTATTTTCTGTTTTCTGGCAGGGGTGGCTCTGTTGTTCAGCAATGCGCCGTTTTTTAACCGCTCCCAAATGTTTTTGACCATCAGAACCGGAAAAATCGTATGGGCAATGGGACAGATATGTTATATTGTTTTGGGCAGCGTGTTATATTTTCTTATGCTTTACCTTATGAGTTTGATTTTTCTGTTTCCCCATATTTCATTCAGAAATGAGTGGGGTAATGTTTGGAATACATTGGCACGGACAGATGCGGGACTTAACAGCGGAATCCCTTTGTTGGTGCCTGTAGATATCTTGAATCGGTTTAAGCCTATGGAGGCCCTGGGCTGGACCTGTCTGATGGGAATTTTAAATGCGGTTCTGATTGGATTGGTGTTGTTTTTCTGCAATCTGTTCCTGAGACGTGAGGCAGGGATTGCGGCGGCAATGCTGGTGCTCCTGGCTCCATACCGCCTTTCTTTTATGCCGACCCTTATTCATTATCTGGCAACCGCGGCCTGGCTGGACCCCTCGTATCTGTTTTACAGTCCCACTTACAGAGGCCCTGACGCCATACAGCAAATCCTTATTTTGGGTGTCTTGATCACCATATTGTTCCTGGGATGTATATACGGTATCCTGCACAAAGATCTTCCGGAGGTTGAAGAATGAACCATATCATAGAAGTGAAAAATGTTTACAAATCATTTAAAAATATTGAGGTTCTGCATGATGTCAGCTTGCAGGCAGATGCGGGGAGTATTTGCGGAATCATAGGAAGAAACGGCTCCGGGAAGACGGTGCTTTTTAAATGCATCTGTGGCTTTTTGCAGACAGACAGGGGTGAGATACAGATAGAAGGAAAAGCTGTGGGAAAGGACAAAAGTACCCTGTCAAATCTGGGAATCATCATAGAATCACCCGGATTTTTGAGGCATTACAGCGGTTACAAAAACCTGGAATTTTTAATGGGACTGAACGGTAAGGCTGACAGGGAAAAGATAAATGCTGTCTTAGACCTGGTGGGCCTTGCGGAGCAGAAGAATAAAAAAGTCGGCAAATATTCCATGGGGATGCGCCAGAGACTGGGAATTGCCCAGGCCATCATGGAGGAACAGAACATTTTAATTCTGGACGAGCCCATGAATGGCCTGGACAATCAGGGAGTAGAAGATATCCGTAAATTACTGCTGAAATTAAAAGAAAAAGGAACTGCCATACTGCTTGCCAGCCATAACCAGGAAGATATCCGGCAGTTGTGCGACTTCGTATACGAGATGGATTCGGGCCGTATACAGAGAAAATAGGAGAGCCGGCAAAACGGCTTTTTCAGACATGGACCGCGACTGTTTTCGTGGTCCATTTTCTTGATCTCCAGCGTATCAGATATGCGGTGCCCCGGAAAAATTCATCCATGGCAAAGGCAATCCAGCATCCCGTCAGCCCAAGCCCCATGCGGATTCCGAGAATGTAGGAAAATAGAATGCTCATGGTCCAGCAGGATATCATGGACACTGCCATGGGGTAGATCACATCACCGGCACCGCGCAGGGAATTTTCCTCCACATGGTTAAATCCTCTGCCTATCTCCACCAGTATATCGATGAGCATCAGATGCCTGCCCATGGAAATGATCTGCGGGTCTGAGGTAAAGCATCCAAGCAGTGGTTCCGCCAGCAGAAAGATCAGAAAGGACAGCATCACATTGGCGCTTATGGTCAGTTTCAGGTTCTGCAGGTTCAGACGGTATGCCTGTTCATACTTCCCCGCTCCGGCAAGCCAGCCGATCATCAGGGAGGTGGACAGCCCAAGACTCATGCCGAACACATATACATAAAAGACAATATTGGATACATAGATTTTGGTGGAAATGGCAGCAACCCCTAAAATGGCGATGATGGAGGTGGAAACCACCTGGGAGAGGTTGTAGGATATGCTGCTGATCCCGCCCGGAACTCCTACCTTCAGCATGGTCACGGCTATCTTCAGAGAGGCAGGGCTTTTCTGCCTGAAATGCAGCCCAAGAGGTATTTTCCGCAGGAAGGTAAGGATCAGGAGCAGTCCGAAAAGCTGGCTGCACACATAGGCGGCGGCAATACCGGTTACCCCTGAGACAGGAAGTTCTATAGGCCGGAAAATGACCAGATAAGCCAGTGCTGCATTCATGCCATTCATGGTCAGGGAGACACAGACAGATATCTTAGGCTTACCGTAGCTTCTGAAAATGCCGGAGATACTGGAGGTCACTGCCTGGAAAAAGGAAAACTGCACCGCGATCCGGAAATATGTGACCGCATAATCCAATACCTGTCCCTCCAGATGCATAAGGCCCAACAGGGGCTTGGCGGCCAGGGAGAGGCAGGTGCCGAGAACAAGGCTCAGGGAACCGCACAGGATAATGGAAGTGAGAGCTGCATCCGAAGCTTTTTCCGTATTTTCCGCGCCCAGATTGTGATTGATCACAATGGAGGCACCTGTGCCGATCACGGTATAAAAGGTGAGTATCATCCCCAGAAGCTGAGTGGCAGAGCCAACGGCAGCCACCGCGTTATCTGAGTAATGGGAGAGCATAAGGGTATTGATGGTGCCCATCATGTTGAGCAGCAGCATTTCTGTAAAAAACGGAACGAAAATGCGAGACAGGGTCATCGTACCCTGTGGCGTCTTCATAATGCTGAGTGTTTTGTCATAATGAAAGAATTTCATGGAATTTCCTTTCTGAAGGCCTTTGGCTGTCTGGCCGCGGGTAACGGCGCAGTCCTGTCTGTGCTCCTGTTTTTCCCTGTGTTATTTTAAGGGGGGAAGAGTCAGGACAGCCGTTTTTATATTTGCCTCCGCATCACCGGAAACGGTAATGGTCATTTCTTTTTCCTCATCTATATAGTTTACATAAATCAACAATCTGCCGTGATATACCCGTCTGAAGGCGGCGCAGTAATCTGTCACATCTGCCAGATCTCCATTTTCCAGACCCAGTATTCTGCCGTTTTCCGCATTCACATGTAAAAGTGAGGTGTCCGATAAAACAGGATTTCCCCAGGTGTCTTTCATGAGCACTTCAATCTGACGAAACGCCGGTTCCGTGGCGGAAGGAAGTGTATCCTCATAACAGTGCAGGGATATCTTACAGGCCGTGCCGGTGGTAGTCAGAGCATGGGATACTTCTGTACCGTCCGAAGCTTTTCCAAGGGCTTTCAGCGTACCGGGAACATAGGCAGTGGTGAGTATAATGGCGTCGCGGGCCGGGTCCTTTTGAAAAGTGCCCAGACATTTTTCATTCAGCCATATCTCAGCCTGAGGCAGATTCGTATAACATTTCACAAGCACTTCCTCTTCTTCCGGGTAGTTCCAGGTATCAGATACAGGAGTCCATTCCCCACGGTCTGCATCCGGACGGGCTGTGGACAGATGTACCATAGGTTTGGAGGACCAGAGGCTCTGTCTGCGGTAATAGCCCGGTTTTTCAAATCCTGCAAGGGTCAATAGCCCGGCACCGGAGCCGTGGATGGGCCAGCCTTTCGCTTCCCCCAGATAATCAATTCCGGTCCAGAGAAACTGTCCTGAGATATAGGGATTCTTTGTCACGGCTTCCCATGCTTCCAGGCTGTGTCCATTCTCGCTTCCGATGAAAGGTTTATCCGGAAACCTGCGGTGGCTTTCCTCGTAGAGATGCTCCTTGTAGTTGTATCCTGCCACATCCAGGGAATCCAGAAATCCCAGCCGGGAGGACAGTTCGGGAAAGGCAGCCGCCAGGGTGACAGGACGTGTCGTGTCAATCTCTTTTACGATTTTTGTGAGCCTCCCGGCCAGTACAGCCAGGCGTCCGGCATCCGGCCTTTTGGGATTATATTGCCGTTCCTCTGCCGGTTTATCCGCATCGTTGTTGCCGGTCATGGTGGTGAAGGAAGAGTGGCAGTAAGGGTCATTGGGGTAGTCGATCTCGTTGCCGATACTCCACATGATAATGGAAGGATGGCAGCGGTCCCGGCGTACCAGGTCCGTCAGGTCCTCTTTGTGCCACCTGGGGAAATCCAGGTAGTACCCCTGATGCTTTGGCGGATACACATTATGTCCTGTGCTCCACTTGTTTTTTGGCCCCTCCCATTCGTCGAAAGCCTCATCTATAACAAGAAATCCCATGGAATCACACAGGTCATAAAGCTCCGGCATATGGGGATTGTGGCTCATGCGGATGGCGTTGCAGCCCATATCTTTCAGTTTTTTCAGACGCCTTTCCCACACGGGTACGGGTACAGCGGCGCCCAGGCAGCCCGCGTCGTGGTGAACACAGACGCCTTTTATCAGCATGTTTTTGTCATTCAGGAAAAAGCCTGTATCCGGATCAAAACGGATGCTGCGGATGCCGACCCTGCGGCTGTCAGCCATGTACTCTTTGCCGCAGCAGGCTTCGCCGGAAACATCGTCTGCAGGGCAGAGCCGGGTTTCCAGGGTATATAGATCCGGTGAATCAGGGGACCACAGGGCGGGAGAAAGAACTTCACCTATGGCTTTGGCCCTGCATGCAGTACCGGCAGGGATGTGCATATTTACAGAGACTTCAGCCTGCATCTTATCGGCTGCGGAACTGCAGTTTTCTATAGCAGACTCTGTACTTTCAGTTTTTACCAGTCTGAACTTTGCTGTAATCTGTACATCCTGCTGTGTGTCATTTTTTATTTCACAGGAAGCGCGGAAATGAGCTTTTTGGGAAGAAACTTCAGGGGTTTCAAAGGCCATGCTCCCGGGGATCACATGTACGGGCTCCTGCACAAGGAGCTGTACTTTTCTGGTGATGCCGGAACCGGTGAACCAGCGGGAATCCGCAATATCCCTGTGGTCTGCGCAGACACAGATGACATTCTCCCGGTCAAAGCTGAACTGTTCCGTAATGTCATAAGTAAAGGAAATATATCCGTTGGGCCTGTTTCCCAGGTAATAGCTGTTGCACCAGACACGGCTGTTCTTGTAGACGCCGTCGAAGGCCAGATACAGGCGTCTGCCTTTCCAGGACTCCCGGGGCGTGATACGGAAACGGTACCATCCGATTCCTCCTGCCAGATACCCGGTCCCGCTGGAATATTCTCTGGAAAAGGGCAGGGTGACAGACCAGTCATGGGGAAGGGAAACACTCTCCCAGTCTGAATCATCATACCATGCCTGCCAGGCATCCGGGCAGTCTCCCAGGTGGAATCTGCAGTTTTTGTTTATGGGATAATATGTTGTATTCATGATAGAAATACCTCCTGATATATATTTTTGGCAACTGTTTTGTCCCCACACAGTGTCATCCTTTTGGTTCCATTTTTCTGCTAAAATATATTATAGGGAACCCGCCGGGGAAAACAATGGAATTAAGAGAGACTTATTGTAAATCAGCGACTTTTTTACGGAAAAGCATTGTAAAAATACGCGAGGTGTAGTAGAATGAAATAAATTTGAAACCGATTTCAAAAAATGGGAAAAGAGTACAGCTAAGGAGGAAAAAGCTGCATGGGGAATAGAAAAAGAGGTTATTTATTTGTACATTTCACAGGGGAATCCCCTGAGGGGGAGCAGGTGTATTTTGCACTCAGCAGGGACGGGCTGCACTGGCAGGATCTAAATGAACAAAATCCGGTGATCCGCTGGGAAGACGGGGAAAAAGGAGTCAGGGACCCGTTTATAGTAAGGTCTGTCATAGACGGAAAATTTTATATCATTGCAACGGATTTGAGGATAGCAAACGGCAAAGGCTGGACCGCGGCACAGATGGAGGGGAGTACAAAAATTGTGATCTGGTGTTCCAAGGATTTGGTACACTGGTCAGAACCTTGGACCTTTGAAACCGGTGTCCCCGGGGCAGGCTGTGCCTGGGCACCGGAGGCAGTATACGATCCGGAGAAGGAAGCCTATCTTGTGTTCTGGGCTTCCATGACAAAAGAGGCAGGCGATACCGCGCACAAACAGAGGATTTACAGCTCCTATACAAGAGATTTTAAAGTGTTCACATCACCGGAAAAATACATTGAGAGGGAGCATCATGTGATAGATACCACTATAGTGGAGGAGAATGGTGTTTTCTACCGTTTTTCAAAGGATGAGACTACGAAAAAAGTACGCATGGACAGAGGCACCAGTCTTCAGGGGGAATTTACAGAGATGGAGGCAGAGGCATTAAGTGCTTTGACGGGAGTGGAAGGCCCTGCGGCATTCCCCATGGAGGAAGAAGGAAAATGGTGCCTTATGGTGGATCAGTTTGCGGAGGGGCTGGGGTATCTTCCCCTTATCTGTACAAGTCTGGAAAAAGGCGACTTTAAGGTGGCAGAACCCGGGGACTGCCATATGGGAAATGTCTGCAAACGCCATGGTTCTGTCCTGGTTCTGGAGGAAGAAGAATATGAGCGCCTGCATACCTGTTTTGGAAACAGGGTATCTGACCGGGCAGTTACAGAATGAAACAGGGTAACTATTTGCCTGGCTGAAGGTTACAGGAAAGGAAGAATACAATATGCAGGTAAAGATTAATACAAGGGCAGAAAAGGCGGATATGCAGGACCTGTTCGGCATCTTTTTTGAGGATTTAAACCATGCGGCAGACGGAGGATTATACGCGGAACTGATCCAAAACCGGGCATTTGAA
The DNA here is from genome assembly GCF_022867815.1 of Blautia sp. NSJ-175. Classification (NCBI taxonomy): domain Bacteria; kingdom Bacillati; phylum Bacillota; class Clostridia; order Lachnospirales; family Lachnospiraceae; genus Blautia; species Blautia sp. NSJ-175. The sequence goes on from NZ_JALIFQ010000001.1 coordinate 462,448, forward strand.
TTTTGCTCTGTGGACAACCCGGACTATCACGGACTGACTGCCTGGGAGAAGATAGAAAAGGGAGGAAAGACAGAGCTTCGCGTGGAGAAGGAACATGGTCTTTTCCCCGAAAATCCGCACTATCTGGTGATGGAAATACTCGAAGAGGGAGAGGACACAGGTGTGTGTAATCACGGATTCCATCCGGGGATTTTCTATGAAAAGGGAGCATGTTATAACTTCTCCTGTTATGCCAGAAAGGAGCGGGGAGACTGTGATCGGTTAGTGATATCTCTGCGTTCCCGGACAGGGGACATATATACTTCCCAGGCCATTGATATTACGGATAAGTGGGAAAAATACCAGCTCACGTTCCGGGCTCCTTTTGATGACAGACAGGGGAGACTTGCTGTGACGGCAAAGGGCAGCGGGTGTGTGGAGCTTGATTTTGTATCCCTGTTTCCGGCACATACATATAAGAACAGAAAGAACGGTCTGCGCAGAGATCTGGTGCAGCTTTTGGAAGAAATGCATCCAAAATTTCTGCGTTTTCCGGGAGGCTGTCTGGTCCATGGCGGTTCCCTTCATGCAGGGGACAGAGATAGTCTGTACCGGTGGAAAAACACCATCGGTCCTGTGGAAAACCGTCCTTCCTGCAGAAATAACTGGGGATATAATCAGACCATGGGTCTGGGATATTATGAGTATTTTCTGCTGTGTGAGGATTTGGGCGCAAAGCCTGTTCCGGTGCTTCCGGGAGGTTATAATCCCCACACCCATGAGGCGGCTGTGGGAGATGAGCTGAAAGAATATATTCAGGATGCACTGGATCTCATTGAATTTGCCAACGGAGATGCGGAGTCATACTGGGGCAGCAGACGTGCGGCTATGGGTCATCCGGAACCGTTTCATATGGAATATATCGGCATTGGGAATGAGGAGGTGGGAGAACCGTTTTTTGAGCGGTATCCTCTTTTTCACAGGGCACTCAGGGAGAAATATCCTGAGATAAAGATCATCGGAACCAGCGGCCCGTTCGCGGCGGGAAAGGAATATGACAGAGGATGGCAGTCCGCAAGGGAGGTGGGGGCAGACCTGGTGGATGAACATTATTACCAGGCACCGGAGTGGTTTATTACGAATCACCACCGCTATGATGCATTTCCGGAAAACGGCCCCAAAGTATTTTTAGGGGAATATGCTTCTCAGGATAATACCTGGTTTCATGCATTGGCCGAAGCCTCTTATATGGTGGGGATGCAGAACGCCGCCCATGCGGTAAAAATGGCATGTTATGCGCCGCTTTTCTGCCATTTACATTATGAAAACTGGAGACCGGATATGATATGGCTGGACAACTGCACGGCAGTGCCATCGCCCAGTTATCATGTGCAGAAACTCTTCATGAACCATCACGGGGATGTGGTTCTTGCGCAGGAAATATATGAGAAAGGCCCTTCTGTAATGATGAGTCGATATCCTGACAGCCTTCCGGGCGATATTGTCCTGGAGGCCAATGAATCACGGGTGGCATTTGAGAATATTGTGATCACAGAGGAGGACACAGAAAAACAGCATACCTGCCGGGGAACCGTGCTGAGTCCTGAACGTTCCAGGGAAAAAATTACATCTGTTGACAGCCGGAATTATACCATCCGTCTCCGTGCCAGGGAGTTGAGCGGCAAAAAAGGCTTTACCATCAGTTTCGGACAACAGGATGAGAAAAACCGTGTGTTCTGGAGACTTGGCGGATGGGCCAATGAGGATTCTATAATCGGGGAGGATATAAACGGCAGGAATTCCTGTCTGGTCCAGCGCACGAGAAGCGTGGAAGCCGGAAGGAATTATGACCTGGAGATCCGTGTACGGGGCAGAAGGGTGGAGACCTATGTAGACGGCGCGGCAGAGCAGGAGACAGAGGTGTGTCCCATTGCTGCAGAGCCGGTCTATATCACCAGCAGCCGGGAGAGGGAATCAGGCGATATTATTGTAAAAATGGTAAATGTCCTGCCCCGAAAAGAGAAGGTGCAGATCTGTCTGGAGGGTGAGGAAAACAGCCGCTTTACAGGGCGTATATACAGGATAGAAGGATATCATAGGGATGACAGAAATACCTTTGAACACCCGGATCTGGTGAGACCTGATGCGGCGGAAGCTGCGTTTGACAGTCCCGTATTTGAAGTTGACATAAAACCGGAGTCTCTGTGTATTTTGAGACTTCACCGCAGACAAAACCCTGTACTTCCCGGACTTTATGCAGACCCGGATATGCTGAAATATCAAGATACCTACTATCTCTACCCCACAACAGATGGTTTTGCCAACTGGTCGGGAACACAGTTCCATGCCTTCTCATCCCGGGATATGAGGGAATGGAAAGATGAGGGCGTCATTCTGGATGCTGCCTCGGAGCAGGTTCCATGGTCGGCAGGCTCAGCATGGGCCCCGGCTGTCTTTGAAAGGGACGGTCTGTTTTACTTTTATTTCTGCGCGAAAAGGCCGGATGGAGTATCCTGTATCGGTGCTGCGATAAGCAGTTCTCCCGCATCCGGATACCGGGCACAGCCAAAACCTCTGCTGACTCCCGAAATGGTACAGGCAGCAGGTGTAAAGATGAGCCAGGTGATAGACCCATCCATTTATGAGGAGGATGGACAGGTGTACATGCTGTTCGGAAACGGCAGTCCGGCTGTTGTAAAATTAAGTGAAGACCTGCTTCATATCTGTCCGGAAACCATGAAGAATCTGGAAGGGGCAGAGGATTTCAGGGAGGCTGTGACAGTTCTGAAAAGAGGAGGCATCTATCATTTTACCTGGTCGTGTGACGATACGGGAAGTGAGGATTACCATGTAAATTACGGTATTTCCGACAGCCTTTACGGGCCTGTGAAATACCTGTATCCGGTACTGGAGAAAAGGCCGGGAGCCGGTGTGCTGGGAACAGGTCATCACTGCATTTTCAGGGAGCCGCAGGAGGATATTTATTATATGGCGTATCACCGTTTTGCCACTCCAGTCAGTGATTATCCTGAGGGCAAAGGGTATCACCGCGAGACATGTATTGACCGGGTGGAATTCGGAACGGACGGCAGAATGAAGCCGGTACAGGTACGGCCGTAGAGCTGATTTATAAGACCGGGAGATATTCAGACATACTGCTTTGACAGAATTATATTGCAGACAGCGGGCTGTAAAGAGACATGGAGGAAACAGAAGAATGCAGAAATTTTTATCAGAATCAGACTGTAAATGGCTGGAGGAGACCTTTGCAAAATTTGATATAAAGATAGAAAAGGAATGTGAAAGACTGGGAGATAAAATTCCCTACATTCCACAGAACGGACACTATGAGGAGGACTGGGGAGAAAGGGATATTGCCTGGTGGACCAACGGCTTCTGGGGCGGTATCCTGTGGCAGATGTATCACGCCACGGGGAAAGAAATCTACCGCCAAAAGGCTGAAAATGCGGAGAGACGGCTGGACCGGTCCCTGGCAGAATATGAGGGACTTTATCACGATGTGGGATTTATGTGGATGCACACAGCAGTGGCAGATTACAGGCTCACAGGGAATCATGCATCCTATATCAGAGGTCAGCATGCAGCTAATCTGCTGGCAGGAAGGTTCAATGTGCTGGGCAATTTTATCCGGGCCTGGAATGATGATAAAACCGGGTGGATGATCATAGACTGCCTGATGAATCTGTCCCTTCTCTACTGGGCTTCTGAGGAGTCAGGGGACCCTCGGTTTGAAGCTGTTGCCAGAAGACATGCGGACACGGCCATGGAGAAAATACTGCGTCCGGACGGCTCCTGTAATCACATAGCCATATTGGATCCGCTGACAGGAGAGCTTTTGGAGGCACCGGCAGGGCAGGGCTGCGCGGAGGGGTCTTCCTGGTCCAGAGGCCAGTCTTGGGCAGTCTATGGTTTTGCCATCAGCTATGCCCACACAAAGGAACAGAAATATCTGGATGCGGCAAAGCAGACAGCCCACTATTTTATTGCCAATGTCTCCCTTACGGAGTATCTTCCGCTGTGTGATTTCAGAGCGCCGGAAGAACCGCTGTATTACGATTCCACAGCAGGTGCCTGTGCGGCCTGTGGCCTTCTTGAGATAGCAAAACACGTGCCGGAGAATGAAAAAGCCCTGTATGAGAAGAGTGCTCTTCGGATTCTTAAGGCAATGGAGCAGCATTTCTGTAACTGGAATCCTGAGGAGGACGGAGTACTGGGCATGGGAAAAGTGGCGTATCATGACGAGGGAGAAAACCGTCAGGTGCCTATTATTTACGGTGATTATTTCTTTCTTGAGGCGGTGCTGCGGCTGATGGAAAAAGACTTCTGGATTTGGTAGGAGGAGAGTAATGGTAGAGAGAAAGCTGAACACAAGACAGGATTTTGCAGATCTGATGCTTACTATTTTAAAACCGCTGAAACCGTATTACAGTACAGGAAAGGCACGCCTGAACATTGGATGCACCAGTGCCCATTACCCGGATGAAAGTGCCTGGATGGAGGGATTTTCCCGCCCGCTCTGGGGACTGGCTGCTTTCTGGGCAGGGGGCGGAAGTGATGACGCATTTGAAAAAATATACAGAGAAGGTCTTGTATCCGGCACAGACCCTGCGTCTTCGGAATACTGGGAAAAATGCGGGGATTATGACCAGAAGCTGGTTGAGATGGCCGCCATTGCCTTTGCCATTTTATTTGCCCGTGAGAAAATATGGGAGCCGTTGACAGAAAAAGAGAAAAAACAGGTAAGTGTATGGCTCTGGGAGATCAACCGCAATAAATGCTGTGACTGTAACTGGCGTTTCTTTCATATTCTGGTGAATACGGCGCTTAAGAAAGTCGGAATGCCGTATGATAAGAAAGGGATGGAGGATAGCCTGGAGTTTATTGAATCCTGTTATATCGGCGGAGGATGGTATCTGGACGGTGAGAACGGGCAGGCGGATTATTATGTTCCTTTTGCCATGGAGTTTTACGGGATCGTGTATGCAATGGTCATGAAGGAGGAAGAACCGGAGCGGTGCAGGCGTTACCTGGAACGGGCAGAGGCGTTTGGAAAGGACTTTGTCTACTGGTTTGCAGAGGATGGCAGCGCCCTACCCTATGGACGTTCTCTGACCTACCGTTTTGCGCAGGCGGCTTTTTATTCCGCCTGTATCATGGCACACATTGAGCCGCTGCCGCTGCCGGTGATGAAGGGAATCATTGTCCGTCATCTGGAATACTGGATGAAACAGCCTATTTTTGACCATACAGGTCTTATGACTATCGGGTACTGTTATCCTAATCTGCAGATGACAGAGAGCTATAACTCCCCGCAGTCGCCCTATTGGGCCATGAAGATTTTTGCGTGTCTTGCCCTCCCTGAGGATGACCCCTTCTGGGCTTGTGAGGCAGCGCCGCTTCCGAAGCTGGAAGAAGAAAAATATCTGGAGAAGGCGGATATGATCATACAGAGAAGGGCGGACGGCAATGTTGTGGCACTTCCCGGGGGACGGACATTTGGGCATGTGCATGGACATACGGAGGAAAAGTATGCAAAGTTTGCTTACTCCACCAAATACGGATTCAGTGTCATGCGCTCCCCGGTAAATTTCCAGGAGGCTGCACCGGACAGTGTGCTGTCTTTTGAAGTGCTGGGGCACATATTTATTCGGGGGCAGGCCAAGAATTATGAGGTGACAAAAGAACATGTGGTTTCCGTCTGGTCCCCACTCCCGGGAATTCGTGTACAGTCTGAAATCCTTCCTGCCCGTGAGGGACATAAAAGGATACATGTGATTGAGAGTGAATATGAGTGCATAGCTTATGATGCCGGCTTTGCGCTGCCTCTGGGAGAAGAGGAGGGATGTGAGGTGCGCTGCCTGCTGGGTGGCGGAGAACCTATGCTGGTAAAGCCGGACCCGAATACGAATCTGATCCACAGTAAGACAGTGATCCCGGTTGTGAGATATGAGATTAAGAAAGGGATAAATAAGATAGAGACAGAAGTGTTGTATTAAGTTTTATTCCATAAAGCACAGCCGGGTGGTACTGACATTTCAGATGCCGGGCCTGACCATCAGATTTTCCGTGTGAACAGAAGGAGAGAAATGGATGGCCGGGCCCGGCTGCTTTATATTGGGGAGTGGGTTTGAGAAATTGTTTGGGATCTTATGTAAACTGAAAGGACAATCAGAGCATAAATTTCTGGGAATATATTTAACGACTAAAAAAGGAAAAGAAATTGTAGGTAAATGAAGAAGAAATCCATGCCAGAAACTTAGAAAAACAGATAAAGCGCAATTATTGGGAAGAAATTATAGGTAAATCAGGAAGAAGTCCAGGCTTGAAACTAAGCAAAAACAGATAAAATCCCATAACTTGAAAGAAATTATAGGTAAATCAGGAAGAAATGCAGACTTGAAACTAAGCAAAAACAGATAAAGAGCAATCACCAGGAAGAAATTATAGGTAAGTCAGGAAAAAATCCATGCCGGAAACTTAGAAAAGCAGATAAAGAGCAATCACTAGGAGGAAATTATAGGTAAACAGGAAAAAATCTATGCCGGAAACAATGAAAACACAGATAAGGCTCTACCAACCAGAAAAAATAAAATCTCATCAGCCGAAAGTACGTTTGAGTACCCCCAAAATTCAAGTCAGAATCTTAATGAAACAAATAATTTCAAAGACGGAAAGAAGTGCAGTCAAACAAAGTAGAAATCAAGGCATATGAAAAACAGGGCGGCAGCCAAACATAAAATTTAATTTTCACGTTTGACTGCTGTCCTGTTAAGCTTTAGTCTTACATAGAAACTTGATACACCGCACACCCGTGTTCAGGCAGCACAGCGTTTATTTCCTGATTTACACTCCTGCGGGTAGTTCCATCCCACAAATCGGTGAGATCCACGTCCCCATGAAATTCCTTTCCGATTTCATCCAGGCTGGCACAGACAGAAGCCTCCCTGTTGCCTAAATTAAACAGAGCAATATATAAAGTCCCTTCCTTTTCATCACAGGCAATCCAGACAGCCTTCTCTTCATCCAGACAAATTTGTCTGGGTCGGCAGGAGGGCGGCAGAAGTGCCAGAACTCTGCGGTTGGTGAGCAGGGACAGTGTCCAGTCATCCATTTTGGTCAGCTCTGCGCCCAACATGAGGGGCGAACCGAAGAGGCACCAGAGTGTCATCATGGTACGCTGCTCTTCTCTGGTGAAGTTTGTCATCCGTTCCTTTCCGAATCCTTTTCCGATCCGACCAAGGGGGAGCATGTCGCAGTCAGGATAACATCCCTCGGAAACCTGTGTCTGCCACAGTTCGCAGCGGCGGAACATATCCTTTAAGTATTTCCATTCATCCCAGAAATCATCTGTTATGCGCCACATATTGGCATATTTCTCATAATGCCATGCCCTGTCTATGAGAGCGGGGCCCGGGGAGAGGGAGAATACAATGGGGCGGCCGCAGTGTTTGATGGCATTTGCCAGCATCTCCACTTCATGGGCAGCATTATACTGGTTTTCCCGATGGGGGCTTTGGTTGCAGGTGTTGCAGATATCATCGCATTTGATAAAGTCCACCCCCCAGGAGGCATACAGTTCCAGCAGAGAATCATAGTAAGCCTGTCCTGCGGGAGAGTTATACAGTCCGTACATGTCGGGGTTCCAGGGACAGATGGAGGAGGGATTGGCAGCCATATCGGCGGTCACGTCACTCCCCTTTATTTTCATATGGTTCTGGGCTGCCATACGGGGGATTCCCCGCATGATATGAATGCCGAATTTCAGTCCCAGGCTGTGCATATATTCAGCCAGAGGGCCGAATCCCTTTCCGTCTGCAGAAGAGGGGAAACGCTCCGGGTCAGGCAGCAGGCGTGAATACTCGTCTATCTCCAGCTCCGAGAACGGGATATACTGGAACTGTTCCCTCATCGAACCGGCTTTGTGGGCATACCACTGGATATCAACCACAATATACTCCCAGCCGAAATCCTTCAGATGAGCAGCCATATAATCGGCATTGGCCTTTACCTGTTCCTCATTTACCGTTGTGTCATAATAGTCATAACTGTTCCAGCCCATAGGCGGAACCTTGGCGAAACTGTTTTTATTCATAAGAACCTCCTGATGTTGGTGATACGCGAAAACAGGTAGAAATTTGACTTCTATTGTTTCCTTTGACTTATCCTATATCAGTAATTATAATAAGAGTGTGCAAAAAACAAAAGAATAGAAATTTGATATGAAGAGGTAAATTTTTGATGGAGTACAACAGGGGTATCTTCGGTGTCCTGAATCAGGATGACATGGAAGAACAGCCGCTTGTCCTTCTGGACGGCGGTGTGGAGCGTCGGTGCGGGGAGGCATATGATTTTATAAATGACAGCAGGCCGGGGTACGAAGGCTTTCTTTTCCAGTACACGCTTTTGGGGGAGGGTGTGTATGAGAAAAACGGGTTCAGGCACACCGTAGGACGCGGCCGGGGATTTCTCATACAGTTCCCGGAAAAAAGCAGATACTTTCTGGAACATGACAGGGAAGAGCCGTGGGAGTTTCTGTATCTGCATTTTCAGGGAAACACGGCCCTGCCTTTTATAAGAAAAATAAAACACATATGTCCGGATATCATGTCCCTGGATGAGAACAGTCCCCCTGTCCGCATGGCCCTGCATTTGCAGAAGCGCCTGACAAGCGGGGAGCGTCTGCAAAAATACGAAGGCGGTGAGTTTCTGTACCGTTTTCTCTGCGCCCTTTTAAGGGAAACGGAGCATCCGGTTACGCAGAAGAAAAGCTCCTCTGTACAGAAGGCAGCGGAGATTATGGAGGAGGAGTACAGGAGGCTTGGCGGAATAGAGGAGCTGGCAGCCAGGCTGGATATCTCCCCGGCACATCTCTCAAGGGCATTCAGGGAAGAGATGGGGACAACACCTTTGGCTTATCTTACAGGGCTTCGCCTGCAGTCAGCTATGAATGACCTGCTGGGAACGGAGCACGGCATTGACAGCATTGCCAGAACAAACGGGTTTTCCAATGGGAATTACTTCGCCAAAATATTCAGAAAACATGTCGGCATAAGCCCCGGCAGTTACAGGGAGAGCAATGGCAGTAAATACAGCAGGAAAGGAATGGGAGAATGAAGAAAATGGGAATGATCTTCGGCAGTTTGATTTTTGTGCTGGCCGCCGTGCTGGCGGTCCTTGCCGTAACCGGTGCGCAGAAAAGCAGGTCACTTCAGCAGGAGATGAAGCGCATGGACAAACAGATAAGCAAAATACAGAAATCCTCCGAATCTATGGAAAAGGAGTTGGAGGAACTGAAAAAGGAAACCGAAAAGCGCGCGTTGGAGGCGGCTGAAGGAGATACCGCAGAAGCGGGCCAAAACGGGGAAACAAAAGAAGACAGCCTGTCGGCTGAAGCCGGAAAAAATGCCCGGGATGCCGATGATACAGCAGCGTTATCCGCCGCAGAACCGAGGAGTAACGGAAGAAAAGTAGCCATCGACCCCGGGCACCAGGGCCCCGGAGCAGATACAGGCGGTACAGAACCCCTTGGCCCGGGTTCTGAAGAGATGAAGGATAAATTCGCGTCAGGCACCCAGGGCGTCTACACCGGAGTTCCCGAATATGAGCTGACCCTGGCAGTCTCCAAACAGCTTCAGACAGAGCTTCAGAGCCGGGGATATGAGGTGATCATGACAAGGGAGGACAACGACACAGCCGTAAGCAATGTGGAGCGCGCGCAGATTGCCACGGAAAACGGAGCCCAGATTCTGGTCAGGATTCATGCGGACGGCAGCGAGGACAACAGCGCAAACGGTGCCATGACCATGATTCCATCTGCGGAGAACCCATATGTGGGGCAGCTTCATAAGGAGAGCAGCAGGCTGGGTGAAAATATCATCAATGCTTACTGCCAGGCAACGGGAATCAGGAACAACGGCGTAAGACTCTATGACAATATGACAGGGATCAACTGGAGCACAGTACCGGTCACCATTCTGGAGATGGGTTTCATGACCAACCAGAGCGATGACGAGAAAATGCAGGACCCTGATATGCAGAAAAATATGGTACAGGGGATTGCGGACGGTATCGATGCCTATTTCAGCCCATAACAGCAGTTTACGGCAAAGGGCTGGTACGGCCCACGGCATGAGATTTCCGAAACTGCGAGGGAGATACTTTAAAATGCTTTTTAAAGGCCCTGCTCAGATGGAATTCATCATAAAATCCAAAGTTGACGGCAGCCTCATGGAGAGTAGCCTCCGGCTGGTGCGTCAGGAAATGCCCAGCCATTTCCAGTCTGGTCTCCATCTGGTAAGCGTAGAACGTTTTTTGGCAGGCTTTCCGGAAGCGGTTGTTCAAGGTGCGGGCACAGATAAAATGCGCCTCCGCCATTTCCCCGGCAGTGTAAAAAGTCTGAGGATTTGACTGGATCTGCCTGCATACTTCCTCTACCAGCGGGTCAGAGGGCTGCCTGTCCCCGGAAACTGTATGCAGTTCTGCGATTTCACACAAAAGCAGGTTGAAAAGCAGGGAGAGGCGGCAGAGCTTTTCCGGGCTGTCTGACCAGAAGACAGATATGAGTTCCTCAAAATACATGCGGATATGCGGATGGTGCCGGCAGTGCAGCAGGGTATGGCATGGAAGAAACTTGGATGATTCCATTTCTTCCATGTCATTTTTTTCGCCTGTTTCAGCAGCCGTGGGAAGTACGTGAAAATACATGTGCCTGTTTCCGGGGTTACAGAGTTTTTCACCCCGGTGATGCCTTCCTGCGCTGAGAATCAGCAGGTCATCCCGGTGCATTTCATAGATATGCCCGTCTTCTATGATCTCCCATTCTCCATCCAGCATATAGAGAAAATCATGTTCTGCAAGAATACGGTCAGGGTGGACCATACCGTTTACAGATGTGATATAGTTGGCGCTGGTAATCCGGCGATGTGCCATTTTTTCTAAAAGCAGCATGGGACTCCCTCCTTTTTTGATGACGTTTTCCATATTATACATGTTATGTTCCTCATTGGCAATGGATATGGGAATGTAGTTTTGATACACTTACCATGACAAGAACAATACGGTACATTCCCGGGCGTGGCCAAAAATTTATTTGGGGGCCGCGCTTCCATGCCGGGATTCAAAAACAGAAACAGATGGAGGATGAATCACATGAACAGACAGGATTTCAGCAGACCGCTTTCCCTTAGAAGTGTACAGGTAACCGATGATTTTTGGAAAAAAGAGATGGAGCTGGTGAGGACCCAAATGCTTCCTTATCAGTGGGATGCCCTGAATGACCGGGTGGAGGGTGCGGCACCCAGCTACTGCATGAGAAATTTTAGAACAGCCGGAAAGAAAAATCTGGAAAGAAAAGAGATGGGGGATGCGTATCAGGAGCCGGCCTACACCTTCCGCGGTTTTGAGGCGCTTCCCGAGGACCCGGAGCATCTGGAAGATAAATTTTACGGATTTGTATTTCAGGACAGTGATTTTTATAAATGGATCGAGGCGGTGGGATATTCCCTCACCCAGAACCCGGACCCGGAGCTTGAAAAGACAGCGGACGCTGCCATTGACATTGTCTGCGCGGCCCAGCAGGAGGACGGCTACCTGGACACCTACTATATCCTGAACGGCAGGGATAAAATATTTACAAATCTGAAAGACCACCATGAGCTTTACTGTCTGGGACATTTAATAGAAGGGGCAGTGGCTTACTATCAGGCTACAGGAAAAGATAAGCTGCTGAGAGCGGCCATGGGATATGCGGACTATACCGCAGCACATTTCGGACCGGAGAAAGGAAAATGCAAGGGCTATCCGGGGCATGAAATAGCGGAGATGGCCCTTGTCCGTCTGTATGAGGCGACAGGAAATGAAAAATATCTCAACCTGGGACGTTTCTTTGTAGATGAAAGAGGAGCCAGACCATACTATTTCGATAAAGAGCATCCGGAGTGCGTCAAAAATTCTCCGGACGGCCTCCGCTATGCATACAATCAGGCACACATCCCGGTACGTGAGCAGGACGAAGCTGTGGGGCATGCGGTGCGCGCGGTTTATCTCTACGCAGGGATGACGGATATGGCAAGGATAACACAGGATGAAAGCCTTTATCACGCCTGTGAAAAATTATGGGACAGTATGGTGGAACGCAAGATGTATATTACGGGCGGCATAGGCGGCACACACATAGGGGAGGCGTTTTCCTTTAACTATGACCTGCCGAATGACACTGCATACGCGGAGACCTGCGCAGCCATTGGCCTTGTATTTCTGGCGAGAAGAATGCTGGAAATCAAGCCTGTTTCACAATATGCGGATGTGATGGAGCGCGCTCTGTACAACTGTGTGCTCAGCGGTATGGCTTTGGACGGCAGAAGCTTCTTCTATGTAAATCCGCTGGAAGTAAACCCGGAGGCCTGCCGCATGGATGAAAGAAAAGCCCATGTAAAGCCGGTGCGTCAGAAATGGTTCGGCTGTGCATGCTGCCCTCCCAACCTGGCAAGAATGCTGAGTTCCATAAGCTCTTACGCCTACACGGAGACAGAGGATACCCTGTTCGTGCACCTCTACATGGGAAGTATCATTAAAAAACAGGTAAACGGAAAAGAACTCACCATTACAGTATCCTCAAAGCTTCCCAAAAGCGGGCAGGTGGAAATAGAGGTGAGCGGGGGATCGGTACCATTTACCATAGCCCTCCGCATACCGGACTGGTGCGGGGAGGGAGATACCGGATTCTCTATCAAAGGGGTGAGGGACAGTGAGTGTACCAGAAAAGACGGATATCTGTATGTGACAAGATGCTGGCAGCCGAAAGAGCGCTTATCCCTTAAGTTTGCCATGGATGTGAAGATCATGGAGGCAGACCCGAGGGTCAGGGAGGATATCGGCAAAGTGGCTGTGACACGAGGCCCCATGGTATACTGTCTGGAGGAGGCTGACAATGGTACGGACCTGCACCTGCTGACGCTGGACTGCGGCAAAGAGGCAGAGACTGAGGAATTTACAGTTGCCGGGGAGCAGGTGATCGCTGTTGTCATGGATGGGTTCAGGCAGCAGGTACAGACTTCACGAAAGGGCCTGTACCATCCTCTGAAAACGGCTGTGAAGGAACCGGTTAAGCTGCGTTTCATACCATATTATGTCTGGGCAAACCGGGGAGAAAATGAAATGACCGTTTGGGTCAGACAGGAAAAATAGAAAAAAGGCGTAAAAAAGAAAAAAATATCACATAAAATCGAAAAATAATCCATTTTTTTTCAGGGATGATTCGATTATAATGTACTCAGTCAAAGAAAGAAGAAAAAACACGGATTATATAAAGATTAAAAAAAGGAGAATGATTTTATGTGTGTGCAGGTCTGTTTTAAAGAAATCGACGAAATTGTGAAGTTTGTCAACAAAGTATCTGAGGCGCCCTTCCAGATTGATGCCTGCTGTGGCAGCTATATGGTAGATGCCAAATCCATTATGGGAATGATGGCGATCGGTGCAGGAAAGAAAGTAGAACTGAAAATCTATTCAGATGAAGGAATTGGAAATCTGGAGCAGTTGATCCGTACGTATGCTGCGTAAATAGAGAGATTCCCCTTGTCCCGCAAAAGAAAATAACCCTGTCTGCATAGCAGTTTGATTGGCCCCTTGTCAAGTAGGCAAGGGGCTGACCCTTGCTGCTGCGCAGGCAGGGCTTTTTTACGCAGAAAACTGAGCGTATTTTTTCGGGGAAATACCCACTGCCTTTGTAAAAGATTTCAGGAAATTGCTGTAATCCCCGAAACCGCAGCGGATGCAGGCATCTGTGACGGAATACCCCTCAGATAGGTATGATTTGGCAAGAGTGATACGTTTGGCTGTGATGTATTTGTTGATAGTGGTACCCGTCTCACTTTTGAATATCCTGCACAGATAAGAGGTACTGATATAAAAATGTTTTGCCAGCCGCTCAATACTCAGATCCTCCGCAATATGCTGGTTAATGTAAGAAAGGATGGCGTCCATCTGTTCATGATGGCTTCCGGCAGGTTCATGCCTGGGCAGGTCATGGTCGCAGTTTTGCAAAAAAATACCGTTTAAAAAGCACATAAGCTGAAGAAAGACGGCATGGTCCAGGATATCCTGTCCATAGCCTTCGTTCTCCGACAGTTTATGTATGAAATACAGGAAACGTTTCTGTTCTTCCGGGGACAGGGATATCTTGTGTCCGAAGTTGGTATTTCTGCAGGTAAAGCAGTAATTCAGGTCTGTCTTTCCGGTACAGCATCGTTTCAGGTAATCGGGATAGATGGATACAATGATCCGTTCATGCTTCACATTGTCAACCTGGGACAGGTAATGGCTCTCATATTGGTTAATGAAAAAAATGTCTCCGGGATTAAAATTATAAAACCGGTTATCAATCAGAAACTGTTTTCCGCCGGAGACAGAATAATAGATTTCATAGCAGTCGTGGATGTGGATATCCATGGGCTTTTCATAGCTGTACAGATGCGCAGCGGAGAAGGTCTGCGTTTCAATACAGGAGCGGATGCCCTCCTTACAGGAACTGCAGAGTTTCATGACGGTTCCTCCTTTGATCATTAATATCTTCCAGTATAAGATATCAGTGTAAGATTTGCAAGATTTCTGAAAGAAAAACACAGGAAACAGAAAATCTGTCATGATAAGATGGGTATAAAGATTCAGAGCGTGTCTGAAAATCCATTCCGACGATCTGCACGCTCCAGGGAAAGCAAAAGAAAGGCAGGAATCACAATGGAACTCAGAACAGCAGCATCACCAAGAGATGTAAAACACTATACAACCCAGCGCCTCAGAGAAGAATTTTTAATACAGAATGTATTTGTACCCGATGAGATCAGACTGGTATACAGCCACATTGACAGGATCATCACAGGTTCCGCCACCCCGGCAGAAAAAGAACTGAAGCTGGTGGCAGGCCAGGAGTTAAGAGCGGAATATTTCCTTCAGAGACGTGAGATGGGCGTGATCAATATCGGAGGTCCGGGCCGCATCTGTGTTGACGGCAGAACCTTTGAAGTGGCACCGCGGGAAGGCATGTACATTGGCATGGGAAAAAGAGATATCACATTTTCCAGTACAGATAAGGAAAATCCCGCCAAGTTCTACATCAACAGTGCGCCTGCCCACACTTCTTATCCCACAGTGCTCATAAAGCGTGAGGGAACGCCGGAGGAAGACGTGGTAATCATAAAAGAGGAGAACAAGGTGGAATTGGGAAGTCTGGAGCAGTCCAACCACAGGACCATCTGCAAATATATTCTTCCGGGACAGGTGGAGAGCTGCCAGCTGGAAATGGGAATGACAAGCCTGGAACCGGGAAGTGTGTGGAACACCATGCCCTGCCACACCCATGACAGAAGGATGGAAGTGTATCTGTATTTTGATATGCCGGAGGATGCCTTTGTTATGCACTATATGGGAGAACCACAGGAGACAAGGCATATTGTCATGAGAAATGAGGAGGCTGTGATCTCCCCCAGCTGGTCTATCCATGCAGGTTCGGGCTCCAGGAATTATACATTTATCTGGGGAATGGTAGGCGAGAACCAGGATTTTGATGACATGGACGGTATCAGAAATGAGGACATTCTGTAACAGCAGGCTGAAAATACAGATAGGAAAGCAGACCGGAAAACAGAAAGGAGATTCCATATGGAAACAAATAAATTATTTTCTTTAGAGGGAAAAGTTGCCCTCGTGACAGGAGCAGCTTACGGCATAGGATTTGCCATTGCAGAGGCTTATGCGGCAGCCGGCGCCAAAATCGCGTTTAACTGCAGGGGCCGGGAGCACATGGATAAGGCGCTGGCGGACTATAAGGCAAAAGGCATTGAGGCCAGAGGCTATATCTGTGATGTGACAGATGAGGCACAGGTTGAAAATATGGTGGCTGACATTGAAAAAGAACTGGGCACCATTGACATTCTTGTGAACAATGCCGGTATCATCAAGAGGATTCCCATGACAGAGATGAAAGCAGAGGAGTTCCGCCAGGTGATTGACATTGACTTAAACGCCCCGTTTATTATGTCTAAGGCGGTGATTCCCGGTATGATCCGGAAGGGACACGGCAAGATCATCAACATCTGTTCCATGATGAGCGAGCTGGGCCGCGAGACAGTTTCCGCCTACGCTGCAGCAAAAGGCGGCCTGAAAATGCTGACCAAAAATATTGCATCCGAGTACGGCGAATACAATATCCAGTGCAACGGCATCGGCCCCGGTTATATTGCCACACCTCAGACAGCACCTTTAAGAGAGACACAGCCGGACGGAAGCAGACATCCCTTTGACCAGTTCATCCTTGCAAAGACACCGCAGGCACGCTGGGGAACCCCGGAGGACCTGATGGGACCTGCTATTTTCCTGGCTTCTGATGCGTCCGACTTTGTAAACGGCCATATTCTCTATGTGGACGGCGGCATTCTGGCATACATTGGAAAACAGCCGTGACAGAAAACAGATAAATTTCAATCGTTACGAACCATTCATCAAGTGAGGAGTAAAAAATCATGAAAATCGCATTAATAAATGAAAACAGCCAGGCAGCTAAAAACGGAATGATCTGCAGTGCGCTGAAAACAGTAGTGGAGCCAATGGGCCATGAAGTCCGTAACTACGGTATGTATACCGCAGAGGATGACTGCCAGCTCACCTATGTGCAGGTGGGAATCCTTGCGTCGGTTCTGTTAAATTCCGGCGCGGCTGATTATGTCATCACAGGCTGCGGCACAGGAGAGGGAGCCATGCTGGCCTGTAATTCCTTCCCGGGAGTCATCTGCGGCCATGTGGAGGACGCTCTGGACGCATACACCTTTGCCCAGATCAATGACGGCAATGCCATTGCCATTCCGTTTGCAAAGGGATTCGGATGGGGCGGTGACCTGAATCTCCAGTATATTTTTGAGAAGCTTTTTGTTGAGGAAAGCGGTCAGGGATACCCGAGAGAACGGGCAGTTCCGGAAAAACGCAACAAACAGATTTTGGACAAGGTAAAAGAAGTCACATACAGAGACCTTCCCGAAATTCTGGAGAATCTGGACCGGGAGCTTGTAAGAGGAGCCCTGGGTGGTGAGAAATTCCGGGAATATTTCTTTGCAGACTGCAAGTGTGACAAGATTGCAGATGCAGTAAAGAAGATACTGGACTGAACATAAAAAAGCAGAGGTATGAGATGTCAATAAGTTTAAAAGTACAGGATAAAAACGGCTTCACACTGGCAGTAGCCCGTGGGGAGAGGGAAGTAAACCTTCCCTACTCCGCCGAATACAGAGAAGGGGACCAGATCGTTGTGGAAGCGGCTGAACTGCCGGCCTTTTACTGGCTGTCCCTGGATGATGCAAGAGGGCACTCCCTGGTTTACCTGACAGGAAATATGTGGTATAAGATACCTTTTGGGGAAAAGCGTGTCAATATGTCACCCAAGACCTTTTCCGGCAGTAAACACCTGATCCACATCCGCAAAGCCTATTCCTTTGAGTATGAGGCATACAGGAACCTGGCTTTGAATATAAATGACTGCCACGGGGAGACGAACTGCTACCCCCACGCGTCAGCCAATGTGGAGACCAGAGGCGAGTCCGTCTTCGCTGCCATGAACGCCATTGACGGAATCACTGCAGCAGCCTGCCACGGAGAATGGCCGTATGAGTCCTGGGGAATCAACCAGCGTGCAGACGCAGCCATAAAATTGGAGTTTGGACGGACGGTGGAAGCTGACCGCATCATTCTTTACACAAGAGCGGACTATCCCCACGATAACTGGTGGAAAAAGGCCACAGTCACCTTTTCTGACGGCAGCACCATGGAACTGGAGCTGAAAAAGACAGGAGAAGCCCAGGAATTTACTTTTGAGAAAAAGAAAATAGAATGGCTGCAGATAGGAGAATTGATAAAATCAGAGGAACCATCCCCATTTCCGGCACTTGTTCAGCTGGAGGTGTATGGGACGGAGGCGTAGTTGGAAGGGGCTGTCTATTTCCCGACCAATGTCAATAAGTTAAGCCTACAGATATTGATTCAAGCCTCACTGATTAAATGGTCAAAAGTAGTTTTTAAGCTTTTGACCATTTTTTTGCACGACAAATAAAACAGATATCTCCTTAAATAAACGTATATTTAAGTGGCTTCGCCGCAAAATTTGAGTGATTTGTCAAGCTTTTTTTGAATTATTACAAAAAAAGAGCAGGTCATACATTGTATAATCTGCTCTTGAAGATGTTACTTTAACTTATTGACATTGATTTCCCGACAGCCCCTTTTTCCGTAACTGAATCATTATTATTTACTCATCTTCTTCACATAAGCCGAAGGCGTAAGCCCTGTACACTTCTTAAAAATCTTACTGAAATAATAAGGCGTATTCCCGCACCCCACAAGCTGCGCCACATTTTGAATCTGTTCATTATCCCGTGTGGACAAAATTTCCTTTGCCTTCTGCACCCGCAGTTTCATAAGAAATCCGGAAAACTTTTCCCCTGTCTCCTTTGTAAAGCACCGGCTTACATAATTTACATTCATATACAGATAATTCTCAGAGATCCATTTCAGCGTCAGATCAGGATTGGAATAATGCTCATAGATATAGTCAATCAGCCGCGAGATAAAGGGGCTGTACTGTTTGGTGTTAAAGGACTGCACTTCGGAGAGCTTATTGATATGATTAAGCACCGCGTCCGCTATGCTGACCGCGTCCTCCTCCTTGTGGAGCTGATACAGGAAATCCGTGATCTCCGGCAGCGTGTGGGAGGGAAGCTGTGTTCCCAGGGAAATAATAATATTGTCGCAGAGCTGCAGCAGAAAGTCCTTATTAGAGATGGCGGAGAGGATTTTCTTAAGCTCTGCCACGGTGTCTTCCCTGCCCATGGCATTTTTATCCGCCAGCACAGGCACCAGCCTGTTCACCCGGTCTACGATCTGTCCGTAGTTAAAATTGGGAACCGCGTCTGTGCCGTCTATAAAATAGAGAATGTCATACCGTTTCAGCTTTTTGATCAGCACGGTGAGCAGTGTTTTCAAGTCCGTGTATCTCATGCGGCTGTATTCCACGGATACGGTCTGGCCGGGAAAGTCCAGAGACTTGAAAAAGCTGTCAAGCTGCACATAAGAGGTTTCAAAATTAGGGAAAAAGACCAGGAGTACATTCTGTATATAGACAGCGTAGCGCTCCACCTCCGGCATATTTTTCCGGCAGTAATCATCAAAACGTTCCAGACACCTTGCCAGATTTTTCTCTTCCAGATAATAGACACTGCAGAACTGATAAGGCACATCTGTCAGGTTGATGTAATGCTCGTACAGATCGAAAAAGGTATCCGTCACCTGCGTGCCGGAGATTCCTTCCCGTATCATATTCCGAATCAGGGTTTTGTGCAGGTTATGAAAGGCCCGGCTGTCCTGCTCCGGTTTTAAGTCCCCTGCAAATGCGACCTTATAGTAATCTTTTGTGACCTCCTGAATACAGTCAATGATCTGCGTCTCCGTGCAGGGCTTCAGCAGATAGTGCTGGACGCCGCATTTCATAGCTCTTTTCGCATATTCAAATTCTCCGTATCCGGAGAGGATCACAAACTGTGTGCATAAATCCGTGCGGTTGATCCTCTCAATCAGTTCCAGGCCCGAGATACCGGGCATCCGGATATCTGTTATCACGATATCCGGGCATTCATCCAGAATGGTGTGATAGGCTTCCACACCATCGGTACAGGTTCCGACAAGCTGGATATTGTAAGATTTCCAGTCAATGATATTGGCGATGGCCTGGCAGATCATTTCCTCGTCGTCCACGATCAGTAATTTTAACATGGCTTGCTCTCCTCTTTCTGTGTACAGGGAATGCGTATCTCCGCTGCCGCGCATTCCTCGTAAGTCTCTTCGTCTTCTATCGTATATAAACGCAGTCCGTAGGCACTGCCGTAAGTCATCTGTATCCGCTTATGGATATTCAGGATTCCGATTCCGAATCCATGGGGCTGTATCTCTCCGTCCAGCAGCTTCTCCATGAAATTTTCCTCGAAGGAGGAGCCTGTATTCATGATCTTCAGAATCAATGTGCCGTCCTCTGTCCGTGAAGTGATGGTAATATAACAGGTTTCGGAGGATTCTTCCAGTCCGTAGCGTATGGCATTTTCAAGCAGCGGCTGCAGAGTAAATTTGGGAATGGGAATGTCCAGAAGGCTCTCAGGAATATCCACAGAGAAATCCAGCCGTTTCTGATAGCGTATTTTCTGTATGATAATATAATTGTCCACAAGGGTCAGTTCCCGGCGCAGTGTGAAATCCCTGGAATTGTTGCCAAGGGACAGGCGCAGCAGATTGCCGAGGGCTGTGGTGATCCGGGAAATCTCTTCTGATTTGATCATGCGTGCCCGCCAGTTGATGGAATCCAGGGTATTGTACAGAAAGTGGGGGTCCATCTGGCTCTCCATTGCCTTGATCTGCGCCTCTTTTTTCAGCAGTTCGTTGATGTAATTCTCATTGATCAGAGTATTGATCTTTTCCACCATGGTGTCGAAATTTTTGTAGAGAAGCCCTATCTCGTCCTGCCGGTATTCTATCGGGGGCACGGCAATCTCATATTTTCCTTCTCCGAACTGTTTCATATTCTCGATCAGCCGGTCAAAATGCCTGAATAGGGCAAAGACCAGTTTGGTGCTGAAAATTCCCACCAGTATCACAGCCAATACCATGATGAGGAAAAAGGACTGGCTGGAAAGGGTGATAGCCTGGTAGATGGAATTGTAGGAGACAGTACAGATGTAATTCCATCCATAGGTGGGGATCAGACCGCTTACCGCAAACAGTTTTTCATGTTTCAGGGTGACCACATCATAATCTCCCCGCAGTTTTTCATACAGCTCTGCGGATTCTTTGCGGGACAGCGCACTGTCGTTGAAGATGAGGCTGTTGTCATCGTACAGATAATAAGAAATATCCTCAAATTCCGTGCTGGCCTCCGTGGTTGCGGATATGAACGCATTCATATCTATATTTATAATAAGTACACCCAGAGTATCCAGGCTGAGCCCTTCTATTTTACGCAGTTCTTTCACTAAGAAAATACCGTGGTCAGGTCCGTAGTCCGTGACAGTCACCGTTGCGCCCTGGTTGTCATAGGCTGTCCGCTTCAGTTTACTGCGCACAGAATCCGGCACTGTCTGAAATTTCCGGTTGGAGGTACTGATAACGTCATCCCCCTGCATCACGGAAATATAAGAGATGGCGTCACTGTTGAAAATAAAGAAATAATCACACAGCGTGGAATACACCTGGTTGAAACAGAGTTGCTTTTCCGAATTCTGTGTGCTTTTGCCTGACCGGTCCAGGCTTTCCTGTATGGTCTGGTTGGCCAGTATGGAGTCTACGATCGTATCTATGTATTTTAACTGGTCAGAAATCTCCAGGGCGGAGTCTGTAAGGGAAGCCGCTATGGAATTATACAGTTTCTTTTCATAAGAATTGGATACAAACTCCAGACTGACAATACCTGCCAGAAACAGGACCAGAAATCCTGTCAGGATAACAGCCAGAATTTTATGTTTCAGGGACATGCTTTGTAATCTTCCCATTTTTTTCATGGTTTACGCCCTTCTTATATGTAATGATAAAAAAATTATATTAAAATAAAAGTAAAAGCGCAATTGATTTGCCCGGAAAAAATGCGGGAAGTCAATTTTTTACAGGTAAAGTAATTTTTTTGCGGACGCAGGTATGTTTTTTGAGCGTGGAAGTAAGTTTTATCAATTTTCATCCGGGGGAAACCATTATATAATGAGTTACATCAAGAGGGGCTTCTCAAAAGAAAATATGGAGGAAAAACAGGTGAAGAGGAAATTTTTAAAAAGAGCAGCAGCAGCGGCACTGGCATGTGCGCTGGCAGCAGTTTCCATGACAGCATGCGGATCAGATAAGGGCGGAAACGGAAGTAAAGAGGAAGCAGCGTCAGGGGAACTGACCATGGCCTGGTGGGGAAACCAGGTAAGAAATGAGCGTACACAGCAGGTGCTGGATAAATATAAAGAGGAAGAGGGAACCACAGTCAAAGGACAGTTCTTCCAGTGGGACGATTACTGGAGTAAAATGGCTACTTCAGCCGCAGGCAAAAAAATGCCGGACATCATTCAGATGGATATGTCATATCTGCAGCAGTACGTAGACAAGAGCCAGCTATTAGATCTGACACCATATATTGAAGACGGAACCCTGGATACCTCCAATCTGTCTGAGGACGCGATCAACATGGGCAAGGTAGGAGACAAGATTTACGGTGTTGCATCCGGAACCAGTTCTTCCTGTATGTTCTATAATAAAACACTGCTTGATGAACTGGGGATTACTGTAAAGGACAATATGACTCTGGATGAGTTCATTGAGATCGCGAAACAGGTTTATGAGAAATCAGGCTACCGTGCAAACCTGATCCACTACGGAATGTACATGGAAGTTTACGCAAGGGCAAATGATATCCAGGTGGTTGACAAGCTTGGCGGCAAGAGCGCAGAGGATTATGTGGATTACTTTAAAATCTCTGAGAACGGTGTAAAAGAAGGATGGCACATCTCCCCGAGTCAGGCTGCCGATACAGCCAGTGTGGAGGAGGACCCCATGGTATACGGCTCCAATCCTGATAACATGACATGGTGTACCATCAACGGCTCTGCCATGCTGACCGCTTACCAGACAGCAGCTCCGGAGGGAACCGATATAGCCATCACAACAATTCCTTCCACAGACCCGAAAAAATCAAACTATGTAAAACCCAGTATGTATTATTGTGTGAGTGCTGATACCAAGAACCCGGAAGAGGCAGTGAAGGTATTGAATTACTTTACAAACTCTTCAGAAGCTTACAAGATTCTTCTTGCAGAGAGAGGTATCCCGGTATCCAGCAAGATCGCTGAGGAGATCATGCCTCTGCTGAGCCAGGAAGACCAGGAAAATGCTGCATTCATCACAGATGTCATCACTCCGAATTCCAGTGCACTGCCTCCTCTGGCACCAGAGGGAACTAGTGAGGCCCAGGATTTGTTAAGGAAACTGGAAGAGAAGGTGAAATACGGGGAATATACTTCCGAGAAGGCTGCGGAGGAATATTTCAACAGCGCAAACGAAATTTACGCGGAACATCAATAAATAATCAGGGCTGCTGTAGTCTTTTGGACGGCGGCAGCCCTTTTTCTGCCTTTGGAAAGGAGAGAAGATTTTGAAACCTACTAGCAAAAGATTATATAAGTTTTTAAATAAGGAAAAGACAGCGGGAGTTGTGTTCTGTCTTCCTTTTATTATAGGATTTCTGGTGTTTTTGATCATACCTATGGGAATCTCTTTTTATTACTCGCTCTGTGACTACGACATTCTGTCACCGCCGGAGTTTGTGGGACTGAAAAATTACATAGATATGTTTACAAATGATGAAGTGTTCTGGCATTCCATCAAGGCTACCCTTTATTTCGCGCTGGTGTCTGTGCCGCTGAGGCTTATTTTTGCCCTTTTGGTGGCAATGATACTGGTGAAACCCACAAAGGCTACGGGATTTTACCGTGCAGCCTACTATCTGCCCTCCATCATCGGCGGTTCAGTGGCTGTAGCTATTTTATGGAAGAGAATGTTCGCACCCGACGGTGTTGTGAACAGCATTCTCGGAATATTCGGGATTGACACCAACTTTGCATGGCTCAGTGACACCAGAACAGCGATCTGGACACTGATCCTGCTGGCTGTCTGGCAGTTTGGTTCTTCCATGCTGATCTTCCTGTCCGCATTAAAACAGATTCCGAAATCTCTGTATGAGGCAGCAGACGTGGACGGCGCGGGCAAGGTGACAAAGTTCTTCCGTGTTACCCTGCCGCTTCTGACTCCCACAATCTTCTTCAATCTGGTTATGCAGATGATCAACGGATTCCTGGCATTTACACAGAGTTTGATCATCACACAGGGAAAACCAATGGATACCACTTTATTCTACGCGGTGTACATGTATCAGCAGTCCTTCTCCTTCAGCAAATCCGGTTATGCTTCCGCAATGGCATGGGTTATGCTGGGAATTATTGCAGTGATAACATTTGTGTTATTTAAGACCAAAAAATATTGGGTATATGAACAGGGGTGAGATTGTGAAAACGAAGAATATAAGAACAGTTGTCTATCATGTTTTAGTCTGCGGTTTCGGATTAGCCATGCTGTATCCGCTCTGCTGGATGTTCATGAGCTCTTTTAAAGAAACCAGTACCATATTTACAACAGCGGGAAGCCTGATCCCTGAGAAATTCACACTGGAGAATTATGCCAATGGCTGGAGAGGATTTGCAGGCGTATCCTTTGGCACATTTTTTAAAAACTCTCTTTTCATAGCAGTTGTGGGAACCATAGGAACCCTGGCATCTTCCGCATGTGTGGCATACGGATTTGCCAGATGTCAGTTCAGGGGCAAGAAGATCTTATTCGGCGCCATGCTGGCGTCTATGATGCTGCCGGGACAGATCCTTATGGTGCCCCAGTATCTGTGGTATGAAAAACTGGGCTGGGTCGGCAGTTTTTCTCCCCTTATCATTCCGTTTTTCTTTGCCATCCAGGGATTTTTTGTATATCTTATGATGAACTTTATAGAGGGTATCCCTACAGAGCTGGATGAGGCAGCCAAAATTGACGGCTGTTCCTATTACGGAATCTTCTTCCGTATTATTTTGCCGCTGATGGCTCCGTCACTGATCACAGGCGGTATCTTTTCCTTTATGTGGAGATGGGATGACTTTATGTCAGCGCTGCTCTATATCAATGATGCTGCCATGTATCCGGTTGCCCTGGCGCTGAAACTGTTCTGCGATCCTGGCTCCTCCTCGGACTATGGCGCAATGTTCGCAATGGCGACTCTCTCCATCGTGCCTATTGTGCTGATCTTCATTTTCTTCCAGAAATATCTGGCAGACGGAATTGCAACCTCCGGATTAAAGGGATGATAATATATGAAGAGCTACATATCCGAAACAGACAGCATGCATTATATATACGGCGATGACACAGAAGCCGTGCTGCGCACAATGGCGTACCGGTTTATGGGAAATCATCCGCCCATGCCCTTTCTTCTCAGGGCTTTCCATGAAAATGGGGCCAGAAGGAGAAAGAACGGGGACGCAGTCCTGGATTTTCAGCAGCAGTTTCCCGGGGCCCTTTTGGGGGACTGGGGGGCAGCAGCCGGTGAAATGTGGTGCCCGGAAGGGAAAAAGAGCCGTTTCCTGGTGAAGTGTGAGAGCCGGACATTAGTATATCTCAACCGGGAGCTGATACTTCTCTGTCCGGGAGCGGGAGAATATGAACTGACGGCCAAACTGCATGAAGGGATGAACCGGCTTTTCCTTGTTTCCAGAAAAGAAGCAGGATTTTGCTGTACGCTGACCAATAAAATGCCTCAGTGGGAGCCATGTTCTTATCTTATGCCCTTTGAGGAGAGGGGAGGAGAGGCTGGTTTTAACTTTACTTTGTTGAAAGCAGAGGAGGCGGATGAGAAAACAGCCGTGAATTTTTTTCTCAGGGAATCCTTCTGGGAAAAAACGGAGAAGGAGACAGAAAGAGTTT
The DNA here is from genome assembly GCF_022867815.1 of Blautia sp. NSJ-175. NCBI lineage: Bacteria > Bacillati > Bacillota > Clostridia > Lachnospirales > Lachnospiraceae > Blautia > Blautia sp. NSJ-175. The sequence goes on from NZ_JALIFQ010000001.1 coordinate 488,023, forward strand.
GGCTGCCGGCTGCAGACGTCCCCAGATTACCCTGGAAGGAAGCGGGCCAGATATGGTTTGCATGGACAGAGGTACGTGCTGTACCGGGTACGGACCTGAAAAAGGCGTGGGAAGAGCTGATACGCTTTTTGAGGGAGCAAAAAGAAAAGAATCCGTGTATCAGAGCAGTTATGATAGATGGATGCAGGATGGATGCGGATGATAAGGAATCGGGATGCTGCAGAAAACCATATCAGGAGCACTTCCGCGCTTGCTGCCAGATATCCTGGTTGATCCGCACAGAGGAACGAACATGCGGGATGACCTGTCCTGATTGGGAAAACAGCCGTTGGGAATGTCGTATTCCGGTGGAGGCAAAGGGAAACTGCGGTGATGTTCTCTTTCTGGGGCCTCTGGATTGCCGGGCGGAAGAGGCACTGATGACCTGGATCCCCGACAGACGGGAATTTCTTACAAAGCCCTTCCGGATATCTGATTCCGGTGTTTTCTGGAGAACTAAATATCCATCTGTTGTTATCCGTCCCTTTGCAGAGAGCTGTCTGTTCGGCCGCTGGACATATCCCCTGGGGGTGACTCTGTACGGAATGCTGCAGACAGGTCTGTATTATGAGATGCAGGAACTGATAAAATACGTGCGTGATTCCATAGAAATGGTGGTCATGGCTGACCGTTATGCAGTCTATGACCGGGAAAAATACGGATTTCCCGGTGTCAACCAGCAGCTTCTTTGGATGGACGCCCTGGATGACTGTGGGTCATTCGGTTCCTGTATGCTGGAATACCTTCTGAACTGCATGGAAGCATGTCAGAAAACTTTTCCGGACATACGGCGTGCGCCCCGCTGCGGCATAGGCAAAAGCAATGTTCAAACATACGCCGGGGAACAAGACAGATATTTTAAAGAAGAAGTACAGAGGATTGCCGGCAGAATCGGCAGATATATTTTAAAAGAACAGATCCGAAATGCGGACGGCTCTTTTAAGAGAAGAGACAACAGCATGTGGATTGATGATATGTATATGAGTGTTCCTTTTTTGATCAGGTACGCGGAAGTTTTTCATGATGACAATGCCATAGAGGAAGCCGTCAGACAACTACTCTTATATAAGAAGCATTTTTATTTCAAACCGCGTGCTGTGAAGGGAAGCGGGCACATTTTGTCCCACATGTATAAACTGGAATTTGAACATGCGAATATGATCCCATGGAGCAGGGGAAACGGCTGGGTAGTTTTTTCTCTCAGTGAACTGCTCATGAGGGAGAATCCGGATGTACCTATGCGGGAGGAACTTGTGTCTTATTTCCATGATCTGTGTGAAGGCTATCTGGAGCTCCAGGATGAGGACGGTCTTTGGCATCAGATTCTGGACGAGAGGGATACCTACCAGGAGACATCCGCTGCAGCCATGTTCATCTGCGCCATGTCCAGAGGGATTCGTTATGGGCTGCTGCCGGAAGAACGGACGGCAGATTTTGCTGAATCTGTGTTCAGGGCCTGGAACGGTCTGACGAAAAAGGCCATAGACAGAAAGGGAAATCTATACGGTGTCTGCCAGGGTTCAGGCTGGTCCTATGAACGGGAGTATTACAGAGCCCTGGAATGGAATTTCAACGATACTCATGGAATCGGTATCGTTATGCTGGCAGGCGTGGAGACAGACAGATTAAAACATTACCTCACAGAAGAGTGATTAGGAGGAAACTATGTGCAACTGGGAGCAGGCATGGCTTGCATATGAACCGATAGAAAATCAAAAAGATAAGAAGTATTTTGAATCTGTGTATACACAGCAGAACGGAGTGCTGGTTGAAAGCGCACTCAGAGAAATAAAGACAGCAGCCGAAAAACTGTTTTCTATCACAGTGAGAAGAGGAGAAAACAGAGAGGAAGCGGGGCTTATATTAGAGTTGAATCCGGCCCTGAATCTGGGAAAAGAAGGGTATCAGATCACAGAGGAAGAAGACAGGATCTATATACGCGCGGCAAAAGAAAACGGGCTTTTATACGGAACATTCCGCCTTCTTCTTATGGTATCCTCCGGAAAAGAGATCACCGGCATTTCTATTCGGGAGATACCGTCGAATCCTGTCAGGATGCTGAATCAGTGGGACAACATAGATGGAAGCATTGAGCGGGGATACGCAGGAAGATCCTTTTTTTATGAAAACGGGAAAGTCTGTGTGACTGAGCGGATCAGAGATTATGCCAGACTGCTCTGCTCTGTTGGAATCAACGGGATTTCTATTAATAATGTGAATGTGCGTAACGGTGCAGAATGGCTTATCTCAGAGAGGCATTATAAAGAACTGGAGCAGATTTCCCATATTTTTGCACAGTACGGAATTTCCATGTATCTCTGCATTGATTTTGCAGCACCCATGACTCTGGGCGGGCTTTCCTGCGCAGACCCATTGAAGGAAGAAGTAAAAGACTGGTGGGAGAAAAAATGCGGCGAAATTTTCGGACGGCTTCCCAATATGGGAGGCTTTCTTGTAAAAGCAGATTCCGAAGGACGTCCCGGACCCTTTGCCTACGGGAGGAACCATGCAGACGGTGCCAATATGCTGGCCCGCGCGGTTAAACCGTACGGAGGGACCATCATATGGAGATGTTTTGTGTACAACTGCCAGCAGGACTGGCGTGACCGCAGGACAGACCGGGCATGTGCCGGATACGACAACTTCATGCCTCTGGACGGAAAATTCGATGATAATGTCATTCTCCAGATTAAAAACGGACCCATTGATTTCCAGGTGAGAGAACCTGTCCATCCTCTTTTCGGGGGTCTGCAGCATACAAACCAGATGCTGGAAGTTCAGATCGCCCAGGAGTACACAGGACAGCAGATCGATGTGTGTTATCTGGTTCCCATGTGGAAAGAAGTGCTGGATTTCTCCACGGGATGTGGAAAACCGGAGGACACAGTGGCGGATATCATTTCCGGCAGGACATTCGGACAGCAAAGATGCGGTATGGCAGCAGTAGCCAACACAGGAAGGGATGCCAACTGGACAGGCCATGACCTGGCAGGCGCCAATCTGTACGGATTCGGACGTCTGGCCTTTGCTCCGCAGCTATCCGCAGAGGAGATCGCCAGCGAGTGGATTTCCCTGCAGATCAGCAGAGACAGCGACGTGAACAGGAGTATTTCAGATATCCTTCTTCGTTCCAGAGAGGTCTATGAAAAATACACTGCGCCTCTTGGAATCGGTTTTATGGTGAACCCCGCACATCATTACGGTCCCAATCCCGAGGGATACGAATATTCCAAATGGGGTACCTACCACAGAGCCGACCACCTGGCAGTGGGCGTTGACAGAAGCGCAGGGGGTACCGGATACAGCGAACAGTATTTTGAGAAAAATGCTGCCCTGTTCAGAGAAAAGGGAACCTGCCCGGAAAATCTGCTTTTGTTTTTCCACCGTGTTCCCTACACATACCGGCTGCATTCCGGAAAGACATTGATACAGCACATTTATGACAGTCATTTTGAGGGACACGAACAGGTCCTGCAGATGCAGAAAGACTGGGAACTTTTGGAGGGCAGAATCCCGCAGCACATTTTCTTAAGAGTTAAGGAACGGTTCACGCGCCAGGCTGAAAACAGCCGGGAATGGTGCGATGTGATCAACAGCTTCTTCTACAGAAAATCCATGATTCCCGACGAACAGGGAAGAGAAATCTTCTGATATATGCAAATCCTTTTGCCGGATAACAGAAATGTTTCCGGCAGAAGGATTTTTTAATTTATCTTGTGTACAGAGGATTGGGAGCTGCCAGCGTGATAAGGAGCAGAATGTTCCATATCTGTATATTGCAAAGCGTGCTTCCGGGCCCGGAGTGAACAGCAGATGCAGACAAGCTTTGGCCTATGTTTTAGGAAGTCAGATGTACAAAGTAGATGGAATGGGGTATAATAGACAGAAAGCCAAAATCAAAAAATAGTGAAAAATTTGCGGAATCAGGCATCATAAAGGAGATAAAAATGCTTACATCATTAATTATAGGAATCATATCAGGCTGGATAGCCGGAAGAATCATGGGCGTAAAAAAGGGAGGCTTCATAAAAACCATCGCAATTGGAATCGCAGGCTCCTTTGTCGGCGGAGGAATCATGTCGCTAGTGGGATTTTATGCGTACGGTTTTCTTGCCAATATTATGGTATCTGTTTTGGGGGCGTGCATTTTCTTATACATTGGGAAGAAGATTTTTAAATAGTGGAAAGGTTGATATAACATCTGCGAAAACGCTTGAAAACATAGTCAAATGAGGAGAAATCTGGATAAGCCTGTAGTTCAGCCCGGTTGGGTGTGGATTACAGGCTTTTTTTATTACTTTAAAAATCTTCAAAAACCCATTGAAATCAAGCCTTTAAAGGTTTATAATAATTCTCAGATAAAAGAAAATTCTTCGGGGCAGGGTGCAACTCCCTACCGGCGGTATAGTCCGCGACCCATGTAAATGGCTGAACCGGTGTGATTCCGGTACCGACAGTTAAAGTCTGGATGAGAGAAGAAAATGTATTTCATAATGCAGATTTCATCAATGCCCTGATTTTCAGGGCGTTTTTTCGTTTCAGCCGCGGAAGCGGCAGCGGAAAAAGAAGAATTTCCTTTTATGAAACCATCATAAAAAGGAGAGAATAAAAATGAGTAATGAAGCAATTGTAAACAAAAGACCTGCAGGTGCACAGAATCGTTCAAAAATCAGGACATTGGCACAGGTAGCCATGCTTGGAGCCGTGGCTACGGTATTGATGATGATTGAGTTTCCCATCCCGGTGATCGCACCGCCTTTCTATCAGATGGATTTCTCAGAAGTACCCGTGCTGGTTGGCGCGTTTGCTATGGGACCGGTGGCAGGTATTATGATCGAGCTTCTGAAGGTACTGCTGTATGCAGTCATCCACGGCTCCGCCACAGCGGGCGTGGGTGAAATCGCCAATTTCCTGATGGGATGCTCTTTTATCGTTCCGGCAGCATTTTTCTATAAATACCGCAGGAACAAAAAATTTGCAGTGATCGGAATGGTGATCGGAACCATTTGTATGGCTGTTGTGGGTTGTGTTGTGAATGCATTTATCCTGCTCCCCGCATACGGGGCAGCTTTCGGGATGCCGGTGAGCGCCTTTATTCAGATGGGTTCATCTATCAATGCAGGAATCAATAACCTGTTTACCTTTGTGGTGCTGGCAGTGGCGCCGTTTAACCTGGTGAAGGGATGTATCATCTCTGCCGTAACACTGCTTATTTATAAGAGAATCAGAGTATTACTGCGAGGAGAATAAAGATGCCGGATATAAAAAAGGTGACGCCGCTCACAGAGAATCCCCATGTAAATCTCTACCACCTGGATGTGGAGAGTAAGACAGGAAGAAAGGGACATTACTATGTGGCGTCACGGGCAAAGACTGAGAATGAACTGAAGATCAAAACAAGGAAAAACACCCCGGATGGAGTTATTATCTACAGCCTCTATGGGGAGAAGAAAGACAGGGTCGTGCTGGTACGTCAGTACCGTTATGCTATTGACAGCTATATCTATGAGTTCCCGGCAGGCCTGGTAGAGCCCGGTGAGGACTACAGAGAAGCCGCGATCAGAGAGATGAAAGAGGAAACCGGCCTGACGCTTACTCCTCTTGATGTGGACCCGGCATATGAGAAACCGTATTTTACTACCATTGGCATGACCGATGAATCCTGCGCCAGTGTATACGGTTATGCTTCCGGCCAGGTGTCCGGGGATGGACTGGAGGATTCCGAGGAGCTGGAGATTGTGCTGGCTGACAGGGAAGAGGTCAGAAGAATCCTGAGGGAAGAGAAAGCGGCGATCATGACGGCTTATATGCTGATGCATTTTCTGCATGATGATGAGCCGTTTGCTTTTCTGAAGGAAATCTAAGACACAGAATCAATTATAGATCAGAACCGTTCGCAAATTTTTCATAAAAAATTAACGGGATAGGCATTGTATCCCGGGCGGATGAGAGTATACTTAAGGTAGCCGGTGCAGGCAAAATCTGCCCCGGCTACTGTCAGATTGCGCAGACAGCAGTCAAAACAGGCAGGCATGGGAGATATTTATATATGAAGTGGAAGAAGTATGTAAAAGGTATTCTGGCGGCATTGTTTACAGTTTTAGGCGTTATACTGGTCATTGTTTTGGGACTTAAATTCCTCAGGTTTTTTATGCCTTTTGTCATCGGATGGATCATCGCCATGATCGCCAGCCCTCTGGTGCGCATGGTGGAAAAGAGGATGAAAATAGCCAGAAAGCACACATCCATGCTGATCATTATAGCAGTTTTAGCCGCCATAATCGGAGCAGGGTATTTTATAGGAACAAAAGCGGTGGAGGAGGCCAGTGACCTGATCAATCAGGCACCGGATATTTACAGTGGATTCCGGGAGGATTTTCGGGAGGTGGAGCACAATCTCAATAAATTCATGAAACAGCTTCCGGAAAATGTACAGACTTCCATCAATAATGTGCAGGACGATCTGGGAGAACGGATCGGAAAACTGGTGGGAAATATCAGCGAGTGGACCGTTGGCTACGCAGGTGATATGGCCAAGCATCTTCCGAGTGTGCTGATATCTATTATATTTACCATATTGTCCGCCTATTTTTTCATCGCGGACCGGGATGGAATCCTGGAGTTTGGGCGGAACAACACACCGCAGATCATCCAGGAAAAATGGAGACTTCTGGCAGACAGCTTTAAAAAGGTCTTCGGCGGTTATTTCAAAGCACAGTTTAAGATCATGGCTGTTATCTGGGCAATACTCTGTGTAGGGCTGCTGTTTCTGGAGGTGAGCTTTGCCGTGCTGGTGGCATTCCTCATTTCTTTTCTGGATATGCTTCCGTTCTTCGGAACAGGGACAGCCCTTATACCATGGGCTGTATTCAAGCTGTTGTCCGGTGATACAAAGTTTGCGGTTGGTCTGATCATCCTTTACCTGGTGACGCAGTTGGTGCGGAGGGTCATAGAGCCCAAGATGGTGGGGGATTCCATTGGCATGGACCCGCTCCTTACACTGATCTTTATGTATACAGGATACCGGGTCAGCAGTGTCATTGGCATGATACTTGCAGTGCCCATAGGGGCAGTTGTGATCAATTTCTATAAATCAGGTATGTTTGACAGACCGCTCCAGTCAGCAAAGGAAGCCATGGAGGATCTTTTGGAGTGGATCTGCCGCAACAATGGGGACGAAGAGCACATAGAGAATAAAGAATCATAGAACAGGACAAGATAGCATAAAGAGTAAAATCTTTATGCTATCTTAATGCGTCCTTAACATAGCTTTATGCCGTTTTAATATAAAAGAATTTAGAATATGTAGTTACAGGATAACACAGAAAGAGAATAAAAAGGGTGGAAGACTCTTATGTCAGGAATAAAAAAACATCACTGGACCACAACGAAACTTATTGTATTCGGTTATCTGGCAGTGATTACCACAGGTACGCTCCTGCTGATGCTGCCTGTGTCCAACCGGCAGATGACAGCAGCTCCGTTTATGGATGCCTGGTTTACCGCCACATCAGCAACGTGTGTCACCGGACTGGTGCTGCATGACACCTATACATTCTGGTCTGAATTTGGCCAGGGTGTCATCTTATTATTAATACAGATAGGCGGCATTGGATTTATGACGATCGCCATTTCCGCGCTCGCTATCACCAAGAGAAAGATTGGTTTGTCGCAGAGGCTTCTGATGCAGGAATCCGTGGCTGCACCCCAGGTGGGCGGAATTGTGCGCATGGCAAAGTTTGTGTTCGGCGGAACGGTATTATTCGAGGGGATCGGAGCCATTTTGCTGAGCTTTTATTTTGTTCCGAGACTGGGTACGGGAAAAGGTATATATTTTTCCGTATTTCACTCCATTTCTGCCTTTTGTAATGCGGGAATAGATCTGATGGGCTATTTTGATCCGGGAACTTCCCTCATGACCGCTTCAGGCAGCCCTCTGGTGAGTATCACCATTATGCTGCTGATCATAGTGGGCGGCCTGGGATTTCTTGTGTGGGCAGATGTCAGGGACCATAAATGGCATTATAAAAATTATAAGCTCCACACAAAGGTCGTGCTCATGGCAACAGCGATACTTATTCTCGGAGGGGCTGTCCTCATGTTTTTCTTTGAGCTGGGGAAACCTTCCATGGAGGGAAGAAGCTTTGGGGAACAGGTACTCTGCGCGTTCTTTCAGGCCGTAACGCCCAGAACAGCGGGGTTCAATACCGTGGATCTGACAACGCTATCGGGCTGCAGTAAAATCCTCATAGTAGGGCTTATGTTTATCGGCGGTTCTCCCGGTTCCACTGCGGGAGGTATTAAGACAACCACCATGTCCATCATGATCCTGAGTATATGGTCTGAATTCAGAAAACGGAAGGATATCGAGTGTTTCCGCAGAAGAATGGAGGAGAATGCCCTGCGCCACGCAAGCTGTGTAACCATGCTCTATGGGCTTCTGATCCTGGTGGGAACTGTGCTGATCGCCTCTGCAGATGGAACTGCGATCCAGGACGCTCTGTTTGAAGCGGCCTCCGCGATCGGAACCGTAGGACTGTCTCTGGGGATCACTGCGCAGCTTGGAACCGTTTCACATATTGTTCTGATACTGCTCATGTTTATCGGAAGGGTCGGAGGCATTACCATACTCATTGCTTTCGGCAACCGGATTGCCAACATACCATCAAAACTGCCTATGGAAAAGGTATCTGTAGGCTGATCAAGGAGGAAAAGTAGAAAATGAAATCGGTTCTTGTAGTGGGACTGGGCCGCTTTGGCCGCCATATGGCAGCGAAATTAATAGAGGAGGGCAATGAAGTCCTCGCAGTTGATATAAATGAGGAGCGTGTCAATGACGCGCTGGACCTGGTGACAAATGCGCAGATTGGAGATACCACCAATGAGCATTTCATTGCCTCTCTGGGAGTGGGTAATTTTGATCTCTGCGTTGTGGCCATCGGGGATAATTTTCAGAGCTCCCTGGAGACCACAGCGCTTCTCAAGGATTACGGGGCGCCTTTTGTCCTCTCAAGGGCAAACAGGGATGTGCACGCAAAGTTTCTTCTCAGAAACGGAGCGGACAAGATAGTCTACCCGGAACGGGAGATGGCAGAACGTCTGGCTGTCAAATTCGGCACAGATAATATTTTCGATTACATTGAATTAACCCCTGACTACTCCATTTATGAGATTCCGGTCCCGGCACCGTGGGTGGGCAAGTCCATTGTGGAAAAGGGAGTGCGGAATAAATATCATATCAGTATTCTGGCAGTCAAGGAGCAGGAGGAAATCTATCCTCTTCCCCGTCCGGAGTATATCTTTCGGGGAAGTGAGACCCTGATCATCATGGGACATTACAAAGATGTAAGAGCGCTGGCAAAGGCGAGATAGCCGGCGCTCTTTGCCTTTCTCCGCATAATTTATTTGATTCCCGTGGGAAATAGGCTATAATAAACCAAACAGCGCAGAAAGGGGGAGCCGGGATGGAGACGGATAAAAGCGGCAGGCTGAAGATCTTTTTCAGCTATGCGGAAGGAACAGGAAAGATAGGACAGATGCTGCGGGATGCAGCGGAGAGGAAAAAAGAGGGCTGCGATGTAGTGGTCGGATGTGTTCCCCTGGAGCTGGATTTGGGGGAGAAAATGGAAAAGCTTGCCCCCGTTTTTCATAATTATCAGGGGAATCTGTCCCCGGAGTTTGATCTGGACAGCGCGATCAGAAGAAGGCCCGGGCTTTTGGTCATAGACAGGCTGGCCCACGGGAATGCTCCGGGTTCCAGGCACAGAAAGCGTTATCAGGACATAGAGGAGCTTCTTCGGGCCGGGATTGATGTGTATACGACCCTGAATGTACAGCAGATAGAGAGTCTTTCGGATGTGATTTCCTCCCTGACCGGCAGACCGGCAGGGGAGCGCGTTCCGGATAAAGTATTCGATCAGGCAGACCAGGTGGAATTTGTGGACGCGGAACCGGAAAAGGTACGGGAGTGCCTTGGAAATAATGCTGCGGATACAGGTGTCCTCACTGCCCTGCGGGAGATGGCCCTCAGAAGAATGGCGGACAGGATCAATAAGATCGCGGAAAAGGGGGAGGATGTACAGGAGACCTCCTATCCGGGAGAACATATCCTGACCGGAATCTCCGCATCTCCCTCCAACGGCAGGGTGATCAGGACAGCGGCACGTATGGCGGATGCGTTCCACGGGGCGTTTACCGCTCTGTATGTGCAGACGTCCCACGATAAAAATCTGCCGGATGCAGATAAAAGGATATTAAAAGAGAATATGGAACTGGCGGAAAAACTGGGAGCCAGGGTCATCACCATGTACGGGGATGATGTGGTCCAGCAGATTGCAGAGTATGCCAGAATGGCAGGTGTATCAAAAATTGTGCTGGGCCGTACAAAATGGATTGGAGGCCTCTCTTTTTCCAGAGTCAGCTTTGCCGACAAACTGACAGCACTTGGCTCCAATCCCGATATTTATATTATCCCATCTATGGAGCAGAATACCGGTACTGCGGGATTTCGCATAAGGCACAGCAGAACCGGCTTCACCTTCAAGGATACCCTGAAGACAGTGGGCGTGCTGCTGGCCTCCACGGGGATTGGCGGATGGATGTACAGCCATGGGATTTCAGAGGTCAATATTATCATGCTGTATATTCTGGGGGTAGTTCTCACCGCCATGTGGACAGAGAGCAAGGCATACAGTCTGGTGAGCTCCTTTATCAGTGTATTTACCTTTAATTTTTTCTTTACACTCCCCAGATATTCGTTTAAAGCCTACGGGCCGGAATATCCTGTTACCTTTATCATTATGTTCCTGGTGGCATTCCTCATTTCCACCCTGACGACCAGAGTGAAGGAGCAGGCGCACCAGGCAGCGGAAAAGGCATACCGCACGGAAATTCTGCTGGAGACCAGCCAGAAGCTGCAGAAGGCCAGGGATGTGTCCCAGATCATCCGGGAGATCATGGTGCAGATGGAGAAAATGCTGGGCCGGACGGTTATCTTCTATATGCCCGATGAGAAGGGAAATCTGGTTCCCAGAATGGAAAAACAGGATATGTCGGATGCCGGGCAGTATCTCAATGAGAAGGAACAGGAAGTGGTATCCTGGGTGTATCAGAATAATAAGCATGCGGGTGCCACAACAGATACGCTGCCCGATGCAAAATGTCTGTACCTGGCTGTGAGAGGCAGGAAGGAAGCTCTGGCAGTGGCAGGTATTGTTATGGGGGCTGAGGAACTCACAGCTTTTGAGAGAAGCCTGCTGCTTGCCATGTTGAATGAATGTGCCCTGGCACTTGAAAAGCAGAAGCTGGATGAGGAGAAAAAGGAAGTGGAGATGAACGCCAGACAGGAGCGGCTGCGGGCCAATCTGCTGCGGGCTATTTCCCATGACCTGCGTACTCCGCTGACAGGTATTTCCGGAAATGCCAGTGTGCTTTTAAACGGCAGCGCCCAGATGGAGGAGAGCCAGAGGCATAAGATTTACGGGGATATTTATGACGATGCCATCTGGCTTATCAACCTGGTGGAGAATCTGCTCTCTGTCACAAGGATTGAGAATGGGACCATGAACCTGAAGCGGCAGACAGAACTTCTGGACGATGTGATCAACGAGGCCATGCACCACCTGGACAGAAAGAGCGGAGAACACAAGATCACAGTGAAGCAGGAGGACGAATTCCTGATGGCCAGGATGGATACCAGGCTGATCGTGCAGGTGTTTATCAATATCATAGACAATGCCATCAAATATACACCGGCCGGGTCAGAGATTAAGGTTCATGTGTTCCAGAAGGATGGATTTGTGTGGACGGAAATCGCGGACAACGGAAACGGGGTGGCGGATGCGGATAAAAATAAGCTGTTTCAGATGTTTTATACGGCAGAGAATCAGAAAGGGGATGGCAGGCGCGGGCTGGGACTTGGTCTTGCACTCTGTAAAGCCATTATAAATGCACACGGCGGAGAGATCGGGGTAAGGGACAACAGCCCCCGGGGAAGCGTTTTCTATTTCACATTGCCGGCAGAGGAGGTAGTGATACATGAATAAACCATTGATACTTATTGTGGAAGATGACAAGGCTGTCAGAAATCTGATGGGAACCACACTGGATATGCAGGAATACCGATACCATATGGCTAAAAACGGGGCACAGGCCCTGATGGAGGCGGTATCCCAGAGGCCGGATGTGATCATACTGGACCTGGGGCTGCCGGATATGGACGGTGTGGACCTGATAAAAAAAGTGCGGTCCTGGTCAAATGTACCAATCATCGTGGTAAGTGCCAGGAGCGAGGACGCGGATAAGGTAAGCGCACTGGATGCGGGGGCAGATGATTATCTGACGAAACCTTTCAGTGTGGAGGAGCTGCTGGCAAGGCTGCGGGCAAGCCTTCGCAGGGCTATGTATCAGAGCAGCGGGGGCGTGGAGGACAACGCGGTCTTCGTGAACGGGGATTTGAAGATCGATTATGCATCCGGTTGTGTGTTTATCAGGGATGAGGAAGTCCATCTGACGCCGATTGAGTATAAGCTGCTGTGTCTTCTGGCTAAAAATGTGGGGAGGGTGCTGACGCATAACTTTATACTGAATGAGGTATGGGGGAATGTGATGCAGAGTGATGTGCCTTCGTTGCGGGTGTTTATGGCGACGCTGAGGAAGAAGATTGAGGAGGAGCCATCGGAGCCCAAGTATATACAGACGCATATTGGGATTGGGTATCGGATGATTAAAAGGGAGTAGTGAGCATGAAAAACACCGCGGCCGGCAGTCCGGAGAGAAGACTGCCGGCCGCGGTGTTTTTCATGGGATTCAGGTTGTGGGGGAAAGAGGCTAGGGATGGCGTTGGAGAAAAAAGAAAAAAGAAGCCGCCCCGCGGCTTCAAAATTGGGAATATAGGAAGGGTGGGGCGGTGGAGAGGTTGGCGGTCATGAAGTAGAGGTAGAGGAGCATGAGGAGGATGTAGAAGGAGAGCACCTGGAGGAGGAAACGGGCTTTGCGGTTGGTTTTAAGGTTTTTTATAAAAGTTGTAAAGGCTTTCATTGATCAGAACCCATCCTTTCCGTCCTATGTGGACTTGATCTTCAAAGAAGTATTTGGTGTATTCATCTGTTGAGAAATCGGCAAGTTCGGCGTTGTAGGCGGAGGCAAGACTGCGGATGTTGGAGTAGTAGGTTTCCCGGGCAGTACGGGGAAAACCGGTGTAGTCGTAGTAATAGCCGTTAACAGGGAGAATGACCAGAAGAGGTTCGATGTCCATGTCGCGGCATACATCCAGGAAGCAGCGGAGGTCGTCGTATTCGGGGGAGGAGCCGTAGCCGTGTATCGCTTTTTTGTTGCGGCCTTTCTTTTTGGCCAGGTGGGGTTTCAGCTTTTTGTAGTTTTTGTCGTCTATGTAGAATTGGTTCTCCTGGTGGCGGGAGCCGTCTTCCTCGGCCTTGGCCAGCCATTTGGTCCAGTTTATGGATATGTCAGTGGCCGGCGGCGCTTTCTTTTTTGCGGTGAGGTCAAAGAGAAGAGGGACGGTGATCTTTTCTTTCTCGTTCAGAAAGTGCTGCCAGGCGCCGGCTATGAGGGTGTCCTCTGTGGTTGCGGTTTTGGTGACCCATACGCGCTCATATGTGCTTAAACGGTCTTTGGTTTTGGGGTCATCTTTCAGAAGCGTATGGGTGCGGTCTATGATGTATTGTTTTGTTTCCGGTGAGAGGTTTTCGTTCTGCAGCATGCCCAGATAGTTGTTCTCAGAGAAGCGGGAGGCAAAGGCCTGGGGCAGGATGCCGGGTTTTCTGAACCACTGGGGGGATAGGAAAAGGACGGCCTTTTTCTGGCCCTCCCCTACGGCGCTTAAAGCAATGGCATGGCTCAGGGACTGGTAATAGCCGGCACCTATGAGCATGGGCTCAAAGTCACTGTCCGCGAACATGGAGGAAGGATGGTACGGGGTGTCCTGCCCGTGCATAAACTCGGAGGAGCCGAATACCAGAAGGCTGTCCGGGCCAAGATTTTGTTTTATGGTTTCACGGGAACGTGTCTTTGTCTCGTTGGCCCAGGTGGAAAATGTCCGGGAGTCCGGAATCTTCCTGTCACGGACAGCCAGGTGGATGCCTGCCGCGGTGACAAGGAACAGCACAAAGGCCGTGAAAAATGCAGTCAGTCTCTTCATGTTTCTTACGCCTGCCTTTCTCTGGTCAGCATTTGGATTTTACAAGATTGAGGATTTTTTCCGGGGTATCCATTTCTTCCCTGGTGACCTCTGAGGGGGCTATGACGATGCTGCATTCCTCCTCAAGGCCGGCCAGAAATTCGGCAAATCCCAGGGAATCCAGAAGACCGGACTGGAAAAGCTCGGTTTTTAAGTCTTCTTTCACAATATCATCCTCACAGATCTCTGCTAATAAATCTAAAATTTTTTCTTCCATTTTGTTTTCTCCTTTTTCTTTTAAAATTGATTGGGGATATCAGGCGGTTAAAAGCTCCAGGAATTTTCCGGAGAAGATAAAGAAGCCGAATATCACCAGGTTTATGGTAAGCAGCCAGGAGACTGCCTTGTATAGTTTCCGGTTTTTATATTTTTTGTAGAAGCCTGATTTTTTCTGGTAAACTTCTGTGGCCGACAGCAGAATGCCGTGGTAGAGTCCGTATAGTATGTAGGATGGCGTGACGCCGTGCCACAGTCCCATAACGCCCATGTTGACAATAAATCCGGCACAGGCTCTGTTTAAACGGGTGGAGAACCATTTCTTCTTAGAGCATTTCATAATGAAACGGGTAAAGAGGAAATCGCGGAACCAGTGGGACAGGGTAATGTGCCAGCGGTCCCAGAACTCTTTTATATCCAGGCTCCGAAATGGAGCGCGGAAGTTGTCCGGCAGCCTGACACCCAGAATATAGGCGGTTCCCACTGCCATGAGGGAATAGCCTGCAAAATCAAAGAACAGGTAGAAGCCGTACAGCCAGGCGTAGCCTGCGGCGAAATACCAGGGGGCGTCCCGGCGTCCCATGGACTGCTCACATATAGTGAGAAGGGTGTAGAGCTGGGTGCCCAGCGCCAGCTTGTAGACCAGGCCCAGCAGTAGTTTGAAGATACCTTCTGCCAACATATCCAGATATTCTGCCCTTGGCAGGATGCGCATCCAGTCATCGTGAAACCGGCGGCTTCTGTCAATGGGACCGGAGCTGATGGAGGGAAAGAAAAGGAGGAATCCTGAAAATTCCAGGAGTGGGACCTCCAAAATGATTCCGTCGTAAATCTCTATGACCATCTGGATGCTGCGGAAACTCATATAGGAAATGCCGGTGAATCCGAATATGTTCATATGGAACAGCGGCGATAGTTTACATAATATAAGGGGCAGCAGCATGGCTGCCAGGAACAGGTAGTATTGTTTTTCATTCCTGCCGTTTTTGGCGCGGACAGCAGCGTAGCCGCACACCACCAGATAGGACCATCCGTAAAAGAGAAGCAGATAGAGGAACTGTCCGGGGCTGTGGCCGAAGACCAGTACTATGAAGACCAGGGATACGGCCAGGGTATAATGCCCCATCTTTTTTTCCATGATGCCCAGAATGACGGCAGGAATCAGGAATAAAAAGAGGCAGATAAAGAAGGAAAGCCCTTCATAAAAACTCAAAGAACTGCGCTCCCGAGGGCCTTTCTGTCAACCTTGCCATTTCCGGTCATGGGAAGCCTGTCCATGAAGATGAGTTTTTTCGGTATCATGTATTCCGGAAGGAAGGTGCGCAGACTCTCTTTCAGCATTTCCGCGTAAGTACGCTCCGGCGCCGTCATGCCGGGGCAGACCAGATAGGCACTGATGCTTTTGACACGCCCGTCTTTTATGTTGGGGAGTACGGCAGCTTTTTCTATCTGGGGGAGACGGAGAAGATTGTTCTCTATATCCTCCAGCTCGATTCTGTATCCGTGCAGCTTGATCTGCAGGTCTATGCGTCCGCAGTAATAGAGCATGCCGTCTTTCAGATATCCTTTGTCCCCTGTGCGGTATCCCTGCGCGGGGATTCCGTCTTCCATGTATGTGAAAAAGTGCTTTTCTGTCTGCATTGTGTTTTGATAATAGCCGGGGCTTACGGTATTGCCCAGTATAATGATTTCCCCTTTCTCTCCATCGGGGAGTATGCTGCCGTCGGGACTGCAGATCTGCAGTGTGGTGCCGGGTTTTGGCCTGCCCACAGGCAGAGGGGAAGTGCCGGCAGCCAGTTCAGGTGTGATTTCCACCTGAGTGACAGCCACGGTGGACTCCGTGGGACCGTAGGTGTTCATGACTTTTGCAGAGGGGAAACGCTCCAGAAGCCTGCGGGCTGTCCGGTTGGCAAGGGTTTCCCCGCAGAACAGAAACAGGCCAAGGTTTGGCAGAGCGGTCTGTGCAAAAGCCGGGTCTGACAGGCATACATCGGCAAAGGATGGTGTGGAAACCATAATTGCGGCATCCGATCGTTTCAGGGATTCCAGCAGTTTCTGGTAATCCTTCTGCACATCCTTTGTCAGACACCAGAGAGTTCCGCCCACCGCAAGGCATGTATACAGATCCATTACGGACAGATCAAAGGAAAAGGGGGCCTGATTCAGGAATACCTTTCCCTTTTTGGCATTGGTGGAGGTTCCCAGGGTGATGGACCAGTCCAGGAAATTGCTGAGATTCCTTTCCGTGATCGTGACGCCCTTTGGGGTTCCTGTGCTTCCGGAAGTAAATATGATATAAAAGATATCATCCCCGGAAACCGGTTCGGGTACGGTATCGCCCATGCTGTTATCCATGCCGGACAAATCTGTATGTACGATGACATCAATATCCTGCAGGGAAAGGATTCGTTTATCCCTGCAGTCTGCATGGAGAGGAGAGAGGGAGAGAAGAATCGGGGAATCCAGGGCATCCAGGATCATTTCCACCCGGGAGTCCGGCACTGAGGTGTCAATGGGGCAGTAAGCCCTGCCTGATTTGACACAGGCCAGAAATGCCGCAGGCATCAGGGGATGTTTGTGGCCGTATACAGCTATGGGGGCATAGTTCTGTCCGCATTGCTGCTCAATATGACGGGCCAGACGCTCAGAATATAACTCCAGCTCTCCGTAAGTAACAGACTGTCCGTCGCAGCAGATGGCTGTTCTTTCCGGGCAGATGGAGGCATATTCCCATATTTGGTTCAATATATTCATAAAATTCACCTCAATTTCGACGTTTTTCTTACCTTCTTAATTACACCATAGAATTTAAAAGAATTAGCAGGCTCAATTTTAAAGAAATTCTAAAGAAAACCTTTCGATTCATTAAGAATAATTCGTAACTATTCAGCCAGCTGAATCGTTACGGGTATTCGCCTATTAAAAATCGCTTCGCGATGGGGCGAATACCTGCCGCCACTACTCTTTTGCACGGTCAGCGCAGTAAATGCGCAGACCTGACTGAACAGTTACAATAATTCTACATATAATGTATTTTTTATGAATAATTGTGCCGCGGTACTTGCGTAAAGCAGGCAAAACGAATATAATTCACAGTAGAATAAAACGGACAAGGAGAACATATATGAACAAGAATTTTGACGTTATCGCGCTTGGTGAGCTTTTGATCGACTTTACGGAAAACGGAGTGAGCGGACAGGGCAACCCCATTTTTGAGGCAAATCCCGGCGGAGCGCCGTGTAATGTGCTGGCTATGCTCAATAATCTTGGAAAAAAGACATCTTTTCTGGGAGTTGTGGGCAAAGACCAGTTCGGTACATCCCTGAGAAATACGCTGAACAGCCTGGGAATCGATACCAGTCATTTGTATGAGGATCAGGAAGTCCACACAACACTGGCGTTTGTCCATACTTTTGAGGATGGGGACAGGGACTTTGCGTTTTACAGAAATCCCGGTGCGGACATGATGCTGAGCGTTGACCAGATAGACGAAGAATACATAAAATCAGCCAGAGCCTTTCATTTCGGCACCCTGTCCATGACCCATGAGGGTGTGCGCCGGGCGACTGCAAAGGCTATTGATATTGCTAGAGAAGCGGGACTTCTCATCTCTTTTGACCCGAACCTGCGCCCTCCGCTGTGGAGCAGCATGGAGCTTGCAAAAGAACAGATCGCATACGGTCTTTCAAAATGTGACCTCCTGAAGATTTCCGAGGAAGAGCTGGAATTCATGACCGGGACGAAAGATGTGAAGGAAGGCGCCCATATGCTGCTATCCCGGTATCCGAATCTGAAGCTGATGAACGTGACCATGGGAAAAGAGGGAAGCACAGCGTTCCATGAGGGCAGGGAAGTATTCCACGCACCGTTCCTGCAGGAGAATACTATTGAGACAACAGGAGCAGGCGATACCTTCGGTGCATGCGCACTGAATTATGTGCTGGAGCACGGAATTGAGGGTCTTACAGAGGACCAGCTCTATGAAATGCTGGAATTCTCCAACGGAGCTTCCTCTCTTATCACTACAAAGAAAGGGGCACTCCGTGTTATGCCCAAAAAAGAAGAAGTATTAACGTTTATCGCCGGAAAATAGAGTAAAATTGTCGAAATGTTGTTGTGAATTTTTAATATAATACAGCATTGACAGTAATCGGAAATTGTGATAAATTATAGACATAACAAAATAATAGTTTTGATTTCTGACGGATTACAATGTGGAGCACCACAGTGAAATCAAAATGTAAGTGAGAGCCGACCGTCTGGGCAACGTTTGTAATTGTGTAATTGACAAATGTTGCCCTTTTTTTTCAAAAGCATTCATATGCAGACATCGGCGGAATCATGCAGAAAACAAGACTATTGCCATGAAAAGGAGGGTATTAACATGGGATTCAAAACAGACATCGAAATCGCACAGGAGTGCACAATGGAGCCAATTACCAAGATTGCAGAAAAAGCAGGTATTGATGATAAATATCTGGAGCAGTACGGTAAGTACAAAGCTAAAATTGACTACAATCTGTTAAAAGAATCTGATAAACCGAACGGAAAACTGGTTCTGGTTACAGCTATCAACCCGACACCTGCCGGAGAAGGAAAGACAACCACAACCGTAGGTCTGGCTGATGGCCTTCAGAAATTAGGTAAAAATGTAATGGTAGCGCTCCGTGAGCCATCCCTGGGACCGGTATTCGGTGTAAAGGGCGGTGCTGCAGGCGGCGGTTATGCACAGGTAGTTCCAATGGAAGATATCAACCTGCATTTTACAGGTGACTTCCACGCAATCGGTGCGGCAAACAATCTGCTGGCAGCAATGCTGGATAATCATATTTATCAGGGCAACGACCTGAACATTGACCCAAGAAAGATTACCTGGAGAAGATGTGTTGACATGAATGACCGCCAGCTTCGTTTCGTAGTTGATGGTCTGGGCGGAAAGACAAACGGCTGTCCGAGAGAAGACGGATACGATATCACAGTTGCTTCCGAGATCATGGCTGTTCTGTGTCTGGCAAAAGACATTACAGACCTGAAGGAAAGACTGGGAAGAATCATCGTTGGTTATACATATGGTAAGGTTTCCGAGCAGAAACCTGTTACAGCTCATGACTTACATGCAGAAGGTGCTATGTGCGCACTGCTGAAAGACGCTCTGAAACCGAACCTGGTTCAGACTCTGGAGCATGTACCAGCAATCGTTCACGGCGGACCATTCGCTAATATCGCTCACGGATGTAACTCTGTGATCGCTACCAAGATGGCACTGAAATTAGGCGATTATGCTATCACAGAAGCAGGATTCGGTGCTGACTTAGGCGCAGAGAAATTCCTGGATATCAAATGCCGTATGGCTGGCCTGACACCGAGCGCAGTTGTTATCGTAGCTACTGTACGTGCCCTGAAATACAACGGCGGCGTGCCGAAAGCAGAACTGAACAACGAGAACCTGGAAGCACTGGAAAAAGGTCTCCCGAACTTACTGAAACATGTAAGCAATATCACAAACGTTTACAAACTGCCGTGTGTTGTTGCAATCAACGCATTCCCGACAGATACCAAGGCAGAGCTTGACCTGGTAGAAGCAAAATGTAAAGAACTGGGCGTTAATGTTGCACTTTCCGAAGTTTGGGCAAAAGGCGGCGAAGGCGGCGTTGCACTGGCTAAAGAAGTGGTACGTCTTGTGGAAGAACCGAATGACTTTACTTTCTCCTATGAACTGGAAGGAAGCATTGAGGACAAGTTAAACCAGATCGTTCAGAAGATCTACGGCGGCAAGAAAGCTGTTCTGACTGCAAATGCGCAGAAACAGGCTGCTCAGTTAGAAGCTCTTGGATATGGAAACTGCCCGATCTGTGTGGCTAAGACACAGTACAGCCTGACAGATGACCAGACAAAACTGGGCGCACCGAAAGACTTTGAAGTAACAGTTCGTAACCTGAAGATTTCCGCAGGTGCCGGCTTCATTGTTGCTCTTACCGGAGAGATCATGACCATGCCCGGTCTGCCGAAAGTTCCGGCTGCAGAGAGAATCGATGTTGACGAGACAGGAAAGATTTCCGGTCTGTTCTAAGCAAAATTCATATTGAAAACTAAATATAGGACAATTCAGGTACGGTTAAGCCGTACCTGAATTTTGTATACATAATTTAGCTAAAGAAGCGGGGGAAAATGTATGTATTTTGATGAATTCAATGCAGTCTGCAACGCGGCAAAAGGAAAGATAAACTTCATGGAGAACAATACCTTCGGATATATGGTATCTTCCATCACCGCAGGGCTTTTCATTGCCTTTGGAAGTTTTGTGACATTTACGCTGGGAACACCTCTGAATGCAGCAGGGTCACCAATGCTGAAAGCAGTGCAGGCTTTTGCATTTGCCGCAGCTTTGAGCCTTGTTATCATGGCGGGTGCCGAGCTGTTTACAGGCAACAATATGGTTCTCGGAAGTGCATCTTTCAATGGATGTATTCCCTGGGGCAAGACGGTCAAAGCATGGATATTGTGTTATGTGGGGAATATTCTCGGCTCTTTGCTGGGTGTAGCAGGATTCCAGCTCACCGGAGTGCCGAAAGGTGATATAGGTGCTTATTTCGCACAGGTAGCAGCTGCAAAGATGTCACTGACACCGGTACAGCTTCTGGTAAGGGGTATTTTCTGTAATATCCTGGTTTGTCTGGCTGTATGGTGCGCATTAAAGATGAAATCTGAATCAGGAAAGCTGATCATGGTATTCTGGTGTATCTTCGTATTTATGATTTGCGGATTTGAGCACAGCGTTGCCAATATGAGTATTCTGGCAGTTGGGCTTTTGAACGCAGGTGATGCGGCAGTCAGCATAGGAGGTTATTTCTACAACCTGTTATTCGTGACGATCGGAAATATGATAGGCGGTGTGTTCTTTGTGGCAGGCCCGTATCATGTTATGACCAAGACGAAATCACTTCAGGGTTAAATGTGATTCGGTCAGCGTAAGCCTGTTTGACCAAATATATGACAGCAGCCGAAATCTGTTTTATAAAAGACAGATTTCGGCTGCTTTTTTTGCATATAATGGAGAGATACAGCAAAAATCAGGAGTTGCCATGCAGGATCAGAAGCTGGAAAATCTTCTGAATCTGGCTCTGGATGCCACACCCCGGGAGAGGGAGAGATCTCTTGTGCTGGATGTGGGATTTGAGCCGGAGGAGCGGAGATGGGATTTGATCGTAAAATATTCAGGAAGTCTGCAGGGGGCACTGAATCCGGAGATTCGGGCAGTGGAACTGCTGGGTGGTTTTGCCATTCTCTCCGTGCCGGAAAGCCAGATTCAGGGTCTTACGGACTATCCTCAGATAGAGTTCATAGAAATGCCCAAAAGATTGTTTTTCGCAGTGGAGCAGGGGCGCGCTGCTTCCTGCATCAATCCGGTGCAGAGCGGATTTTCACCTCTCGGGCAGCCGCTTTTCGGTGCAGGCGTGCTTGTGGGCTGTGTGGATTCAGGGGTGGATTATGCACACCCGGATTTCCGCAATGAGGACGGAAGCAGCCGTATTCTGAGGCTGTGGGATCAGACTGTGCCCGGCAGCCCGCCCCAGGGCTATGTCATCGGAACCGAGTATACCAAGGAGCAGATCGATGAAGCGCTTCGCAGACCCGCGTCATCGGAGCGGTATTCTGTAGTCCCAAGCCGTGATCTGAGCGGACACGGCACCGGTGTTCTCGGTATCGCGGCCGGCAGCGGAAGGGCTTCCGGAGGACTTCACAGGGGTGTGGCTTCAGAGAGTCAGATCATTGTTGTGAAGCTGGGAACACCGCAGGAAGAGGGATTTCCCAGGACGACAGAGCTGATGCAGGGGGTTGACTACTGTATCCGTCAGTCCATTGCCATGGGGATGCCCCTTGCTCTGAATTTAAGCTTCGGAAATAATTACGGTTCCCACAGCGGTGAATCACTTATTGAGGCGTATCTGGACAATGTATCCAGTCTGGGACGGACCGTGATCTGCGTGGGAACGGGAAATGAGGGGAATAAGGCTGTGCACACCTCAGGAATCCTGGCACAGGGAGAGAGTCAGGTGGTTCCGCTTCAGATCGGCGGTTATGAGACGGGAATGAATCTGCAGATATGGAAGCAGTATGTGGACCGGATGGATATCTCCCTGCAGCATCCAAACGGACAGGTGGCAGGCCCGTTTCAGGAGATATTGGGGCCTCAGCGATTTAATCTGGGGACTACGCAGATTCTCATATACTACGGAAAACCAAGTCCTTTCAGCCTGTCGCAGGAGATTTTCATCGATTTTATCCCCCAGAACACCTATGTGGACAGCGGTGTGTGGAAAGTCAATCTGATTCCGGGAAGAATTGTGGATGGAAGGTACAATCTGTGGATGCCCGGGGGTGCTGCTCTGAACGAGGGGACACGTTTTCTGTTTCCTGTGCCGGAAATCACCCTTACCATTCCCTCCACGGCAGGGCGGGTAATCTCTGTGGGGGCCTATAATTCCAGATATCAGGCCTACGCGGATTTTTCCGGACGGGGGTTTACCAGAGTTACCAATATGGTAAAGCCGGACATAGCGGCTCCGGGCGTGGATATTACAACTGCTTCTCCAAACGGCGGATATACATCCAGAACGGGAACTTCCTTTGCCACGCCTTTTGTTACAGGCTCGGCAGCCCTTTTGATGGAGTGGGGAATCGTGAGAGGGAATGATCCCTTTCTCTATGGGGAGAAAGTAAAGGCGTATTTCCGCAGGGGTGCGCGTCATCTGCTGGGAGGGCCTTATCCAAATAACCAGACCGGGTATGGGGCGCTGTGCGTGCGGGACAGCTTTCCCATATAAAAGTTTGTTAAACAGGACATTGCCAAAAGCAGTGTCCTGTTTTATACTGGGATTATGATGCTAACCCACAACGACAAGAAGAAGAAAAGGAGAGACAAAAAGAGATGGGAAAAACACTGAAAAGACTGGTCAGCTATTATAAGCCCTATAAGGGTTTGTTTTTTTCTGACTTGTTTTTTGCTATTTTAGGAGCGGGGATCACCCTTGTGATACCGCTGATCGTACGCTATATTACCAGCACGGTGGTGAATCAGCCTGTGCAGGAAGCCACCGATCTGATCGTAAAGCTGGGAATCTTCATGGTGGCGCTGGTGCTGGTTGAGGCGTTCTGTAATTTTTATATTGCCTATTACGGGCATATCATGGGAGCAAGGATTGAGCGGGATATGAGGAATGAGATTTTCGGACATTACCAGAAGCTGTCTTTTGCCTTCTATGACAACCAGAAGGTGGGGCATCTGTTGTCCAGAATCACCTCTGACCTGTTTGATATCAGTGAACTGCTTCACCACGGGCCGGAGGATCTGGTGATCTCTATTATTAAATTTATCGGCGCGTTTATCATTCTCATGTTTATCAATACAAAGCTTGCGCTGTCAGCGTTTCTGTTTGTGCCGTTTCTTCTGGTCTATGCGTTTATTTACAACAGGAAAATGAAGTCAGCATTCAGAGAGAACAGAGCCAGGATCGCAGATATCAATACACAGATTGAGGACAGCCTTTCCGGAATCCGTGTGGTGAAATCCTTTGCCAACGAAAAGGAAGAAATGAAAAAATTCCAGAGGGGCAATGAGCGCTTTGTGGATTCCAAGAAGTGCAGCTATAAGTACATGGGTACTTACAATTCCGGTATGGGCGCATTTACAACCCTGATCACTATAACAGTGCTGCTGGTCGGTGCATTTTTTATGACCAGGGGGAAAATGCCTGTGGAGGATCTGGTGACAGTGCTTCTCTACATCAATAACTTTACAGACCCGGTGAAAAAGCTAATCACCTTTACAGAACAGTTCCAGAACGGATACAGCGGATATTCCCGGTTTCTGGAGATCATGGCGATCGCGCCGGATATCAAGGATGTGCCGGACGCGGTGGAGTTTGGAGATGTGAAGGGAGAAATTGCTTTTCGCGATGTTTCCTTCCGCTATGAGGAGAGCCAGGAGGAAGTGTTAAGCCATGTGGATCTGACCGTGAAGGCCGGGGAATATGTGGCCCTTGTGGGAAGCTCAGGTGCGGGTAAGACAACTCTTTGCAGCCTCATTCCCCGATTCTATGATGTGAGCAGCGGAAGCGTATGCCTGGACGGCACGGATGTGAGAAAGATCAAGCTGCAGAGTCTCAGGAACCATATAGGTATTGTACAGCAGGACGTGTATCTGTTTGCCGGGACAGTGATGGAGAACATCCGGTATGGAAAGCCGGACGCCACGGACGAAGAAGTGCTTCGCGCTGCCAAAGCAGCCAATGCCCATGAATTTATTATGGGACTGGAGGATGGCTATGACACGAATATTGGACAGAGGGGCGTAAAACTCTCAGGGGGTCAGAAACAGAGGCTGTCTATTGCCAGGGTGTTCCTGAAGAACCCGCCCATATTGATCTTCGATGAGGCCACATCCGCCCTTGACAATGAAAGCGAGAAGATCGTGCAGCAGTCCCTGGAGAGCCTGGCAAAGGACAGGACTACATTTGTCATTGCCCACAGACTGTCCACCATCCGCAAAGCCCAGAGAATCCTTGTACTGACAGATGACGGAATCGCAGAGGAGGGGACTCATGAGGAGCTGATGCAGAGGGATGGTCTCTACAGCAGCCTTTATAAACTGTCCTTTGTATAGAAAAAGAAATATTTTTTTGGTTTAATGTGTTAAAACGTTGATTTTGTCTGGTGGAAAATGGTATAATCTTAAGTATCCGAAATTGAGTATGACTGTGAAGCGCAGTCTGA
The DNA here is from genome assembly GCF_022867815.1 of Blautia sp. NSJ-175. Classification (NCBI taxonomy): domain Bacteria; kingdom Bacillati; phylum Bacillota; class Clostridia; order Lachnospirales; family Lachnospiraceae; genus Blautia; species Blautia sp. NSJ-175. The sequence continues at coordinate 513,248 of NZ_JALIFQ010000001.1, forward strand.
AATATGTTCAGGAGAGCTGACTGTCCGGCCGGGACTGCGCATTTACTGCGCCGGCCGTACATAAGAGCAGCGGCATCAGGTATCACCCTGTTACAGAGTGGTCTTAAAGAGTGGATGCCGGTAACGCTTCGCCGGCTGAATAGCTGCCGGGAAAGATTACATAGAAAGGAAGAGTAGTAATATGATAGCAGATAAAATGGTGAATTTGGTAAAAAACAGTTCAGCTATACGTGCCATGTTTGAGGAAGGCAAGATTATGGCTGCAAAGTACGGAGCAGAGAATGTATATGATTTCAGTCTTGGAAATCCCAATGTTCCGGCACCGGCTGAGGTGAAGAAGGCAGTTTTTGAGGAATTGGAGAAGGAGGACCCGGTTGTACTGCACGGTTATATGAACAACAGCGGATATGAGGATGTAAGGGCAGCGATCGCGGATTCCATTAACAGAAAATTCCAGACTTCCTTTGGTGAGAAGAATATTATTATGACCGTGGGCGCAGCGGGAGGATTGAATGTGATCCTGAAAACTCTGCTGAATCCGGGAGATGAAGTGATCGTCATTGCCCCGTATTTCGGCGAGTACAACAGCTATGTGTCCAATTATGACGGGAAAATTGTGGTAGTAAGCCCGAATACAGAGACCTTCCAGCCGAATCTGGAAGAGCTGGAGCAGAAGATCACTGCCAGGACTAAAGCTGTGATCATCAACTCTCCCAACAACCCTACAGGTGTTGTCTATTCTGAGGATACCATCAAGAAGATGGCAGATATCCTCCGCAGCAGGGAAAAAGAGCTGGGTACAGATATCTACCTTATTTCAGATGAGCCTTACAGAGAGCTGGTTTACGATGGAATTGAGGTCCCCTATTTGACAAAATACTATGAAAATGCTATCATTGGTTATTCCTACAGCAAATCCCTGTCCCTTCCGGGTGAGCGTATCGGTTATCTGGTGATTCCGGACGAAGTGAGTGATGCTGAGGATGTCATTGCAGCAGCGAACGTGGCCACCCGTATTCTGGGCTATGTCAATGCCCCGTCCCTGATGCAGAAAGTTGTCGCAAAATGTCTGGATGCCAAAGTAGACGTACCGTTTTACAACCGCAACCGTGAGGCTTTATATAACGGACTGAAAGAACTGGGATTTGAGTGCATTAAGCCGGAAGGCGCGTTCTATCTGTTTGTAAAATCTCCGGTGGAGGACGAGAAAGTCTTCTGTGCGGCAGCAAAGAAATATCATATCCTGATCGTTCCGGGATCTTCCTTTGCCTGCCCGGGTTATGTGCGGATTGCCTACTGCGTATCCTACGAAACAATCATGAATTCTATGCCTGGCTTTAAAGCCCTTGCTGAGGAGTTTCAGGTGAAGTAACAGGAGGTTTTAATGGAATCCGTAGTACATTGGTTTGCTGAAAATATGCCGTCCTTTCTGACACCGGAGGCAGCGGTCTTCCTGATTTCCATGGTTCCCATTCTGGAACTGAGGGGCGGACTTTTACTGGCAACCGTATTGAAGATTCCCATGCTTCAGGCTGTCATTGCCTGCGTCATCGGGAATATCATCCCTATCCCGTTTATTCTGCTCTTTATCAGGCAGATATTTAAATGGCTGAAGAAGACAAAACTGTTCCGCCCTCTGATCGAGAAGCTGGAAAACAGAGCTATGGGAAAGAGTGACAAGATTAAAAAATATGAGTTCTGGGGACTTGTTCTCTTTGTGGGAATCCCGCTGCCGGGTACCGGCGCGTGGACAGGGGCTTTGATCGCGTCCCTTCTTGAAGTGGATCTGAAAAAATCCGTTCCTGCCATTCTGCTGGGACTCTGTATGGCCACGATCATCATGTGCTTTTTGGGATATGGAGCGCTTGGTTCCGTATTAAGTTAAAAGGAAGAATGCCCTGCCGGATGCTGTACATGCAGCGAAGGCAGGGTGTTTTTATTTTTTTAAGAAAAATTTTAATGAATTATCATTACTTTTTGGGAAAGATATGATAAGATGGCGATATAACAGGAAAGGATTTTAAGGCCATGAGCAAACGAGAATTTTTAGAGGTACTGCGGGAAACACTCTCAGAGGAGCTTTCTCAAAATGTTGTGAACGGACATATACAATATTACGACCAGTATATCAGTGACGAGATAAGAAAAGGTGCATCTGAGACAGAGGTGACAGGGCGTCTGGGAGATCCACGTCTGATTGCCCGCACGATTCTGGAAACTTCCGGTGCATCCGGCTCTTCCAGCCAGGACGGATATGGCAGCCAGTCTTCTTACAGTCAATCTTCCTATAGCCAGTCATCCTACAGCCAGGATGGTACAGGAAGTACAGGCGGCGGATTTCAACATGTGCAGGAAAAAATGCATAATAATCCCACGGTCCGTCTGGTTCTGGGAATCCTGATCGTGATGGGCGTGATTGCTCTCATTATCAGTATTGTCAGCGCACTTCTGCCGGTGGTACTGCCCATTGCTGCGGTTTTGATCCTGCTTTCTTTTCTGCGCAGGAAGATGTAGCAGAAAAGTGAAGATAGAAAGGCTCTGTATATTATGGAATAAGCGTTTATTATTTCATAATATACAGAGCCTTTTATGCGTTACAGAGTTTCCAGCTCCAGAAGCGTGAGGTGGCCGCTGAATATCTTGTCTGCAGCAAGGGCGACAGAGCCGATGAGAGGTGCATTTCCGCCGAAAGTGGAGTGGAGAATGGACAGCGGGTTGAATTTTGCCGTAAGGGTTTTTTTGGACAGCTTGTGATACAAGAGGTCCTCAATAATGGTATTGGTGCCATCCGAATCGTATCCCACGATTATGGTGGAGAGATTCAGAAGATTCAGGGTATTGGTCAGCGAATATGCGATGTATGAGCAGAATTCCTCCAAAACGGTGATCGCCAGCGGGTCCTGCTGATTACCTGCTGAAATAATATCCAGCCAGCTTGGTGTCTTGGGCGCAGATAAGGGGGAATTGGAGTAAAATGGGGCAAGCTCCTTTATCCGCTGCTGCAGGTTATCCAGATTCGCATACAGATCAAGGCATCCCCGGCTGCCGCAGGCACAGAGAGGGCCGTCGAAATTGATGGAAGTATGTCCGATCTCACCGCTCTGCCCGGAATCACCATCATACAGGGCATGGTTCAGGATAAATCCGGCTCCGATTCCATTCATAATATGAAGATAAGCAAAATTGGGTATGGAGGTGCCGGAGCCAAATAATTTTTCCGAAAACGCGCCTGCCGTTGCGTCATTGACCAGAAATACAGGCAGTCCTGTATTTTTACTGATGATAGAGACAATGGGCAGATTTTCGATACCGTAGAAATAGGGCGGATTTAAAATAATCCCCCGTGAGGAATCCAGCGGTCCGAGGGAGGCTATTCCAATTGCTGTGATACGCCGTTCTGTGCTCCCGGCACATTCGTTATAAGCCTTGAGGAGAATCTGCAGCAGATCCTCTGAACTGTCAAGGGTGTTATAGGGGGAATCCACCTGCTTAAATATCCTGCCCCCCAAATCAGAGAGAACGACCTGGCATAGTTTTCTTTTGATCAGCATACCGCAGATACAGGGAGAATTTTGGGCAAGTGTCAGCAAAATAGGTCTGCGCCCGTAATTGGCGGAAGTGTTGTTGGAGGCATTTGTAGTTTCTTCCGCAAGGCCGGAACTGAGAAGCTCCGTCACTATGTTGCCCACCGTCATTTTTGACAGCCCGGTGCTCCGGGCAATATCAACTCTTGAAATTCCACTGCCTGTTGCAATATGTTTTAGAACAAGCATTCTGTTTTTTGATTTCACATCCTGAATGTTGGAACCAGTTTTTTCCTGCATAAAATACCGCCTTTATATAATAAAATCGTGATTGTGCATCCTTAATACAAAGTAACTTTATTCGTTTAAATTCATTATAGTATAGATGTCAATAAAAGGCAATAGTACGGATGGTTTACTTTATGGTTGCATGAAGCGGAACTATAAGTGAAAAATGCACAAAAAAAATAGAATAAAAATGTGAAAAAGGTCGAATTGCACACTATATAGTAAAATGAATTGACTTTATAGTAAATTAATGTTACTATGTACTCATCACAAAGAAAGAACCAGTAAACTGGTTTTCAGTACAAAGGAGGAGGTATTTTTATGTTTAAGAAGAAAATTGCAGGACTGCTGGCAGCTATGATGTGTGTATCACTGATCGGATGCGGAGGCGGAGGTGACAAACCGGCAGACGAGACAAAAAAGGCGGAAACAGAAGAAACCGGCAGTACTTCCGCTGACTCTGACGTGATCAAAATGGCTGTGGGGGCAGACCGTGTTGATTTCTACAGAGGGCTGGCAGATGAATTTGAGAAACAGAATCCGGGAAAGAAAGTGGAGATCATTGAGATCGTCAATGGCTCTGATATGTACACTAAGATCACCATGATGATGCAGTCGAAAGAGACATCCCCGGACCTGATCACAGAGGACGGCTTCATGATCATGTCTGACGCCGAGGCGGGCTATCTGGAACCGCTGGATGAATTCATGAAGAACTGGGAGGATGCAGGCCAGTTTGAGCAGGCTATTCTGGACGGTGCCAAGGGAGCGGACGGAGTGCAGTACGGTGTTCCGTTCTCTACAGATACACAGTGTCTCTGGTATGATAAGAAACTGATGGAAGAAGCAGGCGTTTCTGTTCCTTTCCAGCCCAAGAACTGGGATGAGATCATTGAGGCCGGCAAGAAGCTGAAAGAAGTGGGAGGTGACGGATTCATTCCATTCTTCCTGTATGCGTCCAAGACCTCACCTGAGGAGACTTCCATGAGGACATTCCAGGAACTTTACTCAGGAACCGGCGGAACTCTCTATGATTTTGATACAAAGAAATGGGTTGTTGATAAAGAGAATTTACTGAAGGTCTACAATTTTGTAAACGACGTTTACAATGTGGAAAAAATCGGTGCGCCACTCAGCATCGTGTCACAGCAGAAAGTAGAAGACCTTTTTGTAAGTGATTATATGAAGAATGGCAAACTGGGTATGATCTTCACAGGAAGCTGGGTACCAGGCAACTGGGGCGAAGGCAGAACCTATGAATGGCCGGAAGGTCTGGATACCTGGGCAGTTGCGAAGATACCTACATATGATGGCAGCGGAGATGGTTTCAGCACCATGTCAGGCGGCTGGACCTGGGCAATTCCAAAGAATGCCAACAATAAAGCCGGCGGCGAAGAGCTTCTGAAATTTATTGCAGGAAAAGACTGTCAGCTTAAATATGCCATGTTCTCAGGAGACCTGGCAGTGCGTAAAGACGTAATGGAGGATGAGACTTACTTATCACAGAAGATGTCTGTAGTAAAAGAGGCCGGTGAAATGCTGCCCTACGCACATTTCAGACCTTCTGTAGAGGGATATTCCACCCTTACAACTATGTTCACAGAGGTAGTGGAGAGTATTGCTATGGGCAGCGCAAGTCCGGATGATGCGGCAGCTACCTTTGAGTCAGAGATGAAACGAATTGTGGGCGAGGAAAATGTGACTGTGAAATAAGGGATCTGCATTCAGCTTGGAGCATTGCTCCAAGCTGAATCTTTAAAGGAGAGACTGAGGATGGTTGGAACAAGAAATCAACAAAAACGAAAGATATGGAAAACGGCACTTTTTTTCTCCCCATCAATTTTACTGCTGGGCGTTTTCTTCATTGGCCCCATGATCATGACTGTCTTTTTTTCTTTTACAGACATTTCACTGACGGGGAGTTCTGCACAGGCAATGAAATTCGTAGGTTTCAGGAATTTTATTGAGATTTTCAAAGACCCTAAACTGCTTACCGTATTAAAGAATACAATGGTATTTCTGGTGTTTTCAGGTATTATCGGGCAGCAATGCCTGGGATTTCTGCTTGCGTCCCTCATGAGGGGGAAAAACAGGCTGGTTCGTAAATTTGTCGGCTTTACAGTAGTGGCAGGCTGGATCACTCCGGAGGTGATCGCAGCGTTTATGTTCAGCTCCTTTTTTGCCGATGCCGGTACATTGAATAAAATCATAGGCATTTTCGGGGCATCACCGGTTTCATGGCTTTTTACATTTCCGATGGCCTGTGTTGTCATAGCAAATATATGGAAGGGATCCGCATATTCCATGATGATGTTCCAGGCTTCCCTGGACAATATATCAGATGATATTGTGGAGGCTGCCAGGATAGACGGCGCAGGCGGACTCCAGATACTGCTCAGGATCACACTGCCCATGATAAAGAGCACCATGGCAACTACGTTTGTGATCGTTACACTGTCCACCTTGGGCGCTTTCGGCCTTGTGTTCGCCATGACAGGAGGCGGGCCGGCTATTATGACTACAACACTTTCTATTTTCATGTATCAGAAGGCCTTCATTGCATATCAGATAGGATACGGAATGGCAATTGCCCTCTTTATTCTGGCGATCGGTATTCTGCTGAGCCTTGTATATATCAGGCTGATACGTGCAAATGACGGCAATTAGGAGGGGATCATCATGAAGAAAAAAAAGAAAAACCTACAGAAAGTCATTCCCTATATGGTATTGCTCATCATTGCGGGAGCATTTTTACTTCCTCTTCTGTGGCTGGTGTTTGCGGCTTTTAATCCGGAAGCCAGCCAGGCCTTCGCAGTGCCAAAGTATATGAGTGTTGAGAATTTCAGGGTTATTCTCACAGATGCCAAAAACCAGAGAGGATTCCTGAACAGCCTATTCATCTCCGTGGTACAGACAGGCATAGTGCTGGTATGTTCCCTGCTGGCAGCGTATCCTCTGTCAAGATATGAGCTGAAGACGGGGCAGAAGATCACTATGGGAATGCTGTTTCTGACTTCTATTCCCATAACGGCGGTTATGGTGCCGGTCTATCAGATGTTTATCATGATGAAGCTGGTGGACTCTATAGGCGGAACCATTATTTTTCTTTCAGCTTCCGGTCTTCCTTACGGAATCTGGATGATGAAAAACTTTCTGGATGGAGTATCCGTGGATCTGGAGGAGGCGGCGTGGATAGACGGTGCGTCTGCCGTCAAGAGTGTGGTTCATGTGGTGCTTCCGCTGATGCTCCCCGGATTATTTACAGTTGCCATGTTCACCTTTGTGGGAAGCTGGGGAAACTTTTTTGTACCGCTCATTTTACTGCAGTCCACAGAGAAGATACCGGCTGCCGTAAATATTTACCGCTTCTTTGGGGAGCGCGGACAGGTCATCTACGGACAACTGGCGGCTTATTCCATTGTCTATATGCTTCCTGTGTTTGTTTTATATTTCTTCTCACAAAACTATATGTCAAAAGGATTTGCAATGACCGGAGCGTCAAAGGGCTGATTGCAAATGCACATCTTACTGAAATTGGGAGGTTACGTTTATGAAGAAAATGTATATGATCGGAAATGCACATCTTGACCCTGTATGGCTCTGGCCGTGGCAGGAGGGATTCCAGGAGAATAAAGCTACCTGTAAATCTGCGCTGGAGCGTTTGGGTGAATACGAGGATGTAATATTTACATCAAGCTCCGCACAGTTCTATGAGTGGATTGAAAAAAATGATCCGGAAATGTTTTCAGAGATCGAAAAGAGGATAAGAGAAGGGCGCTGGGTGATCTGCGGAGGCTGGTGGGTGCAGCCTGACTGTAATATCCCCTGCGGAGAATCTTTTGCCCGTCATGCCTTGATAGCCCAGAATTATTTTATGGAAAAATTCGGTGTAACAGCCAAAACAGGATACAATGTGGACAGCTTTGGTCACCAGGGAATGATGCCGCAGATCCTGCAGTTGTCCGGCATGGAGAATTATGTATTCATGCGGCCGGGTCCTCATGAAAAAGGCCTGCCGGCCAGGAATTTTATCTGGGAATCAGATGACGGTTCCAGGGTACATGCTTTTCGGCTGCCGTTTTCCTACTGCACATTCGGCAGGCTGGAGGATCACATGAGAGCCTGCAGAGAGGAATTTGACGCCGGTGTGGATGAGCTGATGTGTTTCTACGGTGTGGGCAACCACGGTGGAGGTCCTACAATCGAAAATATTGAAACTGTGAAAAAGCTGCAGAGAGAATGGGATGACGTGGAAATCATTTTTGCGGATCCTGACTTTTACTTCGAGAAACTTAAGGAGAGGGAATATGACCTGCCGGTAGTGCATGGGGATCTGCAGCATCATTCCAGCGGCTGTTACAGTGCGGAATCACAGGTGAAACGCTATAACCGCAAGGCGGAGAATGCGCTTCTGAGGGCAGAGAAGTTTTCTGTTCTGTCAGAGCTTGTGTCAGGGCATGGCTATACAGAGGGACTGACAGAGGGGTGGAAACGTGTTCTGTTTAACCAGTTCCATGACATCCTGGCAGGCTCCAGTATTCAGAAGGCATATGAGGATACCAGGAATGAATTAGGGGAAGCTCTGTCCATTGCGGCGAGAAATGAGAATAACAGTCTTCAGGCAGTTTCCTTCCATATCGGGATCGATCAGGAGGAGAATATGCTCCCCGCAGTGGTTTTCAATCCCCATGGCTGGGACGTAGAGGAATATGTAGAAGTGGAAACCGGAATGTTCGGTAATTCCTGCAGAGGGGAGTCTTATATCGTAAAGGACAGCAGCGGAAATGTGGTACCGTCCCAGAAAATATCTTCGGACGCGAAGGTAAACGGCAGAAACAGGATCGTCTTCAAGGCAGGCGTGCCGTCACTTGGTTACGCTGTATTCCGCATCTACGCAGTGGATCAGGAGCAGGAGGCAGAACACACATCGCAGGCCCTGGTATTAGAAAACGCTCTGGTCCGTGTGCAGTTTGAAGAGAAGACAGGAGCTGTTATTTCCATATGGGATAAGGAAAACAAGATTGAATACTGTGACGGAGCCTTTGGACGAGTTGTGGTGGTAAAGGATAACTCCGACACATGGAGCCACGGAGTCACGAGATTTCATGAGACAGAGGGATACTTTGAACCGAAATCCGTGAAAAAGACAGAGGATGGACCGGTAAGGAGCAGTATCCGTGTGATCAGCAAGTACAAAAGCTCTACCCTGGTCCAAATATATACATTATATAAGGAAGATAAATCCGTCAGAGTGTCTGCAAAGATCAACTGGCAGGAAAAATTCCGGTGTGTAAAAATCCAGTTCCCGGTTGCTCTGGATCAGTACAGAGGAATCTATGAAATTCCTTTTGGCTGTATAGAAAAAGCATGCAATGGGGAGGAAGAACCGGTTCAGCGCTGGATGGACCTGTCAGGTATGCAGGAGGCCAATAATAAAATAATCTGTGGTATCGGTATATTAAATGACTGCAAATACAGTGCCTGCATGGAAGGAAACTGTATGGAGCTGACAGTTCTTAGAAGTCCTGTATACGCCCACCACAATCCGTATATTCTGGATGAGGAGGAAGACGACTATCAGTTTACAGACCAGGGAATACAGAACTTCTCTTATACCATCGTACCACACCTGGGCAGCGGCAGAGAGGCGCATCTGGTGCAGCGTGCAGAAGAACTCAATCAGCCCTGTGTTACAGTGATCGAGACATACCATAAGGGCGAATATCCGCAGAAGGCGGAACTTTTGACGGTGAGCAGGAACAATGTGGTGCTGTCTGCCCTTAAAAAGGCAGAGAAGCAGGATGGATATATCCTCAGGCTTTATGAGACAGAGGGAAAGGAGTGTCAGGCAGATATCTGCATCCATTTCCTTGAAAAAACCATTCGCGCGGAATTTAAGCCGTTTGAGATTAAGACATTTTTCGTCAGCCGTTCCGTGGATTCTGAACCTGCAGAGGTGAATTTCATGGAATGGGAGAAGTGACGCGCTAAAAATGCCTGCGAGGAGATTGGGATATGAAAGACTATGTGATTGGTATTGATATAGGCGGCACAAAATGCGCAGTAGTGCTGGGTGAGGCAGGGGAAGCAGATGAGGACTGCCGAATATTTGACAGAGTATGCTTTGCTACAGAGGCCAGGAGAGGACCGGATTGCGTGATCCATGATCTGTTTGGAGCAGTCCGGGCACTTCTCGGGCGTAATGATATACAGACGGAAAGACTGCAGGCCATAGGGATAAGCTGCGGAGGGCCTTTGGACCATATAAAGGGAGTGGTTAAAAATCCGCCTAATTTATATGGCTGGGACAATATTCCCATTGTGGATATTATGGAAAAGGAATTCCGGGTGCCCACATACATACAGAATGACGCCAATGCCTGTGCACTGGCAGAATGGAAATTCGGAGCAGCCAGAGGCTGCCGGCATGTGATATTTCTCACCTACGGCACAGGGATGGGAGCCGGTCTTATATTGGACGGAAAGCTTTACAATGGTGCCAACAATATGGCAGGAGAAGTAGGTCATGTGAGAATGACAGAAAGCGGTCCTGTGGGATTCGGCAAGTCCGGCTCCTTTGAAGGATTCTGCAGCGGCGGAGGCATTGCCCAGATTGCCAGGATGAAGGTGTTGGAGAAGCTGCAGATCGGTGAACGTCCTTCTTTCTGCCAGAGCTTTGAACAGATAGAGGAGCTGTCAGCAAAGACCGTAGCTCTTGCCGCAAAAAGCGGGGACCCTCTGGCTCTTGACATCTATGAAACCAGCGGCTACTATCTGGGCCGGGGGCTGGCTATCCTTATAGATATACTGAATCCGGAGATTATTGTACTGGGCAGTGTCTATGAGAGAAGCGAAGAATTACTGTGGCCATGTGCGCAGCGGGTCATCGAGCAGGAAGCACTGGCTATTTCAAGAGAGGGATGCCGGATCGTGCCGGCTGAGCTGGGAAATAAGATTGGTGATTATGCGGCACTTTCCGTTGCGATTCAGGGAGGTAAAAATGGGCAGAGAAAATGCAGTCTATGAAAAATTCCGGAAGGATTATCCGGTTCTTAAGGAACAGCCTGTGTGGGAAGCTTTTGAGCTTCTTCTGAAAAGCTGCAGAAATGGAGGGAAAATCCTGGTCTGCGGCAACGGAGGCAGCGCCTCTGATTCAGAGCACATTGTAGGAGAGCTGATGAAAGGTTTCCTGCTGAAGCGCGAACTGCCGGACGAGGAGAAAGAAAAGTTCAGGAGTCTGGAAGGCGGAGAGGTATTATCCGAGCAGCTGCAGCAGGGGATCCCGGCCATCTCATTGAACAGTTACACTTCCCTCATGACTGCAGTGGGAAATGATACCTCCTTTGACATGATATTTGCCCAGCAGGTGTATGCTTACGGACAGCCGGGAGATGTGCTTATTGCAATGACTACATCTGGCAATTCCGCAAATATTGTGGAGGGAGCAAAGACTGCCAGAGTAAAGGGCATGAAGGTATTGGGGATAACTGGAGAAAAGGAGTCTGCTCTCTTAAAATACTGTGACGTCTGTTTCCGCATGCCGTCCACAGAGACATATCGTGTACAGGAGTATACACTGCCTCTGTACCACACGCTGTGTGCTATGCTGGAGGAGGCAGTTTTTGGATAACTCATAATAAGAAAATCCGCAGGGCTTTGTGAGAGGCCGCTGCGGATTTTTCACGTTTGTATCAAAAATGTATTTCTGGGCAGCCGGTGCTGCCCGGTATTCTTAAAAATAAAAAGAGAAACACCCTGTAGGGGAGCTACAGGGTGTTTCGAGGGGAGTATAAATAATTAAATAAGGGGTTATAATGTAAAAAAAATTTTTGAAGGGTAAATTCTTTTTACAACCCATATTATAATATAAAAGGAAAAAAAATGCAATCCTTTTTTGACGAGATACGCATGACAAAAAGGAATATTATTACTTTTTACGGATATATTGACGAAAACAAGAAGAATTGAACTGCGGCGAATATTTTGAGGCAGAAAAGACATAATAAGACTGTAAATAAAAAATGTACAACCAGGAGGTAAAGTCATGGCTAAAAATTATAGCAATGAATTAGGCAGCAACAAATCCACTAATGCAAACAACTCTCAGAATTCACAGAACTCCCAGAATTCACAGAACTCTCAGAATTCTCAGAATTCTCAGAACTCCCAGAACTCACAGAACTCCCAGAATTCTCAGAACTCTCAGAACTCACAGAACTCCCAGAATTCTCAGAACTCCCAGAATTCCCAGAACTCACAGAAGAATTCCTATTCAGGAAGTAAAAACGGAACAGAGAACTGTGGAACAAGAAACTCTCAGAATGCATCTTCTTCCAACAGCAAAAATTCACAGAACTCCAACTCCAACAGCAAAAATTCTTCTAAAAACAACACATCTTCTGAGTACGGTTATTAATTAGTATAAAAGAGGATACAGCCAGGGAGATTCCGGACACCAATCCGGAATCTCCCTGATTCATGTTAGGGAAACCACGCTCTGCGTGGTTTCTGTTATTTACGTCCTGGATTTGGAATGCATATAATAGAAGAAAAAGGTATTTCTTATGACTGGTATTGAAACAATTTCAGCCCATGATTTAGACAGATATCATGGTGACAGAAATGTTATGATTATAGATCTGCGTGACAGAGAAGAATATGAAGCGGGACATTTTGACGGAGCTGTAAATATTCCCTATGAAGAGCTGGATATTTATGAGGAGCTGCCTGCTGACAAGATCCTTGTGCTCTACTGCGACAGAGGAAGCGCCAGCCTTCTGGCAGCCAGAGAACTGATGCAGAGAGGCTTCCGTGTAAAATCTGTTGTGGGTGGATTCCACGCATATAAAGGAACGAACTTGTATTTTCCTTCAGAGCATAGTAAAATAAAGTAGATTAGACAGTTTAAGGAAAAACAGAGGAGAATATACTTATGAAATACATGTTTGCATCAGACATCCACGGTTCAGCTTATTACTGTAAAAAGATGTTGGAGGCATATAAGGCGGAGAAGGCAGACCGTCTGATTCTGTTGGGTGATCTGCTGTACCACGGCCCAAGAAACGATCTTCCAAAAGATTACGCACCGAAAGAAGTCATTGCCATGCTCAATGAACATAGAGATGATTTGTATGTGGTACGCGGCAACTGTGATGCGGAAGTGGACCAGATGGTGCTTCATTTTCCGATTATGGCGGATTACTGTATTATCATGGATGGTGAGCGCACTATTTATGCCAGCCATGGACACGTATATCATGAAGAGAATCTGCCGCCGCTGAAAAATGGAGATATTTTTATTCACGGCCACACACATGTGCTGCGTGCGGAAAAGAAAGAAAATTATACCATTCTGAATCCGGGTTCTGTTTCCATTCCCAAGGAAGGAAATATTCCCACCTATGCGGTACTGGAGGACGGTCTGTTCTCAATCCGCGGATTTGGCGGGGAGATTGTTAAGGAGTTAAAATTATAATGGAAAAATTTGAATTGATCGCACCATGCCATTTTGGTCTGGAGGCAGTGTTAAAAAGGGAAATACAGGATTTGGGATATGAGATCAGCGAGGTGGAGGACGGGAAAGTAACGTTTTTAGGTGATGCCGGGGCAATTGTCCGGGCAAATATGTTTCTGCGCACCACAGAACGGGTACTTTTAAAGGTGGCGAAAGTCAAAGCAGTCACTTTTGAAGAGTTATTTGAGAAGACAAAAGCCCTTCCCTGGGAAAAATATATTCCGCAGGACGGAAAATTCTGGGTTGCCAAAGCCAACTCTGTCAAAAGCAGGCTCTTCAGCCCCTCAGATATCCAGTCCATTATGAAAAAAGCTATGGTAGAGCGCCTGAAATCGGTGTATCATGTGGACTGGTTTGAGGAGGATGGTGCCAGTTTTCCTATCCGTGTCGCTTTTATGAAGGATGTTGCCACCATTGGTATTGACACGTCAGGGATTTCCCTGCACAAGAGAGGATACAGGCAGATGACAAGTAAGGCTCCCATAACAGAGACTCTGGCGGCAGCCCTGCTGATGCTGACTCCATGGAACAGGGACCGTATTTTAGTGGATCCCTTCTGCGGCAGCGGAACATTTCCTATTGAGGCAGCCATGATCGCCGCCAATATCGCACCGGGAATGAAACGGAATTTCCTCTGTGAGGACTGGAAACATCTCATATCAAGAAAGCATTGGTATGAGGTCAGGGAGGAAGCACAGGGGATGATAGATCTGTCCGTAGATACAGATATCCAGGGATACGACCTGGACCCCGAGATGGTGAAGGGAGCCAGGGAAAATGCGGAGCGGGCCGGCGTTGACAAGCTGATACATTTTCAGCAGAGGGATATCAAAGATTTGAGCCATCCTAAGAAATATGGTTTTATTGTCACGAATCCTCCTTATGGGGAGCGTCTGGAAGACAAAGAAAATCTGCCGTCTCTCTATGAAACGATTGGGGAGCGCTATCAGGCACTGGATTCCTGGTCCATGTATCTGATCACCGCTTATGAGGATGCAGAGCGATATATAGGAAGAAAAGCGGATAAAAACAGGAAGATATACAATGGTATGATCAAGACGTACTTTTATCAGTTCCTGGGTCCAAAGCCCCCGAAAAAGAAGAGGAGTTAACAAAAGATGAAAAGATTGATCTTTGCAACCGGCAATGAAAATAAAATGAAAGAGATACGGGAGATCATGGAAGGTCTGCCGGTTGAAATCCTGTCCATGAAAGAAGCCGGCATTGAGGCCGATATTGTGGAGGATGGACTGAGCTTTGAGGAGAATGCGCTGATCAAGGCGCGTGCAGTCTGCAGACTGGCGGGTGAGATGGTACTTGCTGATGATTCCGGGCTGGAGGTGGACTACCTCAACAAAGAGCCGGGAATCTATTCCGCACGCTACATGGGCGAGGATACTTCTTACAGGATCAAGAACCAAAATATCATGGACCGCCTGGAGGGTGTACCGGATGAAAAGCGTACCGCCAGGTTTGTGTGCGCCATAGCCGCCGTATTTCCGGACGGCAGGGAACTGGTGACGCGGGGTACGATAGAGGGTATCATCGGCTATGAGGAGAGAGGGGAAAATGGATTTGGATATGATCCCATCTTTTTCCTTCCTGAGAGGGGCTGCAGCACTGCAGAACTTCCGCCTGAGGAGAAAAACAACGTGAGCCACAGGGGAAATGCGCTGCGCAGTATGAAAGCTTTGCTGGAAAAGGAACATTTATTATAATAAATGGAAAGGACTTTCAAATATGAAGGTATTAATTGTCAGCGACACCCATGGTCACGAGGAGAATTTTGAAAAGGTTCTGGAAAAGGTGGGAAATATACAGCATCTGATCCATCTGGGAGATGTGGAAGGGCATGAGGATTATATAGAAGCGATCTCAGGCTGTCCGGTACATATTGTGGCGGGAAATAATGATTTCTTTTCAGACCTTCCCAGAGAGGAGGAACTGTGGCTGGAGGACTACCACGTACTGCTCACACATGGGCATTACTATGGCGTTTCCATGGGAACCAGCCGCCTTGAGGAGGAGGCGCGGGCCAGGGGCTTTGATATAGCCATGTATGGACATACCCACAGACCTGAACTGAAGATAGAAGATGACTTGACGGTATTAAATCCGGGGAGTATTTCTTATCCCAGACAGTGGGGACACGAGCCGAGTTTTATCCTCATGGAAATCGACAGGGATGGAGAAGCTCACTATACAATTAATTATCTGAAATAATGAAAAATGCTGGGATGGCAGTTTCAGTCCCGCTGAAGGATGCCATCCCGCAGTCATATATGATTTGACGGGAATTGCTAATGGATGAAGGGGAAACCGGGGCATTTTGTAAAAAAATGGAATAGAAATAAATATTCTAAAAAAAAGTGTTGACTTTTCACTTTCCCTATGGTATATTTTATCTTGCGTCAGGCAAGAGCACTTGCACAGGACGGTAAGATACCTTTCGGGGTGTGGCTCAGCTTGGCTAGAGCGCCTGGTTTGGGACCAGGAGGTCGCAGGTTCGAATCCTGTCACCCCGATGTTTCAACAAGTGCATGAAATGCCCGTGCGGGTGTAGTTCAGTGGTAGAACACCAGCCTTCCAAGCTGGATATGTGGGTTCGATTCCCATCACCCGCTTTCGGTTGCAAAACCGAGGATGTGTTTGTAGCTCAGCTGGATAGAGCAACGGCCTTCTAAGCCGTGGGTCGGGGGTTCGAATCCCTTCAAGCACGCTTGTGTGTTTTAGACGCACAATGGATTATGGTGGGTATAGCGCAGTTGGTTAGCGCGCCAGATTGTGGCTCTGGAGGCCGTGGGTTCGAATCCCACTATCCACCCTTGCCGTTACGGCGCTCTTGGGCTATCGCCAAGCGGTAAGGCACAGCACTTTGACTGCTGCATTCGCTGGTTCGAATCCAGCTAGCCCAGTTCAAAGTCTAATTATGGAGCATTAGCTCAGTTGGTAGAGCACTTGACTTTTAATCAAGTTGTCCGGGGTTCGAATCCCCGATGCTTCACTGGAACAAGCAAGTGCTTGTTCCTATTTTTTTTCTGATATGCGGATATGGCGGAATTGGCAGACGCGCCAGATTTAGGTTCTGGTGTCTACGACGTGCAGGTTCAAGTCCTGTTATCCGCAGGAATAAAATAAAAAAGGATTCCCTTCTCATTTTTACTGAGAGGAGAATCCTTTTTGTGTTCAGGCCTTTTATCTGCCTTCTGACTCTGCCACAATATCTTCCAGAACTTTGATCAAATCAGGCAGTGATTCTAATTGGACATTTCGTTCCAGAATACAGTTTTTCAGATCAATGGACAGAGTTTCAAATTTGTCCCGGATTGCCGGGGATATATAGGATGCCATAAAATCACCTCAGCAATAGGATGCGTATGCTTAGAATAAAATATGCGGGATATTGGAAAAACACCAGGATTCTGTCTGATAAAAGACTATAATCCTGGTGTTTCATTCCCGCTATTCTTTTGTATAATTGTCAAAATACCCCTGGATATAGATAATAGGCGTACCTTTATCTCCCGAACCGGAGGTCAGATCAGCCAGGGAGCCCAGCAAATCTGTCAGGCGTCTTGGTGTAGTACCCTGGGTTACCATGGTGCCTTTCAGGTTTTCTGCCTTCTCGTCCTTTTCCTGGATGTAATTCTTGATGGCAGCCTTTAACTCGTCTCCTGATAAGTCGGCGAAATCATTGTCCGCCAGGTATTTCAGCTTCACCTCATTGGGTGTTCCATTCAGGCCGTCTGTGTAGGCCGGAGAGACTACCGGGTCAGCCAGCTCCCAGATTTTGCCCACCGGATCTTTGAATGCGCCGTCACCGTAGATCATGACTTCCACATGTTTTCCTGTTTTTTCCAGAATGGAGCTGTGTATGGAATCAACCATTTCCTGGCAGTGGATCGGGAAAAGCTTTACCGTGTCTTCAGTGGCTTTGTTGGAGCCGAGAAGTCCGTATGTATCATTGTATCCGCTTCCGTCAATGCTCTGTGTCATGATATCATCCAGAGCGTATACTTTTTCCGCTCCGTTGGCATTCAGGATGCGCTTGGTGCGCTCTCTGCTGTGAATATCGCAGGTGAGTATGCTTTTTGTGTAGTCCAGGATCGCTTTGGGATTGTTGGCAAAAATGATCTCCACTTCTGCACCGCACTCACGGATCACATTTTTATAATAGTCCACATAGTCAACACCGGTAAATACGTGTTTTTCGTATCCGAACAATTCTCTGTATTTTTCTTCTGACAGTACGTCTGTCCATGGATTGACGCCTTTTTCGTCCATGACATCCAGATCCACAAGATGATTGCCTACTTCATCAGAAGGATAACTCAGCATGAGGACGATCTTTCTGCAGCCTTTTGCGATTCCCTTCAGACAGATGGAAAAGCGGTTACGGCTGAGAATCGGGAAGAGGACACCAACGGTGTCATCGCCGAATTTTTCATGTACATCTTTGGCAATCTGTTCCACACTGGCATAGTTGCCCTGGGCTCTGGCAACCACCGCCTCTGTGACAGCGATTACATCTTTATCGCGAATCTCAAAAGGTTCGCTCTTTGCGGCTTCCAGCACGCAGTCCACTACGATTTCGGACAGGTTGTCACCTTCACGGATGATCGGAGCGCGGACGCCGCGGGATATGGTACCTACCATTTTAGACATTATGATATTCCCCCATTTTTAAATTTGTGGACATTGCCACCATTACTATTCTACGGTTTGTTGCCGAAATAAGCAAGTAATTCCTGACATAAAGCGACAAAAAAATTGTATTTGGCCGGAATCGTTTTGGATTGACAATATCGTTATACGATATTATAATAAAAATAAGAAATATCGAGTATCGATATCAGGGACTCAGGAATCCGGATGTAATGGAATCCAAACCAGGGAAAAGTCAGGAAAAACCATCAAAGAGAAAAACATTTAAAAAGGAGGAAACGGGTATGCCCAGAGAACAGTTTCAGAGTTTGACGGAGCCCATGTACTATATTCTGATGTCGCTTCAGGATGAGTGCTGCGGAGTGGATATTATGGAAAAAGTAAGAGGTTTATCGGGCGGGCGTGTGCAGGTTGGTCCCGGAACTCTGTATGCGCTTCTGGCAAAATTCCAGGAGGGGGATATGATCGAAGAGACAAGGCAGGAAGGACGGAAAAAGTGGTATAGGATCACGGAAAAGGGAAATGACTCCCTGAAAAAGGAGTACCGCCGCATTTTAGCCATGGCCAGGGACGGGGCCGCCGGATTGGAGGGGGATAGGGATGCTGTATTGGAGATGGAAAAGCTTTGGGATTTTGGACGTTCCGGCAATGGAGTGCTTCTTTGAAAAAATGGCAGCGCGGGGATGGATGCTGAGAGACGCCCGGGGGAGTTTCTGGGGATTTGAGCGGCAGACTCCAAAGGATGTGAAATTTTCAGTTGCCATCCTGAAGGATGTTTCCATGTGGGAAGGCAGTGAGAATGAGGAATCGAGAAATTTTCAGTTCTATTGTGAGAGTGCAGGGTGGCATTTTGTGTGTGCTGAGAAGTGCAGGCAGATTTTGTGGAGCGATAACAGGGATATCGTTCCCATAGAGACAGATGAGGAAATGAAAATGGAAGCGGTGAAGACCCAGTATCGGAAACAGGCCGCATTTACGATGTTTGTGGGTGTGCTTTGGACCTTGATTTATTTTTGGCCTGTACTGGCAGGAGGTGCGGAACTGGGTGGGTATTTAATGAAGTCACTTCTGGAAAGTAATGCGGGGATTTTGGTGCTGTTCTGTATACTGTACCTGCTTTTGGGCGGTTTGGCCGGTATCGTTTCCTATCTGGTTTGGTGTCAGATGGCAAAGAGAAATTTATCACGGAAAATGCCGGTGCTGTACAGACCTTATTCTGTCTTTATGGTAAAAGACATTGCTGAGAAAGTTTTTTGCCTGCTGTTGGTTGTACTTTTCTATATCACTGTGGTGCGTGTGACTGTTCAGGAACGTGACTGGAGGACACTGACGAACCTGTTAATATTTTTTATTGTCTTTTGGAGTGTGAGTCTTTTTTCACAGAGCAGAAGGAAAAAAGGTTTTCGCTGGAGGTACCTAGCAGCCGGTATGGCTGCCGTAATGATTATGATGTTTGGGATGTATAAAATAGATACGATTTTCGATATGGAGTCGTCCGGGGAGGATACATGGATGACCGGAAATGGTCCGTTCCTGAAATGTTCTGAACTTTTTGCGGGGAATAAGAATGCGGAAGGTGAGGAAACGGAAAAGAAAGAAGCAGAAGATAGAGAGGAAGGGAGGTCAGTTCATACGAGAAACGCCAGTATTTTGCTGGAAAGTGAAAGCTACAACACATTCCCGAGTGAGATCTGCAGGGAGGACTTTTCCTATACTTTATACAAATCCAGATATAAAGCAGTCTTGAATTATATACGGAAATTGTCAGAGAACCGACCAGGTTATGAGGAAGACGGTGATTATTGGGACGGTTCTATCTATATCCGGCGCTACAGTGATCAGAGAGGTATTCCTACGGAACAGGAAACAGCAGACGGAGCTGCGGCAGGCGATGTGCCGGCTGAGGTGATTTACCGGATATCTGTTTTACGAAACGGTCCCTATATACTGGTGATCCGATACAAGGACCAGGGCCCGGGGTTAAGCAAGGAAATCGTTGACAGCCGTGCAGCTGATAAAATGAAGAGATTGCCGGGGATTTTATAAAGTGTCTGCATGGAGAATCGGGGACCCGGAGGACGGTGGAGCAGAGATAAAAAAACGGCGTATAGGGAATAGAATGTATTTTGGCTGTCTGCCGGGAGAACATTTCTATGACTATACGCCGTCTTTCTTTCAGTCCGGTATCTGCCGACCTTCATGGTCCATATGGTAATTTTCTTTGTAGATAAGCTGTGAGACAGGGACAAATTCATAGCCTTTGTCCTGCAGTGTGGTGATGAGAGTATCCAGCGCGTCTTTGGTATATTTGGCACCGTTATGGCAGAGGATAATGCTGCCGTTGCCCAGGTGGGAATCTTCGGTGACCCTTTTGATGATATCATCAGCGCCGTAATCCTTCCAGTCGAGAGAATCCACATCCCACTGTATGGGGTAGTAATGATTGGCACGGGCATTTTTTACCACATCATTGTCATAGTCTCCGTAAGGAGGGCGGAACAGGAACATGTCATAGCCGGTCAGCTCTTTGACCTTGTTGTGTACGGACATGAGTTCCTGCGTTTTCTCCTCATCGCTGAGCTTTGTCATATATTTGTGGTTTTCGCTGTGGTTGCCCAGATCATGTCCTGCCTCGTAAATCTTTTTTACATCATCAGGATAACTGGAAACCCAACCGCCGGTCATGAAAAAGGTGGCCTTTACCTGGTGTTTGGCCAGGATATCCAGAAGAGCGGCTGTATCCTGATTGCCCCAGGCAGCATCAAAACTGATGGCTATCTGGGGCTTGTCAGTTTGTACACAGTATATGGGGAGCTCACGGCTTCCCACTGTGCTGCTGACAGAGATGACACCGGGCAGATATGTGACGGCACAGAGGACGAGGGCACCGCAGAAGAGCAGTGTTATGGCTGTGTTGAGAAGTTTCTTTAACATGGCAGACCTCCGCAATAGATGTTGTTTACATCATATGCCGTCCGGGATAGAAAAAGAACGCGGCAGACAGGGAAAGGGCTGTGCGCAGCCTGAACCGCGCACAGCCCTGAAAGCAGGGGATTATTTCCGGTAGAAGTTTCTTCCGTAGGAATCATATTCCTCGGTGATCCAGCGTGCTTTTGCTTTGATCGCCTCGTCATCCGGTGCGCCGTATGTGCTGGCCCAGAATACAAAGCCGCCTCCCGGCGCAAAGTTATCAATACATTTGCGGACTTCAGCTCTGACAACCTCCTCGGAGGTGTCCGGCCAGCCTGCAGGGCCTGAGGAATCCCAGCAGCCTTCCAGTACCAGGCTGTTTCCGTATTTTTTCTTGATACCTGCCAGGTCATTCATGGTCTGGGCGGGATTCCAGGCACATACGCCGAAGTCACGCCAGTCTTCTATGAAATCCTCACATCGGCCGCAGTCGTGCATATCAATGGGGATTCCGGCCTCCTGCGCGAATTTTGCTTCGCTTGCATGGAAGGGTTTTATCATCTCCCGGTACATCTCCACAGAGATAAACGGATTGGTTGCAGTTGCCGTATCGTCTGTGATCGCCCATACATCCGGTTTGTAATAGTCCCTGACTTTGCTGCATATCTGGAGATAGAACTGATTCATATACTCAAACAGCGCCATGACTTCATCCGGTTCCTCCAGCATGGCGCAGAGGCCTTCTGTAAATCCCATAAAATTCATGAGCTGCTGGAAGTATCCAACATGTATGGTGGCAGTCACGGATGTCTGTGTTCTGTCAACACGCTCCAGATCCTTTTTCGCCATGGTTTCCCAGTCAATATGTGAAATATCAGGAGCCTTGATGACATCACGCCAGTGGCAGATGTCGTCCAGTATGAAGCGGCCCGGTTTAGGCAGGGACATATAGCCGGTTTCCTTTGTGGCAACGTATTCCACACCCCAGATATCAAAGCCGCCCATAGGCGTCTTGCGGGCGTTCAGGAATCCGGGCCCAACCCAGGCGGTAGCCGGAGCATGTCCCGGGGACGGAATCAGAAGCCTTGGTATCCATTCCGGGGTTTCACCGCGCAGAGTCATCAGATAGTTATCTTTTTCAGTTAACATAATATTACCTCCTTCTTATAGATGAAGCACAGAGAGTATCCGTTTGTTCAGGCCCGGGAAGTCTTCTTGTTGCCGCCGGTGACTACGATATAGATGGTGGCGCCAAGTACCAGACAAAGTGTGGAGACTGCGGTAATCCGCCATTCAGCCCTCAAAACATTCAGGTTCAGCAGATTTTTCACACCGTTGATGAGATAAGGGGAGAGGAACTGTCCGAGCCCCACACAGCTTGTATACACAGCGATCGCCTGGGAACCGAATTTGGGTTTTGCCGCTGTCCCTGCAATGAGCAGGTTGTAAGTGGGGTTGTAAAAGCCAAATCCCAGGCCGAAGATTGCTCCGCACATAATAAACAGGGCGAAATTCTGGGCAAAACAAAGAATCGCCAGCGCCAGTCCCACAAGCCCTGTGGAAATGACAGCCATATACCGCTGTGTCCTTTTGTGCAGACTTCCGAAGATCAGACCGGCTATAAATGCAAATATAGTATTGGTAGATGCAACCATAGAAACCTGGCCGGCACCTCCGATGCTCTCTCCGGTTATGACAAGTGACAGTTCCACATTAAATGACATCATACATGCGTTAAAAAATATGGCAAACAGGAGAACATAGAAGGTCTTTCTGGTATACTTTTTTTCTCCGGCATTTGCCGCGGTGCGTTCCTTTTTGATCGGTTCATTGGAGGGGCAGAAAAAGAGTACCAGGAGTGCAACCGGGATTGCAAACAGATAGCCCCAGAAGGCATGCCGCCATCCAAAGGAGGTCAGCCAGCCGCCCACCATAGTGACGGCAGCACCGAACAATGCACCGAACCCAGCTCGAAACCCCAGAAGCCGGGCCTTTTCTTCGCCCTCATACAACTGCTGAATGATCGCGTTGGCCAGCGGGAAAACCGTTCCTGACCCCATGCCGTAGATAACCCTCATAACAAGGATAGCCGGCAGATTAAATACGAAATAAGTTCCGAAACCTGCAGCAAACATAATACAGGCACAGCCGATCACAATTTTCTTAATAGGAAAAATCTGTATCAGCTTACCGGACATCAGAGAGCAGACGATCATCATAAGGGACGGGATGGTGGAGAACAGCTTTACGGTAGTGACATCATACTGCGGAAATTCCTTGACCATGTAGGCCAGAGATGACGCGTTGATGGTTGCCAGATATAACAGGGTACTGACAGACAACACGGCCACAGTATTCATTAAAGTGTATTTTTTCTTTTCTGCCATAGTGATTCCTCCCTTGTGGTCAGATGGAGAATAAGGGGCTGCTGTCAATTGCAGACTCTACGATCTGTGTCAAGATCTTTTTATCTATGAAGAGGGCAATGACTGCAGCATGTATTTTTATGGTTGGAGACAGAGCCTCCTTTTTCATTGCTTCCGTATCCGTGAGGGATATCATAATGACCTCACTGCGCTCCATGGATGCTTTGATATGGCCTATGATGCCGTTTTGTTCGGTGATATTCCGGGCAATGTTTTTAAAGAGCTGTTTCAGCAGGATCTCCGTCTGTTTTACATCCTCGCAGGAGCTCCATTCCAGAGAAATAACACTGGCCTCATCCTGTGTATAGGCGTTCAGAGTGATGATCGTGTTATTCCTGCGCAGAGATTGGGAGGCGTGTTCGTGATGCTCATGGGTGTGGCTGTGGTGGTCATGTCCGTGTGTAGCTTCGTGGGATATTTCATTCATAAGAATCACCCTCCAGTATAAAATCCCAAATACAGTGGGAAACAGGCTGGTTTGCAGAAGTCCGGAAAATCTTTGGAACCCTGCCCATATCCTGTATCTGCCGTTCGACTGCTTTCAGCGTATCCGGTGTGACCAGGTCCATCTTGTTGATCAGTACGGTATCCGCGTTTATAAGCTGGCCTGTGATCAGTTCATGAAGCGGTACAAGGAGACGTTCCCAGCGTGAAGCGTCAGCCACAATACAGATTCTGGAGGAGAGGGCCATGCTGTCAGCCAGGTTTTTTTGGATCAGATGGGGATAGGCCAGGCCGGTGGTCTCCAGGATCAGCCAGTCCGGCTGAAGTTCTTTTTCAATCTTACTGACGGTCGACAGCAATTCGCCGGACAAGGTGCAGCAGGCACATCCGGAAAACAGGTTTTCAACCTGATATCCGTTTCCCCGCAGCAGCTTGTCATCAATGCCTTCCTCCCCGACTTCATTTTCCAATATCACAACCTGATATTTTTTATCATTTAAGGCATGTCCGGTTATGTAATAGGCAAGCTGCAGCAGGAGCGAGGTCTTTCCGGAACCAAGGAATCCTCCAAGGATCAAAACTTTCATAATGATTCACCTCTTTCTATATTAGAAGCAGATGATTCGAGAGACTGTGCACACAGATTTCTGAATTAATTGAATTATAAAATGAATTGAAAGATAAAAATAGGAGATGAGCGCACAAAAAACAGAAAAAATAGAGGTCTCATTTGGTGTGATAAGCACAAATTAATTGTCTGTGTCGAATTATGTATTTTTTTGACGTTTTATGGTATGATTTACTTTAGTACTACAGCGTGTTTTATTACAAGGGGGGAACTTTATGAAGTTAAGTATGCACATGATCGCGAACAGGATATATTTTCTTGATATGGAGATAAATTTAAGTGACAGCGACCCGCCGGTCTTGAAAAGTGCCAGACTTGTGTACGCCACAGACTGTGCATATATCTATGCAGAGGGCAGTGATACCATATGCGCTGCGGAATCCGGCAGCATCAGGCTCCGGGATGTGAATCTGGCGGAGGGTTTTGATATCATCCAGAGTGTGTTTGACTTTTATGATGACTGGCAGCAGAATATTCTGGAGCTGGTGCTTCAGAGGTCATATCAGGACCTGGTGGATGCCTGTTTCCGTGTCTTCCACAATCCTATGATCATGTTTGATGCAGACTGCAAGGTTCTGGGGATGAGTTCCCAGTATGGGGAGAATGACGTGGACAGGGAGTGGGCCTATCTGTCACGCCACGGTTATTCCTCCATTCAGGCTCTGGAATATATGAAATCTTACTATCCTGACCACGATTTTGAGTATGAGAAAATACTGCCGTTTCATTTTAAAGGAACTATTTTAAACTGTGAAGGAATCACCGGTGCCCTTATAAACCAAAATGAATTTTTTCTGAGGATCAATGTGATAGAAAAAGAAAGACCGCTGAATTACGGGGATTATCAGATACTGGAGATGCTTCTGCACATTATGCATCAGCATTTGGAAAAGAAGGAGGGAGAAAAGGAGAAGAACGCTGAAAATTCTGTATTCTTCAGTCTTCTGAACCGGGATGCCGTGGATGATGAAAAGCTGGCAAGGAAACTTGATTATGCCGGCTGGAAGGTTTCAGACGAATACCAGATTGTCCTGGTGTGTCCAAAGAGAACGGAAATGTCGGCAAAGGCAGCAGAGGTCCTGCGGACTACGATTATGAATATATTTCCGGAGAGCAGGATCGTAGGCGGTGAGAATGCTTTTGTTCTCATATGGAATCTCAGTAAATGCGGCAGCTTTAAGAGGGAACGCGTACGGCTTCTGTTGGAGCAGACAGAGGCTGATGTGAGCATGAGTCTTTGGATGGAAGGGATTTATAACGTATGGCATTTATACAGACAGGCAAAATCTGCGCAGAATATGAAAACATGGTTTTCCGGGGAAACAGACCGTATTTTTGATTTTTATAAGGCGGCAGCAGACCATATCCTTCTGTCAGGCGATATGGAGGATATGGTGTATGCCTGCCATCCGGATGTGAGAAGACTGTGGTTAAGGGAACAGGAGGAGAAGGACGGCCTGTTTGCTACCTTTTCCTCTTATCTGAAACATGAGCGCTCCGTACTGAATACCTCACAGGATGTCTATATTCATAGAAATACCTTATTATACAGAATCAGGAAAATAAAAGAGTTTCTGGAATCCGATCTGGATGACGCCTATACCAGGAATTATATGCAGCTTTCTGTCATGGTATTGGAATTATATGAGATGCTGCATAAAAATCAGCCTTAATTTTAAAGATACTGCTTGTAAAACAGCGTGCAAAAGGATATAATAGAAAAAACGCGTGCTATATATTGGGAAAACGTGTGTTTTGCGTGCGAAATATTCTTATAAAAATTTCCGGAGGCGGATTATGGCGGGGACAATACAACAGATTGCGGAGCTGGCAGGGGTGTCACGGGGAACTGTGGACCGGGCTTTGAACAACCGGGGGAGGATCAACCCCGAAGTGGCTAAGAAAATAGAACAGATCGCAGATGAGATCGGATATGTGCCAAAACACAGGAAAAAGGCGGACAGCACAGGAAAACAGAGCGGCAGGGGAAAGCGTGTCGGAGTCGTGACACAGCTATCCCAGTCCTCCTTTATGCTCCAGGTCAACAAGGGAATCCGGGATGCGGCGAAAAAGCTGGCGGATCAGGGCGTGGAAGTGCTCATAAAAGAGAACGCTTCTGTGGATGAGGCAGAGCAGATGCGTGCGATCACAGAGCTGGAGGAGGAAGGCATGGACGCGCTGGCTGTGATGCCGGTGGACTGCGATAAGGTGAGGGTGAAGCTGAATGAGCTGACCGAGGAGAAGAACATACCGGTGGTCACTTTTAATTCCGATATTGTGGGAACAAAACGCTGCTGCTTTGTGGGCCTTGACAACTGGAAAAGCGGACAGACCGCAGCAGGACTCATGGGGATGATGATGCGCGGCAAGGGAAAGGTTCTGGTTATCACCGGATATTTTTCCAACAGCGCCGGCAGCCGCAGGGTGGACGGTTTTGTGGAGGAACTGAAGAAGAGTTTTCCGGAAATGGATCTGGTGGGGGTGCAGAGCAGTTTTGACCACACAGATGAAGTGGAGAAGATCATCGTAAACTCCATGTCGGCATTCCCGGATCTGGAGGGCATCTTTGTGGCCTCCGGCGGGCAGGCGGGAGTCAGAAAGGCATTTGACAAGCTGAGCCTGGAAAAGCGTCCGTATGTGATCATCTATGACCTGACACCAAAGAATGAGAAGGCGCTTCTGGAAGGCACCGTGGACTTTCTCATTGACCAGGAGGGATACGACCAGGGGTACCGGGCGCTTTCCATTCTGTCTGATATGCTGAGAAGAGGAAGAATGCCGGAAAAAGAATATATGTATACAGAGATCAATATAAAGACAAAATATAATCTGTAACAGGTCCGTGCTGCGGCAGGGACGGGAACGGGAGTCCGGGAAACCGGACTCTTTTTGCGTTACATAGGAAGATAAAACAGAGCAGCCATGGTATGCGCCTTGTCGGATATAACGCCTTATCGGATATAACGCCCTGCCGGATTTGCTGCCTAAAAAGCACACAATGAAAAGCACGCATATATTATTGTGAAAATGCTACAAAACCAACTCTTAAAATTGTGCACAAAATAGAAAGGTTGTGAAAATAAAAAAAGTGCTTGCACATTTAATGTGCGTGTGATACTATAAAAGCACAAAAGGAAAGCACGTAAAACGCACACATAAATAAAAAGCACGCAAACATGGATGAAAAAAACAGGAGGAAAGTTTTTATGAAGTATGTAGAATTTGATCAGAGCAGACCAATGGATTTGGTTTTACTGGGCCGTGTGGCAATCGACTTTAACCCGGCTTACAATGACCAGGTGAAAGAGGAGTTTAAACCTCTGAAAAAAGTGCATATGTTTGAGAAGTTCGTAGGCGGTTCACCGGCCAACATCGCTGTAGGTGTTACAAGACACGGCATGAAAGCAGGATTCCTGGGAAAGGTTTCCGATGACCAGTTTGGCGAGTATGTAGTGGATTATTTTGATGAGCAGGGTATTGATACCTCACACATCACAAAATGCACCGGCGGCGAGAAGCTGGGCCTGACATTTACCGAGATGCTGTCACCAAAGGAAAGCAGCATTCTGATGTACAGAAACTGCATCGCTGATTTACAGCTTCATGTGGATGACATTGATGAGGAATACATAAAACAGACAAAGGCAATCCTGATCTCCGGAACAGCGCTGGCTGAGAGTCCATCAAGAGAAGCAGCCATCAAAGCCGTTCTGCTGGCAAAGAAAAATAATACGAAGATCATCTTTGACATTGACTACAGAGAGTATAACTGGAAGAACAGTGATGAGATCGCAATCTACTATTCCATGGTAGCAAAAGAAGCAGACATCATCATGGGCTCAAGAGAAGAGTTTGACCTGACTGAGAAGCTGATCCAGCCGGGCATGACAGATGAAGAATCCGCAGCCCTGTGGCAGAGCTACAACGCCAAGATCGTTGTGATCAAACACGGCATGAAGGGCTCCACCGCTTACACCTGTGACGGACAGAAATACTCCATCAAACCGTTCCCGGTTGACGCAAGAAAAGGCTTCGGCGGCGGCGACGGATACGGTTCAGGCTTCTTATACGGACTGTATCAGGGATGGGAAGTGATCGACTGTCTGGAATTCGGTTCCGCAGAGGCTTCCATGATGGTCAGAAGCAACAACTGTTCCGATTCCCTTCCGGGACCGGATGCAGTGCACGCATTCATCAAAGAGGAAAAAGAAAAATTCGGCGAAATGATCGCAAGAGTATAATGGTTTTGACAGGTCTGCGCACTTACTGCGCTGACCGTACGGAAACGCAGCGTCATAGCGGTTACAGACAACCGTTGACATAGATACTAACATAAACACTGACTGCGGGGCGGGCCGGGAGTTTCCCCCCTCGCCCATGTGGCAGGCAGCGCCTGCCCGGTATATGAAAGGAGATTAATCATGGCAAAGACAACAAGAATGACGGTTGCACAGGCTATCGTTAAGTTTTTAGATAATCAGTATGTATCCATGGACGGTGTGGAAACAAAATTCGTGGAAGGTTTCTTCACCATTTTCGGACACGGCATTGCAGTAGGCCTGGGAGAGGCACTGGATACCAATCCGGGACAGTTAAGAGTTATGCAGGGAAGAAATGAGCAGGGTATGTGCCATGTGGCAACAGCATTTGCAAAACAGAACAACAGAAAGAGCATCATTCCCTGTGCTTCATCCGTAGGACCGGGAGCTGCCAATATGGTAACTGCCTGTGCCACAGCAACTGTAAATAATATTCCGCTTCTTGTATTTCCGGCAGATACATTTGCATCCAGACAGCCTGACCCGGTTCTGCAGCAGTTAGAGCAGAGCAGCAGCCTGGCTACCACAACAAACGATGCGTTCAAGCCGGTCTGCAAATACTGGGACAGAATCACCCGTCCGGAGCAGCTTATGACAGCGCTGATCAACGCAATGCGCGTGCTGACAGACCCGTCAGAGACAGGTGCATGCTGTATCGCACTTCCTCAGGATGTGGAAGGGGAATCTTATGATTACCCGGATTATTTCTTCGAGAAACGCGTACACAGGATCACCCGTCCGGTGGCTGTGGAAGAAGAGCTGGAAGATATAGCCGAAATCATTGCAAAAGCAAAGAGACCACTGCTTATCGTAGGCGGCGGTGTGAAATATTCAGAAGCCGGCGAGACCGTTGAAAAATTCTGTGAGGAGTTTCACATTCCCTTTGGCGAGAGCCAGGCAGGGAAAAGTGCGTGCCAGACCAGCAACCCTTACTGCCTGGGCGGTATCGGTGTGACAGGAACCCTGGCATCCAATGTCATTGCAAAAGACGCGGATGTGGTGATAGCAGTAGGCTCCAGACTTTCCGACTTCACAACAAGCTCCAAACATTTATTCAGAAATGAAGACGTGAAATTCGTGACCATCAACAACAACAGATACCATGCATACAAGATGGACGCTGTAAAAGCCATCGGTGACGCGAAAGTGACAGTGGAAGCTCTGGCAGAGAAGCTGCGTGCCAAAGGATATGTTTCTTCCTACAACGGAGAAATCGAAGCTGCCAAAGAAGCATGGGACAAAGAGTGGGACCGCCTGGCCGGAATCGAATACACAGGTGATGACTTTGAACCGATCATCAAGGCCAGAGACCCGAGAACCGTTCCTGAGTTCGTAAAACTCACAAATGGTAAGATCACACAGACTGCAGCACTGGCTGCTATCAATAAAACGATTGACAAGGACGCTACCATCATCACAGCAGGCGGTTCCCTGCCAAGCTGTATGCAGCGTATGTGGAAAACAGACAAGAGAGGCGGATATCATGCAGAGTACGGCTATTCCTGCATGGGCTACGAAGTGGCTGCCACTCTGGGCGTAAAATTTGCTGAGCCGGACAATGAAGTATACTGTGTGGTAGGAGACTCCAGTTTCCAGATGCTTCACAGCGAGATAATGACGATCATGCAGGAGAGAAAGAAAGTAAACATCCTGGTATTCGATAACTGCGGATTCGGCTGCATTAACAATCTGGAAATGAATCACGGTATCGGCAGTATTGCCACAGAGTTCCGTTATACAGATGGCAAGAAACCGACCGGGGACCTGATTCCTGTAGACTACGCAAAAATCGGCGAGGGCTATGGCCTGAAGACGTATACCTGCAGGACCATCGCTGAACTGGTTGCCGCTCTTGAGGATGCGAAGAAACAGGATATTGCCTGTCTCTTTGATCTGAAGGTAATTCCGAAAACCATGACAGACGGTTATGAATCCTGGTGGAATGTGGGTATTGCCACAACTTCTGACAAGGACAGTGTAAAGAAAGCATGCGAAGGCGTTATGACAGGACGTAATGAGTCCAGAGCTTATTAATTTTATATAAACACAGGATGCCGCACGGACCCATCCGCCCTTGGCACAGCCCTCCATTCCCTGAACGGAATGTCTGCGGCAGTGCAGGGAAATCGGGCCGGTGCGGCAAAACCAGATGCTGCAGCCGGTTATCCCGGCTATGGCAGGATAACAGCATACAAGACAAGGAGGATATTTAGATATGGGAAAAGTGTTCGGATACCCGGAATTTGACGCAAACGGTGAAAAGATTCTGACAACCTATGACAACGAATATAAAGACATGATGATGGACATCCGTGTTTACCGCATGAAAGCCGGTGAGACAAGATCATTCAAAAGGGACGGGGAGGAGCTGGCTGTACTTCTGCTCTCCGGAAACATCACCTATGCATGGGATGGAAACAAGGAGACTGTCAGCAGAAAAGATGTATTTACAGAAGGCCCCTGGTGCGTTCATGTGTGTACAGGAACAGAAGTCAGCGTAACTGCAGAGGCAGATTCCGAGATTTTAGTACAGTGTACAAAGAATGATACAGAGTTTGCAGCAAAATTATACAAACCGGAGGATGCTCCCTGGGGTTATTCCTGCAAGGGCAAATTCGGAAATGTTGCCAAGAGAAGAGTCAACACCATCTTTGACCATGATATCGCTCCCTGGTCTAACATGGTTCTGGGTGAGGTTCTCAATGACAGAGGAAACTGGTCAGGATATCTGCCTCACAGACATCCGCAGCCGGAGACTTATTACTTTATGTTCGACCGTCCGGAAGGCTTTGGTGCCAGCTTTGTGGGTGACCAGGTTTTCAAAAGCACAGACGGAAGCTTTTCAGCGATCCCGGGTGGTGAACTGCATCCCCAGGCAGTGGCTCCCGGCTTTCAGATG
This sequence comes from Blautia sp. NSJ-175, assembly GCF_022867815.1. Classification (NCBI taxonomy): domain Bacteria; kingdom Bacillati; phylum Bacillota; class Clostridia; order Lachnospirales; family Lachnospiraceae; genus Blautia; species Blautia sp. NSJ-175. The sequence continues at coordinate 544,865 of NZ_JALIFQ010000001.1, forward strand.
TACACCTGCTGGATGATCCGCCACATTGAGGGTAATCCGTGGCTGCAGACAGACCGCTGTGAAGACGAGCGGTATACCTGGCTGCACGACGCAGAATTTTAGTATTCAAACAGACATTTCATAAAATATAGAAAAGAAAAAGGAGAACACGATTATGGCAAGAGAATTTATCGTACCGGGTCAGATCATTTCCGGTTCAGGCGCATTAAATATGGCAGAGGAAGTATTAAAAGGACTTGGAAAAAAGGCCCTTATTGTTACAGATAAAGTGATGATTCAGTTGGGAAACTGCGCAAAAGTTGAGGCAGCCCTGAAAAACCAGGGAGTAGAATATGCCATTTACTCTGAGATCGTAGGCGAGCCCACAGATACCATGATTGAAAACGGCCTGAAATTATACAAAGAGGAAGGCTGTGACTTTTTAGTGGCTCTGGGCGGAGGAAGCCCCATTGACTCCATGAAAGCCATCGGTTCTCTGGTTATAAACGGCGGATGTATTTCCGATTACATGGGCAAAGTGATTGATGTGGAGATGCCTCCTATGGTAGCGATTCCGACCACAGCCGGAACAGGTTCCGAGGCAACACAGTTTACGATCATCACAGATACAAAGAAAAATATCAAAATGCTGTTAAAGGGCAAAGTCCTGATGCCAAGCCTGGCGATCATTGATCCGCAGTTCACCATGACGGCACCGCCTAAAATCACAGCAGCCACAGGTCTCGATGCTTTATGCCACGCAGTGGAGGCATACACATCCAGAAAAGCACAGACACTTTCCGATACATTTGCCATGTCAGCAGTAAAACGTATCTTCAAATATCTGCCGGCTGCATTCAAGGACGGCAGCAATGAGGAGGCCAGAGTACAGATGTCCGTAGCTGCTCTGGAGGCTGGTATTGCATTTAACAATGCATCTGTCACCATCATTCACGGAATGAGCCGTCCGATCGGCGCTCTGTTCCATGTAGCTCACGGCCTTTCCAATGCCATGCTGCTGAAAGAATGCCTGACCTTTGCTCTGGAAGGGGCATATGACCGCTTTGCAGACCTGGGACGCGCAGTGGGTGTTGCAGTGGATACAGATTCCGATAAAGAGGCAAGTGAGAAGTTCCTTGCAGCAGTGGAAGCTATTACAAAAGAGCTGGAGACACCTACATTGGGTGAATTTGGTATTGATAAGGATGAGTTCTTTAAGGTGATTGATAAGATGGCGTTCGATGCCATGGACAGTGGTAGTCCGCAGAATACGATGAGAGAAGTTACGGAGGATGATGTGAAACAGATTTATAGAAATCTGTGGTAATTTGATTCCGTAAGGTGGTGAAGCTCCGGGACCGATGGATTGTCGGTTCTGGGGTTTTTTTGTGTGAGATGAAGGTGGATCAGAAGGCGGACGGAAGTGGATGGAAGCGGCCCGGGGAAGGGATATGCCTGGGAGCGAAGCGTTCCGCTGCCGGGGAGCTAACCTGCTCCCATTTACTAAATTCATCGGCAATGGCCTCTTCATTAAGTAACTGGGGCAGGTGGATCTCCCCGGCGCTCCACTGAGACATCGCTCCCAGGCATATCCCTTCCCCGGCCCGCTTCCATCCACTTCCTGTTCTTCGGCGTCCCCGTTAGTTATAGTAGTTTTTAGTGCTAAAGTATTTGGAAAAGGTTGAAGTAGTTAAAACTTTGCGGTGTAGAAAAAGTTGATTCTTTTGTGAGAAAAGTGTGTCAGTGTTCCGTCAGGTCAGTGTATTTATTGGGCAGATTATGTATAAGCATAGCAGCGGCAGGTATTCGCCCAATCGTAAAGCGGTTGTTGATGGGCGGATACCCGTAATTATTCTGCTAGTTCAAGGGTTATAAGGTTTTTTTGTTTTCCGAAAGAGAATCAGTATAGGGAAAAGAGTTTTCTTTTCTGTTCTGAGAGCAAACAGTATCGGATAGAGGGATTTTTTCGCTATAGAATGTCAGGACTGGTGGAGCGGGCGGGGGTCTCCTGTGGAAGACATTGCGGTAGAGAGCCTGAAAATCCATCGCTTACTAAGACTTAGGCGCGAAGTCTTTACTGAGCGTCTTAGTCGCAGTTAGCGATTAGTTGAAGGGGAACGAAGCTGGCTTCCACAGGAGACCCCCGCCCGCTCCACCGGGCCGTCCCCATACCAGCTATCCCACCCCGCCCGCTCCATGAGGCTGTCCCCATACCAGCCACCCCACAAAAAACAAGCCACCATCCAAAAAACATTGCCATCTTGTAACTACTTGGCGAAAATGATAAACTGAAAACAAAACAATTATGAGGGAATGTGGAATGCGAAAGAGTATAACAAAGCTTTTTCTGGCAGCTCTCAGCCTTTTATGCATCAGCGGCTGTGCCGGCAGGGATGTGCGGGAACCGGAGCAGGAGTTCATTATCGGGGTCGTGACAAAATCCAGGAACAGCGAATACTGGATGTCTGTCAATGCAGGTATGGAGAAGGCTGCCAAAGAGAGGAACGTGAAGACAGTCATTTTGTCCCCGGATACGGAGACCGACAAAAAAATACAGAAAAAAATGATACAGGACCTGCTGAAAATGCAGGTGGATGCCCTGGCGGTATCCCCCATTGATTCTTACGATAATCAGGATTACTATGCCCAGGCCCTGGAAATGGGGATTCCGGTGTATGCCTATGACACCCCTATCGCGGATGTGGAGGTCCCCTACATAGGCATTGACAATGAGACGGTAGGGTATGAGCTTGCCAGAGTGCTGGCTGATAAGATGGAGCACAAGGGGAACATTGCCATCATTGCGGGCAGCAGGCAGCAGACATCCCATGAGAAACGGATCGCCGGATTTGAAAAATACATGGAGCAGGAACCGGATATCCATATAGAGGTGGAGAAGAGCGGATACAGCAACCTGCGCGTATCGGAGCAGGAGATGGAGGAGATCCAGGCCAATTATCCGAATCTGGATGGGATTATGACCACCAGTGCCGTCACTGCCCTGGGACTTGCGGAAGCTACCAGGGGGAGCGGCATTGCCATAGCTACCCTGGATGACCAGGAGGACGCGATCCGGGCAGTGGAGGAAGGGCGCATCACTGTGCTGGGAGCCCAGTCCGGCTATGAGATTGGATATGAGACCGTGAAATATATAGTGAATGATAAAAAAGGAATCAAACAGGACCGTGAAAAGATTTTGGATACACAAATTTTGACCCGGGAAAACGTGGAAGATTATCAGAACCTAAAAAAATGACACAAAAATCAAAAAATAATCCCTGTCTTCCGGTTGGCTGCTGATTTGTACCCAAAAATAGCAATATTTTTAGAATGCCACAGGAAAACACGTAAAAATAAAACTATGGAATCTAAAATTTCTATTACTAGGATTTTCCCTGCAAAAAGGTAAAATAAAATCATCAAAAGGATGATTCAAAGAAAGGCAGGGAAACAAAATGGGAAAAGAATTAGCACAGAAAATAACCGGAGGAAAGCTGTCGTGGGGAACCAGACTGTCTTATGCCAGCGGTGATGTGGCGTGCAACGTTGTGTTCGGAATGATCGGCACGCTGCTTACTCTGTTCTACACAGACTATGTGGGAATCAGCCCGGCTACTGTAGGCCTGATGATGCTGCTGTCAAGGCTTTTTGACGGTGTGTCTGACCTTATCATGGGTGTTATCGTAGAGCGTACCAATTCCAAATGGGGAAAATCAAGACCGTGGATCCTCTGGATGAGCGTACCCTTCGCATTGTCAGCAGTTCTGCTGTTTACAGTGCCGCATACCACAGGAATGCTTCAGTTCCTTTATCTGTTTGTAACTTATAATTTCTGTACAACTGTATGTTATACAGCCATCAATCTTCCTTACGGAAGCCTCTCAGCCATGATGACCAGGGTTTCTTCTGAGAGAGATATGCTGAGTGTTGTGAGAATGGGACTCTCTCCCATCGGTAAGATCATTGCAGCCACCTGTACACTTCCAATCGTTAAACTTTTCGGAGATGATCAGGCAGCATGGGTTAAGACCATGTCCATCTGGGCAGTGCTGGCACTGATTCTTCTTCTGGTATGCTTCTTCAAATGTGAAGAGACCGTAAGGATCGAGGCAAAGGAAAAAGCAGAGAAAGTACCCCTTGGAAAAGGATTTGCAGCACTTTTTAAAAACCAGTATTTCTGGGCAGTTCTGGTATTATGGATGGTACAGAGCGTTTCCTTCGGTATCTCAGGAACCATTTTACCGTACTACTGCAAATACATATTCGGAAATGATACATGGATGTACAGTGCTCTTTTTCTGACAGAGACACTGACACTGGTAGCAGGCATCTTCGCCTGTACACCGCTGATTCGTAAATTCGGAAAACGTAATATTGCTCTTGTGGGTTCACTGATCGCGCTGGCAGGACAGCTTCTGTTCTTCTTAAATCCATACAGCTTCCCGTGGATGGTAATGAGCTGTGTGGCACGTGCCATCGGCCTGGCTCCGCTGAATGCGGTTGTATTCGGTATGGTAGGTGATGTAGTGGAATTCGGACAGTGGAAAACACACATCAGACAGGAAAGCCTTATTTTTGCCGGCGGTTCTATCGGAACAAAGGTAGGCGCAGGTCTTGCATCTGCAGCTATGACAGGGCTTCTCTCCCTGGCAGGTTATGTAAGCTCCTCTGTGGGAACCGCAGCCCAGCCGGAAACAGCACTTAACATGATCGTAAATATTTATAAATTCGGACCGATTCTTATTGCAGCAGTGGCATTTATCACACTTGCTCTGTACAAATTAGATAGGATGTACCCGGATATTATGAAAGAGTTGATCGAACGTGAGTCAAGAGGGGAGTTATAAGATATGAAAGAACGTACATTGATTACCATCAGCCGTCAGTATGGCAGCGGCGGCAAGGAAATTGCAGAGCTGCTTGCAAAGAAAATGGAGACCCGCTGCTATGACAGACAGATTCTGTACCTGGCAGCAGAGAAGTTGGGCGATTCAGACATGGATATGGATACCATTTTGGATATGTCTTATAAAATGCCGGATAACAGCATGGGTTCCTTTATGGAGGGTGTGAATTCCCTGGGATATGAATCCATTCCTTCCTATAATAAAATGTATCGGGAACAGGCAAAAGTTATCCGCAGGATCGCGGAGAAGGAGAGCGCTGTATTTTTGGGAAGATGTGCGGACGTGGTTTTAAAAGAATTTCCGGAATGCTACAATTTCTTCATCTACGCAGATGAGGAATTCCGAAGAGAGCGGGCAAAGGAATTTTACGGGAACAAATCCATAAAGGAACTGGAAAAAGAGAATAAGACACGTGAGCGTTACTATAACTATTATACAGGACAGAAGTGGGGAGACCCTCTGAACTATGATCTGATGATCAACACAAGCAGATTTTCCGTACAGAAGGCAGCAGACCTGATTTGGGATTATGTGACAAGCTGTCAGTCTGAGTGATATATGTGTTGCTGTAAATTTCAATATAAATTTCAATTATTTAATTATCAAGAAAGAGGTAAAAACATGAAAAAAGTAAAAGTAGGTATCGCAGGTTTAGGAAGATTAGGTAAAGTACACGCAAACAACATCGCATTCAAGATTCCGAATGCAGAGCTGACAGCGGCCTGCTCCATCATGCCGGCAGAGCTGGAATATGCAAAGAAGGAACTGGGTGTCCAGGATGTTTACTCTGATTACCGTGAAATGCTGGAAAAGGCAGACATTGATGCTGTGGCTATCGTAACTACAAGCGGTGAGCACTGCTGGCAGATCGCGGCAGCTCTTGACGCAGGAAAGCACGTTTTCTCCGACAAACCCCTTGGTGTTACGGTGGAGGAATGTAAGCTGGCAGAGGAAGCTGTTGAGCGTCATCCGGAGCTGGCATTTTTCCTGGGATTTATGCGCCGCTTTGACCCATCCTATGCGTATGCAAAGAAGAAAATCGAGGAGGGCGCAATCGGAACTCCTTACATGGTAAAGGCAACAGGGATTGACCCGGAAGCACTGGTGGAGGGCGCCATCAAGTTCGCGGCTACCAGCGGCGGTATCTTCATTGACATGGCGATTCATGATATTGACCTGATGAGATGGTTCTTAGGTTCCGACCCTGTTGAAGTTTACGCTGCAGGCGCGACCTTCAAACATCCGGAATTCAAAGAAGCAGGGGATGACGAGACAGGTGTAGCTATGTACCGCTGTGAAAACGGCGCACTGGGATTTGTACATGTGGGACGTACTGCAGCTCATGGTTACCATGTTGAGACAGAGATCATCGGTACCGAAGGCTCCCTGCGTATCAGTCCGGTTCCGGAGAAGAATCTGTGCATGATCTACGACAAGAACGGTGCAGTGGTTGAATGTGTAAGCGGGTTCCCGGAGCGATTCGCAGAGTCCTACCAGCTTGAGATGCAGGAGTTTATCAACTGTGTAGAATCCGGAAGAAAACCGGAAGTGACTGTATACGACGGAACAAAATCTACCCAGATTGGTTTCGCTACCACAGAAGCATGGAAAAAAGGCGGTATTGTTAAAATCGAATATTGATCCGTATTCCTATATTGTTTACAGGAAGACCTCTATAGACCGGAAGTGTGCTGCTTTTTTAGCGGCACACTTCTGTTATTCTTTTGTTACTGTTCACACGCCACTGTCCCGCGAAGCGTGTTGCTGGGCACGCAGTGAACAGTAACATTCTTTACCGAAGTCTTCGGAGGCGTGATTTCTAATGGGTTCTATGTTATAATGTACGCATAAGTGACGTGCGTCAGAATGTATGAACGGCAAAGGAGAGAGTATGCTGCAAAGTATCAGAAGCAAGGTGCTGCTGGCAATTCTGGTGGTGACCATAGTGACCGCCTGTTCTATCACTGTGGTATTTTATTTTAAATCAGCAGGGATGATAGAGGAGAATTATTCCACGAACCTTTACGGCAGGGTAAAGCAGACGGTTACCTCCCTGGATGATTCCCTCCAGGAAATTTACTATATCAACGTAAAAGCAGCCAGCGATATAAATATGGTCCAATACATAAAAGAATACAGGTCATCACATAGCGGTGAAGCCCTGGATGGGATTGCAGAACTTCTGAGAAATTACCGCACAGAATACAAGGATTTAAGCTCGCTGTATTTCATTTTTCCGGATGAGAGGATCGCTGTCACCTCAGAGGACTATCCTGTGTGCAAAAGGGATATTCCGGAGGCGGAGATCGAGAAGATACGCCGGACGGAGACCGAGGAAGCAGTCCCCATAATGTTCGGGGATATGGTCCATGACACGGGAAAACAGCTTTCCTGCATTCAGGCTGTCACAGATGATGACGGCATCGTGCTGGGATATATGCTGGCAAACACAGAGGAGAGGACACTTTTTTACGAATATCTGGAACCTGTGTATGATGAGAAGGTGTCCAAGGCGCTGATTCTGGATAAAAACAGGGAGATCGTCACAAGCAAGGATTATGAGAGTGTGGGGCAGGTATATGAGGGCGTGGACCGACTGCCAAGTACCAGCGGTATTGAGAGTCAGGATGCCAGGGAGATCCGTATTTTCTATCAGGGGGCATTTTCCAAATGCGGTCTGTATATGGATATTCAGAAAAGTGAGGTTCTGCGGGATTTGAAGCAGATGCAGATATTTCTGGTGGCTATTTTTCTGCTGTTTCTCATGATCGGCGGCATTCTTGCCACATCCATTACCAGAGCCATGTATAAACCCATTAAAAATATGACAGATACCGTGGAAAAGGTCAGCAAAGGTGATCTGAGCCTTCGGGTGGATGTGACCACAGAGGATGAGATCGGAACCCTTTGCCGGGAATTTAACCACATGCTTGACAACCTGGAGGATCTGATCGCCAGGGTGATCGAGGAGGAGAGACTGAAAAAGGACGCGGAGCTTGAGGCGCTGCAGTATCAGATCACCCCTCATTTTATGTACAATACACTGAATTCTATCAAATACGCGGCCCTGATAAAGGGAGAGAAGGAGCTGGGCGGCCTCATCGGAGATTTTGTGGAGCTGCTGCAGGCCAGCGTTAATAAGAAGGGAACTTTTATATCCGTGGCGGATGAACTGCATATTTTAAAAAATTACATCCATCTGCAGGAATTTCGCTATCAGGGAAGTTTTGATGTGGAGTACGATATTGCGAAGGATGCTTATGGATGTTATATTCCCAGGCTGATCCTGCAGCCCCTGGTGGAGAATGCCATACTTCACGGAATTGATATGAAGGGCGGCAACGGGCGTCTTGTGATCAGAGGCAGAGTGGAGGGCACACGGCTGACGCTGTCTGTCATTGACAATGGGCGGGGAATGACAAAGGAGCAGATAGAGGAACTGCTCTCCAGCAAAGCCAAGAAGACAAACGGCCTGAGTGCCATCGGCGTGCCGAATGTGCGGGAACGTCTGGAACTCTATTATGAGGCGGAAGGCGGAATTACATATGAGAGCAGTGAAAACGGTACTACTGCCACCATCTTCCTGCCGGCAGACAGGGAAGTGAATATTTGACAGACAGATAAAATGTGACAAAGGGGATGAGGCCTATGTTTCGTACATTATTAGTGGATGATGATTTTTTAGTCAGGAGTTATTTGAAGACTCTGAATGCCTGGGAGAAAGCAGGATATGAGGTGGTAAAGGATGTACAGGACGGCGAGGAGGCCCTGCACGTTCTGGAGGAAGAGAAGATTGACGTGATCATCACAGACATCTCCATGCCGCTTATGGACGGCATTGAACTGATACGCCATATCAGGGAAGAGAAGGAAAATATATACATCATGGTTCTGAGTTGTCATGATGATTTTGAGTATGTCAAGGAGGCCATGCGCCTGGGAGCAGACGAGTATATCCTGAAAAATACTCTGGATGAGGATACACTTTTGGATATCCTGGAAAAGTCCAGGCACCAGATCGAGTCACGACTGGAGAAAAGCAGTGAGCAGGAACGGACCAGGAAACTGATTCGTATGGGAAGCCATACCCTGAAATACCACTTTTTCAACGGCATTCTCTCCGGCACCTTAAACGGGCAGGAGCGGGAGGCAAAGAGAGCAGAAGCCGGTATCCGCGGGCGGTTCCAGAACAGTGCGGTCATCAATATGTTCATGCACGAATGGAATGAGAAGAACCAGGTATGGAGTCCTTTGGAGGCGGAACAGTATTCCCAGAGCTTCCGCCATGGGCTGATGACAGAGATGGAGGACCTTCTGCAGGAGGACAGTGACTATGCGGAGATCATTTACCTGGGAGCCGGGATATTCTGCTGCTTTCTGGATATGTCATCCATGCGGAGAAGCTCTGTCATGCGCCAGCGCCTGACAAATGTGGCATCCGCCTGCTTCAGGTACTGCAAAAAGGAGCCGTATCATTTCGGGATTGGGGTGAGCAATATCTGTTTCGGCGAGGAGGGTATCCGTCAGGCATACCAACAGGCCAGAGAAATGATGAAGCTGAGTTTTTATGATGACAGCGATATCCTCTATTTTGACAATGGAAAAGAGATCAGTTCCAGGCTTCCGGAAGCCGCGGAAGAGCTGTATGAGCGGATTGAGATCTTGAAAAAGGGGAGGAAGCAGGAGGAACTTGCAGAAATGTGGAGGCGTGTCACGGATGCCTGTAAGCGTACGCATGTGGACAGCAAACTGGTTCTCCAGTGGCTCAGACGCCTGGATAAAAGGGCTGGTCTTGAACGGCCGGCGGAATTTTACAGCAATGTGCACAATATGGATGAGCTGTGCAGGATTGCCGAGAGTTACAGCCGGGAATTATTTGCTGATAAAAAAATAGCGGTACCCGCCGGCGTATCCGGGGCTGTGCGCCATGCCATTGAATTTATAAACGGTAATTATAAGAAACCCATCAGCCTGCAGGACGCTGCGGAAGCGGCGGGAGTGAATCCGGCTTACCTGAGTTATCTCTTTAAGCAGGAGATGGAGATCGGTTTTTCCAATTATCTGCAGGAGTGCAGAATGGAATGTGCCAAGGAACTTCTCTGCACCACCAATTACAAGATCAAGGATGTGGCATCTGAGGCGGGATTCAATGATTACCATTATTTTTCCAAGACATTTAAGAAGCTCAATGACTGCAGTCCCGCGGATTATCGCAGGGAACACAGCCAGTGACTATCCGGAAGAAGGGATTTCTAAAAAAAAGACACAAAAAAATTCCACATTCTCAGGAGACCGGAAAACAGCATATGAAATGATAACAAAGCTAAAAAAATTTCCGATTTAAGCCATGACTGAATTCTGGTATTCTTTATTCAAGAACAAAGGAACGGCACGCCGGAGGCACCGGCCCCGGACAAAAGACAGTGAATAAAGGAGAATGAACAATGTTTAATAAGGAAAAAGTAAAATTAGGAATCGCACCTATCGCATGGACTAATGATGACCTTCCGGACCTGGGAAAAGAGAATACCTTTGAGCAGTGCGTCAGCGAGATGGCACTGGCAGGCTTCACAGGTTCTGAGGTTGGAAATAAATACCCCAAAGACCCGGAAGTGCTGAGAGAAGCCCTGGAGCTTCGCGGCATGGAAATCTGCAATCAGTGGTTCTCCTCCTTTCTGATCACAAAGCCCTTTGAAGAAGTGGAGAAGGAGTTCCGAGCACAGCTTGCGTTCTTAAAGGCAATGGGCGCCAAGATCATCGGTGCATCCGAGCAGAGCCACAGCGTACAGGGCATGCAGGACACTCCCATTTTCGGCCACAAATACGTGATGAACGACCAGGAGTGGGAGACCTTCTGTACAGGTATGAACAGACTGGGTAAGATCGCAAAGGAAGAGTACGGGATCAGCCTGACCTTCCATCACCACATGGGAACCGTGGTGCAGAACCCGGACGAGGTGGAGAGAATGATGGAAAATACAGATCCGGAATATGTGAGTCTGTTATTTGATACCGGCCATTTTACCTACTGCGGCGCAGACCCTCTTGAGATGGTAAAGAAGTACGTGGGCAGGATCAAACACGTACATTTAAAGGATATCCGTCCGGAAGTGGTGGAGAAGGTAAAGAAAGAGAATTTAAGTTTTCTGGAAGGCGTGCGCCTGGGCGCGTTCACAGTACCGGGAGACGGATGCATAGACTTTGAGCCAATCTTCCAGGTGCTGGAAGAAGCGGGATATGAAGGATATATGCTGGTAGAGGCAGAGCAGGACCCTGCAAAAGCCAATCCGCTTAAGTATGCCATCAAGGCAAGAAAATTCATTGCTGAGAAGACAGGGCTTTAAAATATCTTTGAGACAGGTATGAACTGTCCTGCAGAAGATCGCAGCCTCCTGCATGTACAGCTTATATAATAAATGCCCCTCTAATTGAAAATTGTGGTAACTATTTATGCCGCAAAAAATACTGCCGTGGAACAGGACCTGTGAGGAAATGTTCTGCGGCAGTATCTTTGTATATCAGCTTAAAAATTTTACACCTACCATGAGCAGACCCAGAAGAGAGAGCACTACGCCGGTGACACGGTTCAGGGTTTTGGCCGGCGCCTTGTTGGCAAACAGAGCTGCGACTCTGGCACCCAGAAAAGTGAACAGGATGCAGAAGAAAAGTGCTCCCAGATCAGGCAGGGAACCGTCAATGAAGAAGTGGGAGGCAGCGCCTGTGAATGCGGTGAAAGCCATAATAAACACACTGGTGCCAACCGCAGTCTTCAGTTCGTATCCCAGTACACTTGTGAGGATGAGAAGCATCATCATACCGCCTCCGGCGCCTATGAATCCGCAGATAAAGCCAATCACCGCGCCGCACAGAAGGGACTGGATGATCTTTGTCCTCTCGCTTTTATTTTCCAGGGCGCTTTTTTCTGTCATGACAGGACGTATGATAAATTTGATGCCCAGAAGCAGTGTCATGAAGACGGAGAAGTTTCCCATAGTGGTGCCCGGCAGCAGGGATGCAATATAGCTTCCCACCAGGGTAAAGGCCAGGACAGAGAAGAGCATGATGACACCATGGCGTACATCCAGGTTTCCGTGTTTTTTATAGGTATAGGCAGAGACTGCCGATGCCAGTACATCAGACGCCAGGGCGATTCCCACAGCCTGATAGGGATCAAAGTGCAGGAAGGTGATCAGCATGGGAGATATTACGGCAGCAGCCGAGAGACCTGCAAGGCCTGTCCCGATTCCGGCCCCCATTCCTGCCAGCAGATAGACGATCAGTTTCAGTATCATTTTTCAAGTGCCTCCTTTATATTCTCAGTTATCTGGCGGAAAGCCAGGTTCACCTCTTTTTTTCTTTCTTCCGGTATCTTTTGTGTGATAAGAGCAAAGATTTCTTCCTGTGTTTTTCTTAAATCCGTAAGTGCAGCATTAGCTTCTTCCGTCAGCCGCAAATGTGTGATTCTCCGGTCCCTTCGGTCCACTGAGGTTGTCAGGTACTGCTTTTGGACCAGTATCTCTATGGATTTTGATACATATGATTTTGCGATTCCACGGATATTCACAATGTCTCTGGCTGTGTCAAAACCGGGATTATTACAGAGGAAGAGAAGAATATCCGCCTCTGTTTTGGAAACGCCATAACGGGACGCGCTTTCCCCTATTTTCCTGGAATAGAGCTGATGAAAAAGCCAGCTTGTTGTCAGAGCATCGCTCAGTGCGTTCATAACATCCTCCTTTTTGATAAAGTATATTCTGCTGCGGTTTTGCGGCAGAAATGCGTAGTAGATAGTTCTATATAAAACTGTTCCATATAGAACTATTATACAGAATGAAAGAGAGATGTCAATAGTTAAATGCACCACTGTACCGCCAGGTATTTTCAGGCCGAAGGCATGGAAATCCCCAGGCGGCCAGGACGATATGGAGCCGAATGCTTTATATCTGTGCATCGCGAAGCTTGTTGCTGAGTACGCAGTGAACAGTCACTGCCTGACAGATTCAAATGCAGCGGGGCAAAAATACTGTTGCGGTTAATTTCATGATATGTTAGAATTATGAAAAGCATATTTTCTATGTAACTTTTCTGGTTTTGGATCCAATCAGGATACAAAATATCTAAGAGCATTTCATAACAGCAGGTTTGCATCTTTGACCTGTCTTTTCGGAAAATTCGTGCTTTTCTCTCATTTTAGCAGGGGTTTTCTGAAGCGCTTAGAAACCTCCTGCAGTCATTCATTTATGATAATAGAAAATCAACGAAGCGTTTTTCTATTATGGAATAAGGAGGAGGTTTTATATGGAAAAACGGAGGACACATGTGCTGCAGTGGCATCCTGCCTTTTATGCCGATATTCAGATTGAGCTGGAAGCGGAGGCAGGTCTTCTGATTTTTGAAAATGAACATCAGTTGGGGACAAAACCAAAGGAGATTGACGTGCTGATCGTAAAAAAGGAACAGGAAGTGCCTGTACGAAAAAATATCGGAAGGATCTTTCGGAAATATAATATTGTAGAATATAAGAGTCCGACAGATTATTTGAGTATAGACGATTTCTATAAAGTTTATGGCTATGCCTGTTTTTACAAGGCGGATACATCCAGGGAAGACAGTATTAAAATTCAAGATATCACCATAACATTTGTATGTCACAGGTATCCGCGCAGTCTTATACGGCATCTGAAGGAGGAAAGGGGATATCAGATCACCAGAGTAGAGGATGGGATCTATTATATTATCGGAGATAAGATTCCCATACAGATGATTCTGACGAAAGAATTATCGGAGAAACACAATTTATGGCTGAAAAGTCTGACTGACGACCTGGAAGGGGCAGATACCGTAAGGCGTTTGATTGAGCAGTACGGAGAGCATAAAGAAAATAAACTGTATAAATCGGTGATGAATCTGATTGTCCGTGCGAATCAGGATAAATTCAAGGAGGTAAAGACAATGTGTGAAGCATTGGAAGAGTTAATGAAAGATGAGATGGATGCAAAAAAGGCAGAAGGAAAAATGGAAGGAAAAACAGAATCTGTTTTGGATCTGCTGCTTGATTTGGGAGAAGTGCCTGAAAAATTACAGGCGGAAATTATGGGGCAGAAGAACCCTGAGATTTTGAAGCAGTGGATAAAATATGCAGCCAGGGCTGAGACAGTCGAAGAGTTTGAACAGAAGATCAGGAAGATGGAATAACAGTATGAATACGTTACTTTTCACACCCCACTGTCCCGCCAGGTGTTTTCAGGCCAAAGGCATGGAAATGTTACTATGCACGGTCAATATCCCGGGAGGTGTTTTCCCCAAGGGGATGCTGCGCGATGCGAAGCAAAATCCCGAGGCAGCCAGTGCGAACGGATATCTCTTGCACATTTGACTAAGGGATTATATAATAGTCATAGACATTGCGTGCCCAGGAACGCACACAGGGGCGCGTCAGAAGGAGACAGTATGGGAGTGACAATACGGCAGATCGCAGAGGCGGCTGGAGTCTCACGGGGAACTGTGGACCGGGCCCTCAATAATCGGGGCAGAATTAAGCCGGAAGTGGCTGATCGGATCAGACAAATTGCGGAGGAGATGGGATATAAGCCCAACCAGCTTGGACGTGCCCTCTCTATGAGTAAAAATAACATTAAGATAGGGGTGATCCTCCAGGCAGCAGAGACCCCCTTTATGCAGTGCGTCCTGGAGGGGATTGAACGTGCAAAGGACGAGGTGGACAGCCTGGGCGGGACGGTCCTTCTCTGTAAAATCCCTCACATAAGCGGCAGAGACACCATAGACGCCATGGAGCACATGAGAAGTGAAGGTGTGAGCGCCATCGCCATGGTTCCCATTGAGGAGGAGGAGATAAAGGCGCATATCAATCTTTTTGTGGAGGAGTACCATATACCCATTGTGACTTTTAACTCCGATATGGAGGATACGAAGCGTCTCTGTTTTGTCGGCCAGAATGCCTTTCAGTGCGGACGCGCGGCGGCAGGCCTGATGGGGGAACTGGTGGGAGGCTGCGGAAAGGTGGCTGTTATTTCAGGATACAGTTCCAATCCGTCTCTGAGTAACCGTGTTCTCGGCTTCGGTTCGGAGCTGAAGGCAAAATACCCGGAGATTGAACTGGTGGGACCGGAATACTGTTTTGAGGATAATCATCTGGCAGGACAGGCTACAGAGAAGATTCTGAAAGAAAATCCTGATCTGAAAGGTATTTACATGACATCCCACGGTGAGGAAGGTGTATGCAGAATGCTGGCAAAATACGGCAGGGCAGGCACCGTTAAAATGATAGCCAATGATTTTATGGGTAAAAACTATGAGTTGATGCGGGAAGGAAGTATCCATTTTCTGATCGGACAGGATGCACAGATACAGGGATATGAACCGGTAATGATCTTGTTTCGCCTTCTCTTTAACGGGGAACAGCCCAAGGGAGAGCTGCAGTACACGGAGATATTTATCCGAAATGAATATACCATACCGGAGAATCTGTAAAATACAGTAACTATTCAGTAGGTCTGCGCATTTATTGCGCTGACCGTAAGAAAACGTTTAGCAGCCAAGCAAAAATCCCATCGCCAAAGGCGATTTTGCATGGATTTTTGCCTGTAACTGTGAGGGCACTGAACAGTTACAAAATACAGCAGATTTTCACAGAAATGCCCGGCCTGCCGGGACAGCGTCACTACACATAGGATGCTGCCCCGGCAGGTTTTTTTGGTAAAAATGAATAGAAATGTTATGGTAAAATTGTACAAAATTCAGGGTTGCGTTTTCGGGCACGCAATGATATTATAACATTATCAGATATGCGTGTTCGGGCACACATCAAAAGACACACGCAGAACCATAAAATCATAAAAATGAGTAAAAGGAGATCAGAAAATGGTAAAAGTAGGTATTATCGGAGCAGGCAGAATCGGAAGAGTACATATCACAAGTATCAGCACAAGAGTGAAGGACGCAGTGATCAAAACAGTTGCAGATCCGTTCTTAAATGATGAGACAGCAGCATGGGCAAAGAGCATGGGTGTGGAGCATACAACAAAAGATTACAAGGAGATCATCAACGATCCGGAAATCAACGCGGTATTGATCTGCTCATCCACAGACACACATTCTCCCATCTCTCTGGAAGCGATCAAAGCAGGAAAGCATGTTTTCTGTGAAAAACCGATTGACCATGATGTAGATAAGATCAAAGAAGTTATCGAAGCACTGGAAGGAACTGACATTAAATACCAGGTAGGATTCAACAGAAGATTTGACCACAACTTCGAGGCTGTGCAGCAGGCAGTTGCAGCAGGCAAAGTCGGCAAACCGGAGATCATTAAGATCACCTCCCGCGACCCGGAACCGCCAAGCATTGACTATGTGAAAGTTTCCGGCGGTATGTTCCTGGATATGACGATCCATGATTTCGATATGGTACGTTTCCTGGCTGGCTGTGATGCCACAGAGGTTTATGTACAGGGCGCTAACCTGGTTGATCCGGCTATCGGTGAGGCAGGTGACGTGGATACAGCAGTTATCACCTTACAGATGGAAAACGGCGCGATCGCAGTGATCGACAACTGCAGAAAAGCTGTTTACGGTTATGACCAGAGAGCTGAAGTATTCGGTTCTGAGGGAATGGTAGCAGTCAGCAATGACAGCCAGTCCTCCGCAGTTATCAGCAACGCAGACGGTGTGACAGGTGAAAAACCCATGTTCTTCTTCCTGGAGAGATATATGGAAGCATACGGAAAAGAGATCGCAGCGTTCATCGACGCAATCGAAAATGACAAGGAGACTCCTCTGAACGTTATGGATGGCCTGAAACCCGTACTTATGGGACTGGCTGCAAAGAAATCCTGCGAGGAACACAGACCGGTTAAAATTTCTGAAATCATGTAAGGAAAGGCAGACAGACTATGTTTAATAAAAATAAAGTAAAATTAGGAATCGCACCCATTGCATGGACCAATGATGACCTTCCGGACCTGGGAAAAGAAAATACCTTTGAGCAGTGCGTCAGCGAGATGGCACTGGCAGGCTTCACAGGTTCTGAGGTTGGAAATAAATACCCCAAAGACCCGGAAGTGCTGAGAGAAGCCCTGGAGCTTCGCGGTATGGAGATCTGCAACCAGTGGTTCTCCTCCTTTCTGATCACAAAGCCCTTTGAAGAGGTGGAGAAGGAATTCCGCGCACAGCTTGCGTTCTTAAAGGCAATGGGCGCTAAGATCATCGGTGCATCCGAACAGAGCCACAGCGTACAGGGCATGCAGGACACCCCCATTTTCGGTCACAAATACGTGATGAATGACCAGGAGTGGGAGACCTTCTGTACAGGTATGAACAGACTGGGTAAGATCGCGAAGGAAGAGTACGGGATCAGCCTGACCTTCCATCACCACATGGGAACCGTGGTGCAGAACCCGGACGAGGTGGAGAGAATGATGGAAAATACAGACCCGGAATATGTGAGCCTGTTATTTGATACCGGCCATTTCACCTACTGCGGGGCAGACCCTCTTGAGATGGTGAAAAAATATGTGGGCAGGATCAAACACGTACATTTAAAGGATATCCGTCCGGAAGTGGTGGAGAAGGTAAAGAAAGAGAATTTAAGTTTTCTGGAAGGCGTGCGCTTGGGCGCGTTCACAGTACCGGGAGACGGATGCATAGACTTTGAGCCAATCTTCCAGGTGCTGGAAGAGGCAGGATATGAAGGCTATATGCTGGTAGAGGCAGAGCAGGACCCTGCAAAAGCCAATCCGCTTAAGTATGCCATCAAGGCAAGAAAATTCATTGCTGAGAAGACAGGCTTATAAAATTGTTACCTCTATGGTATGTCAGCAGAGAAAATACAAAGCGTGTTCTCTGCTGCAGATAATTGAAAATATTGAAAACAGCCGAAGGTACCGGTTCCGGATGGAGCCTGTGCCTTCGGCTGTTTTGTATAAAAAAACACATTGCTTTTATGCCAGGTGGACAGAGATGTCGTATTCCCGGCAGTAATCCTCATATTCCTCCGCCAGCGGCCGGTCCGTGATAATATGCTGCACTTCGTTCAGACGGCAGTAAGTCATAAGTGCAAACTTGCCGAATTTGGTGTGGTCTGAGAGCAGGCAGCGTGTCTGGCTGTTCTGAATGACCGCTTTTTTAACCGCATACTCTTCCGCGGAGGCATTTGTCAGGCCGTTTTCAATGGTCACGCCTGTGGAGGCCATGAACGCTTTGGTTATATTGAAGGTACGCAGATATCCCGGAATCTCACTTCCTACAAAGGAGAGGGTGTCCCTGTTCAGGATTCCCGGCAGGGAAATAACCTGGAGATTGGGATAGGGGACTGCGCGGATATAAATCTGCAGGCTGTTTGTTATGATCGTGCAGTTTAAATGGGACAGGGAATCCACCATATTGAGGCAGGTAGTTCCCGTATCAATATAGATCACATCCCCGTTCTCCACAAAGGAGGCAGCTTTTTTTGATATGGCATCTTTTTCTGCGCTCAGCACAGTATGGCGCTGTTCATAGGGCAGCAGACGTGTATCTGAGGCCTGCTGCGTGCTGACCACGCCGCCGTATACCTTTTCTACAGTACCCTTTTTCACAAGGTCATCAATATCCCTTCGGATCGTGTTTTTAGATACATTAAATTTTTCGCACAGGGTATCCAGGGACACGGATTTTTCCTGTTCAATGAAAGTCTCTATTAAATCAATTCGTTTTGTACGCATAAAAATATCCTTTCCCGGAAGTCTGTAACCATTCAGACAAGCTGACCTGTCTGAGCGGTTACGGAGGTCTGGCATCGCGCGGCACAGGGCCTGCAGTAAGCGGTTTCCAATATGTTTTGGTATAAGTATAGTATATTTTGGGTAAATTGTGAAGGGCTTAATGAAATAAATACAAAAAATCATCAAAAACTATTGACTAAGTACCCAAAAGGTGATACTTTAAATGCAAAGAGATAACCAATATATAACAAAGAGTTTATCAAAAGAGGAAGGAAAGCTATCATGACAGGAAAAGCAAATTCTAAAACAAAATATCTGATACTGATATTTGGTGCCTTTGCAGTATTTTTTACAGGGTATCCCCATATCTGGTCCATTTACCAGCCCTACGCCATGGAACTGACAGGCTGGAGCCAGAGTCAGGCGTCCATGTGTTTCTACCTGTACTTTGTCACATTTGTGCTGGGTAATATTTTCGGAGGACGTATCCAGGATAAATACAGCCCCAGGATCGCGGTGATCTGCGGCGGAGGAATATTTACCGTGAGTGTTTTGTTATGCGCACTGGCGCTTCGTCCGTCACCTCTGATGATGTATTTTACATATGGAATTTTACAGGGATTCGGACAGGGTATGATCTATACGACCATTATCTCTACCGCGCAGAAATGGTTCCCGGGAAGAACCGGTTTTGCATCCGGGGTGATTGTTACAGCCAATGGATTGTTCGGATTTTTCATGGCACCGTTTTCAAGAGCGCTGCTTTCCAGCCAGGGAATCAAAGTTACCTTCCTTGTGATTGGTGTTATGATAGGAATCTCCTGGATCTTCGCAAGCATTTTCATTAAAAATCCGGAGAATGCCAATAAGGCCGGGGGGAATATAATTCACAGATATGATGGAAAACAATATTCCTCCATGGAAATGATCAAGACAAAGAAATTTTACTTTCTTCTGGCAACCATGCTGTTCGGGCTGATACCATACCTAATCTTGTCACCGCTGTCCCAGACAGTCCAGATGGACAGGGGAATCGCATCCACAGTGGCAGTAGCAGCAGTCATGGCAGGCTCTGTGTTCAATGCGGGAACTCGTCTGGCACTTCCCACAGCAGCGGATAAAGTGGGCAGGATCATCTGCCTGAAGGTGGTTTTAGTGGTGGCAGCAGCAGCTATGATTCTCCTGGTGATCGCACCGGCAGCAGTCACAACCGTCTGTGTGGTTCTCGTATACGCATGCTACGGCGGTATCATGGGAAGTTTCCCTTCACTGACCAGCAACATTTTCGGCATGGAGCATTCCGGTGAGAATTACGGCTATGTAATGCTGGGAATCGCGGTTGCCACTTTAGGGGCACCGGCGATCACAAACACAGTCCTGGGACGTGGATATGACATCAACGTGGTATTTACCATCGGAGCAGTATGCGCAGCGATTTCCTTCCTGTTCCTGCTTCTTCTGGAGAGAGAAATAAAAAGGGAAAAATGCAGCCAGTCAAAGATCACATCGCCAAAAGCGATCCAAGGAAATTGAACCGATAACTATTCAGCCAGCTGAATAGTTACGGGTATTCGCCCATTAAAAATCGCTTCGCGATGGGGCGAATACCTGCCGCCACTACTCTTTTGCACGGTCAGCGCAGTAAATGCGCAGACCTGACTGAACAGTTACCTGAACCGATACAAATAAAGAATGAGATAAAGGAGAAAAATCATTATGGCACTGGTAAAAATGAAAACATTACTGGAAAACGCAGCAAAAAACAACAGGGGATGCGGTGCATTCAGTGTAGGCAATATGGAAATGGTAAAAGGAGCCATCCGGGCAGCAGAGGAGCTTGATACTCCTATCATCTTACAGATTGCAGAAGTACGTCTGAAACATTCCCCCCTTGACCTGATGGGTCCTATGATGGTGCAGGCGGCAAAATCAGCTAAGGTGGATGTGGCAGTGCATCTGGACCACGGCCTTACTTTTGAGACGGTTCAGAGAGCGCTGGAGCTTGGTTTTACATCCGTAATGCTGGATGCCTCCACACTTCCTTTTGAAGAAAACATTGCAAATACCAGAAAAGTTGTGGAACTGGCAGCAGAGTACGGTGCTACAGTGGAGGCCGAACTGGGCCTGGTAGGCGGCAGTGAGGACGGAAGCTGTGACCATGGTATCCGCTGTACTGACCCGGATGACGCCAAAGTATTTGCAGAGAAGACAGGCATTGACGCCCTTGCCGTGGCGATCGGCAACGCGCATGGAAATTATCCGGTGGCTCCGAAGCTGGCCTTTGATGTGCTGGAGCAGATACATAATAAAGTGGATATTCCCCTGGTGCTTCACGGCGGCAGCGGCATCACGGATTCTGATTTCCAGAGAGCAATCTCCCTTGGTATCAGGAAAGTAAACATTGCGACTGCAAGCTTTAACTGCCTGACAAAGAAAGTGGAGGAGTACATTGCCTCAGAGGGAAAACACAATTACTTTGACCTGAACGAGGCTATGGTGCAGGGGACATATGAGAATGTAAAACGTCATATTCTGGTATTCAACACACCATACGAATGCCTGTCTGAAAATTCATTCCGGGCACAGTAAGAACAATGACCGGACAGCAGTGTACGCTGCTGTCCGGTATTTTAAAACAAAAATGGGGGAATAGTGGTTTACATAAAGCAGTAACAAAGGGAGCGAGGGAGAGATTATGAGAGAGAATAAAACCAGTGCAAAGACAAAATATCTGATACTGATCTTCGGTGCCTTTGCCATATTTTTTACAGGGTATCCGCATATATGGTCCATATACCAGCCCTACGCCATGGAGCTGACAGGCTGGAGCCAGAGTCAGGCCAGTATGGGATTCTATTTAAGCTTTCTGGCATTTGTACCGGGAAATATTATCGGGGGAAGGATTCAGGACAGATCAAACCCCAGGATCGTGGTGGCTGTGGGAGGCGGGATATTCGCGGCGGGGATTCTGCTGTCCGCTTTTTCCATGCGGCAGTCACCGGTTATGCTGTATCTGACATATGGGATCATGCAGGGATTTGGGCAGGGCATGATATATACCACCATTATATCCACAGCCCAGAAATGGTTTCCTGACAGGACAGGCTTTGCGTCAGGGGTTATCGTGACAGCAAACGGCCTCTGCGGATTTTTTCTGGCTCCGCTTTCCAGAGTGCTGCTGGCAGAGCGGGGCATTCAGTTTACCCTGCTGACGATCGGTTCCGTACTGGCGCTGGCCTGGATACTGGCAAGCATTTTTATCAGAAATCCGGAGAAACGGGATCTTGGATCTGGCGGAGGAAAAGAGTCTGCTGCTGCGCTCTATGAGGGACGCCAGTATTCATCAGGGGAGATGCTGCGGACAAAGAAATTCTATTATTTGCTGGCAGTCATGCTGTTTGGGCTGATCCCCTATCTGATCCTTTCACCTCTGTCCCAGACCGTCCAGATGGACAGGGGCATAGCTTCAGGCATAGCCGTCACTTCGGTCATGGCGGGTTCCGTCTGCAACGCAGCTGCCAGGCTTCTTCTGCCCACTGCCGCAGATAAGGTGGGGCGTACCATCTGTCTGAAAGGGGTATTGGCTTTCATAGTCCTTGCCATGGTCCTTCTGATCACAGCTCCGGCACCGATGACTACGGTGTGCGTGGTGCTGATGTATGCCTGCTACGGCGGCATTATGGGAAGTTTTCCCTCCCTGGCAAGTTCTATTTTCGGTATGAAGCATTCCGGGGAGAATTACGGGTATGTCATGTTTGGAATTATTGTGGCAACCTTAAGCGCCCCTGCCGTCACCAATTCCGTGCTGGGTGCAGGCATGGATATCAATGTGGTATTTGCCATAGGTGCGCTGTGCGGGGCTGCGGCTCTTGGATTTTTACTGCTTCTTGAGAGAGAGTTAAAGAAAGAGACAGCTGTGCAGATACAGCCGGAAATAGAATAAAGACAGAGTGAAAAAGGTCCGGTTTATATTCCGGGCCTTTTCTGTGTTCTGTATTCCTTGGGGGTCATGCCTGTATATTCCCGAAAGACCTTGTTAAAATAAGAGGGGGAGGAGAAACCCACAAATTCAGAAATTTTATTGATGCTCAGATTGGAGGTGATGAGCATCTTTTTTGCGTTGTCAATCCTGATCTGTATGATGGCCTTGTTTGGGGTGATTCCGTATTCCCTTTTCAGGCACCGTATGATATGTACCGGATGAAAATTAAAATAATCTGCTATACTTTCCAGGGTAAGCTGTGTGTGGAAATTCTGAAGGATGTATTCCATAATATTAGCAGCCAGAAGTTCTGAGGAGTTACGCTGGGGCTGAAACACCTGTACAAAGCTCAGAAGCCGGAAAAACAGCTCCTGGCATTCCAGAGGTGATAAAAGTGCCTGATCCTGGGTCTCTTTCTGCTGGTATTTGTCTATGTTGGCAGATATTAATTTCGAGAATATGGATGTAAATTCACTGCTCTCCAGCGGTGTCATTTTTTTATAAAGGGGGAGTGTAAGTGTGCTCTTCCGATCCGTATATGTACTCAGTGATTTCCGCTCTTCTTTCACCAGATGAAATTCTTCGGAGTAATGATATTCTCCCACACTTCTGAAATGAAGCCAGTCAAATTTTGTTTTTTCCGTCACCTTTTTGTGTCCGTAATGGGTGGAATCCGGTTTTAAAATAATCAGTTCGTTTTCCCTGAGATGATACGAGGCGTCTCCGTCTGTAATATAAAGTTCTCCGTATTCGATAAAGATCAGGTCAAAGATCCCAATGTTGCTGCGTCTCCCGTGTGCGTCCCCGGGGCGGTAGAGGGCAGACCCTGCAATGATGAAGTGCGGGTAAGGGGGAGTAGAAAAGTTCACATATTCCATGACGGCCTCCTGTCTTATATGTTTATATTTTAATATGATTATAAACGGATATTTGCTGTAAATCAACTAAAAATTAGAAAATATATTTCGTTATATGTTAAATTATTACAATTTTATGCTGTTAATATTTTACTATTTTAGGTAAAGAATATGAATTTACTTATAGAAAGAGCTTTTGTATAATATACCCAAGATATCGGCCCGATACCACGTAAAACATATCAAAATGCATAATGATGCAGAAGTTGAGGTCTGCGTCCAAGGAGGAAAATTATGAAAACAGGAAACATGAAGAAATGGGCAGCCCTTTCCATGACATCTCTTATGGCAGTTTCCATGCTGGCAGGCTGCGGCGGTGACAGGAATTCCGGTGAGAAAAAAGACAAGGAGACAGCTTCCGAAAAGTTGGAGATCGTTGTGTGGACACGTGATTCCACAGTAGCGGCTGTAAAAAGCGCTGCAGAAAAATACAATGAGCAGAACGAAAACGTGGAAGTGAAAGTAGTGGAGCAGCCCGCATCCCAGATGGCAGACCAGCTCTCCCTGGCGCTGTCCTCAGGCGAGGCGCCGGATATCGTCTCCCTGGACTGCACAAAGGTTCCCTACTTTGCATCTATAGGAGCCTTTGCTGATATTTCTGATAAGTACGAGGCTCTGGATTATAAGGATACCTTCAGTGAAGGTATGATAAAGTCAGGACAGCTTGAAGGCAAGACCTATGCAGTGCCCTTTGCGCCGGACGTTTCCGTACTTCTGTACAACAAAGACCATTATCAGGAGGCCGGTCTTGACCCGGAAACACCGCCCAAGACCTGGGATGAGCTGATCGCTGATTCCCAGAAACTGACCACAGCGGACCGATACGGCTATGTCTATGCCGGAGGTGACGCGGGGGGCCATATGTTTACCTTCATGCCCTATGTATGGAACAACGGAGGGGAAGTGCTCTCAGAAGACGGGAAGACATGTGAGCTGGATTCCGAAAATGCAGTCGCAGCCCTTTCCATGTTCAATGATCTGACAAATACCTATAAAGTAACGCCTCCCAGTGTTACCACATACTCCTGGAATGAGGCACAGGATGCATTCCTCACAGGAAAAGCCAGCCAGGTAGTGCTGGGCAGTGCAGCTATTTATTCTTTCATAAGCGGTGAACACGATGATATGAACTGGGGCGCCTGTCTTCTTCCAAAGGGACCGGAGGGCACAGAGTATGCGTCTTTCTCCGGCGGGGATTCCATCGGCATTACCTCCCAGTGCAAAGATGTGGACGCAGCCTGGGAATTCATACAGTTTGGCCTGTCAAAGGAAGTACAGGTGGACGAGCTGGCAAAAGGCGGTCTGCTCCCTGCAAGAAGCGATTTCTTTGACAACGAATATTTCAATGATACACCGGAATACCAGGTGCTGAAAGAGGCGCTGGAGGTAGGACATACCCCGGTATCTCTGAAATACGATGAGATGTATGTGCCCATTCTGGAGGCTATGCAGACCTGTCTGAACGGGGAGAAGACACCGGAACAGGCATTTGGGGATGCTGCGGAGGCTATCAATAAAATTATGCAGTGACAACAAGAGGGGGCCTGCCTGCAGGCGCCCCTCCATAAAGTAAGGAGAAACTGATGAAGAGAAGACATAAAAAGAAAATACCGCTGGTATCCTATTTGTTCATACTCCCGGCACTGATATTGAATCTCATGTTTTTTGTATTTCCATTTCTCCAGTCACTGCTCATGTCATTTTACGACTGGCCGGTGCTGGGGGAGAAAACGTTTGTCTTTCTGGATAATTATATAAAACTGTTTCAGGATGCCCAGTTTTGGAATTCATTGCTGTTCACCATGAAATACGCGGTCTTTGTGACCCCGTGCCTGTTTATTCTGGCTTTTATCCTGGCACTTCTGATCAATGGGGCATTTAAGGGTGTGAATTTGTTCCGTTCCCTGTATTTTGCTCCGGTGGTCATATCCATGACATGCTGCAGTATGGTATGGCTCTGGATCTACAATGATCTGTACGGTGTGCTGAATTACCTTCTCCAGACACTGGGAATCATACAGGACCCTATCCTGTGGATGAATTCGGCTAAGACATCCCTGCCCGCCGTGATATTTATGGTCACCTGGAAGATGGCGGGATTTTCCATGCTGATCATTCTGGCGGCATTCCAGTCCGTAGATGAACAGATCTACGAGGCTGCAAGTGTGGATGGGGCCAATAAAGTAAAGCAGTTTTTCAGGATCACTCTGCCGATCATCAAGCCGCATGCGGCTCTGGCACTGATTTTGTCGGTCATCGGCTCCGTACTGGCATTTGAGCAGTTCCTGATCATGACAAAAGGCGGTCCTGCGCAGGATACCACAACCATTGTCCATTACATATACAATACGTCATTTAAGTATTTTAAGATGGGATATGGATCTGCCATGACAATGATTCTGCTGCTTGTGCTCGGTGTTCTGAGTTATTTTGAAAATAAGGTCCTGCAGGACCCCACGAAATAGAGGAGAAAGTATGAAGAGAGTGACGAAAAAAACTTGGATGAATACAGTTCTGGCAGTCATCTTTTTCCTGCCGCTGTACTGGACGGTGGTGACGTCTCTGAAGGACAAGACAGAGATATACGGAACACCGCCCACATTGATTCCAAAGCATCCGACCTTGGCTAATTATATCAAGATATTTACCCTGGATGATGGTCTGTACAGAGGATATCTGCTGAATTCCTTTGTCATTACCGCGATCACGATTTTACTGGTGGTCTTTGTCAGCGTGCTGGCCGGGTATGGGTTCTCAAAGCTGCAGTTAAAGGGAAAGGGGCTTTTCATGGCCTGTATTCTGGCGGCGATCATGATCCCTTTCCAGGCACTGCTGAATCCGCTGTACTCCATCATGTCAAAGCTGCATCTTTTAAATACGATTCCGAGTATGGTGCTGATCTACGCCACCTTCCAGTCACCGTTCTGTATTTATATGATGAAAAACGCCTTTGACATGGTGCCGGACAGTCTGCTGGAGTCTGCAAAACTGGACGGTGCGGGGGCGTTCTCCGTGTTTTCCAACATATGTCTGCCGCTGACCTGGTCATCTGTGGCGACCATTGCCGTTTATGCGGCGTATACCACATGGAACGACTATCTGATCGCGCTGGTATTTGCCAACAGCAATTCCATTAAGACGTTTAATGTGGGACTTACCAATCTGGCGATCGGCCAGTACGGTACGGACTGGGGACTTCTGACATCCAGTTCCATTATAGGCCTGATGCCTATCCTGATCCTGTTCGTATTCCTGCAGAAATATTTTATCAAGGGAATGCTGAGCGGAGCACTAAAATAAAAGGCACCCTGGAGGAACTATTATGAGCAATAAAAATGAGAAAAGATTACATACATTTTCCATCCCGGAAGTGAAACCGGAGGGATGGCTGAAACGACAGCTGGAAATTCAGATGCAGGGACTTACGGGAAAACTGTTTGACATCTGGGACAGTGTGGGCAGTTATTCCGGCTGGCTGGGCGGTACAGGAGAAAATTGGGAGAGAGCGCCTTACTACCTGGACGGGCTTCTGCCGCTCTCCTGTTATCTGGAGGACAAAGAACACTGGGACATTGCCTGCAGGTTTGTGGAATGGACTCTGGGCAGCCAGGATGAGGAGGGAAACTTCGGTCCTGTAGCCAGTAAGGAGGACTACTGGTCCAGATTTGTCATGCTGAAGGTCCTGATCCAATACTATGAGATCAAAAAAGACAGCAGGGTACTTCCGTTTTTTGACAGGTATTTTCAGTATCTATATAAAAAGATACCCCAGGTGCCTATGAAACAGTGGTCAAGCGCCAGAATAGGGGATTTGCTGTACTGTATCCAGTGGTACTGCGAACGGGAAGAGAGAAGCTATATTCCGGCGCTTGTGGAAATGCTCAGGAAACAGGCTCTTGACTGGGTGGATATTTTTACTGATTTTCCTTTTACAAGGCCTGCGGGTTATTATTATGACTGGAATAAGGAATACAGCCATTTTTCATGGGAAGATTATCATGACACTATGAAATACCACGCAAACCATATCGTAAATGTGACCATGGGATTTAAATACCCTGCAATGCTGTCCTATTTCTTCGATGACCTGGACTATGAGGCAGTTTCACTGGCAGGGATGGAGAGTGCTGATAAATATCACGGGGTCGCAAGCGGTGCCGTCAACGGGGATGAGCATTTAAGCGGAAACAATCCCTCCCAGGGAGCAGAACTCTGCTCAATAGTGGAATATATGTTCAGCCTGCAGACCATGCTGGAGGCCTTCGGACTTCCCTGTTTTGCGGATAAAATGGAGCGTCTTGCCTACAATGCGCTGCCGGCTACCATTACAGAGGATTTCATGGCACATCAGTATGTGCAGCAGGCAAATCAGGTGCTTGTGAGCAAAGCAAAGCGGAACTGGTTCAATAACAATGAGGAATCCAATATGTTCGGTCTGGAACCGAATTTCGGCTGCTGTACAGCCAACATGCATCAGGGATGGCCGAAATTCGTGAAGAGCCTGTGGTACAGGGAAAGTGACTCGGAAGTGGTCTCTATGGTATTTGCCCCCTGCAGGCTGGAGACGGAGGCTGAGGGAAAGAAACTGTGTATCAGGGAGGAGACAGAGTATCCTTTTAAAGAAAAAATCACGTACCATGTGGAGGAGGCTTCCCATGACGGGCTGGAATTTAAGATCAGGATCCCGGGATGGTGCAGTGCCTGTAAAATATACAAGAACGGAATCTGTGTCAAAGAAGTGAAGAACAGAGAAAAGACAGGAGATGTGGCATCTGTCTGCAGAGGAATCCGTACAGGGGACAAGATCGAAGCGGAGTTTTCCATGGAGATTGAAACATCTCATTGGTTCCATAACAGCGTGGCAGTTGAGAGAGGCCCCCTGGTGTATGCGCTGGACATGAAGGAGAGATGGGAGGCAGTCAGAGAAGTGGCAGGTGTCAGAGATTATGAGGTCTACCCTGAAAGTGACTGGAATTATGCACTGGAAGAGAATCCTTCCTTTGAAATGCAGGCAGGCTGCGTGGGAGTGGTCCCGTTTTCCAAGGAGCACCCTCCAATCCGCCTGAAGACCAGGGGACGCAGACTTGACTCCTGGAAATTGGAGGATAACAGCGCAGGGACGCTTCCCGTCAGTCCGATCAGTCCGGACGGGACAGAGGAGGAAATCACCCTGATCCCTTATGGCTGTACCAAGCTGAGGGTCACACAATTTCCATGGTACAAAAAAGAGGATAAGTAAATGCACCTCAGAGAGAAACTGAAATTCTACGCAGAGAAATTTTCCGCCCGGGATGATGAGCCTCATGGACAGGAAATTGACAATAAACACGCCGCGGTCTGGATGGGGGAGCACATCCCCCTGCTGGACTGTCAGGACCCGGTCCTTGAGGAAATCTATTATTTCCGCTGGTGGGTCTACCGGAAACATATCAAAAAGACCCCGGAAGGCTATATCCTCACAGAATTTCTTCCCCAAGTCCCCTGGTCAGGGCCCTATAACGGCATATCCTGCGCGGCAGGCCATCATCTTATGGAAGGGCGCTGGCTACGGGGCAGTGATACATATCTGAGGGATTACTGTGTGTACTGGTTCCTGGGAAGCGGCAGGGAGCATGAACAGGATTACAGCAACTGGCTGATCCACGCTGTTTACCGGTTCACCAGGACAACCGGAAATTATGATCTGGCATCAGAGCTGTTTCCCTATATGGAAGACAGTTATAAAAGGTGGAAGATAAAAAGTCTGCACAGATGCGGATTGTTCTGGTCTTCAGACAACAGGGACGGTATGGAATATTCAGCAGGCGGGAACGGCATCCGGCTCACCTTAAATTCCTATATGGCAGCAGCAGCCTCTGCCCTCTCTCGGATAGCAGGGTGGAAGGGGAACAAATCCGCTGAGGAAAGATATCAGCGAGAGGCAGAATCCATCTGGCGCAGAATGCAGACCATGCTCTGGAGGCCGGAACTGAACTTCTACAGGGGAATCCGGGTGCAGGAGAAAACAGGGACGCCGGGAGAGATGGCGGAGATGGATGAGATAACCGGCTATCTCCCCTGGTATTTTGGGCTGCCTTTTCAGTTTGAGGGGGATGCGCAGGTAAAGCGCATGGGGGCGGCTTTTTCCAGGCTTTTTGACCGGGAATGCTTTTATGCACCCTATGGGCCGTCCACCTGCAGCCGGTATCCCGGATTCCTGGAAAAAAAGGCTGTGCATCCCTGTCTGTGGAATGGCTGGTCCTGGCCTTTTTCTACATCGCAGACTTTGACGGCAGCAGCGGAGTATCTGCAGAAGAACCGGGAGAAAAGAGGAAATACCGAATTTGGAAGAAGAGAATACGGGGAACTGCTCCTTTTGTATGCCGGTTCCCATTACAGAACAGACAGGTACGGAAGAAAGTCCTGCTGGATCGATGAAAATCTCCATCCCGACACCGGAGAGTGGGAGGCGCGCAGGTTTTTGAAGGAACAGGGATTTCCGCAGGAAGCAGGGGGATACGAGAGGGGAAAGGATTACAATCATTCAACCTTCTGTGACCTGATCATCAGCGGCGCGGCGGGGATCCATATGTATGAGGACGGAAGGCTTACGGTGACACCTCTTTTGGACCATAGATGGAAGTATTTCAAACTGGAGGATGTTCCGGCAGGCGGTCATCTTGTGACGGTCCAATATGATAAAACGGGGGAGCGATATGGCAGCGGGCCGGGGTTTCAGATATACGCGGACGGCAGACTGCAGGCGGGATTTGATTCTGTACCGGAATCTGTCACCTGCATTTTATAATAGAAAATAATGGAAGGAAAATAAGGCGGAAGGAACGCATCACCTGCGTTCCTTCCGCCTTATTTTTCCTCTTCTTCTCTCTCCATAAAATCTCTGTGTTCTTCCTCCAGCTCTTTTACAAGATGTGCGAATGTCCAGAAGCAGTTCTGGGATGTGAGGACTGCTTTTAAGGCAACGGATGGAAGTTCCCCGTTCTTCATCATGCGAAGAAGGTGGTTCAGGTTATCGTCAGTGAAATTGCACATAACCATAACATCCACAGGAATAGAAGGAAGGTTTTCCAGCACGGATATTTTCCGCTGCGGAAAGCCTTTGATTTTGGCCAGATATCCCACAGTCTGAAGCACATTCTGCGGGAGAATGGGAGTAAAGTCGAATCCCATTCGGCGTGCTGCTTTTTCCAACACTTTTCCTTTTTCCGTCTGCCCATTGTTATAGTATAAGATATTGGGTCTGCGAATCATAACAATCCCTCCAGGCAGTTTTCATATTTTCATCATATACTATAAGTTATGAATTTTCAACGGGGTTCTTACATCTTTTGTAAATATTAAGGAAGCAGATAAAAGGCTACGTTTGAGGGAATCATAAGGAGCAATTTACGAAAACATAAGAAGATGGTAGAATAAGAGGAGTAAAAAAAGAGGATGGAGAGATGCCAAATGAATGGACTGGAGAAGTATGAAAAAATCCTGAAACAGAGCTGTCTGTTCCGGCAAAAGGACGCAGAGGAGCTGCAGGAACTGGGCAGGCTTCTTGGGGGAAAGATACAGGATTACGGAAAAGGGCAGCAGTTACTGCATGAGGGAGACACGATCGGACAGCTCGGAATCGTGCTGGAGGGGGAAGTGCGGATCGTCCGGATCGATATGGATGGAAATGAAAGGCTTTTTCAGAAACTGATTCCCTCCTATATGCTGGGGGCTGATATTGTCTGCACGCCCAGCCGTCAAAGCCCATATTCCGCTTACTGCAGCCAGGATGCGAAAGTGTGGTTTTTTGACTGGATGCCGGGACATGAAAAATGGGAGGAGGAGCTGGAACGGAGACTGATGGAATTTATAGCCAACGAAAACGTCAGAAAATTTTACAGGATTGATATCCTCTCCACAAAAAGTGTGCGCAGAAGGGTACTGAAATACCTGCGCATACAATGCCGGAAGACAGGGAGTAATACGGTGGAGATTCCCTATTCCAGGGAGGAATTGGCAAATTATCTGTGTGTAAACCGCAGCGTGCTCTCCGACGAACTGGGCAGAATGCAGGAGGAGGGAATCATCACCTTCCGCAAAAACCGTTTTACACTCTGCAAAGGGGGATCGTGACGCCCGGTTAACGGAATCCCTGCCGCCGCTGCCTTTCGGCACGGTCGGCGCAGGAGTTTCTTCCTATAATAAGCAGGTGAGAAAGCAAACTGTGAAAATATATAAGAAACAGGGAAGAAATACGGCTGTATCCGTAAAAATGGCCGAGAAAAACCACATATAACAATTTTGCATGGTAAAGTAGTAACAAGAAAGAACTTTAAAATTCCATAATTTGGGGAAGTATTGACAGTTGTGTCTGCATTAGAGTATACTTAATACAATACATTTTGTTACTTTGGGACTGTAAATTGAGAATATGAGGGATAAATTGTGGCGAACATCAGTGTACATCTTTTGGGAAGACCTTATGTTGAGGTGGACGGAGAGCGTGTGAATTTTCCATACAAGAAAGCAGAGGGATTTTTCTATTATCTCTGTGTGAAGAAGACAGCTACAAGGGAAGAAATCATATACGTGCTCTGGGGGGCAGACAATGAAAATGTGGGAAGAAAGAACCTGAGGGAAGCAGTCTACCAGATCAAAAAGCTGCTTGGCAAGGAAATCCTGGTGACAGCAGGCCATACCAGCATCTCTCTGAATCCGGAGTGTATGCCGGATATTGACTGGGACCATATCAGTGAAGAGAATATTCTGGAGAACGAGGAAGAAGGATTTCTCTCCCATTTTATGATAAAGAACAGTTATGAATATGAAGAGTGGATCACCTCCATGCAGGAGCAGTATAACCAGGCATTTATCAAATGTGCCAGGGAAAAGCTGTACGACGCGGATGCCACAAAGGATGTGGATCTGATTCAGAAATACAGCAACATTCTGTTAAAGCATGATCCCTATAATGAGAAGCTCTACTATGAGATCATGGATATCTATGCGGTGAATGGAAACTATAATATGGCGATCAAGCTGTATTACGATTTGGAGAAGGTTCTGGCAGATGAGCTGGGCGTGGAGCCATCCCCGGAGATCAAGGAACTGTTTCACCGTATTTTCAATGTTAAGGGAAACACCACGGCGGAGTCTGCTGCCTGGAACGCGCCGTTTTTGGGCCGTACCGCTGAAATATACCAGGTCAGTGAGTGTATTGTGGGAACCGGCAAGAGCCGCCATCCCCAATGTGTGGCCATCAGCGGGGAGGACGGAGTAGGCAAATCAGCGCTTCTGGACAAGGCAAAACAGATGGTGCGGGGCTATCAGATGATTCCATTGTATGCTGCCTGCTACCGGGAGGAGTCGGAATTTTTCCTGCGTCCCTGGAATGACATATTCTGGGAGGTGGAGCAGTGTGTGGAGAACGGACTGCTGGAGCGCTCCATCACAGAGGAGGAGCAGGCACAGCTTGACCGTTTCTTTAAGGGAAGCATCCTGGGGGATGAGAAGCCGCTGGGCAGGCTGACATATCAGCTTATGGAAAAAGCCATCCTGGACATGTTCCGCAAAATCGTGGAAAAGCACAAGGTAGTGCTGTTCTTTGACGATATCCAGTGGATGAATGCCATGAGCTTCCAGCTTCTGAACAGGATTCTTTTGACGCTGGGCACAGAGAGGATCCTTCTCATGTGTACTTATAACCAGAACAATGATGTGGAGGTTATGGAATCCCTGGAGAAACTCATGAAGAAAGATTATCTCCATGTTATTTCTCTGAATCCCTTTACGGAGGAGGAGACCATGGAGCTGCTCCACAAATATCTGCCGGAGCTTAACGGGGATGAGCAGAAGCTCAGGAGTATATTCCAGATGACTGACGGAAATGCATTTTTCCTGATGGAGCTGGTGAATCTGATAAAGGAAAAGGGATATACCCTGGAAAAATCCCAGAAGACCAACAATGTGATCAAAGCAAGGCTTGCAGGCCTGCCGGAGACGGAAAATGAAGTGCTGGACTGCATGAGCATGTTTCCTGAGAAGATCAGCATTGAGGAGATAGAGCTGCTGCTTCCGAAGATGGACAGGCTGACCCTGGTCCGTATTCTTGAAAAGCTGCAGGAGCGTCATCTGATCAAGGAAATACTTGTCGGCTGGAATGTGTACTATAAATTTGAGCATCAGGTCTTCCGCCAGTTCATATACGAGCGCCAGAGTGAGGGAAAGAAGCGCATGTACCATCAGATGCTGGCAGAGTATTATGAGTCAAAGGCTGAGGGAAAGAAAAATTTTGGGTATCTTCCAATGACGATTCACCACTATGAGAAGTGCCATAACATGGTGAAAGCGTATCAATATAAGATTAAATATCTGAAAGAGTATTATACGATTGTCAATGAGAACTTTCCTGTACTTCATTGGGAGATGGAATATGGCGACGACAATTACGGAGTAACCTTTGAGGCCAATGAACTTCTTGAATTAGCTCAGAAGGTGATCCAGTTTGACGAGGATTCTCATCAGCTGCAGGAAATGAAAAAGGAAATGTACTATGTCAAGGGCCGTTTTGACATCGCTGTGGGAGATTACGCATCCGGTATCCGCAATATTGAGGAGAGCATGAAGCTGGCTGAGATGCTGGAGGATAAGAAATCTCTCCTGAATAATTTCAAGCAGATGATTTTCTACGGGATTCAAGTGGAAGACCTGGAGCTGGTGAAAAAATATGTGGACGAGGGCCTGTCCCTGATCAATGTGCAGGAACCGGACGAGAGAGGGGCTTTCATGAGGCTGAGAGGCTGGTATCTGCTCCATGAGGGCAGATATGAGGAGGCCCGCCAGACGCTCACAGAGGCCCGCCAGATATTTGAGGATTACAGCGGAAGAGATTCCCGCTATATTATGAGCATTGCGGCGTGTTATAATTATATCGGGGATGCCTGCCGTGCCACCGGTGATTACCAGTCAGCACTTTCCTACTATAAAATAGCCATCGAAAAGGGAACCGGCAAGGTGGTGACCAACGGACTTGGACAGTTCTATTCCAACGCGGGGCAGATCTATTACCTTCTCGGAAAGATCAAACTGGCCCAGGAGTATTTGGAACAGGCAGTGGCATGTTTTGAACGCCATGGATATTACTGGGGACTGGAACGTGCGGAAGCGTACATGGCTTTAGTCCTTTTGGAAAAGGGAGAGGCAGAGGAAGCCAGAAAGCATTATAAAAAGGGCGTACAGCTCTCAGAAAAAATGAATAATCCGACCACTGTGAAGGTTTTAAAGGAGATCAAGAATAAGGCGGGATTCTGAGAAAAGGTTCCCGCCTTAAAAAAATATTTTAATTTAGCCTGATAACACGAAAAAATATTGTTCGCCAATGACGGAACAATGACCGTGATACGAGGAATTTGACGATGAAAGATAATTGTCAGACAATTGTGTTTGTGGATTTTGACATTTATTGACGCTTTTTTGACACGGAGGTGTGTATAATTGCACTATAAAATATAAGGAAAAGAGGGTGCGATATGAGCAATATTGTAATTACTGGTAAAGACCTCACACTGGAACAGATTGCTTTAATTTGTCGTGAGAATGTAAAAATCGAGTTAGCCGAGGAGGCAAAACAGAACATTATCGAATCAAGAAAAGTGGTTGATGACCTTGTTGCGGAAGAGAAGGTCGTTTATGGAATCACAACAGGATTTGGTAAATTCAGCGACGTTGTAATTTCTCAGGACCAGTGCAAGGCTCTTCAGAAAAACCTGATCATCACTCATGCGGTAGGTGCTGGTGATCCGTTCCCCATTGATGTTGCAAGAGGTGTTATGCTGCTTAGGATCAACAACCTGGTAAAAGGATTTTCAGGCATTCGTCTGGAGACTGTTCAGACCATGATCGATATGCTGAATAAAGGTGTAACTGCGTTTATCCCGGAGAAAGGTTCCCTTGGAGCATCCGGAGACCTGGCACCGTTATCCCATATGGTTCTGCCGATGCTGGGCCTTGGTATGGCTTATTATGAAGGAGAACTCCTTCCGGGCGCAGAGGCTATGAAGCGTGCGGGAATTCCTACAATTGAACTGTCCGCAAAAGAAGGACTGGCTCTGAACAACGGAACACAGGCAATGACAAGCGCCGGCTCCCTGGCACTGTACGATGCGCTGCAGCTTCTGAAGGTTGCAGATATCGCTGACTCTCTGTGCTTTGAGGCGCAGAACGGTGTCGTGAGTGCGCTGGATCACCGTCTGCATGACGTGCGTCCTCATTCAGGACAGCTTGCAACAGCCAGAAACCTGTTAAGACTTCTGGAAGGCAGCAAGAACACTACGGTTCAGGGTGAAATCCGTGTACAGGATGCATATTCCCTGCGCTGTTCACCGCAGATTCACGGCGCCAGCAAGGATGCAGTGAATTATGTACTGGATCATGTAAATATTGAAATTAACTCTGTAACAGACAACCCGATCATCTTCAAAGAAGATAAGAATGGTATCTCCGGCGGCAACTTCCATGGACAGCCTATGGCACTGAGCTTTGACTTCCTGGGAATCGCAGTTTCCGAGCTGGCTAACGTATCTGAGAGACGTATTGAGCGTCTGGTCAACCCGGCATACAGTGACCTGCCTGCATTCCTGACACCGCACGGCGGCGTTTGCTCCGGATTCATGATCGTTCAGTATTCCGCAGCAGCATTAGTATCTGAGAACAAAGTTCTTGCACATCCGGCTTCTGTTGACAGTATCCCGTCATCCGCCGGTCAGGAAGACCACGTATCCATGGGTACCATCGCTGCCAGAAAAGCAGGAGAGATCGCTAAGAACGTAAGACGTGTTCTGGCTATGGAACTTATGGTTGCATGCCAGGGTATCGATATGCGCGGCAATAAAGGCCTGGGCAAAGGAACACAGGCTGCTTATGACTTAGTCCGCAAAGCAGTAGCCACATTAGATGAGGACCGCGAATTATACGGTGATATCAACTATTGTGAAGAAATTATTAAGGATGGCTCTCTCGTCAAAGCGGTAGAGGAGGCCCTTGGCGGAGCTATAGAAACAAAATAAATTCTTAAACTGTCCTGCAAAAAATAATTTGAGAAAAGAGGGGTAAGTCTTAATGGGAAAGAACGAAAAGAAAGAACGTACAGTTCGTCTTCCGAATTTTTTTGAAGCTATTATTCCAATTGTTGTCATGATGGCACTGATGCTTTATGGCTTCGTAGGAGGAAGCGGATACAGTGATGCCCACATGCCGTTATTGGTATCTATCGTAGTGGCCTGTATCATCGGCTGTCTCTGCGGACACAGCTTCTCCGACATGCTGGCTGGTATGTTGGACAGGCTGAATGCTACAATGGAAGCGATACTGATTCTTTGTACAGTCGGTATCCTCGTGGCATCTTTCATTATGTCCGGTACAATTCCGGCCCTGATCTATTACGGCCTGGATTTACTGACACCTAAGCTTTTCCTGCCAATCGGCTGTATTATGTGTGCGGTTGTTGGTCTGGCATGCGGTTCTTCCTGGACTGCTACTGCTACCATTGGTATCGCCTTTTTAGGTATCGGTGCCGGCCTGGGAATCAATCCTGCTATCACTGCAGGTATGATCATCTCCGGCGCTTATGTTGGTGATAAATTCTCACCGCTTTCCGATACTACAAACCTGGCGGCAGCAGTTTCCGAAACCGGCTTGTTTGACCACGTTACGGCAATGGTTTCCACCACAGGCCCAACGTTTGTGATTGCTTTGATCTTATACACGATCATGGGTCTGAATATTGATACATCAGGATTTGACGCCTCTGTGGCAACAGATTTACAGGCAGCTCTGGCAGAAGGCTTTAACTTAAGCCCGATTCTGCTGCTTCCGATCGTTGTTATCGTGGTGGTTTGTATTATGAAAGTACCGGGACTTGTCGGTATTTCAATCTCTGTGGGATGCGGCGTTCTCTTTGCCGCTGTTTTCCAGGGTATGCACAGCTTAGGAGAATTGTTCGACGTTCTGCATTATGGTACAACATTTGAATCCACTAATGATTTAGCAAATGACCTGCTGAGCCGAGGCGGTATGGACCACCAGATGTGGACCATTAACCTGATTCTGCTGGCAGTTGCCTACGGCGGTGCGCTGGAGCGCTGCGGATGTGTAGATACACTGTTCGGAGGCCTGAAGAAGAGACTCCACTCTGTGGGAAGTCTGATTCTGGCAACACTTCTGACATCCTTATTCTGCGATGCTACCATGTGTGACCAGTTCCTGGGAATTGGTGTACCGGCTCCGCTGTATGTTGACAAATATGACGAGATGGGTCTGGGACGTAATATGCTGTCCAGGACTTTGGAGGACTGCGGTACTCTGTGGGCAGTTATGTTCCCGTGGACGGGCTGCGGCGCTTACCAGATGGGTGTTCTGGGAGTGCATCCGTTCGTATACTTCCCATTTGCGTTCGTTAACCTGCTGAACCCGATCCTGGCTGCAATCCTTGCGTTCCTGGGTCGTAACATCTTCTGGGCTGACGGTGCTTATACGAATATTTTCGGCAAAACGACAATGCGTAAACCGGCCGCTGCTCCTGCAGACAAGCACGAGCTTGCAGTGAAGAATCTGGAAGCTATGCGCGCAGCCGGCAGGGCACCCAAAGCACAGGCATAAATTATCCGTTGTTGACTGAAAGGAGTATCATTTTGAGTGTTGAGCATCTTCCCTGGGACTCTTTAGAAGGACCGATTTATCATGCAAGGGAACTGAAACCCCGTAAGCAGTGGGTAACATACGGCTGCTGGATCTTGTCCGCAGCTCTGATCATTGGAGGTATTGTGACGCCTTACCGCGTAGCCGCCGTATTTGGTGTGCTGTACATACTGACGCTGTTGATGAAAAAGGATACAGTTATTACCGAGAGGGGACTGGAGATTTTTTATCAGATGAGGATTACCACACATTATGACTTCTGGAGCTGGAAGGAGATTGTTTCCGTGATTCGGGAAGACAGAAAGCATCCGGAACTGGTGGCGCTCCATTTTGGCAGGGGCAACAGAAGTAAACGCCTGTTTTTCACAAAGGCGGATGCGAAACAGATAATGGTGCTTGCAAGAAAGAAAAACTCCAGAGCCGTGGTGTCAGATGCTGATCCGCGGCAGATGGCCGGATACAAAAAGAAGAAGTAGGTAATTTGTGAATATGTCCAGGAAATCTGTTTTATCAACAGGTCTCCGAATTATAGGGAAGGGAAAGTAAACTCCTCTTACTTTCCCCGGACGAGAGGCTGCGCACTTATGAATAACGTAAGTGTGCAGTCTTTTTAAAAGAGATTTTTAACAAATTTTTTAAATTGGACAAAAAAAGACTAGATTTATAGGAGAATATGTGATAGAATCAGTGTAATTCAGGTGATAACTGGAGAAGCTATATACAGGAGGTATAAAATATTATGAAAAAATATGTATGCGAACCATGCGGATATGAATATGACCCTGAGGTAGGAGATCCGGAAAACGGAATTGCTCCGGGAACCTCATTTGATGACCTTCCGGAAGACTGGGTATGCCCAATCTGCGGTATGGGAAAAGATGTATTTATTGAGGCTTAATAAAAAAGGCTGCCGCGTATAACGGCAGCTTTTTTGCGGACTTAACTGTCCACCAGTTTTCCGCCGGGCAGCTTCCGGATCTCCTCCGCATCATTGTAGCTGCTCACGATCTCTTTCAGCCGGAGAATGGAGTCTGTCAGGTATTTGTCCTTGTGGTAGACAAAGGAGAAGTGCCGGTTCCATTCCTTGTGAGGACCTGTGAATACATACATCTCACCGTTCTGGATCTCCTTTTCCAGAAGGCGGATGGAGATGACTGCCATACAGTTGTTGATCTGTATGGCATTTTTTATGGAATCAGGGGTGCTCTCCTCAAATACGGTATGGATGTCAAGGCCATGGCGCACAATGAAATTCTCAAACAGTTCCCTGGTACCGCTGCCGGGTTCTCTTTTTACAAAGTCATGTCCGTTCAGTTCATTGATGAATAAAGTGTGGCGGCCGAAAAAGAGGTGGTTCTGTCCGCATACCAGCACAAGCATGTCGTCAATGAGGGGAATGGATACCAGATCCCGGCTCTTGACACGGCCTTCCACGATACCCACATCCAGCTCCATATTCAGAAGTTTTTGTTCTATGATCTGGGTATTGTTCATATAAGAATAGATATCAAGGTCGGGCTGCTCTGCGCGCAGGTCCCGCACCACCCTGGAGAGGATTCCGCTGCCAAGGGTAATCGTGCCGCCGATACGGAGCTTCTCCCGGCGGTTTTCCTTTTGCATGCTCTCTTCCAGGCTTTCAAACTGGGTGACGAGCTGTTTGGCAGTGACATAGAGCTTTTTTCCATCCTCTGTGATGTAGAGCTTTTTTGACAGGCGCTCAAAGAGCAGTGTCTGGTAGTGCTCCTCCAGTTCCCGGATCGCCTGGCTGACGGAGGGCTGGGTGATGAAGAGCTGTTCCGCTGCCAGGCTCATTTTACCGGATTCTGCCACGGCCAGAAATATTTTCAGATGTCTGATGGTCATAAGACGTCTCCTTTATCATAGGTAAATCCTATTAATTATATAAAATTATATTACTTTTCTTATACATGTGCAAGTGTTATACTAATCATAAACCAAAGAGAGCAAGTTGTAACTGTTCAAATCAGGTCTGTGTATTGACTGCGTTGACCGTGCATAAGAGTAGTTACGCAAATTTGAGAAAAGAAGGTATGGGCTATGAAAGTATTGGTTATCGGCGGCGTGGCCGCAGGCACAAAGGTTGCGGCAAAATTAAAAAGAGAGAGCAGAGAGACAGAGGTATTGATTCTTACCAAGAGTGAGGATATTTCTTATGCGGGCTGCGGACTTCCTTATTATGTAGGTGATGTGATTCATGAGAGAAGCCAGTTGATCGTCAACACACCTGAGAAATTTGCAAAACTGACCGGAGCGGAAGTTGAGACAGGTATTGAGGTGACGGGTCTTGACCGTGAAGGCAGAAAAGTGACTGCCAAAGACCTGAAATCAGGTGAGACAAAAGAATATACATATGATAAACTGGTAATAGCAACCGGTGCGTCTCCAGTTGTACCGCCCCTTCCGGGACTTGATATGAAGAATGTATTTATGATGAGAACACCTGATGACGC
The DNA here is from genome assembly GCF_022867815.1 of Blautia sp. NSJ-175. Lineage (NCBI taxonomy): Bacteria > Bacillati > Bacillota > Clostridia > Lachnospirales > Lachnospiraceae > Blautia > Blautia sp. NSJ-175. The sequence continues at coordinate 585,512 of NZ_JALIFQ010000001.1, forward strand.
GGAGGCCCTCAGAAAAGCAGCGGAATCCGGCACGATCAAGCGTGCAGTGATCGCGGGCGGTGGATTTATCGGTCTGGAAGTTGCGGAGAATCTTCAGAGCCGCGGCATCCGCACCACAGTTCTGGATATGCTCCCGCACATTATGCCGGGATTTGATCCGGAGATGGCAGAGTTTGTGGAGGACCATCTGGCAGACCAGGGAATCATGACACTTCTGGATACGAAGCTGGAAGGTGTGGAAGGTGACGGGACTGTTGAGAAGGTTAAGACATCCAGAAGAGCGATCAAGGCAGATGCCCTGGTACTCTCCCTTGGTATCCGTGCAAATACAGCATTCCTGGCAGATACGGGAATTGAGCTTGCGCCAAACAGAACGGTTCTGGTAGATGACCATATGAGAACCAATGACGAGAATATTTATGCTCTTGGTGACTGCTCCATGATCACCAACCGTATGACACATGCAAGAGCATGGTCACCCATGGGTTCCTCTGCAAACATTGAAGGCAGGATCGCAGCACAGAATATTGCCGGCGCTGATGTTTCCTATCCGGGCGTTCTGGGAACAGGCGTGGTAAAACTGCCGGGACTGAACGCAGGCCGTACAGGACTTACAGAGCAGGTGGCTAAGGAAGCGGGACATGACGTGGTTTCCGTTGTGGCTGTTGTAGATGACAAGGCACATTATTATCCGGGTGCAGACTCCTTCCTGGTCAAGATGATCGCAGATAAAACGACCGGTGAATTCCTGGGAATCCAGGTATTGGGAAAGGGCGCTGTGGATAAGATGGTGGATATCGCTGTAGTGGCACTGAGCATGAAGGCCACTGTACAGCAGCTGGAGCATCTGGATTTTGCGTATGCGCCGCCGTTCTCAACAGCGATCCACCCCTTTGCGCACTGCATCAATATCCTTCTGAACAAAATGTCCGGTTCTTTAGATACCTTTACGCCGGTTGAGTTCGCAGAAGGCAAGGCAGAGGGCTACAAAGTGATTGACGCATCCCTGAAACCGACTCTGGAAGGTGTGGAATTTATGAATCTGGAGGAGATTGACGGTGAAGTGGAAGGTCATCCGAAGGATGAGAAGATGCTTCTTGTATGCGCAAAAGGTAAGAGGGCATATATGCTGCAGAACCGTCTGAGATATTACGGATACACCAATACCAAGGTTCTGGAGGGCGGAAGCACATTCAATGGAGAAGATCTGACAGAAGACTGAAGAATGATGTAAAACATAACAGCAGGAACGCACAAGACAGGCAAGACCAGAAAAGATAAAAAGTTGGAGGAAAGTAGAAATGGCAACATTAACAGTGAGCAAAGAAGATGAGAAAAGAGTAAAGGCCCTGGGCTTTTTGAACAACAAGGGAACGGATAATTTTTCCGCCAGGATCATAACCAAGAACGGAAAAATTACAGCAGAACAGCAGATATGTATTGGTGAGGCAGCAAAACTGTTCGGCAACGGCGGGGTGACATACACCACACGTCTTACCGTGGAAGTTCAGGGAGTCCCATATGAGAAAATTGATGAATTTCGTGCCTATATCCAGAAATGCGGGCTGGACACAGGCGGTACCGGTTCTAAAGTGCGCCCTGTAGTATCCTGTAAAGGAACCACCTGCCAGTATGGCCTTCTGGATTCCTTTGGACTTTCCGAAGAGATCCATGATGAGTTTTATGTAAACTGGCATGATGTAAAACTGCCTCACAAATTTAAAATCGCAGTGGGCGGATGTCCAAACAACTGTGTGAAACCGAACCTGAATGATCTGGGTATTGTCGGTCAGCTCATTCCAAACTTTGATCAGGATATGTGCAGCGGATGTAAGAAGTGCAGCGTTGTGAAAATCTGTCCCATTGATGCTGTGAAGCTTGTGGACGGGGTCATGGAGCTTGACCGGGAAAAATGTATAAACTGCGGACGTTGTATCGGCACCTGTCATTTTGACGCCATTGAGGACGGCACCTACGGATATAAGATCTATCTGGGCGGAAGATGGGGAAAGAAGATCGCCATCGGAAAGCCTATGAGCAAGATCTTTACAACCAAGGAAGAGCTTATGAGTGTAATTGAGAAAACCCTTCTTCTGTACAGGGAACAGGGAAAGACAGGAGAACGTTTCTCTGATACGATTGAGCGTCTTGGATTTGAGAATGTGGAGGCACAGCTTCTTTCCGATGAGATTCTGGAGAGGAAAGAGGAAATCCTGTCTGCCAAACTGCACGAGGTGGGCGGAGCTACCTGCTAAGATGCCTTACCGGCTGCATAATGACAGCTATGAAAAATGTCTTTCTGCATTGACAAAAGAATTATGGATTGCTATGATTAATAGCAAAGAAACGAAGAGGGTATCTTTTACAGACACCCTCTTTTTTCTCTGCGGGCAGGTGCGGGAATGCGCTGCCCGGGGAAAAGAAAATGAAGACACAGGATACAGAGCAAAGGAGGCAGCAGCGATGAAATTTACAAAGATGCAGGGAATCGGCAATGATTATGTGTATGTGAATTGTTTTCAGGAGACAGTGGAAAATCCGTCGGAAGCGGCAAAGAAGGTCAGTGACCGGCATTTCGGCATTGGATCTGACGGGCTGATCCTGATCAAACCCTCAGAGAAAGCGGATTTTGAGATGGAAATGTACAATGCGGACGGCAGCCAGGGCGCCATGTGCGGCAACGGCATCCGCTGTGTGGCAAAATATGTGTATGATTACGGCCTCACAGACAAGACAAGGATCAGTGTGGATACGAAAAGCGGCATCAAGTACCTGGATCTGACTGTGAAAAACGGCAGAGTGGCTCTGGTGAAAGTGAATATGGGAAAGCCGGAATTCCATACGGAGAACATTCCCATGAAGCACAGAAAAGAAAAGGTCATCCGTGAGCCGTTGGCTGTGAAGCAGCAGGTCTATGAGGTGACTGCAGTATCCATGGGAAACCCCCATGCGGTGGTGTTCATGGAGGATGTGAAAGGACTGGATATTAAGGAGATTGGTCCTTATTTTGAGAAACACGAGGCATTTCCGGAGGGTGTCAACACAGAATTTGTCCGTGTTTTAGATGAGAAGACTGTGGAGATGCGGGTCTGGGAAAGAGGCAGCGGGGAGACCCTGGCCTGCGGGACAGGAGCCTGTGCTGTGGCGGCAGCCTGCGTGATGAACGGATATACAGAGGAGGAGGTAACGGTAAAACTGCTGGGCGGTGACCTGAAGATTTTCTGGGACAGAAAAGAGGACACCATCTACATGACAGGTCCTGCGGAAGTGGTTTTTGACGGTACGATCGAACTATGAGATTTCGTATGACAACAGAGGACAAGCGCTTCTACGGAAATGTGATGCGGCTTGTCATGCCTATGGCACTTCAGAACCTGATCAACGTGGGGGTTACCTCCACGGACGTGATTATGCTGGGAAGAGTGGGAGAGACAGCGCTTTCCGGCGTTTCCCTGGCGAACCAGGTATATTTTATCCTGTCCCTGATCTTCTTCGGACTGACCTCAGGGGCCTGTGTGCTGACTGCCCAGTATTGGGGAAAGCAGGATACCCGGACCATTGAGAAGGTCATGGGCATGTCCTTCCGCATAGCGATCCTGTCCGCTGCGGTATTCACGGCGCTGGCGCTGTGCGTGCCGGATCTGCTGATGCGGATCTTCACCTCAGACGAGGCGATCATTGCGGAGGGTGTGAGCTATCTTCGGATCGTGGCGTTTTCCTACATACTTGCAGCGTTTACCAATGTATATCTGAATATTATCAGGAGTATTGAGCGTGTAGTGATCGCGACGGTGGTGTATGCCACATCCCTGTCCGTCAATATTATCCTCAATGCGGTTTTTATTTTCGGTCTTCTGGGCGCTCCCGCCCTGGGGGCTGCAGGTGCGGCTATCGGCACGCTGTGCGCGAGAGCTGTTGAGGTCATTATTGTCGTATATTATGCCCGGAAGAAAAATGATGTAGTGCGCATCCGCATAAAGGATATGTTCAAAAGATACAAATGGCTGGAAAAAGACTTTTTCGTGTATGCCTTCCCTGTGCTTCTCAATGAGTTTGCCTGGGGCGCAGGCATGGCTGCCATCTCGTCCATTGTGGGGCATCTGGGCAGCGCGTCTGTGGCTGCTCATTCCGTGGCACAGGTGTGCAGACAGTTATCCATGGTCATTGCATTCGGTATCTCCAACGCCACTGCCATCATGATAGGCAAGGCGATCGGGGAGAAGAAAGAGGCGCTTGCCAGGGATTACGGCAGCCGGTTTGCAAAGCTTTCCCTTCTGTTCGGAGCAGCGGGCGGTATCCTGATCCTTGTGATCTCGCCCTTTGTGTGCAATATGCTGAAACTGACGCCTCTGGCGAAATCCTATCTCCAGGTCATGATGGTGATCATGTCCTACTATGTGGTGGGACAGTCCTTCAACTCCACTTTGGTGGTAGGCGTGTTCAGAGCCGGGGGAGACACTATGTTCGGGCTGTTCCTGGACGTGGGAATCATGTGGCTGTGCTCCATTTTCGCTGCGGCTGTGGCGGCCTTTGTGATACACGTACCCATGCCATGGGTTTACATAATCCTGTGCAGCGATGAGGTGATCAAAGTGCCGTTTTCCTGGAAGCGATATAAAAGTTATAAATGGCTGAATAATATTACGAGATAAAAAATATTGAAGCCTCAAGGCTTTCGTGGGGATATTGGATTAAATTCATCTGGATTTTGTGCAATATTCCCACTTCCCTTTCAGAAAGAAACATGATATACTTTGTGATACAAAATCTGGTAATAACAAAAGAATAAAATAATAAGTGACACAAGATGTAGTGCTGCAATGAGGTGAAGGCAATGATTTATGTAATTAAGAAAGATGGAACAAAAGAAGAATTTGACGTTCAGAAAATAGTCAGGGCAGTCAATAAATCCGCGGAAAGGATCATGTACAGCTTTACGGAGAAGGAGATTGACTTCCTGTGCAGATATGCCACAGACAAGGCGGAGTCCCTGGGGAAGAAAGAAATTACGATCCAGGAAATGCACAATATTGTGGAGGGGGCTTTGGAGCAGGTAAACCCTGCGGTTGCCAAGAGTTACCGGGATTACAGAAATTATAAGCATGATTTTATCCACATGATGGACGAGGTCTATACCAAGAGCCAGTCTATCCGCTATATCGGGGACAAGAGCAATGCAAACACAGACAGTGCGCTGGTTGCAACCAAGAGAAGCCTGATATTCAATGAACTGAACAAGGAGCTTTACCGGAAATTCTTTATGAACCGCAATGAGCTGCAGGCATGCAAGGACGGCTATATTTATATTCATGACCAGTCTGCAAGGCTGGATACCATGAACTGCTGTCTCTTTGACGTGGCAAATGTGTTAAAGGGCGGATTTGAGATGGGCAATGTCTGGTACAACGAGCCGAAGACACTGGACACTGCATTTGACGTTATGGGGGATATTATCCTGAGCACCGCTGCCCAGCAGTACGGCGGTTTCACGGTGCCGGAGGTGGATAAGATTCTGGCCCCTTATGCAGAGAAAAGCTACAGAAAATATAAAGAAGAATTTTTGAAATATGTGGACCCGGAGTGGGAGCATGCACAGGACAGGGCTGAAAAGTACGCGTATGACAAGGTACACCGCGATTTTGACCAGGGCTGGCAGGGGATTGAGTACAAGCTCAATACCGTCGGTTCCTCCAGAGGAGATTATCCTTTCGTGACTGTGACGCTGGGGCTTGGAACAGAACGTTTTGAGAAGATGTGCAGCATTTCCCTCCTCAATGTGCATAAAGAGGGGCAGGGAAAAGCGGGACACAAAAAGCCGGTACTGTTTCCGAAAATTGTCTTTCTCTATGATGAGGAAATTCACGGAGAGGGCGGCGTAAGCGAGGATGTGTTTGAGGCCGGCATTGCGTGTTCGGCAAAGACCATGTATCCGGACTGGCTGTCTATGAGCGGGGACGGCTATATTTCCAGTATGTACAAAAAGTATAAAAGGGTGATCAGCCCCATGGGATGCCGTGCCTTTTTAAGCCCCTGGTATGAGCGCGGCGGCATGACACCTGCGGATGACAAGGATGTGCCTGTATTCGTGGGAAGGTTCAATGTGGGTGCAGTCAGCCTGCATCTGCCCATGATCCTGGCAAAGGCAAGAGCGGAGAACCGTGATTTTTACGAGGTGCTTGATTTCTATCTGGAAATGATACGCCAGCTTCATATCAGAACCTATGACTATCTGGGAGAGATGAAGGCATCCACCAATCCCCTGGCCTACTGTGAAGGCGGCTTTTACGGCGGGAATCTGAAACCTTCAGACAAGATCAAACCGCTTCTGAAGCCCATGACAGCTTCCTTCGGCATCACGGCCCTTAACGAGCTGCAGGAGCTGTACAACGGAAAATCCATTCGGGAGGACGGGGCCTTCGCCCTGGAAGTGCTTCAGTATATCAACAGCAAAGTGACGCAGTTTAAGGAGGAGGACGGAAATCTGTATGCCATCTACGGTACCCCGGCAGAGAGTCTCTGCGGTCTGCAGGTGGAGCAGTTCAGGAAAATGTACGGTATCGTGGAGGGTGTATCCGACCGTCCCTATGTAAGCAACAGTTTCCACTGTCATGTGACGGAGGAAATGACCCCGATTGAGAAGCAGGACTGTGAGGGCCGTTTCTGGGAACTGTGCAACGGCGGCAAGATCCAGTATGTGCGTTATCCCATAGGGTATAATACGGATGCAATCCGTGCTTTGGTGAGAAGGGCAATGGCGCTGGGATATTATGAGGGTGTGAATCTCTCTCTGGCCTACTGTGATGACTGCGGACATGAAGAGCTGGAGATGGATGTCTGCCCGGTCTGCGGTTCCACCAACCTGACGAAGATAGACAGGATGAACGGGTATCTGTCATACAGCCGCGTACATGGCGATACCAGACTGAACACTGCCAAGATGGCGGAAATTGCGGAGCGTAAATCCATGTAATGATGGCTGCCCTTTTTGGGGCAGCCTTTTTGCGCGGAATTTTGAGGTTTTGTGACGTTTTTCCATTTCCTTTTTTTTAGAATTGTGGTACGATTAATTGGATTTCGTTTTGTGCGGAAAACGGGAAAAGAGTAAGACACAGGGGAGAGAAAGGACGGAAAAACTATGAACTCTTATACTTATTTACTGGACCTGGCGCTTATACTGCTGAGCACCAAGGTCTTCGGACTGCTTACCAGAAAAGTGAGGATGCCCCAGGTGGTGGGTGCGCTGCTTGCGGGACTGCTGCTGGGACCGGCCTGTTTCGGGATACTGAAGCAGACAGAGTTTATCCATGAGGTGTCGGAGATCGGCGTGATCGTGCTGATGTTCTGCGCAGGCCTGGAGACAGATATTGATGAACTGAAAAGGAGCGGCAAGGCATCCTTTGTCATTGCGCTGTTAGGTGTGCTGGTACCGCTTGCGGGAGGTCTTGGAGTGGCCTGGTTCTTCAACAGGCCGGGCATGATAGAATCCAATGCTTCGGCAAGTATCATGCTGCAGAATATTTTTATCGGTGTTATCCTTACCGCTACCAGTGTGAGTATCTCAGTGGAGACCCTGAAAGAGATGGGCAAGCTGAACACCAAGGCCGGAAATGCCATTCTGGGTGCAGCCATTATTGACGATGTGCTGGGGATTATCGCGCTGACAATCATCACAAGCCTGGCGGATTCCAGTGTAAATGTGGTGGTTGTGTTTGCGAAGATCGTGGGATTTTTCGTGTTCGTCGGTGTGGGAGGCTATCTGCTTCACGTTATTTTTAAAAAGTGGGTGAAGGGTTACGAGAGGGATCTGCAGCGGTTTGTCATTATCTCATTTGTGATCTGTCTGCTCTTTTCCTATTGTGCAGAGAAGTTCTTCGGAGTTGCGGACATTACAGGTGCATTTTTCGCAGGTCTGATCATTACCAAGACAACGCATACCAATTATATTGCAAGGCGGTTTGGGATTTTATCCTATATTCTGCTGTCTCCGGTATTCTTTGCCAGCATCGGTATTCAGGTGGAGCTTCCGGATATGAGTCCCATGATCCTTGTCTTTGCAGTGGTTCTGGTCATCGTGGCAGTGCTCACGAAGATCGTGGGATGCGGAATAGGAGCCAAAGTCTGTCACTATAAGAACAAGGACTGTATCCGCATCGGTATGGGCATGGTGTCCAGGGGTGAGGTGGCGCTGATCGTGGCAGCAAAGGGCAACGCTGTGGGTCTGATGTCCTCCTCTCTTCTGGGGCCGGTTGTTGTGGTGGTGGTCATCACAACCATCATTTCACCTATTTTACTTAAGCTGAGCTTCAGTGAGAAGAGCGGCAAGGTGGAATATGAGCAAAATGAATATGCAAGGCTTATGGAAGAGGCTGAGGCGGCCGGAAAAAGTGATGCATCCCGTTATGTGGGCGGAAAGCAGCAGGCAAAATAGAGACGGAAGGAAGTACGACAGATGAAGCTGAATCAGGCGGATATATTGCAGAATTACCGCATAACCAGCGTTCAGGAACAGGAAAAAATCCAGCGGCGCCTGGAGGCGCTGGGAATCCTGGAGGGCACAAAGGTAGTGGTTCTGAACCGAAAGCGTAACGGTTCCACTATTATCAAGGTGAGAGGGAGCAGATGGGCGCTTGGCAATGAGATCGCGGAAGGGATAGAAGTGGAGGAGCTGAAAGGATGAAAGAGGAGATTCGTGTAGGCTTTGCAGGAAATCCTAACTGCGGCAAGACCACTTTGTTCAATGCATATACAGGCGCCAACCTGAAGGTAGCCAACTGGCCGGGTGTTACGGTGGAGAAAAAGGAAGGGGAGACATCCTATAAGGGGCAGAAGATGAGGCTCATCGACCTGCCCGGAATCTACAGCCTTACCTCTTATTCCATGGAGGAGATGGTATCCAGAAAGGTCATTCTGGGCGGAGAGGTGGATGTGATCGTAAATGTTGTGGATGCCTCAGCCCTGGAGAGGAACCTGTACCTCACGCTGCAGCTTCTGGAGCTTGGCAAACCGGTGATCCTGGCTCTTAACATGATGGATATTGTGGAGGAGCGGGGGATGGAGCTGGATCTCCACAGGCTTCCCGAGATGCTGGGCAATATTCCTGTGGTTCCGGTATCCGCCAGGAAGAGAAGCGGCCTGGATGTACTTCTCCATGCAGTAAAGCATCATTATGAGGAGCAGGTGGCTGACCCGGTTGTCACCTATAAACCGAATATTGAAATGAAGATCCAGGAGGTTTCCAGGCGTATCGCAGTGGAACATCCGGACAGCGAGAACATCCGCTGGCACAGTATTAAGATATTGGAAAATGATGAGCAGATATTTAAGGACCATCCCATTGATGTGTCCGATCTGCTTGACAGGGATTATGAAAAGCAGATCATCAATCAGAAGTATGAGTATATTGAGACTGTTTTAGAGGAGTGTGTCTTCTATAAAGGCAACAGGGAGTCCCTGACAGAGAAGGCAGACAGGGTCCTGACCCATCCCCTATGGGGTGTTCCCGTCTTCCTGGGAATCATGGCCATGGTGTTTTTCCTCACGTTTACCGTAGGGGACATAGTCAAGGGGCTGTTTGAATCCTGGATGGACCTGGCGTTTACGGTGGCGAGGAGTACATTGGTGAATCTGGGAACCGCAGACTGGCTGGTCTCCCTGATCGTGGATGGTATCATGACGGGTGTGGGCGGAATCCTGACTTTCCTGCCGAACATTTTCATATTGTTTCTGGCTCTTGCTTTTCTGGAGGACAGTGGTTATATGGCCCGCGTGGCCTATGTTATGGACGGGATCATGGGTAAGGTGGGATTGTCCGGCAAGGCGTTTCTTCCCATGGTGCTGGGATTTGGATGTACGGTTCCCGCTGTCATGGCGTCACGCACATTGGAAAACCAGGAGGACAGGAAGAAGACCATTCTTCTGACGCCGTTTATGTCGTGTTCCGCCAGGCTTCCCATTTACGTTCTGTTTGCAGATATGTTTTTTGGAAAGCACGCCATGATGGCGGCATTTTCCCTCTACGCGCTGGGACTTCTCATGGCTATAGCCATAGCACTTGTCATAGGAAAGTTGTGGAAAAGCAGTGAGAAGGCAACCCTGCTCATTGAGCTGCCTGATTATAAGGTGCCAAATGCCAGGACCATCAGGATTTATGTGTGGGAAAAGGTAAAGGATTACCTGACGAAAGCAGGTACTACGATCTTTGTGGCCTCCATTGTCATCTGGTTTATTTTAAACTATGGTATCCATGGCATGACCGCGGATGTGACGCAGAGCTTCGGCGCCCAGATCGGCAAAGTGCTGGCGCCCCTTTTAGTGCCTGCAGGACTGGGAACATGGCAGATCGTGGTGGCCCTGATCTCCGGTCTGTCGGCCAAGGAAGTGGTAATATCCAGCTTCTCCGTGCTCTATGGAGTCAACAATGTAAACTCTGTACAGGGCATGGCTGTGCTCAGTGCATCCCTGGGGTCTGTGGGATTCGGAGCCCTGAACGCCTATTCTCTGATGGTATTCTGCCTGCTGTATACACCGTGTGTGGCAACACTGGCGACCATTAAGAGAGAGACGCGTTCCTGGGGATGGACGCTGAAGATGGTATTCTTCCAGCTTCTTCTGGCCTATGCCGCCTCTGTGGTGGTTTTCCAGGCAGGAAGGCTGCTGTCCTGAAGTTTCCTAATGACAACTTTGTAAAAATAATATATAGTAGGGGTGCGGTACCGGGCTTCGCAGGAGGCTTAAGTGTGCGGCACCTCTTTTGGAACAGGAGGAAATATGGCAGTGACAATAATACTCGCCGCTGCGGTGGCAGTCTATGCCGGGTTTGTGATCCGGAAAAAAGTCAAAGATATAAAAAACGGGAAATTCTGCGGCTGCGGCGGAAACTGCAGGGAGTGCGGCAGGGGCTGCGGCGGGCAGAAGAAGAACGGAGATGAGAAATGAAGATTTTATTGATGGCAGTCAATGCCAAATATATACATTCCAATCTGGCTGTGTACAGCCTGCAGTCCTATGCTGCCCGGCATGGTATCCGGGCGGAGATTGCGGAGTATACCATCAATCAGCAGAAGGATGAGATCCTGCGTGGCGTGTACAGGCAGAAGCCGGAGGTGCTGTGTGTCTCCTGCTATATCTGGAATATCTCCTTTGTGGAAGACATTATGGGAGACATCAGGAAAATACTTCCGGAGACAGATATCTGGGTGGGCGGGCCTGAGGTCTCCTACGACGCGGAGGCATTTTTAGAGCGCTGTCCCTGGGCCTGCGGTGTCATGTGCGGGGAAGGGGAGGAGACCTTTCTGGAACTGGCCTCTTACTACGAAAAGAGAACAGAGAAGGAAAGCAGCGGGCCTGCTGCCATCCGGGGGCTTGTCTGCAGACAGGAAGGGCAGATCGTGCGAACGCCTTCCAGACCCATTATGGATATGGACAGGCTGGTATTTCCCTATGGGGATATGGCTCTGTTCTCACACAAGATCATTTACTATGAGAGCAGCAGAGGGTGTCCCTTTTCCTGCAGCTACTGCCTGTCATCCATTGACAAGAAACTGCGGTTCAGAAGCCTGGACCTGGTACTTGATGAGCTGCAGTTTTTCCTGGATGAAAAGGTGCCGCAGGTGAAGTTCGTGGACCGGACATTTAACTGCAAAAAAGAGCATGCAATGGCAATCTGGACATATATCAGGGACCATGACAACGGCGTGACGAATTTTCATTTTGAGATCGCCGCCGATTTATTGACGGAGGAGGAGATCAGCCTGATCGCCTCCATGCGGCCGGGTCTGATTCAGTTGGAAATCGGAGTGCAGTCTACCAATGAGAGAACAATCAGGGAGATCAGGAGAAAAACCAGCTTTGACAAGATAGCGGAAACGGTCAGGAAGGTGCAGAAGGGCGGAAATGTACACCAGCATCTGGACCTGATTGCAGGTCTTCCCTATGAAGATTACGAGAGCTTCCGCCGTTCCTTTGGGCAGGTCTACAGCCTCAGACCCCAGCAGCTTCAGCTTGGATTCCTGAAGGTGCTGAAAGGGTCTTATATGCATGAGATGGCAGAGGCCTATGGATGTGTCTACCAGGAGGCAGAACCCTATGAGGTCCTTAAGACAAACTGGATTTCCTACGGGGATGTGCTGAGGCTGAAGGGTGTGGAAGAGATGGTGGAGGTCTATTACAACAGCGGTCAGTTTATCCGCACGGTAAAAGCCATGGAAGAACTGTTTCCGGACGCATTTTCCATGTATGAAGCGCTGGCAGATTTTTACGATGAGAAGGGATACCAGGGAATCTCTCATACACGGATACGGAGGTATGAAATCCTGCTGGAATATCTGGAGGAGAGGCAGCAGGCGGATATGGAGTATTTCCGGGAACTGATGCTGTTTGATCTGTATGCAAGGGAGAATTTGAAGACCAGGCCGTCCTGGGCCTGTGATATGGCACCATATAAGAAGCGGCTGCAGGCGTTTTACAGAGAAGAGGAAGAAAATCCCGTGCTGCTTGCTGACTACAAGGGTTATCAGGCCAGGCAGACTATGAAAATGACACATTTGGAAGTGTTTCACTATGATATACTGGGCGGTGAAAAGAAGAGAGGGGAATTCCCGGTACTTTTTGACTACCGGAGACGGAACCCGCTGACGTATGACGCCGCCATATGTGCTGTGAATCTGGAATCAGGAATTGACTGTCAGGGAGAAGATTATGACAAAAAGGACAAAAGAGATACTTGATAAACTGGATGAAATCTATACAACAGAATATAAATGTTATCTGAACCATGAAAATCCGGGCCAGCTTCTGATCGCCACCATGCTCAGTGCCCAGTGCACAGATGCCAGGGTGAATATAGTGACCAGGGATTTATTTGTAAAATACCCCAATATGCAGGCGTTTGCCGATGCGGATCTGAAGGAACTGGAGCAGGATATTAAGCCTACGGGATTCTATCACAACAAGGCAAAGAATATTATAGGATGTGCGCAGATGATCTGTGGAAAGTATGGGGGAGAAGTGCCCAGTGCGCTGGAGGATCTGGTACAGCTTCCGGGAGTGGGGCGCAAGACGGCCAATGTGATCCGGGGAAATATTTTCCACGAACCCAGCGTAGTGGTGGATACTCATGTAAAACGTATTTCCAAACGTCTGGGATTCACAAAAGAGGAAGACCCGGAGAAGATTGAGATGGAGCTTATGAAGGTTCTGCCAAAGGACCACTGGATTCTCTACAATATACAGATCATCACCTTCGGACGGCAGATATGCTTTGCCAGGAATCCAAAGTGTGAGGAATGCTTTCTGACAGATTACTGCAGGGAATACAGGGAGCGGCAAAAAAAGAAAAGGAAATAGACGATATGGATGCATATATAGCTCTGGATTTGGAGACCACAGGCCTGTCCCCAAAATCGGACAGAATACTGGAAATAGGTGCCGCCAGGGTGGTAAACGGAGTGGTTGTGGACAGTTACAGCACCCTCATTGATCCGGAAAGGGTGATTCCCGGGAAGATCACAGAGCTGACCGGAATCACGCAGGATATGGTAAAGGGCATGCCGAAGATAAAGGACGCGGTCCCGGGGCTTGTGGCATTCTGCGGGGAGCTGCCGCTTCTGGGCCATAATATCATGTTTGACTACAGCTTTATAAAACACAGCGCAGTCAATAACGGATTTACTTTTGAAAAAGAGGGAATTGATACTCTGAAGATTTCCAGGGCGCTGCTTGCAGATCTTCCGAGCCGCAGTCTCCAAAGCCTCCGGCTCCACTATGAAATACCACAGGAAAATGCCCACAGGGCTCTGGATGACGCGCTGACGGCACATCTTCTCTACCGGAGACTGAAAAGCGAATACGGTGAGGAGAATTCGGAGCTTTTTGCGCCGAAAATACTGAATTATAAGGTGAAAAAGCAGGGGCCGGCCACACCGGCACAAAAACGCCACTTGCAGGAATTAGTAAAATATCATAGAATAGAGCTTAGCACAGAAGTGGAGAGCCTGACTAAAAATGAAGCCTCCCGACTGATAGATACCATTTTAGGGTCTTATGGAAAGATTATGAGGTGATATGACAATGATGAATATGAACAATAATAAGGTAAAGCGCGTGGTAGCAGGCATTGTGGCGGGAATTCTGGTTCTGGCTATGGTACTTCCCATGGCATTGTCCTTTTTAAGCTGACAGACAGAGAGGACAGGAAACATGAAGATAGGAAAATTACCGGAACCGGTGCTGATCCGTTCCGTTTTAAAAGAAGTACAACATAGAAGGCCGGAGGTCCTGGTTGGTCCTGCGGTTGGCCAGGACTGCGCAGTCCTGGAGCCGGCCAAAGGGGATGTGCTGGTATTCTCCTCCGACCCCATCACCGGTACCATCAAGGATATGGGCAGCCACAGCGTGCATGTCACAGCCAATGACCTGGCAGCTTCAGGGGCAGAGCCTCTGGGGATCATGGTGACCATTCTTCTGACTCCCGAGACAGAGGAGGCACAGTTAAAAGAGATGATGCGCGGCCTGGAGTCAGCCTGTGAAGAGCTGAATATTGAGGTTATGGGGGGACACACAGAGATCACGGATGTGGTGAAGCAGCCGCTCATTTCCATCACAGGTGTGGGCAGGATAAAAAAAGAGGAGGTTCTTACAACCTCCGCCGCCAAACCGGGACAGGATGTTGTCATAACGAAATGGATCGGTCTGGAGGGCACATCCATTGCGGCAAAAGAGAAAGAGAAGAAGCTGCTGGAGCGCTTTGCACCTTCTTTTGTGGAGACAGCAAAGAGGTTTGACCGGTATCTCTCCGTGGTACCGGAGGCAAAAATTGCTAAGGCATGGGGTGTATCAGCCATGCATGATATTACGGAGGGCGGCGTGTTCGGCGCACTCTGGGAGATGGGCAGCGGCTCAGGCACAGGTCTTGATATTGATCTGAAGAAGATACCCATCCGGCAGGAAACTGTGGAGGTGTGTGAGGTACTGGGTCTGAATCCCTATATACTCATGTCCAGCGGTTCTATGCTGATCACAACAGATGACGGATTCGGTCTGGTCAGAAAGCTGGAACAGGCGGGAATCCACGCTGCAGTTGTGGGAAAAGTCACAGACAGTAATGACAGGATCCTCCGAAACGGCGAGGATACCAGATACCTGGACAAACCCCAGAGCGATGAGCTCTATAAAATATATCTTGGATAAAATCCGCAGGCCGGCTGAAATGAAATAAGGTTCTGGAAAAAAGAGGCGTAATGATATGGCAAAATTAAACATTGTACTTTTTGAGCCGGAGATCCCGGCAAATACAGGGAATATCGGAAGAACCTGTGTGGCCACAGGCACCAGGCTGCATCTGATCGAGCCTTTGGGATTTAAATTGAATGAGAAGGCAATCAGACGTGCGGGAATGGATTACTGGAAGGACCTGGATGTGACCACTTATATTAACTATCAGGACTTTCTGGAGCGCAATCCCGGGGCGAAAATTTACATGGCTACAACAAAAGGCCCTCAGACGTATGTGGATGTCCGTTATGAGGAGGACTGTTACATTATGTTCGGCAAGGAAAGTGCCGGTATTCCGGAGGAGATTCTTCTGGACAACCAGGAGACAGCGATCCGTATCCCCATGATCGGTAATATCCGTTCCCTGAATCTGGCCAATTCTGTTGCCATTGTGCTGTATGAGGCGCTGCGGCAGAATCACTTTGATCATATGCAGTTAGAAGGGCATCTGACAAAGTATGACTGGAAGTAAATAGAATATTCCGTGAAAAACGGTGAGAAAACAGAAGACGGCAGACAGACGGTACCGGCCAAAAACCCGGTTCCGGCTGTCTGCCGTTTTTTAATTTTTATTTTCTGTCCCTTTGGAGAGGGTGAAGATAAATTCTGTACCCACACCTTCTGTGCTTATGACATTAATGTGCTGGTTGTGGGAGTTGATGATCTCCTTCACAATGGAGAGACCAAGACCGGTGCCTTTTCTGTCTTTTCCTCTTGAAGGATCTGTCTTGTAGAAACGGTCCCAGATTTTTGGGAGGCTGCTTTTGGGTATGCCGCAGCCTGAGTCCTTGACAGAAACAAATACGGTCTCATGCTTTATGGTGGTCTCCACCTTGATGATGGAATCCGGCGGGCTGAATTTGCTGGCATTGTCAATCAGGTTGTAGAGAACCTGCTGTATTTTACCCATATCCGCGGATACATACAGGGTCTGCCCGGTGAGCAGCAGTTCAATGGAAATGCGTTTTTCACGGCAGATGCCCTCAAAGGCGGCGGCGGTAGTCTTGATGGTATTGTTGATATCAAAGTTTGTATATTCCAGCATTCTGCCCTTTTCGTCCATGTCGTTCAGGGTGAGGAGGCTCTGGGTCAGTTTGTACAGGCGGTCTGTCTCGTACACCACGATGTTCAGATATTTATTCTGAAGCTCAGGCGGAATCGTGCCGTCCAGGATGGCTTCCGTGTAACCTTTGATGGAAGTCAGGGGGGAGCGGAAGTCATGGGATACATTGGAGACAAATTTTCGCTGGTATTCCCCTGTCTTGTCAAGTTCATCGGACATGTAATTCAGGGTCAGAGCCAGATAGCCCATCTCATCCCTTGTGTACACCGGGATATTGTGCTTCAGGTTACCGGAGGCAAACTGATCAGCTCCTGCGATGATCTTCTTCAGCGGGCGGTAGACCATGAAGGAAAATACAGCCAGCATGAGCAGCATGATCAGAAGTA
This sequence comes from Blautia sp. NSJ-175, assembly GCF_022867815.1. NCBI lineage: Bacteria > Bacillati > Bacillota > Clostridia > Lachnospirales > Lachnospiraceae > Blautia > Blautia sp. NSJ-175. The sequence continues at coordinate 602,231 of NZ_JALIFQ010000001.1, forward strand.
GGATCAGGATCAGAAGATAGATAATATTCATCACATCGTTCTCCTGCTCCTGCAGAATGGACATGGGAAGATGCATGGCCACATATCCCTGAATGGACATTTTCCAGGTGACAGGTACCATGACACTCAGATGATCCTCTGCAAACTGGTCGTAAAAACAGCCGATCTGGTAGTAGGAGCCGCTGGAGTGCCCGGGATTAAAATGCTCTATGGTCCTGGTCTCATCCTCAGAAAAATCATCGGATGTACTCAGGAGAATCTCACCCTGGGGACTGATCAGCCAGATCTCCGCATCCTGATAGATGGACAGGGTTTTCAGGTTCATGGCAACGCTGTCCAGAGTCGCCTGTTCCTGATAGTATTTGGAGGCTCTGTTTTCTGCGATGGAGGAAGCCTCCCGGTATAAATCTCCGCTGTAGACATCCTCCAGATGGTTCTCCACCATGGAGGGGCCTATCATGGAAACTGTGAAGAAACCGATAAACCCCAGAATCAGGAAGAATGCCACAAACTTGATATAAAGCGATTTTTTCATCCGTTTTTGACCTCGAATTTATAGCCGATACCCCATACGGTGCTGATGGACCAGGCGGGGTGGTCCTTTATTTTTTCCCTCAGACGTTTGATATGTACGTCCACGGTTCTTGTGTCCCCGATATACTCATATCCCCAGATATGGTCCAGGAGCTGTTCCCTTGTAAAGACCTGATTGGGGGAGGCAGCCAGGAAATACAGAAGCTCCAGTTCTTTTGGCGGCATATCCACCTGTTTTCCGTAATATACAACAGAATAGTTGGTCAGGTTGATAGCCAGGTCAGGATACTCCACGTATTTGCCTGAGGGCTGGTTTCCCGGAGCCACAGTGGGCTGGTAGCGGCGGAGGACAGCCTTCACCCTTGCAACCAGTTCCTTGGAGTCAAAGGGTTTGATCATATAGTCATCCGCGCCCAGTTCCAGTCCCAGGACCTTGTCGAAAATCTCCCCTTTTGCGGAGAGCATAATGATAGGAACATTGGATTTGTGGCGGATTTCCCGGCAGACCTGATAGCCATCCATGCCGGGAAGCATTAAATCCAGTAAAATGAGGTTAGGGCCGAAGGAGGCAAATGCCTTCAGCGCCTCCTCACCGTCATTGACAATCATGGTGTCAAAGCATTCCTTGGTGAGGTACAGAGAGATAAGCTCTGCAATGTTGTTGTCGTCGTCAACGATCAGTATTTTCTGTTTCGCAGCCATGATATACCCCCTATGGTTTATTTCTTGAATTCTACGATGGTGACTCCGGCGTCCCCTTCGCCGAATTCAGCCAGATGATAGTCCTTTACATATTTCAGGCGTTTGAGGTAGTTGTGGATGCCTTTCCGCAGGGCGCCTGTGCCCTTGCCGTGGACAACGCGGACACTGTTTAAATGTGCCAGGTATGCGTCATCCAGGTATTTATCCAGTTCAGCCACAGCTTCGTCCACGGTCTTGCCAAGCAGATTGATCTCTGTGCTGACTGAGGCGGATTTGTTCATCTTTATCTTGCCAGCGCCTGTTCTCGAAAGTGCCGGGCCGGTGATGACCGGTTCGTCCAGAAGCTGCAGATCGGAAATGTGTACCCTGGAGCGCAGGATGCCCATCTGTACAAAGAGCATGCCCTTGGCATCGGGCTTGGAGCTTACGGTTCCCTTTACATTCATACTCAGAACCTTGACGGAATCGCCCAGGGACAGATCCTGGGGGCGGAGCGTGGATGCTTTTTTGGGAGGTGTCTTAAGCGCCACCTTTTTGCCTGCGGAATCCATTTTTTTACGCAGTTCGGAGCGTCTCTGTTCCAGTTCTTTTGCGGAGAGGGTTTCCTTTCCGGCTTTATTGAAGACTTTCATCGTCTGGTCAGCGTATTCCTTGGCTTCCCGAAGAACACGGTGTGCCTCCTCATTGGCCTCCGCCAGGATGCGCTCTTTCCGCTGTTCCAGTTTATCCTGTTTTTCCTCTAACTGGGCTTTGAGGGCCTTGATCTCCTTTTTGTAGGAGGCAATCTCTTCCCGCTCAGTCTCAATGGTGATGCGGCTCTGTTCCAGGCTGGTCAGTACATCCTCAAAGGATTCGTCCTCCTGGCTGATCTGTTCTCTGGCACGGTCAATGATATATTCCGGCAGTCCCAGCTTGCCTGAAATGGCAAATGCGTTGCTCTTTCCGGGAACACCTATGAGCAGGCGGTAAGTGGGACGCAGGGTCTCCACATCAAATTCACAGGAAGCATTCTCCACGCCGGGGGTGGAGAGGGCATAGACCTTTAATTCACTGTAGTGGGTGGTTGCCATAACGCGCACACCGCGGTCATGGAGGGAGGAGAGAATGGCAATTGCCAGAGCCGCGCCCTCTGTGGGGTCTGTGCCGGCACCCAGCTCATCAAAGAGCACCAGGGAATCTTTATCCGCTTTTTCAATAAAATGCACCACATTGGTCATATGGGAGGAGAAGGTGCTGAGGCTCTGCTCAATGCTCTGTTCATCCCCGATATCCGCGTAAACTTCCTTGAAAACGCTGAGACGGGAATTATCAAAGGCAGGTATATGGAGGCCTGACTGTCCCATCAGGGTCAATAATCCGACGGTCTTTAAGGAGACGGTTTTACCACCCGTGTTTGGACCTGTGACTACCAGCAGATCAAAGGATTCGCCCAGGCGCACATCGATGGGAACCACCTGATGCTTTTCGATAAGCGGGTGGCGGGCCTTCTTGATATCAATGATTCCCTCCCGGTTAAATACCGGTTCTGAGGCATTTTGGGATTTGGCCAGCAGGGCGCGGGCAAAGATGAAATCCAGTTCCACCATAATTTTCAGGTTGTCATCTATAAGTTCCAGATTCCCGGCAGCCAGTTCGCTTAAGTTTGACAGCACGATCTCAATTTCCTGCTGTTCTTTTATTTCCAGTTCCCTCAGGTCGTTGTTCAGCTTTACAACCGCCATGGGTTCCACGAAAATGGTGGAGCCGGTGGAGGACTGGTCATGGATCATGCCGGGGACCTGGCCTTTGTGCTCTGCCTTTACAGGAATACAGTAGCGGCCGTTGCGCATGGTGATCACCGCATCCTGGAGATAGGAGCGGGAACCGCCGTTTACAATGGAATTTAACTGGCTGTGAATCTTGTCATTGGTATTTTTCATGGAGCGGCGCACCTGGCGCAGTCCGGGACTTGCGTCATCAGCAATCTCCTCCTCGGAGAGAATACAGCGCCGGATTTCTGCAGACAGAGGAGTCAGGGGCTGTAAAACCTCAAACATGCCGTCCAGGGAGTCTGTGCGCTCGTCCTCATTCTCTTTTCTGGAGTAGGCTTTGGCACGGTTTGTATTTTCCAGAAGAGAGCAGATGGCCAGCAGTTCGCCGGCGCCTAAGGTACTTCCCACTTCCAGGCGTTTCAGAGAGCCGCGGACATCCTTCACTCCGCCGAAAGACAGGCTGCCCTTCTGATAGATACGGGCCAGAGCATCTGCGGTTTCCTGCTGCATGACCTCAATCTTACCGATCTCATCCAGAGGAGTCAGTTCCCGGCAGAGTGCCTTTCCCATGGAGCAGGTGGCAAAGCTCTCCAGCTGTTCTATGATTTTATAATATTCCAGAGTTCGTAATGCTTTTTCATTCATAAAATTCACCTTTTTAAGTATCTGATTAATATGTCCGGTTCTGTCACGGCATAATTTCGCCATGATACAGATACTCTTATTCTAACGCATATCGGGCGGAAAGAAAAGGGACTTTTTGAGGGCAGCAGGAAATAATTTTCGCCTTCTTCATAAATTGTTCACATATATCTGGTAAAATAATTAAAAGTTTATGGCATCTTTTACAGAGCGGCAGGAGATGTGTTATGGATGATGAAAAAAAAGAAGATTTAAGGCACGAGGATGAAAAGCAGGAACAGGACACCGGAGCAGATAATTACGAGTTCCTGAAAGAGACAATCAAAGAGCGCCCTATTGATAAAAAAAAGCTGGCCAGGCACGCCGGCTTTCTTGCAGCCGGAGGGGTTCTTTTCGGCCTTGCGGCTGCGCTGACCTTTGCCTATGTGGAACCCAAGATAGAGAAAAACGTACAGAGCAAAGAGGTTCCCTATGTAAACATTCCGGGAGACGAAGAGCCGGGAACCCAGGAGGAGCAGAATCCCCAGGACAATGGGCAGTCAGAGCAGCAGGCAGCAGATGAATCCGCTGAGGACAGCCAGGCAGCTCAGGCGGAATCCAGGGAGATCACACTGGATGATTACAAGAACCTGTACACAGAGATTCTGAAGCAGGCGGAAGAGCCAAAGAAGGCCATGGTGACGGTGATCGGCAGCAAGAAGGATGAGGACTGGTTTCAGACACCTTATGAAAACCAGATATCAGGTCTGATCGTTGCGGATAACGGGCAGGAGATGTTTATACTCACAGAGTACAGAATCGTGGAAAATGTGGACCGGATACAGGTGGTATTCTGCGATGGGAGCGTGGTGGATGCCAGGTTCCAGAAAGCGGATAAGAATACGGGATTTGCCATCCTGAAGGTTCCCGTGTCCGACATCTCAGCAGAGACAAAGGAAAAGATCATAACAGCGCCTCTGGGCAATTCATACGGATTAAATCAGGGAGAACCTGTTATTGCAATTGGAAGCCCGATGGGGTATAGTGATTCTATAGCTTATGGAGTGGTGACTTCGACCACCAATTCGGTGTCTAAAGTGGACGCGGAGTACGGCATTCTCACAACCGATATTGTGGGGAGCGGAGACGGAAGCGGGATTCTTGTGAATCTGAAAGGGGAAGTTGTGGGTGTGATAGCCCAGTCTTTCGCCAAGGCCGACACAAAGAATATCATCACCGGTCTGTCCATATCCCAGACAAAGGATCTGATTGAAAATCTGTCCAACAATAAGGATATCGTTTATATGGGAGTCACCGGGCAGACGATCACCTCAGAGATTTCCGAGAAGAAAGGCATCCCCAAAGGTGTCTTCGTAGAAGGTGTGGAGATAGATTCACCGGCCATGCAGGCCGATATCCGCAATGCGGATGTGATCGTGGAGGTCAACAAAGAAAAGGTGGAGACAGTAAAAGGCTATCAGCAGCAGCTAAAATCCTGCAAAGCCGGTTCTGTCATAGAAGTCAAGGCAATGCGCCAGGGAACCGAAGGCTATGTGGAAGTTACTTTTGAAGTGACTTTGGGGGCATTATAAAAAGAAAGGATTCTGTGTGAAACAGACACACAGAACCGGCAGCGGCATGCATTTTACCGCGCCGGTGGTTGAAATATGAGATTTATCAATGAACTGCACGAAGGCGAAAAGTTAGCGGGGATTTATCTGTGCAAACATAAGCAGCCGGCAGTCACAAAAAACGGAAAACCCTATGAAAATGTGATTTTACAGGACAAGACAGGCACCATAGACGCAAAGATCTGGGACCCTAATTCGCTGGGGATTGATGATTTTGATACCTTGGACTATGTGGATGTTGTGGGAGATGTGACCAGCTTCCAGGGATCTCTGCAGGTGAGCATCAAGCGGGCCCGCAAGGCATCTGAGGGAGAATACGAGCCGGGAAATTATCTTCCGGTCAGTGATAAAAGCGTGGAGGCCATGTATGGCGAGCTTCTGAATTTCGTAAGCCGGGTGAAGAATATTTATCTTTCCCGTCTTCTGCACAGCTTTTTTGCGGAAGATGAGGCGTTTATCAGGGCATTCAAGGGGAATTCCGCTGCAAAAACCGTGCATCATGGATTTATCGGTGGACTTTTGGAGCATACTCTGAGTGTAGTGAAGCTCTGCAGCTATTACTGCAGTACATATCCCATTCTCAATGAAGACCTGCTGATCACAGCAGCCATGCTTCATGATATCGGCAAGACCAAAGAACTCAGCCCGTTTCCCATGAATGATTATACGGATGACGGACAGCTTCTGGGACATATTATGATCGGAGCGGAGATGATCCATGATAAAGCCCGGGAAATCCCGGGATTTCCGGAGAAGCTGGAGAGCGAGCTGAAACACTGTATTCTGGCCCACCACGGCGAACTGGAATATGGATCACCGAAAAAACCTGCGCTTGCAGAGGCAGTGGCACTGAACCTTGCGGATAATACGGATGCCAAGATGGAGACATTGACGGAAATCTTCCGTGCAGCAGGGGAAAATAAGGAATGGCTGGGATATAATCGGCTGTTTGAGTCCAATTTGAGAAAAAGCGGCTGTGAAGAATAACAGGAACAGAATATTTAGGTAGAAAAAGGGGAGCGGCAGTCAGCCATAAGGCAGAAGCCACTCCCTTTTTGGACGAAAGCAGACAGTGAAAAGTTTTCGGATGGAAGGAAGATAGAGATGGAATTTAAGAAGAATGATATGGTCACAGTGAAAATAGAAGACATGAGCCATGACGGTTCCGGCATTGGAAAAGCGGACGGGTATACCCTTTTTATCAAAGACGCAGTGATCGGTGACGAGGTGGAAGCCAAGATCATGAAGACAAAAAAGAATTATGGATTTGCCCGCCTCATGAACGTCCTGGTCCCATCCCCTGACCGCACCGAACCAAAATGCCCGAAGGCCAGGGCATGCGGGGGATGTCAGCTTCAGTTTCTCAGCTATGAAAAACAGTTGGAATTCAAGAAAAACAAGGTGGAAGGCAACCTGCGCCGTATCGGAGGCTTCCGGGATTTTTCCATAGAAAAGGTAATGGGAATGGAGAATCCCTGGAGATATAGGAATAAGGCCCAGTTTCCCTTTGGAAAAGACAAAGACGGCAACATTGTGACAGGCTTCTACGCAGGCAGGACCCATGCGATTATTCCAAACAGAAACTGTTATCTGGGGGTGGAGGAAAATGAGGAGATATTAAACCTTATCATCGAATATATGGAAGAAAACCATGTGGAGCCCTACCATGAGGAGACCGGGAAAGGTCTTGTCCGCCATGCACTGATCCGTTATGGTTTTACCACAAAGGAGATCATGGTATGTCTGATCATCAACGGGGACAGCCTTCCGAAAAAGGACAGACTCATTGAGCGGCTTGTAAAAATTCCGGGAATGACCAGCATTACGGCCAATGTGAACAAGAAGCGCAGCAATGTGATCTTAGGGGAGAAGATACTTCCGCTGTGGGGACAGGGATATATTACGGACTACATCGGTAATGTAAAATATCAGATTTCCCCCCTCTCCTTTTACCAGGTCAATCCGGTGCAGACTGTGAAGCTGTATGAGACAGCGCTTGCATACGCAGGCCTTACGGGAAATGAGACAGTCTGGGATCTGTACTGCGGGATTGGGACCATTTCCCTTTTCCTTGCACAGAAGGCTAAGCAGGTGTACGGTGTGGAGATCGTTCCGGCGGCCATAGAGGATGCAGAGAAAAATGCAGAGCTGAACGGAATCGAAAATGCAGAGTTTTATGTGGGGAAAGCAGAGGAGGTTCTGCCTAGGGAATATAAAGAGAAGGGGATTTATGCGGATGTTATCGTGGTGGACCCTCCAAGGAAAGGCTGCGATGAGGAACTGCTGTCAACCATGCTGGCTATGAGACCGGAGCGGATCGTGTATGTGAGCTGCGATTCCTCTACACTGGCAAGGGATCTGAAGATTTTGTGCAGTGAGGAGTATCGGCTTGAGAGGGTGGCGGTTTGTGATATGTTTCCGGCTTCCGTGCATGTGGAAACCGTTTGTTTGCTTTCGCGGAAATCCAGCTGAATTAAAGGCTTTCGGCGTTTACCAGCAGATATATAATTGTGTTTTTCTGTTCGAATGGACAGATATATATTCCCTTGTATCGATCATCAGCCGCATCCGTAAAAAATTTGCTCTTATGCGCTCCGTAGGAATGTCGCAGAAGCAGCTTACAAGGATGATATGCTGCGAAGGACTGATCATTGTTGCGGCCGGATTGGTTTTATCCATTTTGGCAGGCGGTGGTATGGGATTTATTTTGTGCGGATTTTTGAAGCAGGAATTGATGACGTATTTAAAGTATCAATTTCCGGTTGGCATTCTTTTGATCTATTGTATCGTTGTCCTTTTATGCTCACTGGCAATCACTGAAGGAGTATTAAGACGCCAGAGGATATCCCCACAGATAGATCTTTTAAGAGGATGAGGGAGAGGGGCACCAGTTTACGGATGAACCACAGGCAATCTGGATAGTAAGACCAGCGCCGGTGTATTGGGACTGATTCAGAGAACAGGCCATAGGACACAGCAGTAAGGACAGAGTATAAAATAAATATTAAATATTCCCCATACCTTCTATTTGCATCACCTTTATGGTAAAATATAGATATTCCAAAAGAAAGAAGGTATGTCAATTATGGAAAAAGAAGTATTGGATTTTGTTGTTGGGAAAACACACGATTTAATGAATGCGGCATCATGCAGCAGTGAGGCAAAGACAGCAGCTCAGGCCTGGCTGGATGCACTGGGAACGGAAAATGAGGCAGAAGAAACGAAAAAATACATTGCTGAGCTGGAAGCCGATATTATGCCCATTGACGGCTTGATCGCTTTTGCAGAATCAGATGCCGGAGCACAGGTTTTCGGAGCTGATGCTGCGAAGAACGTTGCAGCACACGCGAAAGAGATCAAAGCAGCCGGAGCAAAATACTGTGACTGCCCGGCATGCGCAGCCGCTGAAGCGATTCTCAAAAAGAAGGACATGATGCTTTAAGCTGTGACCGCATTTTAGAGAATTACCGAGGACGGGTAAAACCATCGGGAACATCAGATTGACAGCCAATACATTTTTGACAGCCAATAATTTCAAAGAGCATCAGTCGGAGGCGATTGATGCTCGTTTTTTTTACATTTCTCTTGGAGCCATGCTTTTGTAAATGGACAATATCGTTTACAGGAGCATGGCTTTGTCTATATAAACATAAAAATACATTGACAAATATAACTGTAACAAATATAATTACATTAACAACATAAATTTATCTGACCTCAAAAGCAGCAGAGTGAGATTCATCCATTTGGGGAATAACAAAAAGGGGTGGAAAAATGGATCATAAAAAAGAACAGCAAAAGCAGCAGGCAGCCCGGGCTGCGGCTGATTACATCAAAGAGGGCATGACGATTGGGCTCGGTTCAGGGACGACCTCCCGTTATCTGATCCGGGAAGCAGGGAAAAGGTATGGGCAGGGACTTCACTTTTACGGAATCGCCACATCAAGGGATTCCGAGCAGCTGGCAGCGTCCCTTGGGATACCGCTTCTTGAACCGGAGCAGGCAGGGAAGATCCATCTGGCAATTGACGGCGTGGATGAGATAGACCGGGAGTTCAGAGCGGTCAAAGGAGGCGGCGGTGCTCTTTTGAGGGAGAAGATCATTGCCTCCTGGGCAGAGGAAGTCATCTGGATCATGGATGAGAGCAAGCTGGTGGAACGACTGGGAGCGTTTCCGTTTCCTGTGGAGACCGTTCCTTTTGGTATGCCCTTTGTAAAACGCAGAATCGCAGATATGGGAGCAGTCCCCATCCTGCGCATGGGAGATGGAAAATCGTATTTGACGGACAGCGGAAATTTTATACTGGATGTGCAGTTTGCCGAAAATACGGATATTTCCCAGGCGGCAGAGCAGATCCGCGATATGCCGGGAGTTGTGGAGACCGGGTACTTTGGACAGATGTGCAGCCGTATTGCGGCAGGTACTTCATCAGGGGTCAAAGTCATGGAAAACCCGCATAGAGCAGTTTAGGAAGAACAGCAGGTCAGGAGGCGGAAGACATGGGAATCACAAATGGATTTATAGGCACATATGCTTCTGAAAACAGCAGGGGCGTATACCGGTTTACATTCGACACAGACAGCGGGGCGTTAGGACAGCCGGAACTGTTCTATGAGGCAGGGGATGCGAAATGGGTTTCTCTGTACAAGAACACCATGGCAGTTCCCGTGGCAAAGGATAAGGCAGCAGGCACCTGTCTTTTAGACATATCAGAGGGGAAAGCGAAGGTTCTGGGAGAGGTTTTGGGGGAGACGCATACGCCCTGCTATATCCTTCAGGATGAAACTTACGTGTATACCGCAAACTATCATGAGGGTCTTGTCATGATATATGAAAAAAGGTTCGGGGAAAAGGATGCACTGTGTCCGGTAAAGAAGATTGCCATAGCACCCTTGGCAGGCTGCCATCAGATTTTATTTCATGGGCCGCTTATGCTTGTTCCCTGTCTGACACAAAACAGAATCCTGTACTTTGACAGAAAAAGGAATTTTGAAAAGGCCGGAGAGCTGCTTTTCCCGGAAAAGAGCGGACCCAGGCACGGGATATTTAACAGGACCCACAGTAGATTCTGGGTCGTCGGCGAGTGGAGCAATGAAGTATATTCCTTTGCGGTGAGGGAAGACAAGTTTCAGCTCCTGGAGGCGTTTCCCCTTCTTAAGAAGGAGGCAGGTGCGGCTGCGGCTGTCCGCTTATCTGGCGATGAACGTTTTCTGTATATCTCTCTGCGGAGAACCAATCAGATTGCTGTATTGTATGTGGGCGGGGAACGTATGGAACTGGTGGAGCGCGTTTCCAGCCAGGGAGAACATCCCCGGGATTTTATCCTCAGTGAGGACGGACAGTTTCTACTGGCAGTAAACAGGAACCGGGGTGGTCTTGTCAGTATGAAAAGGGACCTGAAAAGCGGAAAAATTGTAAAAATAACAGGACAGGCGGAAATTCCGGAAGGGGTTTCTGTAATACTGGAGGAAATATAAGGAGGCACACCATGCGGAAAACAGATATAGGAATCATAGGCCTGGCAGTGATGGGCAGAAGCCTGGCGCTGAACATGGCGGATCACGGCTTTCAAGTAGGAGGCTATAACAGAAGTAAAGAGGTGACAGAAGCTGTCATAAAGGAACATCCCCATAAAAATCTCATCCCATTTTATACTCTGGAAGATCTGGTGGGATCACAGGAACGCCCCAGAAAATTCATGATGATGGTAAAAGCGGGCAGACCTGTGGACGCAGTGATCGCCCAGTTGGAGCCTCTTCTGGAAGAAGGGGATATTCTCATTGACGGTGGAAATTCTTTTTTTGAAGACACCAGAAGACGAACAGAAGCACTTGGAAAAAAGGGCATCCACTATTTCGGCGTTGGTGTTTCCGGCGGGGAAAAGGGCGCGCGTTTCGGTCCGTCCATTATGCCGGGGGGGAATGCCCGGGCTTACCGGGAGATCGCGCCCATTCTGGAGGCGATTGCCGCAAAGGCCCAGGGTGAGCCCTGCTGCGCATACATGGGACCGGACGGTGCAGGCCATTATGTGAAAATGGTGCACAACGGAATCGAGTACGCGGATATGCAGCTCATCGCAGAGGCTTACCTGCTCTTAAAATACGCAGGCGGGTTTAACAATCAGGAGCTGGCAGAGGAATTTTCAAAATGGAATAAAGGAGAATTAAAAAGTTTCCTTATCGGCATTACAGCGGGCATCTTCGGGGAGGCAGACGATTTTTCAGAGGGACAGCTTGTGGATTACATTGTGGACAGTGCCGGGCAGAAAGGCACCGGAAGGTGGACAAGTCTGGAATCCCTGAAACAGGGCGTGAATGTGTCCATGATCACCGCGGCCTGCAATGCAAGGATTATGTCAAACCGGCTGGAACAGCGCGCCGAGGCGAAAAAAGTCATCCCGGGTCCCAAAATTACGGAGGCGGTGCCAAAAACAGACTCCCGCAAGGAGACATTTGCAAATCTGGTCAGGGAAGGGCTTTATGCGGCCAAGATCGTGGCCTATGCACAGGGATTTGATCTGCTCTTTCATGCCTCCGCGGAATACGGATGGAATCTGGATTTCGGAAGGATCGCGGCTATATTCCGTGCCGGCTGTATTATCCAGGCAGAGTTTTTAAATGACATCACAAGAGCATTTGAGAAGAATCCGAAACTTAACAACCTGATCCTGGATGAATTTTTCCTGGATAAGATTAGCAGAAACCAGGAGAGCCTGCGAAAAGTGCTTTCCTGCGGTATCCTGTCAGGCATTCCCATGCCGGCCATGAGCCAGGCCGCTGCTTATCTGGATGCATTCCGGGGAATGCCCGTGGGGGCCAATCTGATTCAGGCACAGAGGGACTGTTTTGGTGCCCATACCTATGAGCGGACTGACAGGGAAGGCACTTTCCACCATGAATGGGGGCAGGGATATGAATAAAAAACTTACGTTTACTATTTTCGGAGGGACCGGTGATCTGACGTTTCGAAAATTGCTTCCGGCACTCTACAATATGTCGGTTTCCAATAAAACAGAATCCGTGGGACAGGTGATCATCATCGGCAGAAGGGACTATACCAGTGAGCAGTACCGGATGATTGCCAGGGACTGGGTGGAAAAGTTTGCCCGCCTTCCCTACACGGAGCAGGATTATGACAGGCTGGCAGCAGGGATTTTCTACTATAAAATGGACTTTACAGATGAGGAGGCCTATGCACAGCTCAATGCATTTTATAAAGAGATGGAGGCAGGCAGCCATATTTTCTATTTTGCAGTAGCACCCAGATTTTTCTCTTCCATTGTGACAGGGCTTGTCCATGTGGAGCATGCCTGCCGGGGAAAAGTGGTGCTGGAGAAGCCCTTCGGTGAAAATCTGGCGGCAGCAAAAGAGCTGAACGAGAAAATGGAGCATTTCTTCCATCCGGATCATATTTACCGGATCGATCATTATCTGGGAAAGGAAATGGTGCGGAATATACAGACCATACGGTTTGCCAACCCTATCTTTTCAGGTGTGTGGGATGCAGAGCACATAGAATGCATACAGATTTCAGCCCTGGAGGAAGTGGGCGTGGAGACCAGGGGCGGATACTATGACCACAGCGGAGCCATGAAGGATATGGTGCAGAATCATCTGTTTCAGATACTTTCCATTGTAGCCATGGAACAGCCCGGGGAACTGATGCTGGCAGGAGAGGAGATGCACAGGGAACAGATCCGTGTGCTGTCCTCCCTGCATACGCCGGAAAATATCGAGGACAGTCTGGTCCTGGGGCAGTACAGGGGATACCGGGAAGAGAAAGCAGTGGCAGAGGATTCCGTGACCGAGACCTATGCTGCCCTGAAGGTCTTTCTGGATAATGACAGATGGAGGGGCATGCCTTTTTACATCCGTACCGGAAAGAAGCTGGGACATCGGGAGATGCAGGTCCTTGTGGTCTTTAAATCCGCCGCGCCTCAGGTGGAGTCTAATATTTTGAACATTAAGATACAGCCCACAGAGGGCGTTTATCTGCAGTTCAATATTAAAAAGCCCGGCGAGGAGGATGAGATTGCCCAGGCAAAAATGGATTTCTGCCAGAGCTGTTCCTTCATCAACCAGATGAACACACCGGAAGCATATGAGAGGCTGCTGGGTGCCTGTGTCAGAGGAGAGCGGTTCTGGTTCTCCCAGTGGGATCAGATCGAGGCGAGCTGGAAATATGTAGATGACATACGGAAGAGGTATCATGAAAAGAATCTTCCCGTCTATGAATATGAACCGGGGACTTATGGTCCTGGCGCAGCGGAAAAAATGCCGGAGATGTCAGGGGATTTCTGGCTGGATTGAGAAGTGTCTTTGGAAGCAGGTCTATCCAATATATGATTGGGATATTCATATGTAAAGGCGGCACCTAACTAAGGTGTCCGCCTTCAAATACAGGGGCATTTGTCCGCCCCGCGATCAGTTTTCTGTGAGCCTTTCGTATCTTTTCCTGATACATGGCCAAAAGTCCGGGAAATTCTTTCCACTTTTCCAAATCCGCGTTTTGAGATAATTTTTCTTCCAGCAGATAGGCCTGGATGACCAGATGGTAATAGAGCTGGGAGTCCATGGATTCGGAGCGGCATATTTTATCCAGAAGTTCCGTGACGGATTTATATTTATTCCATAACTGCCTCGTTGCTTTGGCGCGGCTGTAAGGGAGGATAATGCAGTTCAATATATAAGCCGCGGCTGCTCCTGCCAGAATGTAGCCAAGCCGGATCAGGAACATACTGCTCACAGCCTGAAAACCGAAACTGCCCATAAAGACAGCGCCTCCCAGGGCACCTATGGTGGAGCAGGCGAAGGTTTCCCTGTAATCCGTAAAATAAAAGGACAGGTATCCCGAGAGCATCATGGCAGCCGTCCGTCCGGCCGGGGACGGGATCAGAGAATAGATCACAACAGATAAGATACCGCCGGTTATGGTGGCGAGTATACGCTTTTTCATTTTGGCGGGAACATCGTCTGCGTAGGGCAGGGAGACAGAGGCCAGGGTAAACAGAAGCCATTTGCCGTGAGGCAGGCCAAGATACTGTACAAGCAGGGTGGCGCAGGACAAAACAAGCGCGGTACGGAAGGCATAGACGACTCTTACAGGGCTCAGATCAAGCGCTGCCTGCAGACGAACCTTAAAGGAGAGGGCGGTTTTCCTGTAATGTGTTTTGTTCAGCGGGTCAGTCATGTGCAGGAGTCTGTCCTGTGTATACTGCAGGGTGCTGCGGAACAGACGGTCTGTTTTACTGTCTCCGCTGTCAGGAAAATCAGAGAAAACGGGGAGCGTAAGTTTTACGGTATCCCTCTGCAGAAAGGCGCGGAAGGATTTAAGCTGGTCAGAGGTGTACAGCAGAATCGCCGTTTCCCGGTCAGACAGTTTCTCCGGCAGTTCATGGACCAGCATCAGCAGGTGTTCCAGTCCACGTCCCGCGGCGATCATGGAGAAGCTGGCGTCGGACACACACATGACTTTTTTCCTGCGCTCGTATACGGTTCTGCCAAGGCGGCAGAGCTTGCTGCGAATATCCGCAGGATTCGGTTCCTCCTCTGTCTCGCCCAGCCGATTGGCAATGAGTAGAGAGATGTCATCGATCATTTCAGTCAGCACATCTTTTGCAGTCTCCACCACTCTTTTTCTTCCCATGATCCACTGATACAGCATAATAGACACAGCGCCGGCTGCCATACCCAGCATTCTTTTCGGAAGCTGCGGTGCATTTACCGGAGAAATAAATATAAGGAATAAATAAGATAAAATATAAGGAAAATATATATGATTTGAATATTCATATGTAAAAGCATACAAAATTACCAATAATGTGATAAAATTAATGACAAAGGACAGAGGAGCGGGTAATGTGCTGACCCAGAATGCGGCAGCCGCCATCCAGACAAGTACCAGCGCCTGAATGAAAAGATGCCGGAAGGGTGTGGCAGTCAGGTCACGCACCATGGAGGCTGACATCATGATGGTAAAGATGACACCCACAATGGAGTTTTCGGGGCCGAATAAAATTTGAAATATGTTCACATAGAAAATGATGAAGATAAAACTCAGTGTGCTGAAACGAAAGTTATCTTTTATCACATTCGTTATGTTCCGTTTACTTTTTGACATATATGTCTGCGTCTCCTTTTCTGATTCTTTTAACGTGTAAAAACTGCTGTTACAAAATCAATATATATTGTAATGCAAATATGATAGTCATATTTTGTTTACTAATTTATTAGAATAGCACGATTCCATATATTTGTCAACGGGGAGAAAAAGGATGAAGACTGAAAAGATATCGGAACAATTTGTTCAAAATCTGCTGCTTGTGATGCCTAACTGGCATGCCAAGCTGATCAAACCATTTAAGGACACACTGAACCGGGAGATGAGCCTGGAAACCTATTACTGTCTGGAAACCGTGAAGAGGTGCGGTGCCATTACCATGACAAATCTGGCCCGGGAACTGAAGGTGCCCAAGCAGCAGGTCACCAAGCTGATCGACAAGCTGAGTGAATATCAGTTCGTGGAGCGTGTGAGCAATGAGAGGGACAGAAGGTCTGTCCGAATTCAGCTTACGCCGAAGGCCTCCGCTTATCTGGATGAGTATTATCTGAAAAACAGGGTCTTTATACAGATGCTGGAGGAGCAGCTTACAGAAGAGGAGCTGCAGCGGCTGAATGAAGCCGCCCGGGTTCTGAATGAGATACTTCCTAAGCTGAAATAACGGCATTTCCCCTAAATGCAACCGCCGGATGCGGGATTATACACAGGGATTGCTGGCACGCAACTGCCGTGTCTGTTATATTTGGGGAAAGAAAAAGGAGGAACAATAAATGGATATATCAGAAAAAATACTGCAGCTCAGAAAGGCAAAAGGCTTTACCCAGGAGGAACTGGCAGAGAAGCTCAATGTTTCCAGACAGTCCGTTTCCAAATGGGAATCAGGCCAGTCTGTGCCGGAACTGGAGAAACTTGTGACTCTTTGCGAAGTCTTCCAGGTGTCCGCAGATTACCTGTTGAAACCCTCAGAACTGGATCAGCTTTCCATAAAAACGGAGATGCTGGAAAAACAGCAGCAGGAGCTTGCCATGGCGAGCAGGAAAAGGAAAGAGAAACAGTTCTGTATCTGGAGCTGTGTGGGAATCTATCTTACGGCATTTGCACTTTTGGTACTTCTTCGGAATATTTCTTTAGAGAATGATTTTCTTTGGAATATCTTTCCCGGATTTACGCTGCCGTTTATGATACTGGCGGTGGCCACAGCCGCTGCGATCATGGTCTGTCTGCGCCACAGAAACAGGCACGGCGCCGATTCACGGCAGTGATCATTAAGGGATATTTTTACGGGCAGGTTCTGCGGTTCTAACCGAATCGGCAAAACCTGCCTTTTGTGATTTTTTGTAACCATTTTGGAAGAACAGGTACTAATTAGAAGAGGGGGTGGGAATATGCAGGAATTTCAGGAACTGTACGAAAAATATAGCCGGTATGTCTACCACTTTTTGCTGAAACTCACCAACTCCAATGCGGACCTGGCAGATGAACTGACCCAGGAGACCTTTTTTCAGGTATACCTTTCACTTCCGAAATACAAAGGAGATTCCGGTATTCTCACCTGGATCTGCGGAATTGCGAAAAATGTCTGCCGCAGATATTATAAGAAGAATCCTGTCACAGTGGAGTTTTCGGGGATTGAATCTGAGCTTTTAAAGGGTGGTGGATTTCCGGGCATGGAGGAGAAAGCGGAACAGAGGGAGCTGTATACCCGTGCGGTGCAGGAAATCATGGAAATGAAAGGAAAATACAGGGAGGTACTGATTTACCGCCTGTTTTTTGATATGTCCTTTCACGAGATTGCTGAGATCATGGGGATAAAGGAAAATTCAGCGAAAGTGATTTATCACCGGGGGAAAAATATGATCCGCGGTAGAATGGAGGAATATGGGGATGACAGATAAAAGTTTTTGTCCGGCGGTTAAGGATTTGCTGCCCCTCTATGAAGACGGGGCTTTGAGCCGGGAGACAGAGGAACTGGTCAGCGGACATTTGAGGCAGTGCGGGGCGTGCAGGGCGTATTATGAAGAGATGAAGGGAGTGGAGCCCGACCGGGAGGAGGAAACTGAAGAGAGGATGCGGTACCGAAAGATTGCAAAGCGCATCCATCACAGACGCTTAGGGGCCGCAGGTCTTGTCCTTTTGTTATGTATGGGTATTTTTATTGTAACAACCAGCATGTTTCAGAGAGCCATTGTCTCAGGGGACTGCATGGCGCCCACAGTCAGAGACCGGGAGACTTATATCATGAATAAATGGGCGTACAAAACGGGTGCACCATGCCGCAGGGATATCCTTGTATACGAGAGAGACGGAGTTTTCTATATCACCAGAGTAATCGGGCTTCCGGGAGAGCAGGTGGAGTTAAAACAGGGCAGCGTGTACATAGACGGCCGGTTATATGAGGAATCCGGAACGTATCCCGGGGACTGCTCCATGGAGCTGACAGAGCTTGGAGAAAATGAATATTTTGTGCTGGAGGATAATCGGCAGGCGGCAGACGGGAAAAATCATATAATCAGGAAAAGTGACATTGCCGGCAAAGTGATGGTCACACATTGAGGAGGGCAGATGAGAGAAATCATCAAATTGAATCAAATTTCAAAGGTATATAATCATAAACAGATCCTGGATCAGGTCGACCTGTCCATATACGAAGGGCAGTCCATTGCGTTTACGGGGCATAACGGCAGCGGAAAAAGCACCATGCTCAAAATTATCGCCGGGCTTGTAAGACCTTCCGGCGGGAAGGTGGTTTACAGGGAAAAACTGCTGTTTCACTACGTGCCGGAACGTTTTCCGAAGATAAATCTAACGGCATGGCAGTATCTGAAGAGAATGGGGGAGATAGACGGGATACCCGGGAAGGTTTTGGCGGACAGATGCGAAAAATTGTTTGCTGATTTTTTCCTGACCGAGATGGTACATACCCCCATGAAAGATCTGTCAAAGGGTACCTTGCAGAAGATTGGTGTAATACAGGCTCTTCTGCGGAGACCACAGGTGCTGCTGTTGGATGAGCCGCTGTCGGGACAGGATATGGACTCCCAGATGGTATTCATTCAGAAAATGAATGCCCTCAGAGCGGAAAAGGTAACGCTTCTCATGTCCTGCCATGAAAAATATCTGGTTGAAAGTCTGTCGGATACAGTAATGGCTGTGGGACACGGGCAGGTGAATGAGATTGACATAACTGCAGAACTTTGCGCCAAAGAATACATCCTGTGGTTTGAAAGACAGGAAAATGCTTCTTGGCCGGAAGAATACCGGCCGTATATCCAGATAGCGGGAAAGGGCTGCAGAGCAAGGATTCCGGAGCATGAGAGCAGCCGGATGATAGTGGAGATGATCCGGCATGGATGGAAACTGAGGGGGATGAGTGATGCGCAGGTTTAGCGGATTAGTAAAATATCAGATGCAGCAGTATTTCAGCACAAGCAGGTTTGCCATGCCCTTTGCTGTACTTATGATTTTACTGTACAGTATCTATTCCTCCAGACCTGTGGGGGTGGTGGACAGTCTGATGGTGTCCTGCGTATTTTTATTCCTGCTCATGGTGTGGATCGGGGTTACGGCCTGTGACATGGAACATGAGGTTTCAGAACAGATATTGATCCTGCGGGTACAGAGTGCCTGGAAATATTATAGCAGCCATGCATGTTTCCTGGTTCTGATTGGAATGATAAGCAGTGCCATAGCCGTTCTCTTTCCTGTGATCATGGATCTGTGCAGCCGGGGGCAGCTTTTTGAACGGCCGCTTAAGGCGGCTGACCTGCTGTACGGTTTCCCGCTTATGTCCGTAAGTGCCTTTTTGGGAGGCGCGCTGGGAGAAATCTCACATCCCGGATTGAACAGGAACAGGAAAACAGCCATCCTATTTACCTTCCTGCTGGCAGTCACAGCGGTAACAAAGGCAGCCATACTGAAAAATGTTCCGGTGCTGGCTGTTCTTTTATGGGTGGTTCCTCCCATATCGGATGTGACGGCAATGTTCGCGGGGGAATCTTGTTTTTCTGTAAATAAATGCAGTACGGCATTTATTATTCTGCTCATATCTGGTATGATTTGGACAGCAGTAAAAATCATGGGACTGAAGAAAAAAGGATTTTAGGCGGCAGAAAGGAGAGCACTTTGAGGAAAACAGTATTATATATTGCGGAAAGTCTTGATGGGTTCATCGCGGCGCCGGACGGAGGTGTGGGCTGGCTGACAGAGCAGCATCCGGACGGCCTGGAGGAGGGCAGTTACCCGGAATTTATCAGGACCGTGGACACGGTGCTCATGGGATATACAACGTATCACCAGATCGTTACTGAGCTTTCACCGGACAAATGGGCCTATGAGGGGATGCATACCTATGTGTTTACCCATAAGGAGATTCCGGATAAGCCGGGAATCTCTTTCACGGATGAAGCCCCGGAGGATCTTGTGGAGCGCCTGAAGGAGCAGCCGGGAAAGGATATCTGGATCTGCGGAGGAGCAGAGACAGCCGGTCAGTTGATTCGGAAGGACCGAATTGACTGTTACTGGATCACAGTGATTCCCGTGATTTTGGGAAAAGGCATCCGTCTGTTTGACGGGGAGAATCCGGAGCTGCAGCTTCGTCTTATTTCCGCTGAGAGTTATAACGGCATGACGGATCTGGTATACCAGAGGAGATAGGAAGAGGGCAAAAGAGGAGGATATAAGATGAAGGGATTTCAAAGGGAGGACAGGATGTTTTCCCTGTGCGGGCTGAACTGTATGCTGTGTCCGATGCAGATTGGCGGGTACTGCCCCGGCTGCGGAGGCGGCGAAGGAAATCAGTCCTGTGCCATTGCCAGATGCAGTCTGGAGCATGACAAAGTAGAATACTGTCACCAGTGCGGGGAATACCCCTGCAGCAGATATGCCGGGATTGACGAATACGACAGTTTTATCACACACCGCCACATGAAAAGAGATATGCAGAAGGCAGAGGAGGCGGGAAGCAGGGCATACGGGGAAGAGCAGGCAGAGAAAGCGGAGATTTTAAGATATCTTTTGGAGCATTATAATGACGGAAGAAAGAAAAATTTTTACTGTGTGGCAGTGAATCTTCTGGAACTGCAGGATATCAGAAATGTGATGAAGGAAATTGCAGGTATAGAAGGCCTGGATGAGCTTTCGGAAAAAGAGAGAGCTTCCTGTGCGGCAAAACTTTTCCAGGCAGCAGCCGCCAAACAGGGGATAGAATTGAAACTGAAGAAAAAGCCGGCAAAGAAGAAGTGAAAAGCCGGCTTTTTTCTATTTTCATTTATCGCATATTTTGATAAAATGGAACACAGAACACGGGTTTAGCCGGAAAGGGGCGGACAACGTGGAAGAAAGAGACAAGAGATAAGAAGGCAGGAAAAGAAAATGGAAGGAAAGAAAAAGAGAATTCTCCGTGCATTCCGCGCGGCATTTCCCTATACCATCCCTATTTTTGCAGGGTTTTGGTTTGTGGGGCTGACGTATGGTATTTATATGAATGTATCGGGGTTCAGTTTTTGGTACCCTATGATCATGAGCCTGACAATATTTGCAGGCTCCATAGAATTTGTGGTGGTCAACATGCTGCTTGGGGCGTTTAACCCGCTTCAGGCTCTTGTGATGACTCTTATGATAAATGCAAGGCATTTATTTTACGGCATTTCTATGCTGGACAAATACAGGAACACGGGCTGGAAAAAAGGATTTCTGATTTTCGGAATGTGTGACGAGAGCTTTACCATTAACTATACGGCAAAGATACCGGAGGATGTGGATGAGGGCTGGTTTATGTTCTTTGTGACGCTGTTGAATTATCTCTACTGGTTTTCCGGCGCCACTTTGGGAGGTATCTTCGGTTCCCTTCTGAAATTCAATACAGAAGGGCTTGATTTTGTTATGACGGCCATGTTTGTGGTCATCTTTATGGAGCAGTGGCTGAAGGAGAAGAACCATGTCAGTTCCCTTCTGGGGCTTGGCCTGTCTCTTCTGTGCCTGCTGGCGTTCGGGGCGGAGAATTTCATGATCCCTGCCATGCTGGCCATTATCAGCGTGCTGACGCTGCTTAGGAAACCCATTGAGAAAGAAAGCGAGGAAGTTTGCCAATGACTCTTACACAGCAGATCATAACCATAGCCATGGTGGTGCTTGGAACCGTACTCACACGTTTTCTGCCTTTTCTGCTCTTTCCGGCAGGAAAGCCTACCCCGAAATACATACAGTATCTTGGCAAAGTGCTGCCCGCTTCTGTTTTTGGGCTTCTGGTCATTTACTGTCTGAAAAATGTCAGCATTTTCACAGGCAGCCATGGGATACCGGAACTTCTGGCAATCCTGCTGGTGATCGCGCTGCATTTGTGGAAACGGCAGATGCTGTTGTCCATAGCGGGAGGCACTGTGTTTTATATGCTTTTGGTCCAGACTGTTTTTTGAGAAAACGTATTGACTCTCCCACACTGTTACACCCTATACTGTAAGTGAGCTCAGAAATTCACATATGTGAAAGGTGGAAACTATGTTAAAGATTGGAGATTTCTCAAAGCTGTCGAGAATCAGTATCCGCATGCTGCGGCATTACGATGAAACAGGCCTGTTAAAGCCGGGAAAGGTGGATGCGTTTACCGGATACCGGTACTATGAAGAATCCCAGCTTCTGGACGCAGAGCGTATTCAGGTGCTGAAGAATATGGGCTTTGGCCTGTCCGTGATCCGGGAGATCATGGGAAAGTATGCAGACGCGGAGGAGCTTAAGCATTTCCTGGAGATCAAGAGGCAGGAAACCGCGGAACAGGAGCAGATACTGAGGCAGCGGAAACATCTGATCGACAGTACCATTGAATGGATGAGAAAGGATGGAAGCATTATGGGATATGATGTAAGTCTGAAGACGCTGCCGAAACGGTATGTAGCCAGTGTACGTCAGGTCATTCCTGCCTATGAGGAGGAGGGAAGACTGTGGCATATCATGAGGGATGAGACGGCAGATATGGAGCTGCGCTTTGACAGCCCCTGCTATGACATGGCTGTCTTTTATGACGGGGATTATAAGGAGAGCGATGTGGATGTGGAGGTACAGCGGACGGTCATCGGCACATACCGGGATACCGAACATGTAAAATTTAAGACCATGCCCTCAGTGCAGTATGCAGGCGCGGTTTTTCAGGGACGGTATGAAAAGATCACCCGGGTAAACGAAGCTGTGGCCAGGTGGTGCGCGGATAACGGATATGAGTTTAACGGGGTGGGATTTAACATTTACCACGTGGGACCAAAGGATACAGAGAATCCGGAGGAATTTGTGACGGAGGTTTGTTATCCGGTAAAAAAGAAACAGTGACAGGTGATGCGGGAGCTTCCTTTTTGAGGAAGCTCCTTTTGCTTTCCATACAATGGCATTCCATATTAATAATTAATTAATATGCATTCATATTTCCTTATGTTATAATGAAATTGTTTTGAAATTATATAAAATTTAATTTTAATCCAATAGAGTAAGAAGCAGGAGGTAATCATGGCAGGTGGAAGAAAAGCCGTGGTTTTTTTGGCACTCTGTATTCTGATCTGCTGCGTGGGAGGCTGCCAAAATGACAGAAAAGACGTGGAAGTAAAAGTTTGTAAAACCAGTATTTTTTCATGGGAAGAGGAATACATGCTTCCGGGTGCGGAGGAAGAGGTGCAGAAGGCTATGGAAATGCTGGATTGTGAGGCCATATACCAGCAGGTTCCGGCAGATACGGATATGGATGTGATAAAAGATTATCTGAGACGCCGCAGAAAGGCAGGCCAGGATGTCTACTATCTGGCCGGGGACTCAAAGTGGGCAGTTCAGAAAAGCGGGGAGTCCATGCTTACGGCTGTTGATACTGTGGGCAGATGGAATGAAGAGGCGGAAGCGGACGGAGAATTCTGCGGCATTGTGTGGGATGTGGAACCCTATCTTTTGGAGCGGTGGGACACAGATCCGGTCACGGTAATGGCGCAGTTTGTGCAGAACGCCGCCAAAGCGTATGAGGCGGCAGAGAAGCGGAATCTGCTTGTGATCCTCTGCATCCCCAATTTTTACGATTCCATGGGTCTTGAACAGTCACTGGAGAAGCTGATCCGGACGGGCTGTGACGCTGTAGCTGTCATGAATTATGATAAAACAGATGAGGCGGGCCAGATATGGGGCGAAGCAGAGATCGCGGAAAAATACGGAAAGGGAATCATCCATATTACGGAAATGCAGAGGCCCGGCACCCATGATCTGGAACCCAAGAACACCTATTACGAAGACGGGATAGAAGCAGTTAAAGAGAGCTGGGAGCATCTCAGGGAGGAGATACCAAATGAGAATCTGGGATTTTCCTGGCACTATCTGAAACCGGTGCTGGAACTGCTGGAGTTGGACACATTCCAGGAGAAAGGGGAAAATACATGAGAGAAGTATTGCGTCAGGAGAAGAAGTATCTGATGTCATATGATCAGTTCAGAAGGCTGGACAACACATTTGAGAAAGTACTGCATCCGGATCCCCACAACGGGGTGAGCGGATATGCTGTCCGAAGCCTGTATTTTGATACACTGCAGGAAAGGGATTTTTACGAGAAGGAAGACGGGCTGGAGATCCGCAGAAAGATCCGTCTGCGGACCTATTCGCCCACCTCTGATTTTGCTATGCTGGAAATGAAGCAGAAGCAGGGGGATAATCAGAAAAAGAGGTCTCTGCGCGTATCCAGAGAAGATGCCATAGAACTGTCCCGGGGCAGGTACGGGTGTCTGCTTAAGTATGAGGACCCCTTTGCAAAGGAATGCTACGGGCTTATGAATATGATGCTGTACCGTCCGAAATCCATTGTGGAGTACCAGAGAAAAGCCTATATAGCAAGTGAAAATAAGACCCGCATCACCTTTGACTTTGATATCAAAGCCACGGAAAGTGACTTCCGCATTTTTGCGGCAGATCTGAACCAGAATCCTGTGATGGATAAATACCTGGTGGTGATGGAAGTAAAATACAGCGGTTTTATGCTGAGTTATATTAAACAGATGGTTAGCTTGGAGGGAAAAAGCCCACTTTCCGTGAGCAAATACAGTCTTTCCAGAAGCGCCAGCCTTCATTTTTTATTCTGACATACAGCAGCCGGGCTGCAGAAAGAGAGGAAAAAGCATAAATGAAAAATTATCTTTATTCTATGTTTGAGGAGACAGGTTCTCTGAATACAGAGCAGATCATTCTGAATATACTCGTAGCGGTGATTCTCGGAGGCGTTATTTACCTGTCCTATTATTTCACCCATGCAGGCGGAGTGTATTCCAAAAAATTCAATGTGTCCCTCATAACCCTTACGGTCTTAACCGCCACTGTCATGACGGTTATAGGCAACAACATTGCCCTGTCCCTCGGTATGGTAGGTGCGCTGTCCATTGTGAGATTCAGGACGGCGATCAAGGATTCCCGGGATACTACTTATATTTTCTGGACCATCATTGTGGGAATCTGCTGCGGTGTGGGCGATTATGTGGTGGCCTGTGTGGGCAGCGGTGTGGTGTTCCTGGTCCTGTTGGTTCTGGGAAGAGTGAAAAACGACAACAGGATCCTTCTCATCATCCGGGGCGCGAGGAATATGGAGCGCAGGATGGAAGCCATTGTATTTGACTATTTTGAGGCAAAGGCCATGCTGAGAGTCAAGAACACAAGCCGGGAATCCATTGAGCTTATATATGAGATGCCCAGAAAGATATATCTTCTCTCCAATAAAAAGGAGAAGAGTATTGCGGAGATGCTGTATGAACTGGAATCTATCGAATATGTCAATATTGTAACTCAGAATGATGAGATCAGCGGGTAACAACAATGAAAAGTAAATGGTTATACGTGGGAGCAGTTCTGCTGTCACTGCTTGCAGTGCTGGGAATAGCGAAATTCATAGAACCTGAGAATGTGAGGGTACAGCAGCATCTGTCTTACAATACAGAGGTGGAGGACACCAATCTGTCCATAGAACCGTCCTCCTTTTCCTCCCGCCTTCCGGTGGTCAGCATTGAGACAGGCGGGCAGGCCATACCGGGAAGACCGGAGGAGGGCCAGAAAGTAAGCCAGGTGAAGAATACCTTTATCCATGCAGAGATGAAAATCATGGAAAATAAAGGGGAGCTAAATACTCTGCAGGACACGCCCCAGGTGGAGTCAGATATACAGATTCGTGTCAGGGGAAATTCCTCCCGGCTGTTTGATAAGGCCGGGTATCTGTTTAAATTCACGGATGAGGACGGCATGGACAAGGGATATGAGGTTATGGGAATGGAAAAGGACAGTACCTGGGTACTGCACGGCCCTTATCTGGATAAGACCCTGATGCGGAATTATATGTGGTATAACCTCTCGGGCCAGATCATGGAATGGGCACCGGATGTGCGTTTTTGCGAGGTGTTCTTGAACGATAAATACCAGGGCGTATACGTGATGGCAGAACAGATCAGTGTAGGGGAAGGCAGAGTAGAGGTGACTGAGTATGACGGGAAATCCAATGCCTCCAGCTATATTGTCTGTGTGGACAGGGAGAGTGTCAATGATGTGGATTATCTGGATAACTTCACAGAGTACGCAAGGCGGATGACGAGCAAGGTGGAGGTTAAATATCCGGGTGCCAGAAAGCTGACACCGGAGATCACGGATTATATCAGCCGGGATTTTTCAGAGTTTGAGAAGTCCCTGTATTCGTATGATTATACATCCAGGCGCTATGGCTATCGGAACTTTATAGACGTAGATAATTTTGTGGATTATTTCATTATCAATGAGGTGACGCAGAATACAGATGCCGGTATTTTCTCCACCTATTTTTACAAGGATATATCGGGTAAGCTGAAGACAGCGGTCTGGGATTTTAACAATTGTTGTGATAACTACATGGAATACCAGCAGTCCATGGCAAGTTTTTTTATGCAGAACAGAACATGGTTTTTCATGCTTGCCAAGGATGAGGCGTTTACCGAAAAGGTGATCGACAGATACAGAGAACTCAGAAAAGGGATACTCAGCGATGACCATGTAAAGGTATATATGGAAGAGGTACAGGAATACCTGGGATGTGCTATAGACCGAAATTTCCAGGTATGGGGATATACCTTTGAACCGCAGAACGACCTTCTGAAAGGGGAAGGGCGGCAGATCAGCTCTTATGATGAGGCAGTGGAACAGTATGAAAAACGCCTTGTCAGCCGTATGGGCTGGATGGATAAGCATATAGATGCCCTGTACTCCTACAGCCACGAGTCTGTCAACAAAAAATTCAATGATTAGAATGCGTTGTAACGGAGGAAACATACTTTGAAGAAATTTTTGATCGGTGCTGTTTCGCTGATAATTCTGGTTCTCTTTTTGAACACGGCATATTACCGGTGGGGATTTTATATTGATTTTCGGCCGGACAAAGAACCGGATATTTTTACAACGGTCAGCGGTAAAGAAATCCTGGTGGATGAAGGAAAAGGGCCCGAGCCATTTGAGATAAAAGGGGTAGATCTGGGTGCCGGAATACCGGGACATTTTGCCACGGAGTATGCCATTGACAAGGAAACGTATCTGAGATGGTTCCGCATGATCCAGGATATGGGGGCAAATACCATCCGTGTGTATACCATTCTTTCCAGTGATTTTTATGAAGCTGTGTATGAATATAACAGGGATAACCCGGAGCCTCTTTACATTATCCACGGGGTATGGGTCAATGATTATATACAGAATTCACACGTGGATGCCTTTGATGATTCCTTTTTAAAAACTTTTAAGGAGGACTGCAGGACTTTGGTAGATATCATCCACGGCAGGAAGAAAATGAACCTGGGATACAGCACATCCAACGCCAGCGGTTCCTATACAAAGGATATCTCCCGGTGGGTGCTGGGATATATCATGGGTGTAGAGTGGGAGGATGTGACGGTTGCGTATACGGACCATATGCGCCGGGAGAACAGTTCCTACCGGGGGGAGTATATGTATACGACCGAAGATGCCACACCCTTTGAAGCCATGCTGGCAGAGGCCGGTGACCAGATCATCATGTATGAGAGTAAAAAATATAAAGAACAGCGCCTGGTGGCATTTTCCAACTGGCCTACAACGGACCCCATGGACTATCCGGAGGAGATCAACCAGTTGTTTATGAAATGTGCACAGGTGGATGTGGAGCATATTGCCTCCACAGATAAATTTCTTTCCGGTCAGTTTGCGTCCTACCATGTGTATTCCTATTATCCGGACTATCTGAGTCATTATGATTCCTGGAAAGAGGAGATACCTTATGCGAAGGACTATCTGCAGGAGGACGGCAGCTATAACACCTACGGAATCTATCTGGAAATGCTGAACCGCCATCATACCATGCCTGTGGTCATATCCGAGTTTGGCGTGCCCACGTCAAGAGGCAGGGCACAGCTTGATTTTCACACAGCCCGTTCCCAGGGATATATGTCGGAGAAAGAGCAGGGAAATGCCCTGGTGTCCAGCTATGAGGACATCAAAAAGGCGGGGTGCGCGGGGAGTATTATCTTCTCCTGGCAGGATGAGTGGTTCAAGAGAACTTGGAATACCATGGCAAATGTAGACCTGACCAAGACGGCCTACTGGAGTGATTTTCAGACAAATGAACAGTTTTTCGGACTGATGTCCTTTGACCCCGGGGAAGAGGAGAGCGTCTGCTATACGGACGGAGACACAGAGGAGTGGAGCGGGGACGATTTACTCTCAGAAAACGGAGATTACACCTTGTCCATGAAATACGATGAGAAGTTCATCTATTTCCGTATCCACAAGGAGAATCTGGATTTTGAAAATGAGAAAATCTATATTCCGCTGGATATCACGCCCAAGTCAGGGAGTTATTATGCGGAGGGCGAGGATGTAAAATTTGACCGGCAGGCTGATTTTCTGGTTGTATTGGACGGAAAAGAGAACAGCCGTGTTCTTGTACAGCAGCGCTATGATGTCTTCCGGGTGGTGTACAGTGAGGCATATGGGGAGGATAACCCGTATTTTGAAGTGCCGGATAAGGATACTCCTGTTTTTGACAAGATATATATGGCACTCCAGATCGGCAATGTGAATGCAGCGGACGAGGAGGATAGGATGTCAGAAAAGTTTGAGACGGGAAGACTTACCTATGGAAACGGAAATCCCTACGACCGGGATTACCATTCTGTGTCGGATTTTATTGCCGATGGGGATGATATTGAGATCCGGCTTCCATGGGATCTGCTGAATTTCTCCAATCCATCCCAGATGCAGGTCCATGATGATTATTATGAGAACTATGGAATCGAAAATCTGTCCGTGAAAGGGATATATGCCGGAATCGGAACAGAGGCGGGGAAGGATAACAGGATTAAAATGAACCGGAAGGAGCTGAAGGGGTGGGGGAAGGATCCCACGTACCATGAACGGCTGAAGCAGTCCTATTATATGATACAGGATATCTGGAACAGATAAAAAACACGAAGGAGGAGACAATGCACATACTTTCAATCAAACCGGAAGTGATTTTATATGTCTATATGGCAAGCTGTGTTGCTGTCCTTGTGTTTAATGTACTCTACATTTTTATTGACAAGTACAGGGGGCGGCGTCTGGAGCACCAAAGCCTGGAGATGGTAGATGAGATTACGGGACAGATACAGCAGATGGAAGCCGGCGTTGATGTCCGGGAGGAATATTTTACGGGGCTGATACGGAGGCTGAAAAAACTGGAAAAATTAAGAGCCTTTGAATTATCCATGGAGGAGATACGAAGACAGATGCCGGCCGGGCGAACGGAAAAGTATCTGGAACAAATGCGCCGGGTTTTTCTGGAATTAGTCCCTGTATATGAGAAAAGGGATGAAATTGAGCAGGCTTATTTTGCCAGTCTTGTAGAGAAGTTCGGCATAGACAAAGGTCACACGGCTTATGACGGCCTGATGGATTTTATGATCCGTATGGTAGTCCACAAGGGTGTCTTCGTCAGGGAGAACGCGCTGAGGGCTCTTTATATGATCGGGAACAAAGAGGCAGTGCTGGCCGCCTGGGAGAAAATGGAGGATAATGAGATCTGCCACAGCAAAAAGCTGCTGTCTGACGGGCTTCTTAAATTTACAGGTGACAGGGGAGAACTTGCCCGCCTGCTGTTTGAGCACAGGAGCAGGTTTGATACCCGGCTGGTACTTCCTGTCATGCAGTTCATCCGGTTTCTGGGTGAGGATTTCCGGAAAGAGTTCCTGGAACTTCTCTCCAAGGAGACCGTAGATAAGGAAATCCGTCTGGAGGCAGTCCGTTATTTCAGAAAATATCCGTATGAGCCGGTCCGTGCGCTGCTGCAGCGCTTTTTGCAGTACCATGAATATTTGGACTGGGAATATGCCGCGGTTGCGGCCCAGGCTCTGGAATCCTATCCCGGTCCTGATACAGTGGATTGTCTGAAAGAAGGGCTGAAGGCTGTCAACTGGTATGTGCGGCTGAACAGCGCGGAGACCCTGATCATGGGCCTTAAAATACCAAAGAAGGATTTATTCGATGTGTATAACGGACGTGACCGTTATGCCAGAGAGATCCTGAATTATGTCACAGAGAAAATAGAGATCAAAGGCCAGGAAATGGAGCTGAGGGAGACAGATGTTTGAATTTGTTAAGTGTTTTTATACAGTGGTGGGTGCCCTGTTTGTCATCTACCTGCTGGGCTATTCCACATTTCTTATCGCTTCTGTGATCGCCGGTTCTCTTGACCTGTACAAGGAGAGTAAAAAGAGACGATACCACAATGAGATCAGCCATGACTATTACGTTCCTGTGTCCATTGTAGTTCCCGCCTATAATGAGGAGGTCACAGTGGTTGACACGGTGAAGTCCCTGCTCATGATGGATTACAGGCTGTATGAGATCGTTGTCGTGGATGACGGATCAAAGGACGCGACTACCCAGGTACTGCTGGATGCCTTTCATCTGAAAAAGGTGATGCGGCCTATTAACCGGCAGATCAAATGCAGAAAGGAACAGAATGTATACGAGGCTGTGGTCAATGGGATCAATATCACTTTGGTCCAGAAGATAAACGGCGGTAAGGCGGATGCCCTGAATATGGGTATCAATGCGTCCAGATACCCGTATTTTATCTGTATGGATGCGGACAGTGTGCTGCAGAAGGATTCTCTGAAATATATTGTCCGCCCGGTGCTGGAGGATGACACCATTGTGGCGGTGGGCGGCCTGGTGAGGATATCCAACTGTGCGGTGCTGAGTGAGGGCGAGCTTGTGGACTATCACATGCCCTGGAACCCCATTGTAGGAATGCAGATACTGGAGTATGACCGTTCTTTCATGGCATCCAGAATCCTTATGGATAAATTTAACGGCAACCTGATCATATCCGGGGCGTTCGGACTTTTTAAGAAAGATATGGTCGCCAGCGTGGGCGGTTACGATGCCTCCACTATGGGAGAGGATATGGAGCTGGTCGTAAAACTTCATGCCTTCTGCCGTATCAATAAAATACCCTATGGGATACGATACATACCGGACGCGATCTGCTGGAGTCAGTGTCCTTCCAGTATCGGGGATTTAAAGAAACAGAGGAGAAGATGGTTCTTAGGACTCTTCCAGTGTCTGAACAAACACAGAAGAATGTTCCTGGCACCGGAATTCGGAGTGGTGGGATACATTTCATATCTGTATTATCTTCTGTATGAACTGCTGTCCCCGTTCATCGAGTTGTTTGGGCTTTTGACCATTGTGCTGGCATATATGGTGAATCTGATCAATGTTCCTTTTATGATCATGTTTTTCCTGATCTATGCGCTCTATGGAGCGGTTTTGACTATAACGGCGTTTTTTGCCAGGATTTACACGCAGAATATCAGACTGTCTGTCCTGGATGTGGTGAAGGCTGTCTATCTGTGCATTGCGGAGAGCGTATTTTTCCGGTTTATCCAGGCGTTTACAAGAATGACGGCATTTTTCGGATATAAGAAAAAGAAAAATGTTTGGGGACAGATCAAGAGACAGAAGATACAGCTTCATCAGACATCTGAAGAAAAGGGGAAAATGGGAGATGCGAAATAAGATTATCCGTTATCTGGCAGTGATTACAGCAGCCATGTTTATTTTCACACCCTCAGTGTGCCGGGCCGGAAATGAGGTGTATGTGGCCGGCATGCCGGATTCCTGGCCTTTTGAATTTTACGACGAGACAGCAGAGGATTACAGAGGCGTCCTGCCTGACCTTCTGAGGCAGGCAGGGGAAGCCGCAGATATTACCATAAAGTATATCAAGCCCTCTGATCAGGACAGGCGCCTGGCTTTGGCCGGGAATATACAGGCAGATGCGGTATGGACGCTGGGCCTTACAGAGGAGGAGATAAAAGACGCCGGGCTTGTAAAGGGCCGGGATTTGATCGTCTATGAGGAGGACAGAGAAGAGAAAAGCATAAGTCTGGCCTATACAAAGAGTATGGAAACGGCAGATATTGAGAAGCTGGAAAAAGCGTTTCAGAATATTGACACAGCGAAAATACAGGGGGCATATGCCGGCTATGCCGCCAAAGGGGATAACCCGGAAGGAAAGTCCGGCATTTATCTTAGGATCATTTTCGGCCTTATTCTGTTTTCCATTGCCATACTTGTATTTTTTCCTGTGTACTTTTGGCAAAAAAGGCGTCAGATGGAGCAGATGGCATATAAGGATGACGTTACCGGAAGGGACAATCTGACATCCTGGAAACAAAAGTTTTCCAAATGTATCGTTGAGGAGAACAGGAATCACTATGCGGTGCTCTTTTTATACGCCGGCATTGATGTGGTGAGTCATATATACGGATACAAGGAGGCGGAGAATGCACTGCGGCTTATCAGTGATACCTGTGAAGAGCTGGTCATGCACGAAAAAGAGGCGTTTGCCCGCTTTAATGAATATTATTATATTTTCTTTGTGGAGTATACCGGAATCAAAGGGCTGAAGAAGCGGATCCGGGATATGCAGGAAAATATAGTTGAGGAATTTAAAAAGAAAGAGAAGAAATATTTTCTGGAGCTGCACACAGGTATCTACAGAATGACCAATGTGGATGAAGATCCCCTGAAGACGATCCAGTTCAGTGAAGTGGCTATGGAATATGCCAAGATACATGTCTTGGATTACGCCCTCTATGACGAATATGTGGAGAGAGAGACCATATCCGGTTATGCAATGGAACATGAGGCAATCCACGGACTGATGCATGAAGAATTTCTCATGTATCTGCAGCCCATGGTAAGCCTGGACAGCGGCAGAATCTGCGGTGCCGAGGCACTGGTCCGGTGGCAGAACCCAAACAGGGGGCTTTTAAGGCCAAATGAATTTCTGGATGTCATGAAGCGCAAGCAGCTCACGGGTAAGATGAACATGGAGATCTACCGCCAGGGCTGCCAGTTTCTGAAGCAGGAGGCAGAGAAGGGGTGTTCTCTCAGGCTGCTGTTTAATTTTACCGTTGAGAATATTGGTGATGAACAGTTCGCAAACCATTTGTATGCCATAGCAGAACAGTATCATATTGACAGGAAGCAGATCATTGTCCAGCTAAATCAGATGGTGGAGATGAGCCAGTCGGAAATTTATGCGAAAACAATCAAACAGCTCAGGCAGTTCGGCTTTGATGTATATCTGGCGGGTCTGGAACTGGACCGTGTATTCTTTCATTATCTCTACTGCGGAATCAACGGCATTAAACTGAGGCAGGAAATGATCAGCGAGATCGACAAGCCGGAGGGGAAAGTGGTAGTGAAAAGCGTGGTGGAATTGTGCAGGAAGCTGAATCTGGAAGTGCTCAGCGTAGGGGTAGAAAATGAGGAGCAGGAAAGATTCCTGAGAGACCTTGGCTGTACCATGGTCAGCGGATTCCACTATTATTATCCCGTCAGTCAGGAGGTATTTGGTGAGCTTGAGAAATGATCACAGGCTGGCTGGACACTCTGTAGTATTGGGGATATCTCTTCGGGGATATCCCTTTTTATGTGGAAAAAAGCCTTCCGGGCGGGATATGTACTTCGCGTAGGAAGAAAACGACTGTGAGGGGCGTTTGGATACTTAGTATCAAAAAGGCATCTATAGCACTTTCAAGTGCGCTCTTGTGGAGCGGGAGAGCCCTGTTTTATAATAAAATAAAAGGGAAGACAGCATTTCATTTCCGGAAATTCAGAAGGGGGAAAGCAGTATGGAAACAGCAGAGATTCTCAGGATATTGAGAGAAGAGATACATTCCGCAGTGTTTGCGACTGTGGATGAACAGGGGCTTCCTGCAACGAGAGTGATTGATATTATGTTAACTGATGAGGACAGTCTTTATTTTATTACGGCAAAGGGAAAAGCCTTTTACCGACAGCTTACGGACAGAAAATACGCGGCTGTCAGCGGCATGACACAAGGGAAGGGTTCACTGGAGAGGAAAGCCGTATCCGTGAGAGGAAAGGTGGAGAATATAGGGAGCGGCAGACTTGCCCAGGTATTTGAAGCGAATCCTTATATGGCGGAGATTTATCCGGAGGAGGAAAGCCGTACTGCACTGGAGGTATTCCGCATGTATGAGGGGCAGGGCGAATATTTTGACCTCTCAGCAAAACCCGTGGTGCGGCATACTTTTTCCCTGGGCGGCGCACAGGAAAGACATCCTGTCAGCGGAGACTATTATATTGACGAGACCTGCAGCGGCTGCGGGGAATGTCTTAAAAAGTGCCCGCAGAAGTGTATTGATATGTCTGCAGTTCCATATGTGATCCTGCAGGAGCACTGCCTGCGCTGCGGAAACTGTCAGGAGGTATGTCCCTGCAAGGCAGTACATCGAAGATAGGAGGGAGGTTTATTGGGGCTGATGGAGGCTTTGAACGCTTTGAACAGAAAAGAGGAGAAGAAAGAGGAAAATCTGTACCGGGAACTGCGGGCAGCCGAGACTGTGGTGATCGGAGCCGGAGCCGGACTTTCCACTTCTGCCGGATTTGTATACACCGGGGAGAGGTTCCGGGAAAACTTCCGTGATTTTGAGGTGAAGTACGGGTTTCATGATATGTACAGCGGAGGTTTTTATCCCTATGAGACTCTGGAAGAATATTGGGCTTATTGGAGCAGATATATTTACCTGAACCGGTACCGGGAGGTGCCGAAGCCGGTCTATACGGATCTGCTTCAGTTAGTAAAGGATAAGGATTATTTTGTGCTGACCACAAATGTGGACCATTGTTTTCAGAGAGCCGGGTTTGACAAGAAGCGGCTTTTCTATACCCAGGGGGACTTTGGGCTGTGGCAGTGTTCCGTACCGTGCCATAAGAAAACCTATGATAATGAGGAGACCGTGCGCCGCATGATCGCCAAACAGAAGGATATGCGCATTCCGGGTGAACTGATTCCGCTTTGCCCTGTCTGCAAAAAGCCCATGACTATGAATCTGAGAGCAGACAGCACGTTTGTGGAGGATGAGGGATGGCACGAAGCCTGCGGGCGGTATGAGAATTTTTTGGAGACCCATAAAGGAAGCAGGGTCTTATTTCTGGAGCTGGGCTGCGGGATGAATACACCCGGTATCATCAAGTTCAGTTTTTGGCGCCTTACCAGCCAATGGCCGGAGGCGGTGTATGGGTGCATCAATCTGGGGGAAGCCTATGCGCCGCAGGAAATAGAGGGAAAGTCTGTCTGTATCAGTGAAGATATCGGCAGGATCCTGAGCGTTTGGAAGAGGAGAATGGAAGATGAGAGCTAAGGATATGACCCAGGAAGAGCGTTTGGATTATCTGATCCATTATTTATGTGAGGATTCCGTTCAGTACCGGGGCCTGCGGGTGGAAAAGGCAGAACGGCGCGCCACACTGCGTTCACTCATGAACATCCGTATGCCGGGTCACGTCTCGGCGGAATTTCTGGAAATACAGGATGCTTTTCTGCAGAAGGAGGCTTGGGAGAAGGGGATTGTGGATGTGGAGCACATTCCCACGATTCGTGAGGCATACGGCATAACCGGACAGAACAGTACCAGAATATCCCTGTGGCAGGGGGATATCACCAGATTATCCGTGGATGCCATTGTAAACGCTGCCAATTCCCGGATGCTGGGGTGCTTTGTTCCCTGCCACGGGTGCATCGATAATGCCATACACTCTGCGGCAGGTATAGAACTGCGGGAGGAATGCAGCAGGCTTATGGAGAGAAAGGGGCATGAGGAGGCCACCGGAGAGGCAGAGATCACAGGAGCATACAACCTGCCTTGTAAATATGTTCTGCATACAGTGGGCCCCATTGTCTATGAGAACCTTACAAAACACCACTGCCGGCAGCTCGCATCCTGCTACAAATCCTGTCTCAGTCTGGCTGAGGAGAAGGGCCTTAAAAGCGTAGCTTTCTGCTGTATATCCACCGGGGAATTTCATTTCCCAAACCATAAGGCCGCGGAGATCGCGGTGAGGACTGTGGGAGAGTGGCTTGGGCACAGCGGGATGGAGAGGGTGGTGTTTAATGTGTTTAAGGATGAGGATTTAAGGATATATGAAGAGATTTTGAAAACATTATAATTTCCAGCATGACGGAACCGTCTGCCTGATACAGGGCAGGCGGTTTTTGTGTGCGTGCATAAGATTTCATGCGATATAGGGGGAATTACTTAGTTGTCAAAAACTTCTATAAACTTTTTCTTACTATACGAAAGAAAGATTATATAATATAATTTTTTTAGATAAAAGATTTAACAATTTTTGATGCGCATCAGAATTATTAAATAATGAAATGGAAAAAAACTATACCAGGTACGAACAAGGAGAAAAGGTATGAAAAAAAGATTAAGTATGCTGCTTGCAGCCAGTGCAGCAGTCAGCCTTCTGTTGGCAGGATGCGGTGGGGATTCTGAACCATCCGAAGATAAAAATTCAGAAGAAAAAGTCAATACAGAGAGCAATGATACGCAGAAAAAAGAGGAGGAAGAAAAAGAATCAGGGGAGACAGCCAAAATTACGTTCTGGGATATGATGTGGGGAGAAGCTGGTGTGTACGATGTGGCCGCGGAAGCACTGGTGGACCAGTACAATCAGGAAAATCCCAATGTGAAAGTAGAATATCAGAGTGTGCCCTGGGATAACTACTATCAGACATTTTTGACGGCGATCACCAGCGGAACAGGGCCGGATGTAGCCACGGCAGGATCTCAGACTCCAATGCAGTTTGCGACCATGGGGGAAATCATGCCGCTTACCCCTATTGTAGAAAAATGGCAGAGCGAAAAGGATCCAATCCTGGATGATATGATGGAGGGGATACTGGAAACAAATAAGCTTGAAGACGAGTATATTGCGCTTCCCTGGCAGTGTGATACAAGGATTTTTACATATCGGACGGATATGTTCAAGGAGGCAGGAATTGAGAAACTTCCGTCTACATGGGAGGAATTACTGGATGTGCTTCGCACGCTGAAGGAGAAAAATCCAGATGTCTTTCCGCTTGTGACAGCCGGGGATTTGGGCGGAGCACAGAACATTATGATGTATCTGACCGTGGGAAATAATGTGGGTCCCGTAACAGCAGACGCCAAATCAGATTTTACTTCACCTAAGATGCAGGAATGTTTGGAGTTTGTTGCAGCCCTTATGGATGAAGAGCTGATTCCGGAAGCAACCATCAGCTACAAAGATGCAGATGCGCAGAAACTTTTCTATTCCGGTCAGGCTGCCATTTTTTATGGGGCACCTGTTATAGGATTTTTTGAGGATGAAAATCTGAAAGATAATCTGGACATTCTTGATCCCCTGCAGGGACCGTCAGCGGACAAACCGCAGACTGTGTACTGGGCAAACAGTATAGCGGCATATAACAAAGACTCTGAAAATGCGCAGGCAACCCTGGACTTTGTGGAGTGGTGGGTAAAAAATTCAAAGACATTGTTCACAGAGGGGAAATGCGGCAAAACGCCGGTGTTGAAATCTATCACAACAGATCCTTACTACGATAACGCAGTATTAGAAAAGCTTGTTAATGAAAAGATCATGCCTACCTTTGTACATGCGACAGAACCGATCCAGAATTTCTATCCTGCATTTGGACAGATCAACGGGGAACGTTATCTGGGAAATGCGGCACAAAAGGTTCTGAGCGGCAGACGGGATTATGAGGCAATCCTGGAAGAGGACAATGGAAATGTGGAAGCAGCGCTGGAGCTGCAGGCAGAATAGCAGACATTTTAGGGGCTGCCCACAGAAGATTTTCTGTAGGCAGCCTTTCGTAAAGGGAGTATAACTATGCAGAAAAAGAAAAAATCCAAACGCCTTGGTTATCTTATGCTTTTGCCCGCACTGGCAGTGATCCTGCTGATTCAGATCTATCCGTTTCTGGATGGTTTTAAGCTGAGCTTTACTAACAGCAATCTGTTAAGCCCGGGAAAAGAAAAATTCATAGGGGTGCAGAATTATATTGATATTCTCACAAAAGATAAAGAGTTCTACAGTTCACTGTCGTTCTCCTTTATCTACGCTATTTCTATTGTTGTATTCAGCTATGTCCTGGGAATGCTGATCGCAGCACTTTTGAATATGAATATGAAAGGGCGGGGAATTTACCGTGCAGTCATACTGATGCCCTGGGTCATCGCGCCTATGGTAATGGCTGCAAACTGGCTCTGGCTGTTAAATGACCAATTCGGCTTGATAAACCATGTGCTCATGGAGCTGAAGATAATTGAGAAACCCATTTTGTTTTTGACGACCAGGTATATGTCACGCTTTACAGTTACCATGATAGGGGTATGGAAAAACCTGCCCTTTATGACGATCACGCTGCTGGCAGGAATGCAGGGGATCCCGGGAGAATTATATGAGGCAGCCAGAATTGACGGCGGCGGGAAGATAAAAAGCTTTTTTTACATAACACTTCCGTCCCTTCGTTCCGTGTCAAAAGTGTCAGTCACCCTGCTGCTCATCTGGGCTTTTAATGGGTTTGAGAACATCTTTCTGCTCACAGAAGGGGGGCCTTCCGGCAATACTATGGTGCTTCCCATATACGCGTATAACACAGCATTTTTCAGATCAAAGATGGGGTACGCATCTGCGGCATCCGTATTAATGCTTCTGTGCATGATAGTGCTGTGTCTGATCAATCAAAAATTCAGCAGGAATAACGAATAGGAGGCGGCAGAATGAAAAGGGCAATTTCAAGGATGATCATGTATCTGGTAACATTTGCAGTGTGCTTTTTGCTGGCACTGCCTGTTATCTCCATGTTCGGGACTTCTCTGAAAACAAAGACAATGGCTATGAGTGATCTGGGGATGTTTCCCAAATTTCAGGACGTGTATCTGGGAAATTTCAGCAAGGTACTTCATGTGGAATCCTTTGTAAAAAGTATTTTCAACAGTATATTTGTATCGGTTGTGGCCATGATTTTCTG
The DNA here is from genome assembly GCF_022867815.1 of Blautia sp. NSJ-175. Classification (NCBI taxonomy): domain Bacteria; kingdom Bacillati; phylum Bacillota; class Clostridia; order Lachnospirales; family Lachnospiraceae; genus Blautia; species Blautia sp. NSJ-175. The sequence goes on from NZ_JALIFQ010000001.1 coordinate 640,903, forward strand.
CGTATTGATCGCCGCGTTTGCGGGATATGCGATTTCAAGATTTAAGGGGAAGATTTTCAGTGGATTTATAGGGCTTCTTCTTGTACTGCAGATGCTGCCCATGATGCTGACACTGATACCAATGTTCATGATATACAAAGGACTGGGGCTGAATAATACCCATGCCGGGCTGATCGTGGCATATATCTCATTTTCACTGACATTTGCCATCTGGCTGCTGAAAGGGTTCTTTGATTCGGTGCCCATGGAATTGGAGGAATCCGGTCTGATTGACGGATGCAGCCAGTTTCAGGCATTTATCAGGATCATCCTGCCTATATCAAAGCCGGGATTGGCAACAGTAGCGATTTTTACGTTTGTCCGTTCCTGGAATGAGTATATGATGGCAAGGATACTGATCCAGACAGACGAACTGAAAACCATCAACCTGGCACTGCAGAAATTCGTACAGGAGAACCTGGTTGACTGGTCACTGCTTTCCGCCGGTGCAGTGATAGCCACAGTGCCGACTCTTTTATTTCTTCTGTTCGCACAGAAATATCTGGTACAGGGCCTGATGGCCGGGGCGGTTAAGGGATAAGGAGGACGCAGGGCAGAATGAAAGAGCATTGGAAAAAATTTGTCAACAGAATGATCAGAATAGTGCGCCGGCTGGGGCTGCAGAAACGATTTCTGCTGCTTGTGGTTTTTGCGGTCATATTTCCTCTGCTTTTTCTGGAAACAGCAACATTTTTTTCCGTGCGCAGAGTCTTTCAGTTGAGTAATTACGAGAATATGCAGCAGGAATTGGACTCTTATAATGTGCTGGTGAACAACCGTCTCAGGGAATACAGTTCTGTGGGAAATAAAATCGCAACCAGCCTGTATACCATCAAGATGCTGGAGAAAACATCAAGTGATAAACAATTGGATGATTTTATACAGACAAATGAGTATTACAAATTTTTGGACGAATGGGCCGGTGAGCTGGAAGATTATATAGCTGTGGAAGTTATAAATAAAAGAGGATTTATAGCCTACAAGCCATATCAGTTCACGGACAGCCGCCTGGAAGAGAGTGTGCTCTTTTCCCATATCATGAGTCTGGAGGAAAGGCAGGTGTGGCTCGGGGCATTCAAATGGGAGAATACGGATAAGTATTCCTCTCCTCCCAGCAGGAAAAACCTGCAGTACCCGCTGATCATATCCACCAAAGTAAAGGGCGCGTATTCCTCAGACTATCTGGGATGCGTAAATCTGTATATCGATCAGTTTCTGCTGTCAGATTTATTGTCAGAGGTTTTGAATTACAGAGAAAAAACAAGTTCACTGTTTTCGGAGGAAGAACTGTTTTTTATTGACAGAAGCGGCAAGATCGTTTCCCATAAAGATCCCGGACAGATTGGGACTTATATTGAAAAGGAGCTGAAAGAAAATTTAAAGCAGAATAAGATTGATCAACCGGAATCTAAAGTCGTGTTTCTGAATGGGGGCAGGGAGAAAAAACTTGTATTCTATTCGGAATCCAAATTAACCGGCATGCGCATGGTGGCTCTGGTGGATTATAAGGAGTTCTATCAGGTGATCAACCAGATATTTAAAATGATGGTATTTTTCAGTGTACTTGTACTGGTGGTAGCAGGGATTGTGTCCTGGCTGTATTTTATCAGTATTAAAAAACCGATCAATCAGATTGTTGCAGGTATGAAGCAGGTAGAGAAGAATAATTTTTCTGTTGTGGTGGAGGATGAGGGAAAAGACGAGTTAAATTATCTTACCCAGAGGTTTAATAAGATGGTAAACCGGACAGGAGAACTGATAGACCAGAAGATCAGCATGGAGACCGAGAAGAAAGATGCAGAACTGCGCGTATTGGAGGAACAGATCAATCCGCATTTTCTCTATAATACACTGGATATGATCAACTGGATCGCATTTGAGCGCAACGATGAAAAAACATGTCATATTATAGAATCCCTTTCTGAGTTCTACCGGACGGGGCTTAACTCCGGGGAACGGATATACACCGTCAGACAAGAAATCACACATGTAAGCGCTTATATTGAGATTCAGAAAGAACGTTATCAGGGAAAAATAAAATATCATTTCGATATTCAGGAAGAGACCTACCCATATGAAATGGTAAAAGTTGCGCTGCAGCCTCTTGTGGAAAATGCTATTGTCCACGGAATCATTCCCAAGGGAAGCAAGGGGAATATCTGGATCGCGGTGAAGATGGAAAACCATGAAATCCTTTTTCGGGTGGCCGATGACGGACAGGGACTTTCGGAAAAACAGACCATGGAAAAGAAAAGCGGAAGATCCAGTTATGGCCTGCGGAATGTAGATGCCAGAATCAAGATGTACTTTGGTGAGGATTATGGGGTCAGACTTGAACCGGGGGAAAATGGGAACGGCGCTGTATCCGTTATCAGGATTCCCGCAAGGATGGGAGGAGACGGAAATGAAGATCTTATTGGTGGATGATGAGTACTATATTCTGAACGGTTTATATCAGTTGATCCATGCACGTTTTCCCGAACTGGAGATTTTTACGGGAGACTATGTGACAAAAGCAAGAGAAATTCTGTACCGGGAAGAACCTGATATTTTGATCACGGATATCAGAATAGCGGAAGAGAACGGCCTTGATTTTATAAAAAGCATTAAGACAGATTTTCCCTATATGCATGTGTATATTATCAGCGGCTACAGTGAGTTTGAATATGCGAAAACGGCCATTGAGTTAAATGTGAGATATTATATTTTAAAGCCTATAAATCAAAAGAAAGTCGTCGAACTTGTGAGGCAGTCCATAGACCAGATCGCAGAGGAGAAAATCCGCAGGGAAGATGAAAGAAAGACACTGATGCTGGCAAAGAAAAAAGTGGTTTTGGACATGATCTTTGAGGGCGGCTGTTCCGCAGAACTGCAGGTGGAAATCCGGCGGCTTGGCCTGGCCTCACTGTTTGCCGGATACCGTGTGGTCAATATCAGCATAAAGGAATATTGGACGATTGCCACATACTCCCGTTCGGTACAGTTATCTAATCTGAAGATGTTTATACGCAGAAAGCTGGATGACATTTTAGGTGAGGCGGCAGGCAGCCGCTATCTGTGTATCGAAGATGAAACGGGAAATTACACACTGATCACAGGTATGCAGGATGAGCTGTTAGAAGCAGTTCTGGAACAGATTTATTCTGTGCTTTATGAGGATTTTAAGCTTTATACGGAATTTCAGATAAGCAGTTTATATGAGGGAGAATTGAGTTTTTATGCGGCTTACTGCGAATCCAGGGGAATAGGTACGAAGGCATCCAGAGTACTTTTTTACAGCGGCAGTGACAGCAGAATCGTCAAGGAGCTGGAAAAGATCAGATACAAGGCTGTAGATACTATGGAGCAGGAAAACTATATCCAGCTTGCCTCCCTGATAGAGCTTATGATAGTTCGTTTCAGCAGGGAATACGCAGAAAACCGAGTGGTGCAGAACTTTTCCAGAGAACTGTACAGGGATATTGTAAGTTATCTCAAAGCAAAAATGACAGAATCGGATATACAAATTAATGACGGGCCGGAAGACTTTATTACGGATAATGATGAAACAAAGCTTGTAAATGCATACACGGCATTGGCGGAATGTCTGCGGACATGCCAGCAGCAGATGAATACCCGGAAAAACCGGGAGATGATTAAAAAGGTGATCGCTTATATGGAGGGAGACATCAGTTGTGTATCCCTGGACAGTGCCGCGGAACATGTGAATACAACACCCATATACCTCAGCATTATATTTAAGGAAGTGGAGGGAATCCATTTCAAAGAATGTCTTATTCAAAAGAAAATAGAGAAGGCAAAAAGGCTTCTGGAAGATACGGAACTGCGTATCTATGAAATCGGTGCACTTGTGGGTTATGCGGATATAAAGTATTTCAGCAAAATGTTCAAACGTTATATCGGTATTACCCCTCAGGAGTACAGAAACCAATTTGATGAGAAAAAGGAGGATGAAAGCAGATGAAAACAGGGGTTTTTACAGTGAGTATGCCGGAATACAGTCCAAAGGAGGCTGTTAGGATATTAAAAGAACTGGGGTATGATGGAGTGGAGTGGCGGGTCGCGCCGTTACCGGACAAAAAGAAAGAAAATATTGCTTATGAGGACAGATACTGGCAGGATAATCAATGTACATTAGATTTAGAGACGATAGAGGAAACAGCAGAGATCATAAAACAGATATGTGCGGAGCAGCAAATCGCTGTATTTGGACTTACCACTTATTTGAAGCCCCATGAGCACAAACAGATAGAGAAGGTTCTGCGGGCTGCAGACATAATGGGGTGCAGGCAGGTTCGTGTATTTACACCGGATTATGATGAGACAAGGAACTATGAAGAGTTGTTTCAGGAGGCCAGGGAGAATGTTAAAATGCTGGAGACACTGGCACATAAATACAAGGTAAAGATTGTATTTGAAATCCATATGGACAATATTCTGGCCAGCGCAAGTGCAGCGCACCGGCTTCTGTGCGGATGCAGCCCTGAGGATATGGGGGTCATTTATGACCCGGGAAACCTGGTATATGAGGGGTATGAAAATTATAAGAAAGCATTTGAAATGCTGGGGGATTACATTGCCCATATACATATTAAAAACGGAATGCTGAAACCGGAAGGAACAAATGAAAACGGTGTGCGGCAGTGGAAAAGAAGCTGGACACCATTGAAAGAGGGGAGTGCGGACCTTAAGAAATTGTTTCGTGTGATGAAAGAGATGAATTATCAGGGAAACATATCCGTGGAGGACTTTTCAAATGAAGAAAGTACATACGATAAGCTGAGGCATAATCTGGAATACCTGCATTGGCTTATGGATGTAGAGAAGGACTGATATATGAAATATGAAAAAATTTCAGGGTTTACAGACGAAATCAGCAGTCATCTGGAACAGCAGCTTATAGAAGCCGGCAGGACAGGGATATCTTATCTGGCATTACGGAATATAGACGGGAAAAACATCTGCAGCTATACACCCGGGGAGATTAAAAGGACAGTGCTGCCATTACTGAAAAAATATAAGATGAGAGTTTCATCCCTGGGTTCCCCGCTTGGAAAAATACCAATCTGTGACGAGGAAGCGTTTGCAGAACAGATGCTGCAGGCGGAAAATGCGGCACATATAGCAGAGATATTGGAATGCAGTTATGTGAGGATATTCAGTTTTTACATTCCCACAGGAGATTCCCATTCCATGTGGAGTGAATGTGCTGCAGATAAGGTAGGCAGGCTGGCAGAGGTATTAGGCAGGTATGGAATCACAGCCCTGCATGAAAATGAAAAAGAAATATTCGGAGATACAAAAGAACATTGTCTGGAATTATTTGAAAAGGTGAACAGTCCTTTTTTGCAGGCAGCTTTTGACTTTGCCAATTTTGTGCAGTGTAAAGAGGAACCGTTAAAAGCATACCGGATGCTGGAACCATATGTGGCCTATTTCCATATCAAAGATGCATTGTCTGAAAATGGTGATACGGTTGTCTGCGGGCAGGGAGATGGCTGTATGGAAACGATTTTGGGGGATGCATTTGGGAAAGGGTACAACGGATTCCTTACATTGGAACCTCATCTTACAAGATTTGAAGGGCTGGAATTATTGGAGCGCAGAGCGGTAAAGGAAATAATCCGGGAAAACAGGGCAGAAGACGGAGCGGAAGCATTTCACATGCAGTATAATGCACTGAATCATATCCTGGAGAGAATTGACAGAAGGAAGAAGAACGGGGGAAAAGATTATGAAAGCTGATAAAATATGTGCTTATGAAAAGGGGAAAGTCAGGCTGGAGAGCTGTAAGGTGAAGCCCCCCGGTGAGAACGAAGTGCTCATTAAAACGTTGTTCAGCACGATCTCTCCGGGCACAGAGCTTGCATGGCTGAACCATATGGAAAATACGCCGGGCGAATATCCCTATTATCCCGGTTACAGCTGCTGCGGCCGTATAGAGGAAGCCGGCAGCGGTGTCCGCGGTCTGGCAGCAGGTGATTTGGTGGTGTGTAATCAAATACATTGTTCACGATTCACCGCCGACGCGCAAAAATGCACAAAAATACCGGAAAAGATAAATCCCCGGGAAGCGTCCGCATTCAGACTGGCCTCTATTTCCCTGCAGGGAATCAGAAAGGCAGATATTCAATTGGGGGATAAAGTGGCAGTTCTGGGCCTTGGGCCTATTGGAAATCTGGCGGCACAGCTTGGATTCTGTGCAGGGGCGGGCAGTGTGACAGGCTTTGATTTTGTGGAGTGGAGGCGTGTGCTGGCAAAGAAATGCGGGATTTTGAGGACAGAGGAAAATGGGGAGGACGAAGCATTCGACAGTGTTTTTGATGTTGTGATCGAAGCTACCGGAGTTCCCCAGGCTGTTAATACAGCACTTAAAATGGTGAAACCACTTGGACGTGTAGTCCTTCTGGGGTCCACAAGGGGAAATACGGACGGCGTCAATTTTTATCGTGATGTACACAGGAAAGGAATCGCTGTCATCGGAGCTCACGAAATGCATAGGGCACAGGATGAGAGGGATCAGTTCGGACATTTTAGAAGTCATCAGAGAGATGAGGAGACGATCATAGATCTTCTTGCACAGAGGAGAATTGTACTGGAACCGCTCATCAGCGAGAACGCTGCTCCTGAATGTGCGCAGACGATTTATGACAGACTGCTCAGTAAAAAAGAGCCGCTGATGCTGGCTGCATTTTGCTGGTGCAGGGAATAGGAGGTATCCATGGAGAAGCTTGGATTTGGTGTTATCGGGTGTGGGTTTATAGGGATGCTCCATGCAGGTGTGATTGCCGCATTGGATGGGGCTTATCTGGCAGCGGTGGCAGATAGTGATGCGGAAAAAACAGAGGAGGCAGTTAGAAAATGGGGCTGCAGAAGTTACAAGGACTACCATGAGATGTTACGGGACCCGGATGTCGCAGTGGTTTCTGTCTGTCTGCCTTCGGGGATGCACAGCAGTGTCACCATAGAGGCAGCCAGGGCCGGGAAACATGTCATCTGTGAAAAGCCCATAGATATTCATGTGGAACGAGCACAGGAGATGGTGGATACCTGCAGGGAATGCGGAGTAGAACTTGGGGTTATTATGCAGCATCGTTTTGATAAGCCCATAGTTTTACTCAAACAGGCGGCGGCAGAGGGAAAACTCGGCAAGCTGCTATGGGGAGCATCAAGAACAATCTGGTACAGAGACGAGGAATATTTTTCAAATCCATGGAGAGGCACCTGGGAATTTGACGGGGGAGGTTCTCTTATGAACCAGTCCATCCATTATATTGACCTGCTGCTTGATATTTTCGGGAAAGTGAAAAGTGTGAACGGAAAGTGCAGACGCCTGCTTCATCAGGAAATCGAGACAGAAGATGTGGGGATAGCTAATCTTGAATTTGCAAACGGCTGTCTTGGAACTGTGGAGGGAACGACAACTGCTTATCCGGGATTGTACGCGGAACTGGCTGTTTTTGCTGAAAAGGGCACAGTTATCATAAGGAACGATGAACTGTTGTTTTATCAGCTGAAAGACGGGGAAAGCAAGGCGTTCAGCTGTCTGCTGAATCCTGCAAAAGCAAATACACTGCATCAGGACGCAGCCATTTCCACAGATTCACACGAACGTCAGTACCGGGATTTTGTACAGGCTGTCACAGAGGGCAGAAAGCCTCTGGTAACAGGAGAGGATGCCCTGGAGAGCCTGAAATTGATAAAAGCCATCTATGAATCGTCAGAACAGGGCAGAGAAATTTATCTGTGACGGTAAAGGGACTGCAGGCACAGCCTGGTGCGTGATGCGGATGCCGATTGCAGCGCCAAAGTATATTTCAGGGGCACTATGGGCATTCTGTAAGGGAATTCCATTTACCGTTTATGCAGATCACCGCCAAAATAATCCTTTGATATCTGAATAAAATCCAGTGCATAGGAGGTCAGATAAGCCCCCTTCCGATATGCGATAATGGTACGTGTAAAGGCATCCGGATCATGAAGGGAAAAGCAGACCGGCGGTGTAGAAAACGTCATGTTCTTAATGTAAGTCTCCGGTGCGAAACAGATTCCTTCATTTTGCTGCACCAGCAGGAGTGCAGCCTGGGTATTCCGGGTATAGAACGGAACCTTAGGCTCAATGCCGTATTTTTTCAGAAGCTGTTCCGTTATGGCGCCTGTATTCTGCTCCGGAAAATGCAGTATGAATTTTTCGCTGCCGAGCTGTGACAAATCCACCTTGGGATAAGGGCCATCCTGACAGACTTTACATTTGGCCTCTTTCGCCAGAGGATGTCGGGGGGAAACTGCCAGCAGGATTTCTTCCCGGCCCAGAGTTTCATATTCCAGCTTGGGGTGCAGGTTTCCGTCGCTGAAAATTGCAAAGTCAATCCGGCTGTCAGTGAGAAGACGCTCCTGGATCGCATATGTCTCCTCCAGAAAATTCAGACGGATGTTGGGATGTATCCGGCGAAATACCGGCAGGATCCTGGGTATCATGCAGGAGCTGCGCATGAGGGGAAAGGCCACATTCAGTTCTCCGTCATTGAGAGAGCGCAGATCCGCAAGCTCCTTCTCCCAGTCATGAGTCAGTTCCAGTACGCCTGAGGCGTATTCCATATACCGCCTTCCCGCATAAGTGGGGATATAGCAGTTGTCAACTCTGCTGAACAGTTTGATGCCCAGTTCCCGCTCCAGCTTTCCCAGATGTTTGCTGAGGGTCGGCTGGGAAATAAAAAGCTCCTGGGCGGCTTTCGTCATATTCTGATGTTTGGCAATACAAAGCACATAGTTCAATTCGTGGATATTCATAGATTTCTCCTGACCTCTTCTCAGCGAATGGCTGGAATACCGGATGGTACAGCAAGGTACCGGGTCCTATGCCGGATATGGTTTTTGGGGGCACTATTCCACTTTGGAATAGAATTTATAGTTAAGATGAATTAGACTTCCGATTACGGTTATCATACAATGAAAATGGAAAAGAATCAAGGAGTTATACGATTGAGAAAGGCAGGAGAAAATCTATATGAAACAGTGGTTGGAAAAACAATTTAAATTATCAGAGTTTCATTCCAATGTCAGAACAGAGCTTCTGGCCGGTCTGACTACATTTGTGACCATGGCCTATGTTCTGGCAACAGTGCCCAACATGATGGAGTCCGCAGGACTGGACAAGCACGTAATGTTCACGGTGCTGATCTTACTGGTCATCCTTACAACCTGTGCGATGGCATTCTACACGAACCGGCCGTTTGCGCTTGCCCCGGGACTGGGCAGTGTGGGTATTGTGACAGCAATGATAGCTAACGACGGCATTGCGCCTGATGTGGCTTCCGGTGTTATTTTCTGGAGCGGCGTGCTGTTTATTGCAATCTCTTTTCTGGGACTCAGAGAAGCTGTAGTGAAAGTCATTCCCGTCAGTCTGAAACACGCGGTGAGTGCCGGCATCGGTCTGTTCATCGCGCTTTTAGGAGCGAAAAGCTGTGGTCTTATTATCGCAAATGAAGCGAAGAAAAGCCTGGGATTCGGTGACCTGACCGCTCCTACGGTTATTGTTGCAGTCATCGGTTTTGTGATCTTACTGGTACTTAAAACCAGAAACGTGCCGGGAGATATGATTCTGGCCATTGCCCTTACCACACTGGTGGGGATTCCCTTTGGCGTCACAAAAATGCCGGAAAGCCTGTTTACCATGCCGGCCAATATCAGCGGGCAGTTCCTGCATGTGGATTTCCTGGGCGCACTTAATTTTGCATATATTCCATTTTTGATCGCACTTTTTGTACCCGACTTTTTCTCTACTTTCGGAACCGTGCTGGGGGTTGGCGCAAAGGCGGGGTATCTGGATGAGGACGGCAATCTTCCGGGCATTGACAAATGCTTCAAGGTGGATGCAGTGGCTACCAGTTTCGGCGCTCTGTTCGGAATGCCCAGTATGACAACATACCTGGAGTCCTCTGCAGGCGTGGAGGCAGGAGGTAAGACAGGACTTTCCGTAGTGTTTACTTCTGTTTTCTTCGGGCTGGCCCTGTTCCTGGCTCCGATCGCGCTGATGATTCCCTCAGCAGCTACTGCGCCGGTGCTGATGTACATTGGAATCAATATGCTGGGAGCAATGAAAAACATCAAATTCCATGATTTTACAGAGGCATTTCCGTCCTTTGTATGTATTGCATTTACCATCTTCGGAAACAACATTGCCAACGGCATCTGCGCTGCCCTTCCCACCTATGTGGTGATGAAGATCTCAGCAGGAAAGATAAAAGAGATTCGTCCTGTCATGTGGGTGCTGGTGGCAGTCTGTCTGCTTTATTTCTACTCAATTGTGTAAGATGGGAGGTGCCCTGTGGAAAAGGCGGATTTACTCATAAAGAATACGAAAGTTTACAATTCCTACCTGAAATGCTTTATGCCGGCTGATGTATATGTGCAGGATGGAAGGATTTATTATGTGGATACCAGGCAGGAGAATGCGCTTTCTCCGGATGAGGTGCTGGACGGCAGCGGCTGTCTGATGCTGCCGGGGTTTATCGACATACACATGCATATTGAAAGCTCCATGATGACACCTGTTTCCTTTGGGGAACGGGCAGCCTCCTGCGGGGTTACCACGCTGGTGTCCGAGCCTCACGAGATTGCCAATGTCATGGGTGTGCAGGGAATCCATGAGATGATCAACGGGGCAAAAGATTCACCGATTGATATTTTCTACGGAATCCCCAGCAGTGTTCCCTCCACAAATGAAAGCCTGGAGACGACCGGAGGTGTCATCGGATTTGAGGAAATGAAGCACCTCATGAGGGAAGAAGGCGTTGTCTGTGTAGGGGAAATCATGAATTACCGCCAGATCGTCAAGGGGACTGAGATGGAGATCACAAAGTTTCTGGATTACCTTAGAGAGGAAGATCCGCAGGCTGTTATTGAGGGCCACTGCCCTTCTCTTATCGGCCTGGATCTGGCGAAGTTCCTGTTCAGGGGAATTGACGGTGACCATACAGAGCACACCCTTGAGGAGATCAGACAGCGTTTTGAAAACGGCATGTTCGTGGAACTGCAGGAGAAAATGCTGAAACCGGAGATTTTGGATTATATTATAAAAAATAACCTCTTTGAGCATTGTTGTTTTGTCACGGATGACACTATGGCAGATGCCCTTCTGGAAAAAGGCCAGCTCAATTATATTGTGAAAAAGGCAGTAGAGATGGGATTTCCCCTTGAGGAAGCTGTTTACTGCGCCTCCTATACCCCGGCAAGACGTATGAATCTCAGGGACAGAGGCGCTTTGGCACCGGGGAGAAAGGCAGATTTCCAGCTTATCAGGGAACAGGCAGTCTCTGCCTTTGAACCGGATCGCGTGTTCAAGGACGGTAAGGAGATCTTTTGCAAAGGGGAGACAAAAAGGCAGCTAAAACCCTATGGTTTTCCCACTGAATTTTATCACTCCGTGCACCTTGATAAGATCGAAGCAGAAGACCTGGAACCGAAAGTACCAAAAAGCCGGGGAACCGTTAAAGTCCGTGTCATAGAGGTAAGAGACGGACGCACCCAGACAAGGGAAAAGCAGGTTCGGATGGAAGTGGAAAACGGTCATTTAAAATGGCAAAAAAGCGGCTGCGTGCTGGCAGTTGTGCTGGAACGCCATGGCAAAAACGGTAATATAGGGTACGGATTCGTGACCGGAAACTGTCTGAAACGCGGTGCGGCGGCCACCACATATTACCATGACCATCACAATCTCATGGTGATTGGTGCTGATCCGGAGGATATGCTCATAGCAGCAAGACGGCTGATAGAGCTGCAGGGCGGCATCTGTACTGCCGAGAACGGGCAGATAACAGCAGAACTGCCTCTCCCTGTATGCGGCATTCTTTCAGAGCTTCCGGCGGATGATATCGGAAGAATGCTGGGTGATGTGAGAAGGAGCCTGGAGAATCTGGGATATGAACACTACAATCCAATTATGTCCCTGTGTACCCTGGGCCTGCCGGTCAGCCCGGCTCTGAAGCTGACAGACTGCGGTCTGATCGATGTGGAAAAAGGGGCAGTGGTGCCTCTGGTCATAGAGGAATCATGACAGTCAGAACTGCATGAAATACAACTGAAAAATACCTGTCCTGTCTGCAAACGGGGCGGGTATTTCTGCGTTCGGAAAATTTCCCAGCAGACAATTCGGCCCTCCGTAGTGACTTTTTTACTCCGCAATGTTATAGTGATAGAAACAGGTACAGGAGGAAAAATGAATGAATATATTAGTATTAAACGGCAGTCCCCGCAGAAAGGGAAATACAGAGATCATGGCAGATGCCTTCATAAAAGGAGCATTGGAACAGGGACATCAGGTGGAAAAAGTAAACCTCGGGCATATGAAAATTGCACCCTGTCTGGCCTGTGAATTCTGTTTTACACATAACGGAGTGTGTGTGCAGAAGGATGATATGGCAGAGATACTGGACAAAGTAGATAATGCGGATATGATTGTTTTTGCGTCCCCCATTTACTGGTTTTCCATCAGTGCACAGTTAAAGGCAGCCATAGACAGACTCTACGCCAGGGCCAAAAAAGGATTCAATATCCGCTATGCAGCGCTGCTTTTGGATTCCGCATCCGATGGTGTTTACCGCTCAGCAGTTGCGGCTTATGAGGATACCTGTTCCTATCTGCGCTGGGAAAATAAAGGGATTCTGACCGTTCCCGGGATGGATGCAAAAGGCGATATGGAACATTCCGACGGTGTGGAAAAGGCATACCGGTTAGGAAAATCCCTGGTGTCGGAATAGCGGAAAGGTGGGTGCTTTTACATATGGAAAAAGGAAAAGCTCTGGTTATCGGTATTGCCGGAGGCAGTGCGTCAGGCAAAACCACACTGTGTAATAAACTGGCAGAGATATTGGAAAAGGAAAGCCCAAAAGTCTTTCATATGGATGAGTATTTCAAACCGGAAGAGCTGCGGCCGAGGGTCCGTGCTCTGACCGGAGACAGAGAATATGTGGATGATAACCATCCGGATACCATGTATCTGCAGCAGCTATACGAGGATATCATAAGAGAAAGAGACTGCGGCAAAACAAGGATCATCCTGGTGGAAGGCCTGCTGACCCTCTATGATGATGCCATCTGCAGCCTGCTGGATCTGAAGCTTTTTGTGGACTGCCGGGCGGACGAACGGATTCTCAGGAGATTAAAACGCAATATGCAGAACGGCCTTTCCCGTGAAGAGATCACGGATGTATATCTGGATACAGTGCGATACCGCCATGACCAGTATGTAGAGCCGTCAAAATGGAGGGCGGATCTTATCTTGAACGGAGCCACTCCTTCTCGGACAGCGATGGATATGATCGTTGATTACATAAGAAAATATGTATAATGAAGACTGCCTTCTGAATGTGGAGTTTAGATATGCTCATTTCAGAAGGCAGTTTTTTTATTCGGAAATACGGTCAGGAAGAGAGATTTTTCCGTCAAATATCCCTTTGAATATCAAAGAAGCCGACCCGATCAGAGGGGCGTTTTCACCGAATGAAGAGGGGTAGAGGCGGATATTCTGAAAGCCGTGGTGAAACATATTGGTATTCATATGAGACTCCATTTCATCCAGATAGATAGGAGCCAGTTTCGGTGGGATTTCACCGAATATTATGACCTCGGGATCATAGAGGTTGGCAATGGTGATAAGCAGGGTTTTAAGTGCGTACCGGCACTCTTCCAGCCGGAGTTTCCCCTTCTCATTCAGTCTTTTATCATGTATCATCTGCCATAGATTCGTGACAGAATCTGTTCCCATATCATCCAAAAGCCTGGACACACTGGTATAGGTTTCGATACAGCCTTTTTGTCCGCAGGAACACGGAGGACCCTGCGGATTGATGGAAATATGACCGATTTCACCGGCGAATCCTGCGCTTCCATGCAGAAGTTTACCGTGTATCATGATCCCGGCACCGACGCCGGAGCCGAAACCTACATAGGCAAGTGTGTCTGCTGTTTTGCCTACCCCATAGAACTGTTCTGCAATGGCGCTTGCGTTCATATCATTATCGAGATAAACAGGAAGCCGGAACCTTTCTTCCAGCAGTTCACCGATATACAAATTACCGATACTGCAGAAATTCGGCGGATATAGGATCCTTTTTTGTGTGATGTCGAGCGGTCCGATGGACGCGATTCCGATACCCGCTATGAAGCAGTCTCCATGGGAATGCAGCGCTTTTTCCACAAGAGAAACTAGGATCTCTGAGAGGGAGGCATTGTCCGCATCCATGGGAAGTGCACAAAAATTGTGATAGAGAATATTTCCCTGTATCTCCGCGATCATACAATGCACTTCGTACCGTTTCAGCAGTATCCCGATGGCATTGATCCTTCTGGGGACAATGGAAAGAGCGGAGGGCTTTCTCCCGCTGGCATCCCCTGTGTACCAGGTAGAATCCCGGAAGGGAGAATATTTTCTGTCCTCCACATAACCGTCAGCAACCAGGTCGTTGATCAGTCCGCTGATTGCCATTTTAGACAAACCAAGGTGGGAGGAGAGTTCCACACGGTTGGAGGCTTCTCCCAGCGCCAGTGCTTTGATGATGGCAGCCCGGTTGCTGGTTCTTAAAAACTGCATATTCTTTGTGGTTCCCATAAAAACACCCCTATCTCGGCTTTGCCGTACTTTTTCGTATGATCAGGTGTGGTTCAAAGCTTATCGTTTGCTTCTCAGCTTCGGGGCTGGTGATCTCAAGCAGCGCACGCTTGGCAGCTTCCCGTCCGATTTCGTAAGTGGGCTGGTTTACTGTAGTCAGCGGCACCTCCAGCATATCAGAAAAGTCAATATTGTCAAATCCCACGATAGACATATCCTCAGGAATGGAAAGGCCTTCCTGCCGCAGACAGTGATAGGCTCCTAATGCCATCAGGTCATTGAATGCAAAAACAGCAGTGGCTTTCGTTTCCTGCAGGATTTGTTTCATAGCTTCATTTCCGCTTTGTTTCAGATAGTCGCCATGAAATACATACTTTTCAGGAAGAGAGACTCCGGCATCACGGTAAGCCCATTCATAACCGGCAAGCCGTTCCTGGGTACTGTCAGAATTGGCAGGGCCTGTAATGCACACGATGTTTTTATGTCCAAGTGACAGCAGATAACTGACTGCATTATAGGCTCCCTTTTTGTTGTTTAGCTTTAAGGCACTGCAGTTAAAGGCAGGATTACAGCGGTCCACGGTAATGATTGGAATCGGTGAAGTATCTATGATGTCTTTGTAGGAACGTATATGAGTCTGGTCAACATTGGATGCCATGGCAAGGATGATAGCGTCTACGCCGCGGGATTTCAGCACCTGGATACTCTTCAGATCCCGTTCCGGGCGGTCATTTGTATTGCTTAATATAATATTCCTGTCATGTTTCAGCATTTCATCATCTATTCCCAGAGCCAGATTTGCAAAAAAGTGATTGCTGATATCAGGGATGATAAGTCCAATGGTCTTAGTCTCCTGTTTTACCAGACCCACGGCAAGCTGGTTAGGATAGTAGTGCAATTTTTCCGCTGTTTTGAGAATCAGACTGCGGGTGCTGTCGGATACACGGCATTCTTTTTGGTTCAGAACCAGTGATACGGTGGTTACAGATAAATTCGTTTCTCTTGCGATGTCTTTTAAAGTTACTCGCATATATTCACCTCATAAATACTGATACAGCACCCTGTCGTTTTCCACGCAGTGCTGACCAGTGTGCTGTCTGTCTGTTGACTATAGCAACAGTACACTAGATATTGTATTGCATCCTGATTTTATCATGGGTAAATACTGAATGCAATGTATTGTTCCGTATATTGTAATTATTTGAAAAAGTGATAAAGCGTTTTAACATGTATGGGGGAGCTATGCCCTTATTATAGCGGCAAAATGATAGGAAAACAATAGTAAAAAAAGTTTATAAAAAATTAAAGTGCACAAAATAAATAGATAAAATATCGAAAAAGTGTTGACAATGTAGAAAAAGCGTATATAATGAAATTCATAAATCATGATAAAACGTTTTATCAAATAGCGAAAGGAATATGGCTTATGGAGATAGGTTATACGGTTTGGGAATGGGGACTGGAATCAGAAGATGACCTGAAGACAGCGCTGAATGATATGAAAAATCTGGGCTATCACAATTTTGAGAACTTCATCGGCATGGCTGACCTGTATGAAGGCAGGGAAGAGGAATTTAACCGGCTGGTGAAAGAGTACGGACTGAAGTTTACAGCCCTGTACCACTACATACGCGATATGGATGCGGACAATGTGGAGGGTACAAGAAAATATCTGGAGTTCTGTAAAAAGACCGGTGCCGGAATCATGAATATCCAGGCCCCGGCCAGAGACGGAAAGCCGTCAGAAGAACATCTGCTGAAATTATCGGAAACACTGGATAAGATAGGCAGGATGGCCCGTGATTATGATGTGACGTTATGCCTGCATCCTCATTTCCAGATGACAGTGGAGCAGGAGGATGAGATTGATTTCGTGGCGGAACATACAGATCCTGCGTATGTAAAGTTTTGTTTTGATACTGCACATACTGTACTTGCCGGAATTGACTTTGAAAAGCTGTTTGAGAAATACAAGGGAAGAATCGGTTACATACATCTGAAGGATCAGGATACAGCGGTGGATGCAGAGGACTACAGACAGAAATGGATTCATGAATGGGACAGGCATCAGAGATTTTATGAACTGGGAACAAAGGGGATTGATTTCCCGAAGGTCCTGGAACTATTAAAACGAACAGGATATGACGGATACCTGGTGATTGAAAATGACACACCCACAGTCAGCAATTATGAGGGAGCAAAGACGAACCGGGAATACGCCAGGCGCGTACTTGGTATGTGAGGAGCAGGGGGAGTGAAACGTGCGAAAGGAAGGTATTTTGAACACGGATATCTGTTATGCCATATCATCGCTTGGGCATACAGATTATCTGGTGATAGCAGACCCGGGACTTCCTATACCGGAGAATGTAACAGTAATTGACATATCGCTGGTGAAAGGGATTCCTGGATTTACGGAAGTTTTTGATGCAGTAACAGATGAACTGGTCATAGATTCTTATATCTATGCTGAGGAGATGGAGACAGCCAGTACAGAATTGCTGCAGTATGTACAGAGCAGGCTGTCCGGTGTGCCGGGACAGAAGCTGTCTCATGAAGAACTCAAGCACATACTTCCAAAAGCGAAGGTGATCATAAGGACCGGTGAGTGTACGCCATATGCGAATGTTATTCTGGAAGGCGGCGTTAATTTTTAGGAGGAGGAAAATATATGGAAAAAATGTTGGCAGCAGTTTTTGAGGATGTGGGTAAACTGGAACTGAAAATGGTTCCCGTTCCGCAGATTCAGAGAGAGGACCAGGTACTGGTAGAAGTGGAGGCGGTGAGCATCTGCGGCACAGACGTACATATCACTGCAGTGCCTCCCGGATACGAAGCCACTCCGGGAACCATTCTCGGACATGAACTTGTTGGGAAAATTATAGAGAAAGGAGAAGCTGTGGAACATCTGCAGGTAGGAGACCGCGTTGTGGTGAATCCCAATGATTACTGCGGAGTATGCCAATACTGTAGAAAAAATCTTCCCAACGAATGTGAGAATATCATTCCACTTGGAATTGACTACGACGGAGCGTTTGCAAAATACTGTCTGATCTCAGGCAAAGTCGCATATAAGATCTCAGAAAAGGTATCGTCTGAGGCTGCTGCATGTACAGAACCACTGGCCTGTGCGATCAATGGATTTCATAAGGTGAGTATACTTCCGGGAGAGAGCGCAGTGATCATCGGATGCGGTCCCATCGGACTTATGATCGCCATGCTGGCCAAAGCCTCCGGAATCGGAAAACTTTACCTGCTGGAAGCTGCGCCTTACAGAATCCAGTTCGCAAAGCAGCTTGGGCTGGGAGAAGTCATAGATGTCAAAAGTCAAAATGCAAAGAACATTATCCTGGAACAGACAGGGATCGGACCGGATTACGTCTTTGATGTAACCGGCTCCCAAGTAGTGCAGGCTGTGGACCTGGTGAGAAAAGGCGGACGCGTTGTCCTTTTCGGAGTAAATAAAAAATCTGTCAGTCAGGTGGCGCAGTGTGAGATCACCACAAAAGAGATAACCGTTCACGGCACCTGGCTTGCCAATGCAACGTTTCCGGAAGCGATCCGCGTGCTGGAAGAGCATATGGTAGATATGGAAAAGCTTGTTACAGACGTTATCCCTCTTCAGGAAGTGAAGGCCGGAATTGAGAAACTTGCAAGAGGAGAAGCAGTAAAAGTTGTAGTGAAACCTTAACAGTGAAATCAGAACGATCATGAAGAAGAAACGGAGGAAAAACAATGAAGAAGAAACTTTTAGCAGCACTTATGGCGGTAACACTGGCGGCATCTATGACCGCATGCGGCGCACCTCAGGCAGTGGACGATGACAAGGACAGCAAGGATACAGCCCAGACAGAAGAGAAAAAAGAACAGGACAGCGGCGAAGCGTCAGAGGAAAGTACAGACAGTAAGACAACCATCACCGTGATCTGCCATCAATCCAGAAGCAACATCGGTGAGGGCGGCTTCACCACAGGTTTCTTTGATGCACTTGATACATGGCAGGAAGAACACCCGGATGTGGAAGTGAAAGTAGAGGAAATGGATCAGACTGCGTACCAGACAAAGATCAATTCCCTGGGCGCGTCAGGCGATATGCCGGACCTGTTCATGATGAAAGGCTCCTGGACAAAGACATTTGTGGAAAACGGATGGGTTTCAGATATTACCGCAGAGCTGGATGCCGATCAGGAATGGAAAAATGCTTATATTAAAGGTGGATTTGATGCGGCAACAAGAGATGACAAAATATACGGAGTGCCTCAGGAAAGTATGTCCACAGGTATGGTGTATTACAACTCTGATATGTGGAAGGAAATCGGATATGAGACTTTCCCGGAAACATGGGATGAACTGCTGGATGCAGTGGATAAATTCAAGGAAAAAGGAATCACCCCGTTTGTTATGGGAAATAAACCGAACTGGCCTGCAGAGTCCTGCTGGTTAAGCACCCTGGGAGACCGTTTTACCGGACCGGACTGGACACAGTCCATACTGGAGGGCTCAGGGGCAAAATTTACAGACGAGGCGTTTGTTAAGGCACTGACCGCTTTTCAGGAACTGGCACAGAGGGGCGCATTCAACGAAGACATCAACTCTATTGATGATACAGAGCAGAATACAGTATATTTCAACAAGAAAGCAGCAGCGATCGTAAACGGTACCTGGTTTATTCCCACTATTGACAATTCCGCACCGGAAGATGTAAAAGCAGCTACAAAGCTCGCCATCCTTCCTTCTGTGGAAGGTGGTGCCGAAAACCAGAAGACAGTATCCGGCGGACCGGCCTGGTTTATGTCTCTCAGCAGTAAAGTGACCGACCCGGCAAAACGTGAGCTGGCTATGGATTTACTGAAAGCCTTGACAGACGAGCGCCAGGCAAATGTAACAGCTTCCATGGGCGGAGTTACCGCATGGGCGAACCCGGAATATGATACAGCGAAAGTGCCGGCATTATTTAATGAATACAATGCCATGATCAAAGACATTACAGCAGTGCCGATCTATGATGCATGCATGGATGCGTCTGTTATTGAAACTATGAATGTTGGTCTTCAGTCCCTGCTGATTGGGGAAAAGGCACCTGAAGAACTGGCAGATGAGATCCAGATGGAACAGGAACTTGCTCAGTAAAGACAAGTGTAAACTCGCGGGGGTGAAAATCCCCGCGATATTAGAAAAGGGGGTACTGGCTTGAGAAAATCCACGCTGAAGCCCAAGACAAGAATGGCAATTATCGTATGCCTGCTGCCGGCACTCATTATATATACCTATGTGGTTATCCTGCCGATCATCAATGCTTTCAATTACAGTTTTTATAATTGGTCCGGAGGCCCGCAGGCAAAATATGTGGGATGGAAAAACTATCAGATTCTGTTAAAAGATACATCTTTCTGGCATGCGTTCAGCAACAATATCTGGATCGCGGTTCTGTGTATTGCGGGGCAGATCGGAATCGCCTTTGTTTTTTCAGCACTGCTGACATCCAGGTTTGTCAGGTTTAAAAAGCTCCACCGCGTAGTGGCATATTTTCCTGCTACCATATCAGCAGTCGTAGTTGGTTTTACATGGTCATTTATCTTTAATTATGACTATGGTCTTGTAAACGTTATATTAAGGGCCCTGCACCTGGGGAATCTTGCAAAGCCCTGGCTGGATAATCCGAATACGATCATCAGCGTTGTCAGTATTCCTCTGATCTGGCAGTACATTGGTTACTATATGGTGATCATCATGGCAGCCATGACATCCATTGATCCGAGTATATATGAGATGGCAGAGCTTGACGGGGCAACAGGAGTGCAGAAGGCAGTGAAGATAACACTTCCGCTGATCAAAGGTTCCATTGCTGTGGCTGTTATGCTGTGCATAGCAGGAAATATGAAAATATTTGACCATATATACGTTATGACAAACGGAGGTCCGGGCACCAGTTCCATGGTAATGGCACTTCAGGTGTATAAGACAACATTTATTAAGAATCAGTTCGGGTATGCCAGCGCCATGTCCATCGGTATTTTAGTGCTGAGTCTGGGGCTTGTGGGTATCAGCAGGCTGATCATTACCAGGCCGTGGAGAAAGGAGAGTGATTACTGATCATGGCAGAATTGAAAAAGAATGCGGTTCCAGCAAAAAAGGTTGGGAAAAGTATCGGGAAAGTCATCTGTAATGCAGTTCTCCTGTTGTTTTCTTTTTCCTGTATCTTCCCGATGGTATGGATCTTTTATTCCTCTTTCAAGACACAGGCTGAATTTACCCAGAGTTCAACAGCGCTTCCCCAGGCATTGAACCTGAAAAACTACATATCTGTATTTACGCAGACAAAACTGGGGATGTATATGCTGAACAGTGCAAGAAATACAATTTTATCGGTATTGATCATCATTGTATTCTCCTTCCTGGCCGGGTATGTTCTCTCCAGATACCGTTTCAGAGGGAGAAGCCTCATATATAACTATTTCATTATGGGTATGCTGATTCCTGTACATGCACTGCTGGTTCCCATGTATGTACAGCTCAGGCAGAGCGGGCTTACAAACCACTGGTATACACTGCTGTTTCCCTATGTGGCTTTTGGACTTCCCATATCCATTATGCTCATAGAGAGTTATATTGCATCAATTCCCAAAGAACTGGAGGAGGCAGCATCCATAGACGGCTGCGGCTTTTTCAGATGTTTGTTTCAGATTGTATTTCCGCTTGCCATGCCTATATTGTCCACTGTGGCGATCATACAGTTCTTTGCAGTGTGGAATGAATTTTCATTCTCATTGATTTTGGTAAACAGTGACACTCTGCGGACAGTTCCGGTGGGACTTACGATGTTTAAGTCAGCGTACACGGTAGACTATCCCAGATTAATGGCAGGCATTATGACAACAACACTTCCGGTTATGATCCTGTACTTTGTTTTCAGCAAGAGGATCATAGAAGGTATGGTAGCAGGAGCAGTGAAAGGATAAGTTTGGAGGTATAGCTATGTATAAGACATTGGCACCGGATTGTATCGGACATCGGGTCGGGCTGGAAGAATCCGCACCTTTGGCGGAGAAATACGGATTTAAAGGAATCTGGTTTAATATAGAGCGGGAGGCCCGGATCCCTGTAGAAAAGACAAAGGAAATTCTTAATAAACACCACTTAAAAGCAGCGGGTTTTGGACTTCCTGTGGAGTACAGAAAAGACGAGGAGACCTTCAGGAAGGATATGGAGAAGCTGGAGGAGTACGCGGCATATGCCAGGGACTGCGGGATGCACCGCTGTATCACCTGGATCATTCCGGCCAGCGATGAACTGACTTATGAAGAAAATTTCAATCTGCACAGGGAAAGGCTGGGGGAGGCTGCGCGCATCCTGAAAAAATACGGTATTTCCCTGGGACTGGAGTTTTTAGGGCCGCCCAAACTGCGGGAGGGGAAGAAGTATGAATTTATACATACCCTGGATCAGATGCTGGATCTGTGCCGCGCGATCGGTACCGGAAACATGGGCATACTGATGGATGTCTGGCATTGGGATATGGCAGGGCAGACCTTTGAGGATTTCGCAAAATTTCCGGATGAATCCTGGGTTGTCTGTGCCCATATTATGGATGCACCCGCAGGGATTCCAAGGGAGGAACAGGTGGATGTGATACGGGCACTTCCGGGAAGTACGGGAATCCTGAGAATCGATGAGTTTTTTGAGGGCTTAAAAAATATGGGATATACCGGCCCGGTTCTGGCAGAGCCTTTTGTGGAGGAGCTGGGAAAGATGAAATTTGAAGAAGCTGTGGCTGCCGTGAGTGAGGCAGTCAATAAAGTCTGGCCGAAAGAGGCATAAGGAGGAAGAAGATGAAATCATTAGTTCTTGGAAATAATCGGGCTTACCTGGAGGACGTGCCGGATCCGGTCCCGCATGGAGAGTGGGTAGTGGTGAAAGTGGAATCCACACCAATCTGCGGAAGTGACAGGAAGGCTTTTGTTTCACCTACACCCGTGCGTGATGCCGGTCATGAAGGTGCCGGTGTTGTTGTGGCTGCCAATGGTTCCAATTTGCTGAAGGAAGGGGACAGAGTCATTTTAAATCCGCTTTCCGGCTGCGGGCACTGTTCTCTGTGCCGCTCGGGAAATTATATTTACTGTACAGATAAACCACAGTATTTCAGCCACTTTGCGGAATATGTACTGGTGCAGGATTTTGTCTGCACAAAGCTTCCCGATGATATTACCTTTGACCAGGGCTCACTTGGCTGCTGTGCCTTAGGACCTGCGTTCAGTTCTATTAAAAGGCTGAATGTGAAAGGGTATGATACGATTCTGATCACCGGGCTGGGTCCGGTGGGGATGGGGGCGATTGCCGTATCCAAGTTTTTAGGCGCCAGGGTAATTGCCCTGGACAGTGTACCCTTCCGAAAAAACATGGCAAAAGAGATGGGCGCTGATGTGGTTTTGGACCCCACAGACCCTGATGTAAAAGAAAAGATCAGGGAGGCTAAAAAGGATGCACCGCTGATTAAAGCAGTAGACGCTTCAGGCAACGGCAATGCGGAGAGACTGTGCATTGATATGATGGAGCCAAGAGGAAGTGTGGCCTTTATAGGCGAAAACCACAATACCGTTCCTATCTGTCCGAGCGATGATTTTATCAGAAAAGGACTTACCCTGATCGGTTCCTGGCATTACAACATGGACGACAGGGAGGAGATGTTTGCCATACTCAGGCGTTCTCCCGTGGTACATAAGATCATTACGGATGTATACGGATTTTCTGATGTACAGGGAGCTTTTGAGAAGTTTATGGGGCAGGATACCTGTAAAGTGATCCTGAAACCCTGGGAGTAGGAATGCAGAGGCATTTAAGGACAGATAGAATGGGGGAATGAGCAAATGTTTCGATTAGAGATGAATGAAAACTGGAAGCTCCACGAAAGCCTTTTAAGTGTGGAGAAAGATCAGTGGGCATATGTGCATGGCCTGGAAGATGGGTGGTACCACTGCAGCCTTCCTGCGGATGTGAGAATGCCGCTGATAGCGGCAGGGGTTATAAAGGACCCGGTGTTGGCTGACTACTGCAGGGAATCTGAGTGGATAGAAAAGAGAGCATGGTGGTTTGAACATACATTTGACAGCAGTGATGTGGACCTGGAGGAAGATATCATTGAACTTATCCTGGAAGGCCTGGACTCCAGAAGTGATATTTTCATCAATGGACAATACATCGGAAGCCATTACAGTGTACATTATCCCTTTGTGTATGATATAAAAGATAAAATCAGGGATGGCGGCAATGTGATCACAGTCAGAGTGAGCAGCGGGCTGGAAGCAGTTTCAGACCAGGATCTGTCTGAACTGAATTACGCAGTATGCCTGGAAACAGACAACGGAGGAAAGTACCGGGGGGATGCCAGAAGAGCGTTCGTCAGAAGACCACAGTACACCGTGGGATGGGACTGGGGACCCAAGGTCATCACCTGCGGGATCACAGGCGGTGCCAGGCTGGAAGGGCATAAGAAGATCGCAGTCAGGGAAGTCAGCCTTCACACCGAGGAGGCAGGAGAACAGGCAAAACTGAAATTGATGCTGAATGTGGAGAATCTGGGATTTATAAGCTCCAGGGACGGGACATACAAAGTCAGAATAAGCTATAAAGGGAAAACAGTCTTTGAGCAGCTCTATAAGGACAGGCTTTTTACATCCGGATACAATTACTTCGAGGAGGAAATCCTGATTCCGGATGCAAAACTCTGGTGGCCGAACGGTTACGGCAGCCAGCCTCTGTATGATGTGGAGGTGGAAGCTGCATGCGAGGATGTGACAGAGAAATATCCGGCATTCCGCATAGGAATCAGAAAATTGGAGCTTAATACCGATGTATTGAAAGGAAAAGACAGGAAATTCCAGTTTGTGATCAACGGAAAGCCCATTTACTGCAAAGGCGGAAACTGGATTCCAAATGACTTTATTTATGCCAGAGTGACAGATGAGAAATACCGGGTTCTTATTGACGAAGCAGCGGAGGCAAATTTCAATATGCTGAGAATCTGGGGCGGGGGCCTGTATGAGCGCGACCTTTTCTATGACCTCTGCGACGAGAAGGGGATTTTGATCTGGCATGATTTTATGTTCGCATGTTCCACGTATCCGGATCATCACCAGTGGTTCCGTGAAGAAATGCGCAGAGAATTTGATTACCAGACGAAACGTCTGCGCAGCCACTGCAGTCTGGGCTTATTCTGCGGTACAAATGAGGTACACTGGCTGTTCAATTCCACGGATAATCCCAAATGGGGAATTGAATTTACCTATGAACATCAGTACGGCATGTACATTGCAAACATTTTGTCAAAAGAGATCATGCATGCAAATTGTCCTTATATTCCATACTGGAACAGTTCACCGTATGGAGGGGAACTGCCCAATGACGATACCGTGGGCGACATCCATCACTGGCAGCAGGCGTATATGAGCAAAAAAATGGAGGAGCGCATTGAGGCCAAGGACTATGACAAGATCAAGGCCAAATTTGTGAGCGAATATGGCTATGTAGGCCCATGCTGTATGGAAACGATTTTGGAATATATGGACGGACAGCCTATTGACAGAACCAGCGAAGTTTGGCAGATGCACAATAATGTCTTTGAAAAAGATACGGTAAATACAGCGATTGAAAAAAATTATGTGGACCACGCGGATAAGCTGTCCCTGGAGGACTACATTACTTATGCCGGCATGGTACACGGCATGATGTACGGATACTCCCTGGAAGCCATGCGGTTTAAAGAACAATGCTACGGCGGCCTGTTCTGGATGTATAATGATGCATGGGGAGAAGTGGGATGGACCATCATTGACTATTATCTGAGAAGAAAAATTGCTTATTATGGAGTAAAACGTGCTCTGGCCCATCAGAAATTTACTATGCGCCTTGTGGATGGCAGCGTTGTATTACAGGGTGTCAATGATACCCCGGAACCATTGGCGGTAAAAGCGGAATTCGGCTATGTCTCCTTTGACGGAACGATTCGGGATACCAGGGAGATCAGTCTGGAAACAGCGCCGGGAGAGCGTACATACCTGCTGAAGGAAGCTCTGCCGGACAGGGATTACAAAAAAGGAACCATAATGCTGTATGTACACGACGAGAAGATTGACAATATCTGGCTCCGGTTGGATGATATGCGGAATCTGGAGTTTGATACATGCAGGGCTTCCTGTATCGATGACCGTCAGGAGGGCAGTGGCCGAATCCTCACCGTTCATTCGGAGGCGTTTGCCCACGGCGTACATGTAAAAGGAAACTACAGATGTTCTGATAATTATTTCGATCTGCTGCCGGGCGAGACGAAGACGATCATCATCAGGGATGCCAAAGATGCAGCTCTGCAGCTTACATCTGTGAGATAGGAGAACACCATGAAAAAGACAGAATACGACCGGAAGAAGGCACAGGTGCTGGAGTACTTTGAAAAGGCACATATAGCGCTTACAGATGAAGAAAAGGAAAACATAGAGATTGCTGATTTTGGACTTGATGATATAGAACATATTGGTCTTCAGCTTGTCACTTATATTAATACGGACAGATGCTGCGCAAAGGAAATGGTTCTTTTTCCAGGGCAGACATGCCCGGAGCACAGCCATGCACCCATCGCTTCTATCGGCTATGAGGGAAAAGAAGAGACCTTCCGGTGCCGGTACGGAACCGTTTATCTCTATGTGGAAGGGGATGCTGATGAGAACAGGAGCGGCAGAATACCGGCAGGCTATGAAGACACGTACACAGTTCTTCATGAAATCATCCTTCATCCGGGAGACCAGCATACAATCTATCCCAATACCAGACATTGGTTCCAGGCAGGACCGGAAGGGGCTGTGATTTCCGAATTCAGTACCACAAGCAAAGACGAATATGATGTTTTCACAGACAAAAACATAAAAAGACAGCCAGCAATAGAACCCTGACAACTTTCTTCCTAATATAAACGGGGATGCCGCACAACAGAGATTTCGTGCGGCATCCCCATTTTATCTTCCGCCTTCCCCAATCTTCAGCATCTCAAACCCTTCCCCATGCACCTCATTGGATTCCAGAACAATGATAAAGGCATCCGGGTCTGTCTCCTTCACTGCTTTCTGTACAAAATACATCTGCTTATTGTTACAGGCACACATCACCACCTGTTTTTCGTCCATCCGGTAGCCGCCGACGCCTTTCAGGATGGTGCTGCCTCTGCCGCAGCACTCGTCAATGACCTCCGTAACCTTCTGTCCGTGCTCAGTCACGATCAGAGTCATTTTACCGGCATTGATTCCATAGACCACTTTATCCACAACAATAGCAAACAGAAAGTTGATGATCATTCCATAAATGATCCCATCCATATCCCGGAAAATAATACCGCCCAGGAGAATGATTACCACATCAGATAAAAAGGCGATTTTTCCAAGGGACAGATAAGGCTTCAATGCCTTTACAGCCATGATAATAAAATCCGTGCCTCCTGTGGAGGAATTCTGCATATAAATAATGGCATAGCCAAGACCGCCCAGCACACCGGTGCAGATGGCTGACAGCATCCGGCTTCCTTCATAGACGGGCAGCAGCGGCGCCAGATAGTCGATCATCACCGAAGAGATGATCATGGCACGCAGGGAACGGAGAAAAAACTGC
Source organism: Blautia sp. NSJ-175 (assembly GCF_022867815.1). Classification (NCBI taxonomy): domain Bacteria; kingdom Bacillati; phylum Bacillota; class Clostridia; order Lachnospirales; family Lachnospiraceae; genus Blautia; species Blautia sp. NSJ-175. Next base: position 668,198 of record NZ_JALIFQ010000001.1, read on the forward strand.
CGCCCCAAAAGCCGGAAGCAGAGAATCGCCACCGGAATATTCAGAACAATAATGGATATACCGATGGGAAGCTGAAACAGGCGGTTTAATATCAACGCAATACCGGAAAATCCTGTCATGGGAAAGTGTGAGGCTACGGCAAAGTTGTAGATGCCAACGGCAATAAAGACACTTCCCAGCAGTTCCATTCCAATATTTTTTGCCAGTGCTTTATAATTGTTTTTCATAAATAGAACCTTCCTTTCTGCCTGCCAGAGTGTGTCTGAAAATCACTTTCGGCAGGCTGTGTGTCACACTTTGCCGGAACACATTTTCAAACAGGCTCCGGGCAAGTTATGATCAGTTACCCGTAAAACAACAAAAAAAGAGCTTATGCAAACGATTATTATAATCCGCATAAGCTCTTTTATAGAATCCAGTATAGCAGAGAGAAAATCAGATTTCAAGTTCCTTTCTAAAAAAAATTACCGTTGATTTCTTCCATTACTCGTAAAGCCTGATTTCAAATCCCAGTTCCTCCGCAAGCTGCCGGTCCTCACGGACAGCGATTCCTCCAGTGGTCAGCATATTCTGTGTGATAGCTCCGTTTGCGCCGGACCGGAATACGCGGCGTCCCTGGTCTTCCATGAGCCCCCGGCCGCCTGCCATGCGCAGGATGCTGTCCGGCAGAAGAAATCGGAAAATGGCAGCAGTCCGGCAGACTTCGTCCTCGGGCAGAGGCGCATTATGCTCCAGAGGGGTGCCGGGGATAGGGTTCAGAACATTGATGGGGACAGAGCGGATCTGCAGATCCCGCAGGGTGAGCGCCATATCAATTCTGTCCTCCATGGTTTCGCCAAGCCCGATGATTCCGCCGCTGCATACCGTGAGGCCGGATTCCCTGGCGTCCCGGATTGCCTGTATTTTATCTTCATATGTATGAGTGGTGCAGATATGAGGAAAAAAGCGGCGGGATGTTTCCAGATTGTTGTGGTAACGGACCACACCGGCAGATTTCAGCATTTTAAACTGTTTTTGGGAGAGCAGACCCATGGAAGCGCACAGGGAGATTCCACAGGTTTCCCTGATCTTCCGGAAACTGTCACAGACCTGTTCCACTTCCTGATCACTCAGTCGTTTCCCGGAGGTGACAATGGAGAAGCGGAGGATGCCGTCAGCCGCGTTTGCCTTTGCTTCCCGCAGGATCTCATCCGTGCTTAGGAGGGGATAAACGGCTGTATCAGCAGAATAATGGGAGGACTGGGCACAGTATTTGCAGTCTTCCGGACATTTTCCGCTTTTGCCGTTGATAATGGAACACATATCAAAAGCGTTCCCGCAGAAATGCCTGCGTATCTGATCCGCTGCTTCGCACAGAGGTTCCAATTGGGCAGAAGACAGAAGGATTGCCTCCTCCCTGGAAAGAGTACCGCCGTTTATAACTTTTTTCTGCAATGTAGTTATCATTTTTCATACCTCATCTTTCGGGCTTTTTAAGTATTTCAGATGTATCCGTAAAAAGAACCTATGAGAATAACTATAAAATATCAGAAGAATATTGTCAACTTATAAAAATAATAAAGTTTACAATCAGCAGCAGCATTTTTCGGAAATGCTTGACAAATATAACTGCAACAATTATAATTACAGTATAAACTGTAACATAATTAATCACAGAATGTATAATCTGCCGGAAATAGCAGAATCCTATCAAGTTTTATGGACTTACCGGCAGAGGAAAGGAAAACGTATGAAGAGAAAGAAGAAATGGCTTCAGACTGTTATAGCGGCGGGAGTCATAGCAGCCGCACTGGCCGCATGCGGAGAAAATAAGAACGGCCAGGATACAAATGCAGCACAGGAGGACACAGTGAAAACAGAGTATAAAAAGATCACAGCAGAGGAGGCAAAAGAGCGCATGGACAAGGATGATAAGATTGTGATCCTGGATGTCCGTACAGAAGAGGAATACAAGGAAGGCCATGTGCCCGGGGCACTGGTGATCCCCAATGAGACCATCGGCAGTGAGCCCTTGGAGGAACTGCCTGACCCGGATCAGGAGATACTGGTCTACTGCAGAAGCGGTAACCGCAGCGCGCAGGCTGCAAAAAAACTCATAGAGGCGGGTTACACCCAGGTGTATGACTTCGGCGGGATCATGGACTGGCCCTATGATACAGAAAAATAAAAACAGCGCATCATGGAAGATAATATCCATGGTGCGCTGTTCTTTTACACATCTTTGTTCAGCTTAATGAAATGATAACTTTCCAGTACCTGAAAGAATTTTGCCAGCCTCTCATAGAGAGGAGCAGCCTCTTCCCCGAAGTGTGCGTCCACCTCTTTGCCCAGTTCAATGATGTTCTTTTTGCCGTCGATCAAAGGCCAGACGAAACTTCCCAGCTTGTCCAGATGGACATGGGTGTATTTCGGGCGGTTGAAGCATTTCTGAGCGAGCCGGTTAAAGAAACCGGTATTCTCAACATCCAGGGTCACAATGCCCTTTTTGTCCGTTTTCCAGGCGAGAAGTGAATTTCTCTCAGGGATAAACTCCAGATAGTTTTTATCAATTACATTTTCTTTTTTTTTCATTATTTGTTCTCTTTACGTTTTCTCCAGAGAGAAAATTTAAGCAGACTCAGGATTACAAGTGCGAATACTACAAGGCTTCCGATATTGGAAACAGATGCAGGCAGATTCAATCTGCTGGAAAGGTCAATGGCCTTATCCACATGGAATACGGCAAAGACTGCCAGAAGGATACCGATCAGACCTTCACCTGCGATCATACCGGAACAGTAGAGTACACCGTCATTGATGATGGCGTCTTTTTTCTTCTTGTCTTTCATGTTCATCTTGTCAAATGCCAGACGAACCAGTCCGCCTACCATAATGCAGGCATTTAACTGTACCGGAAGATATACACCGATTGCGAACGGAAGTACCGGAATCCCCACGATCTCCACTGCGATTGCCAGGAATACACCGATAAATACCAGTGTCCACGGCAGGTTGTTTTCCATAACACCCTCTACGATCATCTTCATCAGCATGGCCTGAGGTGCGCCCAGTTCCTCGGAACCGAATCCCCAAGCTGCGTTCAGCAGATATAAAACACCGCCGATGGCAAGAGCAGCTGCGAATACACCGATGAACTCACCAATCTGCTGTTTTTTAGGTGTGGAGCCCAGAAGGTATCCTGTTTTCAAATCCTGTGAAGTATCGCCTGCGATAGCAGCTACGATACAGATAATGGAACCGATGGCAATAGCGCCCTGCATCCCGTGGATTCCGCTGTCGCCTGTTGCCTTCAGCAGGATAGTAGCGATCAGCAGTGTTGCGATTGCCATACCGGAAACAGGGTTGTTGCTGCTTCCCACCAGACCTACCATCCTGGAAGATACAGTGGCGAAGAAGAAGCCGAAGATCACTACGATAATGGCACCCAGGAAGGTAACCGGAATCGGAGGAGCCAGCCAGATGGCAATTGTGATAAGTAGAACACCGCCCAGAATGACACCCATGTTGATGTCCTGTCCTGTTCTGGTTGTATTGGTGTTTGTATTGCCTTTCAGGCTCTTCATGGCATCACTGAATGTACGGATGATCAGAGGCAGGGATTTTGCCAGGCTGATGATACCGCCGGCAGCCAGAGCACCTGCACCGATATAGCGGATGTAGCTGCCCCAGATAGCGCTTGCGCCGCCTTCTGCGAACATCTGTCCAATGGGGGCAGTTCCCGGATACAGAGTCAGATCAGCACCGAAAAGTACAACAGCCGGAATCAGAACCATCCAGCTCACCAGACCGCCGGCGAACATGTAGGATGAAATACGTGGTCCGCAGATATAACCAACACTCATAACAGCCGGATAGATCTGTGTTCCGATTTCACCTGCAAAGCCCTTTACTCTCAGGGAAACTTCACTGGGAACCAGTTTAAAACCGTCGATAACGAATTTGAAGATTGCTGCAAATCCCATACCGGCGAATACTGTGGAGGCATTTGCGCCGCCCTCTTCACCTGCCAGAAGGACTTCCGCACACGCGGTTCCTTCCGGATAAGGAAGAATACCATGCTCTTTTACGATCAGGGCATTTCTCAGAGGTACCATGAAAAGTACACCCAGAAGACCGCCCAGCAGAGCAATCAGAGTGATTTCCAGAATACTCGGGGTTTCCATTTTGCCATCAGCGGCCCATAAGAAGAGGGCAGGTAATGTAAAGATGGCACCAGCAGCAAGGGACTCACCGGCAGAACCGATGGTCTGTACAATGTTACTCTCCAGGATGGAATTTTTGCGCATGATAACGCGGATTACACCCATGGCGAGAACGGCTGCGGGAATGGACGCGGAGATTGTCATACCTACACGAAGTCCAAGGTAAGCATTGGCGGCGCCGAATACGACGGCCAGAATGATACCCATAACAATGGAGGTGACAGTTAATTCCGGCGTTACGCGCTCGGCCGGAATATAAGGCTTGAATTCTTTTTGTTCATTCATAGTCTTTCTCTCCCTTATTTTTTATGCTCTCCTATTATATCGAAAAATATAAAAAACTGCAATAAAGAAAAGAGTTCTCAGAGTAAATACCAGTAAATCACGGATAAATATGACAAATAATGACACAATTCTACAAATATAATGTATAATAATAAAAAAGGCAAACGCATATTTGCAATATAAAAAGCAGGAGAAGAAAAAGTGGGGCGGAAAAAGAAGCGTTATGTAGAGGACCATATTTTCAGAATATATCCGGATTATCCGTTGCTGGTACTGGATAAGATCGCGTGGGCGAAGGCAGGGGCTAATGACCCACTTCATTTTCATTATTATCTGGAGATTGGTTATTGTTATGAAGGACAGGGGACGATCATCAGCGAGGGGGAGGAAGCGGCATTTTGTCAGGGAAGTATCAGTCTTGTGGCGCCAAATCTTCTGCATGCTACCAGAAATGAGAATGGCATGTACAACATGTGGGGATATTTGTTTGTGGACCTGGAAGATTTTGTGAAGCTGTTTTCCTTTATTGATGAGAGAATGCATATGAAAATATGCAGGCAGCTTTTTTATGGAGTCCGCATTTTAGATGAGAGAAAATACGAACAGCTTACATTTCTTTTAAAGCAGATTTTCCGGACGGCGGGAGAGAAAAAAGGGACATATAAAATGCAGGTGATGAGCCTTCTGTGTTCTTTTTTGTTTATGCTTTATGATGTACTGGAACACAGGGTGGGGGAGGAGGCTGTGAGTCTGCCGCTTCTGCCGGCTATTGACTACATTTATGACCATTATATGGAGCAGATAAAAGTGGGGCAGCTGGCTGACATGTGTCATTTCAGTGAGAGCCATTTCCGCAAGGTTTTCCAGAAGATGAAGGGGCTTGGACCGGTGGATTACATTAACTGCATAAGAGTCAGGGAGGCGTGCCGGATGCTGCAGAATACCATGGAGCCAATAAGGATAGTCGGAGAAAAGTGCGGCTATCTCTCCATATCATCCTTTGAACGGAATTTTAAAAAACGTATGGGGGTACTTCCCGCAAAATGGAGGGAAGAGCGGCGGCTGTACAGGAAAAAAGAGAGGGGGGAATATGAAATAAAACAGATACTGGTGGAAGAACGCACCGGGGACGGTGAAGAGAATCATTTTTGATTGTTTAAGAAGCGAATCTGCTTACTGTGAAGAATGCTTATCCTGTATTTTAAATGTATAAAACTGACAATATGACGGAAATGCAGAGGGGGGGAATGCAGTTCATATGTCAAGATGTACAGGAGGAGCTTTTATGAAGAGAAAAATTGTGACAATTTTGCTGACATTGTCTATGGTTTTGGGCAGTGTTCTTTCGCCGCTGGAGATCAAGGCGAAGACTGAAGTGTCTGACAGGCAGAGTGTGGAGTGGAACGGGAATACCTGCGGGTATCAGGTCGTGCTGCCCGAGGGCTATGATCCGGATGGGGGAATGCGCTATCCGGTTATGTATCTGCTTCCGGATGATGGATTGGGGGAATATCCGGAAGGAATGGAGGACATGCTGGGGGAAACTATGTCCGGTGAAAAAGGGATTGACATGATTCTGGTAAAACCGGCATTTACTCTGGATATGGATGTGCGGCAGGTCATGGAGCTTGTTGCGGCAGATGTGGATGCAAAATATAATACCATTCCGGGTGCTGGAAACAGGGCGGTAGTCGGAACCGGAGCAGGAGGATATCTCGCCTATATTCTTGGACTGACAGAGACGAAACAGGCAGATGACCAGGAACCGGCAGAAGATGCAAAGGCTCCGGAAGAATCTTCGGATACAAAGACATGGCGGGAAGACCTGGATAAGACAGCCGGAGAAATACCGGACACAGATTCGGATACGCCGCAGGAGACGTTGGATTCCGGGGATGTAGAGGAAGCGTTGGATACGGAAAAAGGATCAGATGCAGAGCGTTCGGATGCTGGGGATGCGGAAAAAGAATCGAATACGGACTGCTTGGATGTCCGAGATGCGGAAAAAGGATCAGATGCAGAACGTTCGGATGCTGGGGATGCGGAAAAAGAATCGAATGTGAACCGCTCGGATGTCCGGGATGCGGAAAAAGAAACAGATGTGAACCGTCCGGATGTTCAGGATAATGAAAAAGAATTGGATGCGCGTCAGTTAGAGGCCGGGAAAGAATCAGATGCAGAGCAGAAGCCGGACGCGAGTCAGGCAGAATTACAGTCACCTGCAAAAGATTCGGATGCAGATACTGTGGATTTTGATAAAGATTCAGTTACGGATATGCCGAAACAGCAGGATTCAGAAAAGAATGCAGAAGCAGATGCTGATATGCCGAAGCCTCTGGAAGCGGACAGCAAAGCGATAGACAGCGTTCCCCTTACAGCACCCGGGACATTTGGCATGATTGCAAGTATTCGGGGCGATTTCGTCAGCAGTGACAACCCCTGGTATGAGATATACGGTGATGTGTATGATTACTTGGTACAGTGCCACGAGGCAGATCCGAATTTTTATACCAGATTCTATACTTATATGGACGCCCCTGCAGGCGATGCATGGACAAATATGGCCCATTCCACCAGTGATATGGGAGCTCTGTTTATCAGCTGGGAGAAATCTATTTCCTTTGATTACCATGAATTTACAGTCAGGACAGGCTCTTACAGCACAGATTATCTGCAGGAATCCCTGGAAAGAGTGGTTAGCCGTATGACAAACCGCTTTATCTCAGGCTTGGCATCCGGGTCTGTTTCCCTGAAAAAAGCAGCGCTTACGGGAAACGACAAGACAGCAGAGGTCAGCTATTCCATAGAGATTGGGGAAAAATATGCGGATTTTTTCCAGGGCGGGAACAGCAAAATGGATATAACAGTTGCAGTTCTTGATCCGAATACAAAGGAAGTTCTGTACGATACAACAATTTCTCAGAATATAAACGGTCCCGGCACTTACGAGGGCGGTGTCAAGGTTCCGAATAAGGTAAATAAGACTTCCTCCACGATTCAGATGTATGTGAATCTTCTTGGTGTCCGTATGGATCTCGATACAGCCACATTGATTCGCATTCAGGATACCGGGGACGCTGAGGATGAACAGCAGATCGATCTGATGGGAGACTGGTATTTTAATTATGTAGGATTATCAGATCCGTTTAAGGCAGATACCTTGACTTCAGAGGAATATGAATCCTGGTCAGTGGTTCAGCCTGCCCTTGGAAACTGGGAGCAGGGATTTGGAAATATTACTAAGATATGGTATATGAATACAGGCTGGGGCTGGTATGCCAGAACCTTTGAACTGCCGGAAGATTTCACAAAAGAAAATCTGACTCTCTTGATTGGGTACATGGATGACAGAGGGGAAGTTTTTGTCAACGGTAAGAGAGTTGGAGGAACAGGCGTCAATGAGGATGGCAGCAGTACCAAGGAGACGACCTGGGCTGTGCTCAGCAAGTTCTCCATAGATTCCAGCATCTTAAATTACGGCGGTACGAATACCGTATACGTTCATGTGTACAATGATCCTCCGTATGGCGGCGGCGGTTGGTACAGCGGACCTGTAGGTCTTTACAGCCAGGCAGCCTACAACAAACTGCAGGGCCTGCCCTCCAGAGTGCCGGAAAAGGAAATAAAAGAATCTGTGGCAGCGGCAGCGGCATATCAGAATACCTGTCTGAAAGAGAGCAGATTAGAAGAATATGCAGGAACTATTGCGGAAGATTATTTTTCATCAGGAAATAAGAAAGAAGACAGAGTAAAGGAAGCAGAAGAACTGATACATGACAAAGGGATTACAGAGATAGAGGATATAGGCATCACAATCTTTGAGACAGAGGATAAAGATGGCACTGCTTCTTATTTATACAGTGCAGAAAGAAAGATCACATTTACGGACGGCAGTGTACAGGAGATAAAATTCCAGGATACCTATATCAGCAGAAATGACAGGATTTATATGTATGGAAATCATTCCAGGTTCTTTGAGACATCTTATGATTCGGCTTATGCGGCATCGGCAACGGAGAAAGAGGGAACCGCAGAGGAAAAATATCTGGTATATCTGCCGGAGGGGTATTTTGAATCTGACAGAAATTATCCCACCACTTATCTGCTGCATCAGTTTAACAGCGACCATACTTCATACATGACAGACAATGTGGACCGCCTTTTAGATGAAGCGATTGAGGAAGGCCTCATAGACGAAATGATAGTTGTCATACCAAACAGTGAGGAGGATAGCTGGTGGAGAGATGACTGGGAGAAAATGGTCACAGATGAGATGGTGCCTATGATGGATGCCCGTTACAGGACGATCAGGGACGCAAGATATCGTCTGACAGCAGGTGCGTCTATGGGCGGACAGGGGGCATACGGCCTGGCCCTGCGCAATCCTGATATATTCTCAGGAGCGGTAAGCTTCTTCGGCGCTTTCAGTATGGGCGGCGCATACAGTCCGAATGAGATTGTAAAAGAGGTGTCAACCGAGTACCTGCAGTATTTTTCTATGTATTTTATGTGCGGAAATCAAGACCTCTATGGTTTTGGAGTCCCGGCAATCCAGTTGGATGCAGCCCTCACAGAGCGGGGTGTTGACCACTGCTTCTTTATAGAGAATGGAGATCACAACAGTGAATTTTATATTCCGTATTTCAAATCCGCGTTTTCATATGTGAGAGGTCATATGTATCAGGCGGACGATGAGGTCACAGAACAGATCAGCGGCACTGCCGTGCTGGAAAATAAAGATGGAAAAACAGTGGTAAACACAAGTATAAAAATTGAGGATGGAATCAGCAGTTATATGAACCGGATTCCTGCGTCTGTTTATACAAAAAATGAGAATCCGTCTCTCTCCGTCCCTGTTATGCTTGAGGTCACACAGGGAGGAAAAACTGTGTATACTGCATCACAGCGTGATTATATGACGGACGGTGCAGCAGACGAAAGCTTTTCCTTTGATATCACTGACAGCATTGACCCGGACGAAGCGTACCAGGTGAGTCTGAAAGCGGCTGTTTTTGACAAGACTGTGGAATTGGCACAGACGAGCGCAGAGAAAAAGGATGACGGCAAAGACCCGGGTGATGATGGCAAAGACCCGAGTGATGACAGCAAAGACCCGGGTGATGACGGGAATAAGGGAACAGATGATGGAAAGAATGACGGAACAGGCGGCGATGATAAAAAGCCCGGTACCAAACCTTCCGGTCAGGGAAATGACACGGGAAGCGGAAGTAAAGGCACAAAGACGACCGGTGCCGGCAATGCAAAGACAGGGGATGAGACTCCGGTTGTACTGTATCTGACCCTGACTGCTGCAGCTTTTGGAGGAGTCATTCTTATACTGAAAAAGAAAAAACAGATCCGTAAATCATAAAATCAGGAGTTCTGTTAATATTATATAAGAAGACAGCTCTCTAAATGGCTTATTTTTTGCCAAAATTTTCGATAAAACCTGTTGACATGCCCGGATAAGTGTAATATAATATCTCAATGTGACGTAGTGCGAAAATACCTAGCCAAAAGCCCCGGTATGGTATTTTTCATTATAAATTTATGAATTTGAATATTACTGTATATGCTGAAAATTAGGAGGTAAAACCATGAACACTTATATGGCTAATCCGGATAAGATTGAAAGAAAATGGTATGTAGTGGACGCTGAAGGCAAAACCTTAGGCCGCCTTGCATCTGAAGTAGCTAAAGTTTTAAGAGGAAAAAACAAACCAGTTTTTACTCCTCATGTCGATACAGGTGATTATGTAATCATCGTTAATGCTGAGAAAGTCAGCGTAACTGGTAAAAAATTAGACCAGAAGATTTACTATCATCACTCTGACTATGTTGGCGGAATGAAAGAAACCACACTGAGAGAGATGATGGCTAAAAAACCGGAGAAGGTTCTTGAACTCGCTGTTAAAGGAATGCTTCCGAAAGGACCTTTAGGAAGATCCATGATCAAAAAGCTGCACGTATACGCAGGACCGGAACACAACCATGCAGCTCAGAAGCCAGAAGTATTAACATTTTAATAGGAGGTAGAGAACATTGGCTAGTACAAAATTCTATGGAACAGGAAGAAGAAAATCATCTGTAGCTCGTGTTTACTTAGTACCGGGAACAGGTAAAATCACTATCAATAAAAGAGATATTGATGAATATTTTGGATTAGAGACACTGAAAGTTGTTGTTCGTCAGCCGTTAATGGCAACAGAGACAGCAGACAAATTTGACGTGTTAGTAAACGTTCATGGCGGTGGATTCACAGGACAGGCCGGCGCTATCCGTCACGGAATCTCCAGAGCATTACTGGAGGCAGACGCTGAGTACAGACCTGTATTAAAATCCGCAGGTTACCTGACTCGTGACCCGAGAATGAAAGAGAGAAAGAAATACGGTCTCAAAGCAGCTCGTCGTGCACCGCAGTTCAGCAAACGATAATCAATTGCATATTGCAATGTATGGAAAACCCACAAATGTCAAGTTTGTGGGTTTTTTTGAATTGAATATTGGAAGCAGATCTCAAAACCAGAAAGGAGCAATAAATATGTTATGTATGGAATGCGGAGCTAAGGCTGAAAAAGGATTGACAACAGACATGACAGATTTGGGGAGCTGCTTAGTAATTGTCAGAAATGTTCCTTGCTATAAATGCATAGAATGCAATGAAGTTATTTATACAGCGGACGTTGTGAAACAATTGGAAAATATTATAGAACAGGCAAAGAAAGTAATGCAGGAGATTTCAATTGTTGACTATAGTAAAGTGGCATAGTTTGAAGAGTATTAAAATCCTTGAAAATTCAGTGTTTTCAAGGATTTTAATACTCTTCAAAGGTATCGCGGGAAAGCTTCAGAAGTTATCTAAACACATGCATAACTGACAATCAATACTATATTTTTCAACAATATCATCGACACCCCCATCACCAGGCAAAACAGCCTCCACACACATCTTTTTTAAATCAGAAGAATATGCAACTCCCATTTTAGATTTGAGAGGCAACGATTCCATACCACCTATATTTAATCACCTATTCTTTTAAAGTTTTACAACCGATCTGATATTTATCTGCCGGAAAGCGATATGAGTCTAGTATGTTAAGATATTCTTGAGAAACCATTACTCTGAACTCTGGCGTATCTGGTGATTTGGACATGAAAATACCTCCTAAGTAGATTTTGGTTATTTGCCTTGTCTGCTTAAAAGGTATCATATCAGAGCAGGATGGTTTTATTCTTTCTTTCGTGTTAAGAAAATCCCTATGATTGCACCAACAAGGATAATCGGGGCTGCTCTGACAAACAGCCATTCAAATGAGTGAAACGCCACTCCAAGAACAGCAGTCTCAGGATGACTATAATCCCATCCAAAATAAGGGCTTTCTGATACGAATAAAACTGCAAAAATTGCTGCTATGACTACACACAATGAGATAAATAGCCAGTGAAGAATTTTTCTCCTCATGGTCTTTCTTTGTGCCAGTTGCAAGTTTATTACCTCCAATTTTTCTGAAATTGCTTTTAAGGTATCAACCTCCGTTTCAATAACAGTTTCTCCCAACAACATGCTTACAGGTGTTTCAAGCAGTTCTGATATGGAGATTAACATCTCGGAATCGGGAACTGACAGTCCCTGCTCCCATTTAGAAACTGTTTGCCGCACAACGTTTAGCTTGACAGCAAGCTCTTGCTGCGAAAGTCCTTTTGATTTTCTGATTTCTTTTATATTTTCGTTGAGCATTAGGGATAGCCTCCTTTCTTTTTATCGTTACCATTATTTTAGACAAAACTGCCCGTTGCCACAAGCAACGCATTTTAACATTCAGGCAAAATAGCAAATTCTTTAGGTCAGAAGTTGCTTTCAAGCTGCCATTAATCCAATTTTAATACACCTGCCGTTTCCCTTATGCGCATTTAGGGCAGGACGTGATAATATCAGTTACAGCCTGAAAGATAAAGGAGGGACCTGAAATGATGGACTTGGCTATGGTGGTTATACTGTTTGCCTGCTTCGGACTGATGGTGCTGTTTGCAGGATGGTGCAGCAGACAGGTAGATACAGACAGCACAGAAGATAAGGCGTAGAGCCTGTTAGAAAATTCATTCCGACAATCTGCACGCCCCACTTTGCGGCATATTTGCCCACAATTCAGTCAGCGTAGCCCGCTACGCCTCCTTCATCGGGGTTAAATCTCCCACAAATTGTGACGCACAGCTTGCCGAAAGTAATTTTCAAACACACTCTAGGAAAAAATCAAAACATAGATTAAGGACAGGAGGAGATCACATGATATTGCTGGGAATCGTGATTTTACTGATAGCGGCATATTTATTCTATGCCCTGGTATATCCCGAGAAATTATAGACAACAAGATCAGCAACGGGAATTTAGAAAATGACAGGAGGAGATAAAAGTCATGTTACAGATAGCGCTGACTTTGGCAATTTTTGTTTTGGCGGTCATTCCCATGGGGAGATACATGTATCACATTGCGGCCAAAAAGAAAACATTTGCGGACCCTTTTTTTGACAGGGTGGACAACGGGATATACAGAATCTGCCGGATTGACAGAAAAGGTATGAATTGGAAAACATATGCACTGAACCTTCTCATGGCAAATGCAGTTATGGTTTTTGCGGGATATCTGGTATTGAGACTGCAGTATGTACTGTTTCTGAATCCAAACGGGATAGAGGCAATGGAGCCGACCCTTTCCTTCAATACGATCATAAGCTTTATGACAAACACAAACCTGCAGCATTATTCCGGTGAATCCGGGCTTTCTTATTTGAGCCAGATGCTGGTGATCATTTTTATGATGTTCACCTCCGCGGCATCCGGATATGCGGCCTGTATGGCATTCTGCAGGGGACTTGCGGGAAAGAGTATGGACCTGGGAAATTTCTATGAGGATATGGTGCGTATCACCACACGTATCCTGATTCCCTGGTCTCTCATCTTTGGCCTTGTGCTGATCTGGCAGGGATGCCCGGAGACTTTTGGCTCCAACATTACAGTGGAGACCATTCACGGAAAACTACAGGACTTTGCCATGGGACCCATAGCGGCCCTTGAGATCATCAAACATCTGGGGACAAACGGAGGTGGTTTTCTGGGAGCCAACTCTTCCACCCCATTTGAGAACCCGACAGTGATCACGGATATTGTGGAGCTGATCTCCATGATGATCCTTCCGGGTGCCTGTGTACTTACCTTTGGAAAGATGTGTCAGGATAGGAAGAGGAAGGAAAAAGAACCTGTCTTCGGCAAACAGGGAAGGACTATATTCGCGGCAATGTCTGTCATATTCCTCATCGGTCTGACTCTGTGCTTTGTATCTGAGAAGGCCGGCAATCCGGTTCTTGAGACAGCCGGCATCAGCCAGGAAATGGGGAGCATGGAGGGCAAGGAGGTCCGGTTTGGAGTTGACCAGTCCGCTCTGTTTACAACTGTGACAACTTCCTTCACCACAGGTACTGTCAACAACATGCATGATACACTGACGCCTCTTGGCGGAATGGTACCGCTTCTGCATATGATGCTCAATTGTGTATTCGGAGGAAAAGGCGTGGGCCTTATGAACATGCTGATGTATGCCATTTTAGCTGTATTCATCTGCGGTCTGATGGTTGGCCGTACTCCCGAGTATCTGGGCAAGAAGATCGAAGGAAGAGAGATGAAGCTGGTTGCCCTGGTTCTGATCGTCCATCCGCTGCTGATCCTGGGATTCTCGGCGCTTGCCGTATCCACGCAGGCCGGTCTGGAAGGTATCAGCAATCCCGGTTTTCACGGCCTGTCCCAGGTGCTGTATGAATACGCCTCAGCATCGGCAAACAATGGCTCCGGTTTTGAAGGACTGTCCGACAACAGTTACTTCTGGAATATCACAACAGGACTTGCGATGTTCTTCGGCCGTTACATAGCCATTATAGCCCAGCTTGCCATTGCCGGCTCACTGCTTGCAAAGAAGAGCACAAGGGTTTCCATCGGTACCATGCGTACAGATAATACGGTATTTACCATTTTGCTTGTATTTATTGTATATATTTTCGCTGCTCTGACCTTTTTCCCGGCACTGGCATTGGGACCGGTCGCAGAGCATCTGACCTTGTGGTTTTCATAAAATTTAAGAAAGGGATGTTAGAGGAATGTCTAAAAAACAACAGCAAACAAAGTTCGTGACAAAGGACATTTTAAAGAGTTCCATTATCGGTGCGTTTCAGAAACTGAGTCCGAAATATATGGTGAAGAACCCGGTCATGTTTGTGGTGGAGGTGGGATTTGTGCTCACGCTGCTTATGACTATTGTTCCCACTATCTTTGGGGACGACGCATCACTTGGATATCTGAGGATTTATAATGGAATCGTCTGCGCTGTACTTTTTATAACCGTATTATTTGCAAATTTTGCAGAGTCTGTAGCGGAGGGACGTGGTAAGGCGCAGGCGGCGACCTTGAAAAAGACAAAGCAGGATACAAAATCACGTCTTCTCGGCAGAGACGGTACGGAAACTATTGTAAACGCATCTGAACTGAAAAAGGATGATGTGGTACTTGTAAAGGCTGGGGAGACGATTCCGAATGACGGAGAAGTAATAGAAGGGATCGCGTCTGTGGATGAATCTGCTATTACAGGGGAATCCGCACCTGTCACCCGTGAGGCGGGAACTGATTTTTCATCTGTTACGGGGGGAACCACCGTGGTCAGTGACTGGCTGAAAATCAGGATCACATCAAAGCCGGGTGAGTCGTTTCTGGACAAAATGATTGCCCTGGTGGAGGGGGCATCCCGCCAGAAGACTCCCAATGAGATCGCATTAAATACCCTGCTGGTGGGCCTCACGATTATTTTTCTGATCGTGGTTGTGTGTCTGTATCCTTTTGCGACTTATTCGGGAGTGCAGATACCCGTATCTACAATGATTGCCCTGCTGGTCTGCCTGATTCCGACCACGATTGGCGGTCTGCTGTCAGCGATCGGAATCGCGGGTATGGACAGAGTTACCAGATTCAATGTGATTGCCATGTCAGGAAAGGCTGTGGAAGCCTGCGGGGATGTGGATACCATGATTCTTGATAAGACAGGTACCATAACCTTTGGAAACCGTCTGGCAGCAGAGTTCTATCCGGTTGCCGGGAAAAGCAGGGAGGACCTGATAGACTATGCCGCACTTGCCTCCCTCTGTGACCCCACACCGGAAGGAAAATCAACGGCAGAGCTGGCTAAGAGCATGGGAACAAGAATTGACGACAGCGCAGCAAAACAGATGGAATTTATTGAATTTACAGCCCAGTCCAAAATGTCAGGTGTAAATCTGGACAGCGGTTCTCAAATCAGAAAAGGTGCCGCAGATGCCATCAAAGAAAGAGTTCTCAAAAACGGGGGCAGTATACCGGGAGATCTGGACGCGATAGTGGAACAGATCGCGGGGCTTGGCGGAACGCCCCTGGTTGTGGAGGCAGACGCTGTGATCTACGGTGTTATTTATCTGAAAGATACTGTGAAACCGGGTCTGATCGAGCGGTTCGCAAGACTTCGTGAAATCGGGATCAAGACGATTATGTGCACAGGCGACAATCCGCTGACTGCCGCGACCATTGCGAAAGAGGCCGGTGTGGATGGATTTATTGCCGAATGCAGGCCTGAGGATAAAATACAGGCGATTAAGAAGGAACAGGCAGAGGGAAAACTGGTAGCCATGACAGGTGACGGAACCAATGACGCCCCTGCTCTTGCCCAGGCAGATGTAGGGCTGGCCATGAATTCAGGCACAGCGGCGGCAAAAGAGGCGGCAAATATGGTGGACCTGGATTCTGACCCCACCAAAATTCTGGAAGTGGTGGAAATAGGAAAACAGCTTCTTATTACAAGAGGCTCCCTCACCACATTCAGTATAGCAAACGATGTGGCAAAGTATTTTGCCATTATACCGGCCATGTTCACTATGGTGATACCGCAGATGCAGATATTAAATATCATGAAGCTGGCAACACCTATGTCAGCTATCTTATCAGCACTCATTTTCAATGCGGTCATTATACCGTGTTTGATTCCCATTGCCATGCGGGGTGTCAAGTACAAACCCATGAGCGCGGAGCGCATGCTTTTGAAAAATATGGGTATTTACGGCCTGGGTGGTATCGTCGTACCGTTTGCCGGAATTAAGATCATAGACTGTCTGGTGGCTCCGCTGCTTGCAGTGCTGGGAATGTAGGGAGGAAGATGCTATGAGATCATTTTTAAAATATTTTAGGAGCGCTCTGGTTCTGACGGTTTTCATGTTGGTTCTCTGCGGATTTGCCTATCCCGCTGCACTGACCGGGCTGGGGCAGCTTATGTTTCCGCATCAGGCGAACGGAAGCCTGATCACGGCAGAGGGAGAGAAAACCGATGACCCGGAAAAAGCAGTGGGCTCAGCTATTGTGGGGCAGGATTTTTCCGGAGATCCCAGGTATTTTCAATGCCGTGTATCCGGGGTGGATTACAACACTTATACAGAAGAAGAAAAAGAGGACGGCAGCTACACAGGGGTGGGTTCCGGCGGTTCTAACCTGGCTCCATCCAATGAAGAACTGAAGAAGCGCGCGGAGAAATCAGTAGAGGAATTTCTGGAGAAGAACCCGGATGTGGAGAAGGGTGACATTCCTGCTGATCTGCTCACAGCCTCCGGTTCCGGCCTGGATCCGAACATCACACCGGAATCCGCCAGGATCCAGATTCCTTCCATTGCTGAAAAGACCGGGCTTAAAGAGGAAGAACTCAGAAAGATCGTGGAGGAGAATACGGATGGCAGGACCCTTGGTGTCTTCGGACATGAGCGGGTGAATGTCCTGAAATGTAATCTGGAAATCGCGAAGGCCATAGGAGAAATATAGGCAGGGAGATGCCATGGACACAATGGAAAGACCAAGTTCTGAAAAGATGCTGGAAAAGATCCGGGCAGAGGAAGCTCAGGTCCGTAAAAAAGAGATGGGACAGCTTAAGATCTTTTTGGGTTACGCAGCCGGAACAGGCAAGACGTACGCTATGCTGGAAGCTGCAAGAGAACTGAAAAAGCAGCAGGTGGATGTGATCGCCGGATATGTGGAGCCCCACGCAAGACCGGAGACTGCCGCACTTCTGGAGGGACTGGAGCAGCTTCCCTTTCTGATGGTGGACTATAAAGGGGTCAAAATCAGGGAATTTGACTTGGACGCTGCTCTAAAACGCCGTCCCAAAGTGATTCTGGTGGATGAACTGGCACATTCCAACATCCGCGGCTGCCGTCACAGGAAACGCTATCAGGATATCGAGGAGCTGCTGGAGCACGGGATCAATGTGTATACAACCGTAAATATCCAGCATCTGGAGAGTCTGAATGACAATGTGACCGGGATTACCTCCGTTATGGTGAGAGAGACCATTCCGGACCGCGTGTTTGACAGGGCGGACCAGGTAAAACTTGTGGATATTGAGCCGGAAGAGCTGATCCAGCGCATGAAGGAAGGAAAGATATACCGGGAGATTCAGGCACAGAGGGCTTTACAGAACTTTTTTACGAGAGATAAGCTGATCGCCCTCCGTGAGATTGCCCTGCGCCGTATGGCCGACAGAGTGAACCATCTGGCGGAGGAGGAGAAGAAGCTGTTTGGAACCGGGGAATACTCCACCGGGGAACATGTTCTTACCTGCATCTCCCCGGCGCCTTCCAACGCAAAGGTCATCCGCACAGCAGCCCGCCTGGCCTATGCCTTTCACGCGGAATTTACGGCTCTCTATGTGGAGACCAGATATCTGCAGAACGCAGATGAAAAAGTGAAAAGACGAAGGGACGAAAATATGCGTCTTGCCAGAAGCCTGGGCGCAAAGATTGCCACGGTAAACGGAGAGGACGTGTCAAGGCAGATCGCCGAATACGCAAAAGTCAGCAATGTGACGAAAATCGTTATGGGCAGAACTGCGCACAGGGTTCTGTTCGGACAGACCAGAAAAACCCTGGTCGAAAGCTTGAATCAATATGCCCCCAGCCTTGACGTATACATCATCCCGGATCTGCAGAGCGGAATCGGTCAGCGGTCTTATACTGTGGTAAAGACCGGAAAATTCCTGCAGGGGCTGAAAGGAACGGATTTCTGGATCATGCTGGGCATGATGACAGTCAGTACAGCCGGCGGTTTTCTGCTCTCGCATTTTCAGATGACAGAAGCCAATATCATTATGTCATATCTGCTGGGAGTGATGCTGACCGCCATCTTTACCCAGGGGTATGTGTGCTCTGTGCTTGCCTCAGTTCTAAGTGTGATTCTGTTCAATTATTTTTTTACCATGCCGGTTCACAGCCTTCAGGCGTATGATGCCAGCTATCCGGTGACATTTGCCATGATGTTCACAGTCAGCCTTCTCACATCCTGGAATATGTCAAAGATTCAGAAGCAGAACGAAGAAAACGCAAAGCGCGCATACCGCACGGAAATTCTGCTGGTAAACAGCAAAAAATTAAGACGGGCAAAGACCAGGCAGCAGGTCAGCGATGAGCTGGCCGGCCAGATCCAAAAACTGATGCAGTTTACTGTGTTAATATATATGAAGAAACACGGTGTGATCCAGGTCCCCTCTGTTTATCTTCGCAGCGGGATAGAAGAGGAAGAGGAGGAAATCCTGAGGGCAGGCTATACCTCCCGGGCGGAGCAGGCCGTGGTCAAATGGGTATTTGAAAACGGACACAGAGCCGGCTGCACTACCCATACACTTCCAAACGCAAAGGCGATTTATCTTCCGGTTATGGAGGATGACAAGGTTTCTGCTGTGGTCGGCATGGTACTTGAGGAGAAAAGAGAGATTGCTGTATTTGAATACAATCTCATATCTGCCATGCTGGATGAAGCAGCCCTTGTACTGGAGCGGATCCAGAAGATGGAGGATTTGGCAGAGTCCACAGCAAAATAACGCCTCAAGCCGGGTATGGATATCATTTACGCGTTTACCATCACTGAGCTCTCTTCGCGTGTAAGATTGTTCAGCCAGAGGTATTTTTTATATCGGGGGTACAGCCAGGGGATTTTCACGATCTCATCTGCGCACATCAGGATATATACCACGATGACCGGCCAGTGAAATACGAAAGTTCCGAGCAGTGCCAGCGGCAGTGCAAAGCACCAGGAGGCGAAGAAAACGCTGAGCGCATCGTACCCCGCATCACCGCCTGCAGGGAAAATACCGCAGACAATAACTGTATTGATGGAATAGGCGAATACATAGAACGCACTGAAGACCAGCATGATGACCAGGTAGTGCTTTGCGGTTTCCGATAACACGAAGAACTCCGCCACGATGGGACCGAGGATACAGAGCAGTGCCATATGGACAATACCTGCCCAGATTGAAATATGGCAGAATTTTTTTCCGTATTCTTTGGCCTTGTCAAACAGATTCTGTCCAAGGAGTTTACCGACCATAATTCCCGCGCCCACAGAAATACCCTTGCAGACACAGGTTATAAGCTCCTGTGCTACGGACGCGATGGATGCAGCTGCAGTGGCATCGGATCCCAGGTGTCCCATGATCAGTGAGTGCATGGAAAATCCGAATCCCCACGCAAGAGAACTGCCCAGCATGGGAAGCGCGATTTTGAACAGATCTTTGGTTATATCGATGGAAAACCATTGAAACCCCTGCAGGTCGGGACGAATGCTTTCTCCACGGTGAGATTCCGCGATACACCAGATGAGCGCCACCAGTTCTACAACAACAGTGGAATAAGCGGAACCGTTTGCCCCCAGTTTAGGTACCCCCGCGAAACCGTAGATCAGGAAAAAGTCAAGCACAACGTCGGTTATGAGGGTGACAACGGAAATCAAAACGCTCTTAGGCGCCTTACCTTCCAGTTTCATTATCAGATAGTAACACTGTGTAACGCCGGTGAACAGATAAGAAAGGCTCACCGCACGGAGATAGGAGGCTCCGATTTTGATCAGGGCAGTGTCCGGTGTATAAATCCGCATTAATAGCTCCGGTGCGAACATTGCCAGGGCAAAGAAAACGAAGGAGATGCCAAATGCCCATTTTATGAGCATACAGAACAGGTTTTTAACCATGGTCCAATCGCCTTTACCCCAGTATTGGGCGATCAGAGCACCGCCGCCGCCGACCACAGCGCCGCTGAACAGGCTCATGATAAATGCAATCTGGTTTGCCAGGGAAACCGCGGAAACAGCATCCTGTGTCAGCCGTCCCAGCATCAGCGCATCGGACGCGCCGATCAGGGCAACAAGCAGGTTCTGCATTCCGATTGGAATCGCAAGGGAGAACAGTTCCTTATAAAAATCTTTCTTTTCCACAAGTTCCGTTGAACGTCTTGCTTTCATATGTAATACCTCCGGATGCGGTCATTTTATGGATCCGCATGATGCAGTCTGTAGATTTTCCGATTTTGTATTGCTATATCGGAATGCCATGGATATAATTATATTATAAAAAATGTATGCTTTTCTATGGATATATTCTCAAAAAATATAATTGTATTGCTGCGAGGAGGAGATTTACAATGGAGAAACGCCAGGTGCCGATCGATCAGGAGATGAACGCCCTTGTTGCTTATGATGACTCTTTTCGTTTTATTCTTTCACGGGATGACCTCAGTGAATATAACAAGGGATTTGTAAACTGGCACAAGCAGCCTACGATTGAAATTTCCGTGATCTGCGAAGGGGCAGTAAATGTATATGTGTTGGAACACGAACAGACAGTAGCGGCGGGGGACGGTTTTTTTATTATGCCGGGATTTCTGCACTCCATCCGTCCGGCGCCGGGATATAAGACTGCAAAGTATTTTACGCTGATTTTCCATCCTGAGATTCTGTACGGCAGCCATGGCAGTTATTACGAGGAAGCATACTATCGTCCTATAGTTGATTGTAATACGCCGTACTTTGTATTCCGTGGCCGTGATGCATGGACAAAGGAGATATTTCCGAAGCTTATGTGGGTAGGCGATCACTGTCCGGATACCTCTCCTGCATTCCGTTTGAAAACCCAGCATATCCTTCAGGATGTCTGGGCTTTGTTTGCAGCAAATCTGCTTGACCAGACGAAGCCCAGCTTGGCAGCCCGTGATACCCGGAAGATTCTGAACCTGATCGCCTATCTTCATGAACATTATCAGGAAAAGTTTTCTCTGGCTGCGCTGGCAGATCATGTGTCCATGAGCCGAAATGAATGCTGCCGTTATTTTAAGCAGATGATGAATATGACCATCACGGAGTATCTGCTGGAATACCGCCTGTCCAAAGCAGCGGCGTTACTGGAGACCTCGGGTTTGAGTATCACAGAAATTGCTGAACAGACAGGTTTTTGTGATGTCAGCTATTTCATTAAAATGTTCCGGCGCAAAACCGGGATCACACCTAAGGCATATGCAAAAAGGAATCATGTTTGACTCCTGATTCTATAGTATTTGCTGTCAAAAAAGACAATTCTACTGCCGGTCGATTGCCAAATCGTGCCTTTTATTATAAGCTTTTGAGTTAGAAAGCAGGAGGCAGATAACATGTTTGAGATTGACAAAGAACGATTCGGCGCATTCCTTTTGGAACTGCGGAAAGAAAAGGGATATACACAGAAACAGCTTGCAGAAAAATTATTTGTATCAGACAAGGCAGTCAGCAAGTGGGAACGGGGGTTGAGTCTGCCGGATATTACACTCCTGGGCCCGCTGGCGGAGATTCTGGGTGTAACGGTGACAGAGCTTTTGCAGGCTCAGCGAATCAGTGAGGAAAAAACACTGACAAAGCCGGAGGTAGATGCTCTCGTTTCAGGTTCCCTTCGTTTATCGGCGGAGGAACAGGAAGAAAAAAGGTTAAAACAGAGAAAGAATATGATTCGCTACTTGCTGTGTATGGCTCTTGCCGGGGTGGAAATATGGCTTTTGCTATATGCAGAGGTTGGGAAAGAGATATTTTTCACTGGTTTCTTTACCATAGAAGGACTGAGTTTTTTATTTGGGGCATGGTTTTTGCTGTTTGCAAGAGAGACTCTGCCGGCCTTCTATGATGAGAATAAGATTAATTATTACAGTCAGGGACCGTTTCGGATTCATATTGCAGGGGTATATTTTAATAACAGAAACTGGCCCCATGTCCTGCGAGCTGGACGGATATCTATGTTGGGAATTGCTGTTATAAATCCACTACTTAATTTTTTGCTGTTAAAAGCAACGGGGGAGGTATTATGGAGGAGATATGAGGGATATGTATGCCTGGCAGTAGTGTTGTGTACAGTATTTATCCCTATTGTGGCGGTGGCAAAGAAAAACGAATAGAACGGTTTTAGGAACAGAGAATTTACTGCAGTTCCTGTAGCCTTTATATGATAACCATTCCACCGCTGTATGGCTGCTGTGATCTTGTCGGTTAACATGAGCCTGTTTATGCGATGATACTTATCGACTTACACCCCTTTCTGTGATATGATAAGCACTGTATTATATATCACAGAAAGGGGTATTTTCATGGAAAATACATCCGAAAAGAGAGAGAATAAATCGTTTTATAAAACGTCAAAACATATGAGTGTGGGTCTGTTGGCCCACGTGGATGCCGGCAAGACAACACTGGCTGAGAGTATCCTGTATCTGACGGGCAGTATCAGAAAACCAGGGCGTGTGGACCATCAGGATGCATTTCTGGACACCTATGACCTGGAACGGGAGCGGGGAATCACAATCTTTTCCAAACAGGCTGAGGTAAAACTGGGAGAAAAGGAAGTGACACTTCTGGATACCCCGGGGCATGTGGACTTTTCGGCGGAGATGGAAAGGACCCTGCAGATACTGGATTACGCGGTCCTGGTCATCAGCGGCGCTGATGGCGTACAGGGACATGTGCAGACATTGTGGAGGCTTCTGACCCGATACGAGATTCCTGTGTTCTTGTTTATCAATAAAATGGACCAGGAGGGAACTGACAGGCAGAAGCTGCTGGAAGAACTGCAGAAACGCCTGGATGAAAGGTGTATAGCCTTTGAGGAGGAACAGGAGGCCTTTTATGAGAATCTGGCTATGAGTGATGAGGCCGTACTGGAAAAATATCTGTCTGACGGCACTGTGGAGCAGGGAGAAATCGTCCGGCTGATAGCGGAGCGGAAAGTATTTCCCTGCTATTTCGGCTCTGCCCTGAAAATAGAAGGAGTGGAGGAGTTTCTGCAGGGTCTGGAAACCTATACGGCCTGTCCGAAATACCCGGAGGATTTCGGCGCCAGGATATACAAAATAGCCAGGGACGCCCAGGGGACCCGTCTGACTTATATGAAAATCACGGGCGGAACTCTGAAGGTGAAAGGAATGCTGACAAACCGCCGTGATGAACAGGCGGATAGTGATGAGATCTGGGAGGAAAAAGCGGACCAGCTCCGTATCTATTCCGGAGCCGGTTTCCGTGCTGTGAGCGAGGCACCTGCAGGGACAGTGTGCGCGGTGACAGGGCTGTCCAGGACATACTGCGGAGAGGGGCTGGGCGCTGAGACTGAGTCGGAGCTGCCGCTTCTTGAGCCTGTTCTCACCTATCAGATCCAGCTTCCGCCGGAATGTGATGTGCACCAGATGTATCTGAAGCTCCGCCAGCTGGAGGAGGAAGAACCGGAACTGCACATTGTCTGGGAAGAGCAGTCCAATGAAATCCATGCACAGGTTATGGGAGAGGTGCAGATAGAAATTCTGAAACGGCTGATCGGGGAACGATTTGGCACGGAAGTGGAATTTGGAGCGGGAAGTATCGTGTACAAAGAAACCATCACAGAGCCGGTGGAAGGGGTAGGGCATTTTGAACCTCTCCGCCACTATGCGGAGGTGCATCTTCTCATGGAGCCGGGAGAGCGGGGCAGCGGCCTGCAGTTCGAGACAGCCTGCAGTGAGGATATCCTGGAACGAAACTGGCAGCGTCTGGTGCTGACACATCTGGAAGAAAAACGCCACAGAGGTGTGCTGACAGGTTCCGAGATCACGGATATGAAGATCACACTGGTGACAGGACGAGCACATTTAAAGCATACAGAAGGCGGAGATTTCCGGCAGGCTACTTATCGTGCCGTGCGCCACGGACTGAAATGTACAACCAGTCTGCTGCTGGAACCTGTCTACGAATACCGGCTGGAAATCCCCTCCGACAAGGTGGGAAGGGCGCTCTCAGACATCCAGAAAATGTACGGTACATTTTCCGAACCGATCATAGAGGGGGATATGACCATACTGACAGGTACTGCCCCTGTATCCGCCATGCGGGATTACCAGACAGAGGTGATCGCCTATACCAAAGGCCACGGACGTCTTTCCTGCACACTGAAGGGATACGAACCCTGCCACAATGCGGAGGAGGTCATCGCTGAAAAAGGCTATGATTCCGAGAAGGATACGGAAAATCCCACAGGCTCTGTTTTCTGTTCCCATGGTGCCGGTTTTGTGGTGAGTTATGATAAAGTACGGGATTACATGCATCTGGACAGCGGCCTTAGTCTGGAGAAAAAAGAGAAGCCGGTTCAGGAATCATCCGCTCAGATATCACCTTCCTCTTACACGGGCGGCGGTCTGGCAGATGAAAAAGAGCTGGAAGAAATCTTTGCCCGCACATACGGAACTGCCAAAAAGGAAAGAAATCCATTCAACAGAAAACGTACCGTAAGCGCAGAGTCATCTTCCTCCAGGCAATACAGGCCTGCAAAGCAGGTGACAGAGGAGGAATACCTGCTGGTAGACGGCTATAATATTATATTTGCATGGGAAGAGTTAAAAGATCTTGCCAATGCCAGCATTGAGGCCGCCAGAAATAAGCTCATGGACATCCTCAGCAATTATCAGGGATATAAGAAGAACACACTGATCCTCGTATATGATGCCTATAAAGTGGAGGGCAATACGGGAGAAGTAATGAAATACCACAATATCTATGTAGTTTATACAAAAGAGGCGGAAACAGCGGACCAGTACATTGAGAAAACGGTCCATGAGATTGGAAGAAAACACCGGGTTACCGTGGCAACCTCTGACGCACTGGAGCAGATCATCATTCTGGGACAGGGCGCGAGCCGCCTCTCAGCCGCCGGCCTGAAAGAGGAGATTCAGGCTGCAGACATAGAGATCCGAAGCAATTATCTGAACCAGGGGCAAAATGGAAAAAATTATTTGTTTGACCATATGTCTGATGAACTCCAGGCGCTGATGGAGGATGTCAGGATGGGGAGGAAGAAGCTGTAAATTAACGGAAAGGGCTTCGAGAAATAAAGAATAAGACATTTTCAACACAATTTATTGATGTTGCAAAAGTTCGCTTAATTTTTTAGCTGCAACACTGAGCGGGCGCTCCGTATCCTGAATCAGGCATATGGAGCGCTTCGGCGGTTCTATATGCAGTGGAATTCTGAAAATTTCATTTTTCTCCAAAGCATCCCCGGCAAATTCTTCGGGAAGAAATCCGATTCCAAGCCCGTTTTTCACCATCATCAGAACCTGGTCCATGGTAGCAGCCTCCAAATCCGGTTCCAAGGTTAAGCCGTGTTCCAGGAAAAAGTCCCCATACAATTCATAACTTCTTGATCTTTTATCCATACACACAAAGGAGAACTGTTTCAGTTCCCCGAGATGCCATGTTTTTTCGGAAAACCCGGAAAACTGCGGCCCGCCTACAAGGATTTCCCTGAAATATTTCAGCGGAATTTCTTTTAATGGCCTGGTGATGCCCGATGGATTTGTGATAACGGCAAAATCTACGGTACCGTTTTTCAAAGCCTGTATGGCCTGAGGCGTGGTCTGATTAGAAATCCGTATCCTTACTCCCGGGTATTTCCTGTGAAATTCCCCGAGTTTATGCAGAAGCAGCCCATGCAGTGCCGTTTCGCTGGCTCCGATGGAAACCTGCCCGTTTTGCAGAGACTGCGCTGACCGCAGTTCTTCCTCTCCGGCCTGAATCTGTTCCACAGCCAGGGATACATGCCGGAAGAGCATTTCCCCCTCCGGTGTTAGCTTTACGCCCCTGTTGGAGCGCACCAAAAGTCTGCATCCCAGCTCGTGCTCCAGATTATTCATGGATCTGGTAATATTGGGCTGACTGTTCATCAGAACAGAGGCCGCCTTTGTAAAGCTGTGATATTTCGCTACGAAATAAAAAATTTTATAATAATCATATGTTATATTCATTAAAGTTACTCTGCCTTTCCTTTGGGCGCTGCAATCTCTGTGGCAATCGTTTGCTCTTCGCTATCAATTTCCTTCTTTTTTGGCTGTAATAAATAATAACCGCTGTCTGATATATTATTATGATATAAAAGCGATACGAAATATATATTTTACATCTTGCTTCACAAAAGTATAATATATAAAAGAATAAAAAACAACCCAAACCGACAGCGGTCAACAGGAGGAATCATGAAACCAGAAATTAAAAAAAAGCAAATGTCAGAGTCCATGCCTCTTGCCATATTTCTAACTCTGGCCGGCGGTTTTCAGGACGCCTATTCCTATAACTGCCGCGGCAAAGTCTTTGCCAATGCACAAACCGGTAATATTGTTCTGCTCGGTCAAAATCTGGCCCAGGGCCAATGGAAGACAGCGCTTCATTATCTCATTCCCCTCGCCGCTTTTTTCCTGGGCGTTTATATTACGGAGCGGGTACATTGCCTTTTCAGGGAAAATGACAAAATCCACTGGAGGCAGATTATTCTTCTGATAGAATCTTTTTTACTGATCATCACCGGTTTTCTCCCTCAATCCCTGAATATAAGTGCCAATGCCCTGATGTCCTTTGCCTGTGCCATGCAGGTCAACAGCTTCCGAAAATTTCATGGTCTTCCATGTGCTACTACCATGTGTATCGGCAACATCCGAAGTGCCACGGAAATGCTCTGCAGATATCATATAACCAAAGATAAAACGCTTAGGCGGAAGAGTGCCCACTATTATTTTATCATCCTGGTTTTCGCCATAGGCGCAACTACCGGGGCACTGGTTACTGCACATTTGGGCAGTCAGGCTATCTGGGGATCTTCCTTGCTGCTGCTGGCTGGTTTTATCCTCATGTTTATCAAAGAGCAGCCGGTTTTATGCTGAGGATTGGCTGTGTGCCCTGTGCCCGGCAATATATTTCGCGATGCACGGATAAGAACATTTTTCTTTATATTGCGCTGGCTGCGTAACGGTTCAGCTTGTCTGAACTATTACGGAACATTAAGGGATGCCTATAATTTTAAGATGTTGAATTGAAATAGTAGGTAAAGCAGAAAGAAAATTTGGCCAGAAACTTAAGAAATACCTATAATTTTAAAATCTTAGATTGAAATATAGGTAAAGCAAGAAGGAAAATTAGTCAGAAACTTAAGAAATACCTATAATTCTAAAATGTTAGAAATGAATAGTAGGTAAAGCAGGAAGAAAAATTGGCCAGAAACTTAAGAAATACCTATAATTCTAAAATGTTAGAAATGAATAGTAGGTAAAGCAGGAAGAAAAATTGGCCAGAAACTTAAGAAATACCTATAATTCTAAAATATTAGAGTTGAATAGTAGGTAAAGCACGATGAGAATCTGATCAGAATCGCCAGAAATGCCTATAATTCTAAGATATTGGAACGGAATAGCAGGTAATCTTTCATAGACTAAGTCAGACTCACTGGAAGTGTCAGGGCTTTCTGGATTTTTGCACTTCCTCAAATCTCTTTCGCTCATGTCATCTCAAATGGCACGGAAAAATCATGCAGGAAAAGGAGGAGGTTCTTCTTATATTTTACCAGCCTGTTGAGCAGGGTCTACTCTTTTTGCAGCAAAAGGAGCTGAAAAGCGAATGTTCCAACGGGGCCTTTCAATTTGACTGTGGAAAACTATGAGAAAATGGGCCGGAAGGTCCCGTTAAGGTGGCAAGTTATCCACAATAGCCGGGATTTCCATTTGCCATGGCAGATAAAGGCATGACTTGGTGGATAAGTCATGCCCGGAAAAAATAAATTTTGTCCTTGCATTTCGTGACCAAATATGATATTGTATTTCCACAACAACAGGCAAAGTTCTTGCCTCTCTAAAATATCTAATTATATCTTTTAAACAAAATCAGGCGTTTCGCCAAATTTACCAAATCATTTTATTCCATATCTAAAGGAGGTTTTTTATGGTACAAAAAAACATTGTGTGTGAAGGTTTAAGATGCTGTGTGCATTCTAAGGCGGCATTTATTAACTGGTGTATGGAATCCTCAAAAGAATCCCGGAATATGCTGATTCAGGCTATGATGAATGCAGATGGCAGAGAAGGATTTTTCGAGTCATCGCAAATGGGCAGTGTTGTGAAAAAGAGCATACTGTGGAACCAGGAACAGAAGGAGCATGTATTTGATGCCATTATCAGGAGAAAATTGTTAAAACGCGGACAGGAAGAACTTCCCCAGTTACTTGCAGCAGCAGTAGGCCCTGCGCTGAATATGGATCACGAGGAGGTACAGGTGGAAAGTATTCTTTTTCTGGCATATGCAATCGTCAGAAATGAGACGTGCAGAGAAGCCATAATGGAATATGCGGAAAAGGAAGGCGAAACATGTTACGATGCATATAAAAATTCCAGCTACAAAGATTCGGACTTTTTATCCTGGTTTCTCGTGGCTGACAGGCTTCCGGCAAGCATGGCAGTGGGTTTGATTGAACGGATACGCCTGGAAGAAGAAGCTGCAGAGGACAGTGATGCAGATGAGCACAGGCGATACAAAGACTTTACAGAAATTCTGGAAAAGGGTTACCGGAATCTTAAGAACCAGTTAAAAAAAGCAGAATACATAGATGGCTCCATGTTCCAAAAGATAGTTCAGGACAGCAATGATATGGTACATGCCGCGTCGGAGATGATGGTTCTTTTGGTAATAGCTGAAGAATTGGAAATTCCGGTACATGAGGATTATGATTTTTATTTGGGGCTTCAGATTCTTCAATCATATGAAGAGGATCTGGAAACATTGCCGGAGCCGGAAATTACAGAAAACGGAGGCAGAAGA
The DNA here is from genome assembly GCF_022867815.1 of Blautia sp. NSJ-175. Lineage (NCBI taxonomy): Bacteria > Bacillati > Bacillota > Clostridia > Lachnospirales > Lachnospiraceae > Blautia > Blautia sp. NSJ-175. The sequence continues at coordinate 697,676 of NZ_JALIFQ010000001.1, forward strand.
CTGCACAGAAATCTGCAGAAGGGTCATCCGCGGATGGAATCCTATTATACCTGCTATTATCTGGATGGGACAGAAACAGAGAGAACTGTGCCTGATCCCGGGACAGTATTTGAATATTTTCATTTGAACCTGCGTATGCTTGCAGGAATTGAGCTGGAGCAGAAAGATATAGACTTTATCTGTTCCCTGTCAGAGGGAATGAAATGGCAGGAGTATAAACAGACATTACTCATAGCAAGCTTGTGTAAATATATCCATAGTCTGCAGCAGTTATGTGAAAAGAATGATCCGGAGGAATACCGCTACCGTCAGCGAAGAGCTGAGAAGGATAGGAAGGAATTCCTCAATAAAATAGAGAACCTGCAGAGCAGGACAGCGTATCTGGAACAAAAGAAAAGGGAATTGGAAAATTGCCTGGAGCAATGTGAAAAAGAGAAAGAAAAGCTGAAGGTGAAGATTCAAAATACGGAGGAAAAAAATGCGCTGGAGCGGGAGGAATTGATCAGCCTGCGGAATTATGTTTTCCCGTTTACACAGACAGGAGGTAAAGGCGCAGGTGTCATACAAACAGAATCTGCAAAAACAGGATGTGAATGGATAGGATGTGTTCAGACAGAAAACGCTCGGACAGAATCCCAGACAGGATGCGCTCAGACAGAAAACGCTCGGACAAAAAGCGCTCAGACAGAATACATCCAGACAGAAAATCCTTCGACAGAAAGCGCTCGGACAGAACGCGTCCGGACAGAATGCACTCGGACAGAACGCGTTCGGACAGAATGCGCCCAGATAGGATGCGCCCGGGCAGAACGTGCACAAGCAGAAAGTGCTCAGACAGAACACGCACAAGCAGAATGCGTACTGCAAGAACGTGCCCGGACTGAATGTGCACAGAAAGTACATTTAAAAACAGTGGATTCACAGGCAAAAGCATATCAAAACCACGAAGAATCCCACCGCACAGAAGACCATGCAGCGCTGATGAAAGGCGAAAAAATGCTCATAATCGGCGGGCATATAAACTGGCAGAGAAAGATGAAACAATACCTGCCGCGCAGCCAGTTCCTTTCATCAGACAACCTGCATTTTGACAATTCTGTATTACACTGCAAGAGATATATTATCTTCAACACAGATGTGCTGAAACACGGACTGTATTATAAAATAATAGGCCAGAGGAAAAAGGAACAAAAAATTCTATACGTCCATGGCAATAACATAGATAAAATCCTGCAGGATATCAATCGTCAGATCTCATCATAGTATCATTCTGTTCTCGGCACCCGGATAACAACCCGGAATCCGCCGGCTTTTCCATGTGAGACCTCCATGTCTCCGCCATGCACTTCTGCAATTTGCCTGACCAGCATCAGCCCAAGCCCGTGCCTCTGGTTTCCTGTCTCTCTGTCGCAGACCATATAATGGGGGGCTTTCCGGATTTTCTCAAGCTCTTCATCGGTGATTCCGGTGCCATTGTCCTCCACCACGATTCTGCACATCTTTTCTGTTCTCCCCACAGACATGAACAATGTACAGCCATCCGGATTATGCACCTGACTGTTTGTGATCAGGTTAGAAACCGCCCGTTTTAAAAGCCCCTTATCCGCTTTTGCACAGCAGTTCTGCATATCCTCCCCTGCGACCCATTCGATTGGATATTTTCCCTCCAGGTCCAGATTCAGGAAATCCACAGCGGTCTGTCTGACCAGGGAAACTAAATTTACAGTATCCATATGAAGAGGCTGCACATTATACTCCAGTTTTGACGCCAGATTCAGATCATTGACCAGATTCTTCATCCGCAGGCTTTGCTGCCGGATGATCCGTGCTTTCTTTCGCTCCCTTTCCGGCAAATCCCTGTTCTCCTCAATCTGGCTTGCATATCCCAGAACCATAGAGAGCGGCGTTCGGATATCATGGGATACTCCGGCGATCCAGTTTGCACGGGCAGTCTCCTTTTTCTGAAGCTGATAATCCTGATTCCGGAGTTTTTCCGCAGCTTTATTGATGGAAACCGCCAGGTCTGACAGCAGTCCCTTTTCTTTGACATAGACGTCTCTTTCAGCAGGAAGTGCCTCAATTCCCTGTATGACCGGCTTTACAGAACGCAGAACCCCGGAGGTAACGACCATATAGACGAAAAATATAAGGATGAGATTACAGCTTAAAAACAGCAGCACCGTTTTAGGAAAGTTTCTGATGAAATCATAGTCAAAGGTATTGGATATTAATTTCCAGTAAGATTTCTTCGGAAAACCAAGCATGATCAAATCATCCCCGTACCCGCTGGTAGTGATGGGATAATCATTGATATACCCTCTGACCGCCATGGCAATGCTGGCTGCTGAATACTGTGTGGGAATCCCCTCCGGAAGATTGCTGCTGTTCCAGAGAATATATCCGGTTTCATTATCCACTAAGATAGCCCAGGCATTTGTCCTGGAAAGGATATCCTCTCCCTGGGCGGACAACCGGTATGTTCCATCCCCGTTCTCAGTAAGGGCAGAGGCCACAGTATCTGCAGATGACCATGCTCCGTGGTTTGCTGCCTGCTTATATGAGATAAGGAGCAGGAGAAAAAAATTAAGGAAAAGCAGCAGCACAAGGGAAAACAGCATGGTTACAATAAACCGTTTGATCAGTTTCAGAATACTTTTCATCGTACGTCCTCCATGAGCAGTTTATATCCCAGTCCCTTGACAGTCAGAAGGGATTCCGGTCTGGATGGGTTTTCCTCAATTTTTTCCCTTATCCGCCGGATATGCGCCATAAGAGAGTTTTCATAGCCAAACGGATTGTCACCCCAAACTGCCTCACAGAGCATATCAATCGTCACGATCCTGCCGGCATTCCGGCTGAGAACCTGCAGCAGTTCAAATTCCTTGGCAGTCAGGGCAATATGTTCCCCGTTCCGTATAATTTCTGCCCGGTCAAAATCCAGGGCACAGGCTTTCAGATACACGAGATTTGATTCATTCCGATAGCTTCTCTTTAATATAACATGAACCCGCAGGATCAGTTCTCTGGGCAGAAACGGTTTTACCATATAATCATCAGCACCCAGGCCAAGTCCTGTAAATTTGTCCTCATCCTCTCCGCGTGCGGTTAAAAAAAGGATGGGAAAGTCAGAAAACTCCCGGACCTTTTGAAACAGGGAGAAACCATCGCCATCCGGCAGCATAACATCAAAAATGCTAAACTCAGGATTCCACTCACGGCAGGCAGCCAGTGCCTCCGCCGTATTTTTTGCGGTTTTTATCTGTAAATATCCCTCTTCCTGTAAAATAGAGACAACCATATCAAGCAGCTCCGGTTCATCGTCTACAAGAAGTATTCTTTTTCTTTTCAAACGATCATTTGCCATTGTCTGTACCTCCCTGCAAATATATTTTCCGTATTTGTATCTATTCATCCGGCTGAGTAGCTCCCCGTATCCTTATTATATCAGCAAATCCGCCTGCCCGTGGGAATAATACCGAAATGTAAGGTAAATGTAAGGTTATCAGAATGCAGATGTAAGGTTGGCTTTCTATAATAAAGACAGAAACAAAGAAAAAGAATCCGGAAGGGAGACATGAAAATGAATATTATAGAAACATACCATCTGACAAAAGAATACGCTGACTTTACGGCTGTCGCTGACCTGAACATGCATATACGAAAGGGCAGTGTTTACGGATTTCTGGGACCGAATGGGGCTGGTAAATCCACTACTATGAAAATGTTTTTGGGACTGACAAAGCCTACAAAAGGCCGTTTTACCATTAACAGCAATACCTTCCCCAGAGACAGGATGAAGATTCTCAGGGAAGTGGGGTCTTTCATAGAAGCACCCGCTTTTTACGGCAACCTGACAGGGGAAGAGAATCTGGAGATTATAAGAAAAATCCTGGGTCTTCCGAAATCCAGCGTATCGGATGCTCTGGAGCTTGTAGGGCTGACCCAGTACCGGAAACGCCTTGCCAGAAAGTATTCCCTCGGTATGAAACAGAGGCTGGGGCTGGCCTCTGCGCTTATCGGACGCCCGCCTATTTTATTCCTGGACGAACCGACCAATGGTCTTGACCCGGTGGGAATCCATGAGATCAGGACTCTGATCCGTTCCCTGCCGAAGAAATACGACTGCACAGTCCTTGTGTCCTCCCACCTGCTTCCTGAGGTAGAGCTCATGGCGGATGATATCGGAATCCTGAATCATGGCCGTCTCCTCTTTGAAGGGAATCTGCAGGAACTGCGGCAGATGGCTGACTTTGAAGGATATCCCTCTGACAATCTGGAAGATACATTTCTGGCAATGGTGGAGGAGGATAACAGAAAGAGAGGTGCAGGAAAATGACATCTGCATTGGAGTGGAATAAGCTGAAGCGGACCGGATTCTTTCCCGCATTTCTGGCTGGCGGACTTCTGGCAGCGGCAGCCCCGGTGGTAAATATCGGAGCCCGCCCGGAGAGCTTTGTAAACAAACAGGATTCCCCGGCAGTTATTTTAATGGGAGCCAACTGGCAGCTCATGTCTATGCTGCTGTCTTTTCTCCTTATTATCGGCGCATGTATTATGTACCATACAGAATTTGCAGACAATGCCATGCAGCGCATGGATACCCTTCCAAAGCGTCCGGAGAGTCTGTTTTTCGGAAAATGCAGTGTGCTGTTGGTTTTGACAGCCGGGGCGCTTGTACTGGGAGGTGCAGCTCTTTGGTTCTGCGGATGGAAGTGGTTTTCTGCAGACCGCATCTTTACGACAGAAATCTGGAAGAGCATGGGATTTTCTTTTGCCATGTTCCTTCCGCTGCTCCTCTGTATGACTGCAGTTTCTTCCATCTGTAAAAATATGTGGATATCGCTGGGAATCGGCACGATCTGTCTGTTTATGACTTCCATTCTCCAAAATGGAGGCGGGATACTCTCTTATCTGCCATTTATGATGCCCATGAAGGTATATCCGAATCTTAATGGGGCGCAGGCAGTTAGATGCCTGATTATATCCTGCGGGGAAACGGCAGGTTTCGGACTGCTGGAAATCATCTATTTTAAAATAAGGAGGCATTTCACATGAGTTTTTTATCATTAGCAGGAGTAGAACTGAAAAAGACACGTCGCTCCGGCATCCTCTGGATTTTAGTGATTCCCGTATTTCTCATATGGCTGACTGCTGTGATCAATGCGGATATTAACTTTACCATAGGAAATGAAGGGATATCCCCGGAAAATAACTTTTTCATACAGAGCTTTATGGGATATGCCTGGTTCATGTTTCCTGCAAGTATTGTGATCAGTACCGTGATGCTGGTGCAGACAGAACGGAAGAATAAAGGAATACTGAAGATGCTGGCTCTGCCTGTATCTGCGGCCCGCCTCTGCCTGGTGAAATTTTCTATCCTTCTTTTGCTGGCAGCAGTGCAGATGTTTTTTATGACCCTGGCATATTTTCCAAGTGCGGCGATCGCATCCCGAATCCAGGATTATAACTTCATGCTGCCGGTTATGGATATACTGAGAGAAGCGGGGATCATTTACATTTCCTCCATTCCCATGGCCGCGTTTTTCTGGATGCTTGCTGTCAGTATTCAGACTCCCATTTTTTCCATGGGTGTGGGAATGGCATCTATTGTGCCGTCCGTCCTTCTTATTAACACAAAAATATGGTTTGCGTACCCCATGTGCTACCCGTTTCTCATGGCTGCATCCAGGATGCATGAGCTGGCATCCAATATGGGGACCTTTGCTTTTGAACTGATGCCGTTCATACCTGTGGCAGTGGGTTGCACGGTGGTGTGTCTGTTTGCAGCCTGTATCCGTTTCGGACAGGCAGAGAGGAGATAGATGATGAAAGAAAAACTGTTTACTGCGATAAGTACTGTTTTAATATTTTTCCCGTTTACAATTTTTCCGATACGATGGAATCCGTGGGCATTGGAGTCACCTGCGGCTGAGATCATTATCCTGGTGTATATTGCGGTGATGCTTGTCGGGGGTATTTTCACGATTACCGCTTACACAAAAGGGAAGGTTAAGAACAATCTGATGAAAATATGCCTGGTAGTGCACGGCGTCTACATAGCCGGAGGCGTGGCTATGCTCGCTATGATGGGAGCAACAAAATTTTCATAAACGAATGGCGGTGCTTTACAAAGAAAATGATTTCGGATAAGATAAAAGAAATCCTGTAACTGTTCCACCGGACAGACAGTTACAAAATCTAATTAGATGGAGAGCAGCTAAATGAGAATAGCAGTCTTATCCGATACCCACGGGCTTCTGCGTCCTGAGGTGATGGAAATTGTAAATACCTGTGACGCGGTTCTTCACGGCGGAGATATTAACACCCAAAGAATCGTGGATGAACTTTCAAAAGATAAACCTCTCTACATTGTCAGAGGAAATAATGACAAAGAATGGGCGGAACAGATACCGGTATCCCTTTGGTTTGAGCTGGACGGTATTACCTTCTATATGGTGCATAACAAAAAAGAGATCCCCCGAAATCTGACCGGTGTGGATGTGGTCGTATTCGGTCATTCCCACAAATATCTGGAGGAACGAAGGGACGGACATCTCTTCCTCAATCCGGGGAGCTGCGGAAAACGCCGCTTTAACCAGGATATAACCATGGCAGTTCTGGAGACCGGGAACGGAGAGATACAGGTAAAACGCATAGACATTCCCCACACGGATACCCCCGTAAAAGTTCCGGTGGGAACCGATACCCGAAAAGCAGTGGAGAATATCAGCCGGGGAATGAAAAAAGGGGAGAATATAAAAGATATGGCAAAAAAATACGGCTGTTCCCCGGAATTTACCGAACAGGTCTGCCGTATCATTGCCACACATCCCGGTGTGACGGCGGAGGGAATCCTGAATAAGATGGAAGTCAACCGGATACAAAATCCCTCTTGCAAAAATCCTTCCGCTGATATACAATAGCATGAGCAACCGTCTGCCACCGGGTAGACGGAAAATGCCTGAATACATTCCGGTAGGTCATGGAAGGAATGTATTTGGGCATTTTTTTTAAAATCGCAAGGAGACTGGCTTATGCAGAAACAAATGAACAGAGAATTTTACAAATACATATCCTTAAATGTTCTGGGAATGCTGGGGTTGTCCTGTTATATTTTGGCGGACACTTTCTTCATCTCTAAGCGTCTGGGGGCAGACGGCCTGACAGCGCTGAATCTGGCTATTTCTGTCTACAGTATCATTAACGGACTGGGGCTGATGCTGGGAATCGGTGGTGCCACACGTTTTGCTATCTGTCGGGCACAGAAAGAGGTGCAGAAGGGAAATCAGGTGTTCACCGCTTCAGCGGCGGCAGGGATTACGGTGGGGCTGGTTCTTCTGTTCCTTGGTTTTACCGCATCCGATGCTGTGGCAAAAATCCTGGGAGCTGAGGGTGTCATACAGGAGATGACAGGGAGTTATCTGAAGACCATACTGGGATTTGCTCCGTTTTTCATTGTGAACAACATACTCATTGCATTTGTCCGAAACGACGGCAGCCCCCGTCTTTCCATGGCGGCTATGCTGACCGGGAGTTTTTCTAATATATTGCTTGATTATGTATTCTTATTCCCCTTGAATATGGGAATCTTCGGGGCGGCTCTTGCCACCGGGTTTGCTCCGGTCATCAGTATAGGACTCTTGTCTCTGCATTTTATCAGAGGGAAAAACCGGTTTACCTGGAGCTTTGATCAAAGAGCGCTTGGGCGGCGGGTATTGGATATCTGCAGTCTTGGTATATCCGCATTTATCAATGAGCTGTCTTCCGCAGTTGTGCTCATTGTGTTTAATCTGCTGATTCTGCGTCTGGCGGGCAATACAGGGGTGGCGGCTTACGGGATTGTGGCGAATCTGGCCCTGGTAGCTGTATCTGTATTTACCGGTATTTCGCAGGGAAGCCAGCCTCTGATCAGCCGTTTTTACGGGGAAGGCAGGAAAAAGGAAAGTACCGCGGTGCTTTTAAGAGCGGTTCTGCTGGCTGCGGCTGTGGGGATTCTGTTCAGTGCGGCTGCGTTTGCATTTACTCAGAATCTGATTGGGATTTTTAACAGTGAGGGGAATCAGGAACTTGCGGATATTGCCTTTTGTGGACTGCGGCTGTATTTTCTGGGCTTTTGTCCGGCTGGGATCAACATTGTGGCAGCGGCTTTTATGGGAGCGGTGGAGCGTGGAAGGGATTCTTTTGCCATTGCTTTTGCAAGAGGTGTTGCTGCCATCCTGTTTTTCGCCTTTGTGCTGTCTTTTATCTGGAAAATGGATGGTATCTGGCTGGCTTTTCCGGCTGCTGAGGTTTCGACCCTGCTGCTGACGGCAGGACTTTGGAGAAGATATAAAAGAGGGACTCTACCGGCAGTTGAAAAATGAGATGAAATTCAAATATTCCGTTATTGTCCAAAGCGTGGTGCAGGGGTATGATTAAGGCATAAAGACGAGGAGGAAAAGCCATGCTTGACAGCGTAAAAATAGGAGGTTTTATTTCAGGAAAAAGAAGAGAACTGGGAATGACGCAGCAGCAGCTTGCAGACAGGCTGAATATTTCTTTTCAGGCTGTATCCAAATGGGAAAAGGGCAGTACATTTCCCAATGTGGAGCTGCTGCCGGAGCTTTCCGCGGTCATGGAGGTGACTGTGGATGAACTGCTTTCGGGCTGTGAGAAGGACGGTGAGGAATTGTCCTACAGTAAAGCAGGAGTGGATATTGCCTACACAGACACGATCAAAAAGGAGATGGCAAAGCACCTGGAGACAGGAGATAAAAGGGTTCTGAACGGACTCGGGCCGTTTGCTTCTCTCTACGATATTTCTTTTCCGGAGATAAAGAACCCTGTGCTGGTTCTGAAGTCAGAGGAGCCGGGGTCAAAACAGAAGCTTGCCATGGAGTATGGCTACACGGACTCCATCTGCCATGATATGATAAATCATCTGGTCAATGACATTGCTGTCATGGGGGCAAAACCGCTTGCCGTGCTGGATACGATCGTGTGCGGAAATGCGGAGAAAGACACCATCAGTGCTCTGGTCAAAGGGGTATCGGATGCCTGCCGGGAGAATGAATGTTCCCTGGTGGGAGGGGAGACAAGCGTACAGCCTGCCGTGGTGGAAAAGGGGGTATATGTGCTCACCTCCAGCATTGCCGGCATTGTGGAGAAGGACAGGATCATTGACGGCTCCGCCATGGAAGAGGGGGACACGGTGCTGGCCCTTGCATCTAACGGGCTGCACACCAACGGCTATTCCCTTGTCCGTATGCTCATGGACCGGATGCCGGAGATCAAACTGGAAAAGGTGGAGGGTATGACATTTATAGAACAGATCATGAAGCCCCACACGCCTTACTATAAAGCGCTGAAAGGCATAATGGGAAACAGCGGTGTTCACGGCATGGCCCATATTACAGGAGGCGGAATAGAAGGGAACCTGTGCCGGGTGATTCCGGACGGCTTAAGCGCTGTGATAGAGCTTGACAGGATAAAGACACTGCCTGTCTTCCGCTTTATCAGACAGTGCGGAAATATCAGTGACAGGGAAATGCTCTCCACGTTCAACTGTGGTGTGGGATTTATACTGGTGGTGCAGCGGGAGGCAGCAGACCGGATAGAAGCGCATCTGAGCAGATATTATGACTGTTACGAAATCGGCTGTATTCGGGCCGAAAAGCAGAAGATCATAATGGAAAATAAGATAAACTGGCAGTGACAATACAAGGCGGACGGTATCTTCCGAAGGGGTTAGGAAGGCCGTCCGCCTTTTCAAATGGTAAGAGTATGTCATTTTAAAACAGAATACCGTGGCTTTTCTTTTTCATCCAGGCAATTGTATCTGCAATAGTCTGGAACAGATCTCTTGGCTTAAAACCCAGCTCAGCAGTGGCTTTTGTGTGGTCAAACCGGTCATTGCTCTGCAGGGTATACAGGGAATAGCGGGTGTACAGAGGACGGTGTTTTTTTATGCGGCAGATTCCCCCAATGAGAGGCGCCGCCATCTTTGCCATCCACATGGGTAGAACCGGCAGGCGTCTGCCGCCGCTCTGCATTTTTACCATTTTCAGAACATCTTTTATCTCATAATGGCGGTTTGAGAGAATATAGCATTCACCTTTCCGTCCGCGCTCTAAGGCAGCCAGACAGCCGGAAGCCACATCGCGGACATCCACAAAATCATAGCCGCCGTTTACACAGGCCGGAAGACGTCCCTCTATATAATCAGTTACCATCTGTACCAGGTGATTGCCCGAGGTGTCAAAGGGACCTAAAATTCCTGAAGGATGGACAACCACAGCGTCAAGTCCCTTTGGCACAGCTTCCAGTACCGCTCTGGTTGCCTCCGCTTTAGTCTTGGCATAGGCGCCGACCACCAGGTCAGGGGAGAATTTGGTTGTCTCATGCAGGACTTTCAGTTTATTCTGCTCCGGGATCGCATGTACGGAGCTTACATAGAGAAGCCTTTTTACCTTGTACTGCAGACACATGGCAATTATGTTTTTCGTTCCGTTTACATTGACGTCGTATAACTCCGGGGTCACATCCTCAGCGATAGAGATCATGCCGGCAGCGTGTATGACGGCCAGACTGCTGTGTCCGGTATTTTCAAAGAAGGGTCTTAAGCTTTCCGGTTTCCGTATGTCTCCGTGGAAATACCGGACACCGCGGATATCCGGCTCTGCTTTTCCGGGGAGAAGCAGTCCTCTTACAGGAAGATTTTGTTTTTTCAGCAGACGAACAATGGTGCTGCCCAGGTGGCCGTCTGCTCCCGTAACAAGATATAGTGTTTTCATAAGGAAACATCTCCTTTTTGACACAAATATTTGATGCGCATTCCGGGGGCGGAATATAAACTCAGTTGATTCTTTTTCTATTATTTATTATAATGAGAGTATAACAGGAAAACAATCGGCAGATTTGAGCCATTTGGATGGTTTTTGAACAGTTCAGGCAAAAAGTGTCGGGCATTTGAGAAAGGAGGCCGTCCTATGGGAAAATCAGGCGACCAGAGAACCAGAATGACAAAACAGCTTATCAGAAAAGCATTTATGGAACTGCTTCGCGAAAAACCCATACACAGCATCTCCATAAGAGAGCTGTGCGGTCTTGCAGGTATCAACAGAGGGACTTTCTATGCACATTATAAAGACATTTACGACTTGCTGGAACAGATAGAGGAGGAGATGACCAGGGATATTGAAAGAGCGCTGGAGCCCCTCCTGTCAGTGGAGAACAGGGAATTGACTCCGCTGAAGATCACCACGGAGATATTCCGGTGTCTGAAGGAAAACGCGGATCTCTGTACCGTGACGCTGGGTGATTACGGGGATAAAAACTTTGCTGTACGGCTTCTGAGCCTCGGACGGGAAAAATGTGTGGAAGCGTACTCCCGGTTCTTTGCCATGGCGTCTCCGAAGGAAATAGAATATTTCTATGCGTTTGCCAGTGCGGGATGCATTGGCCTTTTGGAAGAGTGGCTGAGAGAGGGCATGGTGACAGGGGCGGAGGAGATTGCGGCCATGGCTGAGGATATGATGATGTATGGGGTCGGGTGTTTGAAAAAGTAGAGAAATACATGGGAGAGATTGTACATGGTGCAGTCTCTTTTTTGTATGTATTACAGTACAATTTTACAACTGTCTTGTCAGATGTAAAGGAAAGTTGTATAATGTTAAAAATTCGTAAAATCGAGGAGGAGAAACCGTGGATTCCATTTATCGGGAAATCGAGGAACTGAAGAAAGAAAAGGATGCAGTGATTCTTGCCCACTACTATGTGCCGGGTGAGGTGCAGGCATGTGCGGATTATATTGGAGATTCTTTTTATCTGAGCAAGATTGCCACAAAGCTGGAAGCCAGTACCCTGGTCTTTGCGGGGGTAACTTTCATGGGAGAGAGTGCAAAAATCCTGAACCCTGAAAAAACCGTACTCATGCCGGACACCACAGCGGATTGTCCTATGGCCCATATGGCGGCTGCCGGTAAGATCGAAAAAATGAGAGAAGAGTATGAGGACCTGGCAGTTGTCTGCTATATCAATTCCAGTGCTGCACTGAAGACATACGCAGACGTATGTGTGACTTCCTCAAACGCGGTTGAGATAGTAAGGAAACTTCCCAATAAGAATATCTTTTTTATTCCGGATGAAAACCTGGGCAGCTATGTGGCGAAACAGGTCCCGGAGAAAAATGTGATTCTCAATGACGGTTACTGTTATGTACATAAAGAAGTAAATAAAGAGCAGGTGGAAGAAATAAAACGCTGCCATCCAGGTGTGGAGTTTCTGGTGCATCCGGAGTGCACAAAGGAAGTACTGGAGCTTGCTGATTATGTGGGCAGCACATCGGGCATCATTGATCATGCCACAAAAAGTGATAAAAAAGAATTTATTATCGGAACAGAAAACGGTGTGCTGTACGAACTGCAGCAGAAAAATCCGGACAAAAAATTCTATACACTGCCCGGCGGACAGACCTGTACATCCATGAAAAAGATAACCCTGGAAAAGGTGCGCGACTGTCTGAAATACAATAAAGGAGAGGTAAGTGTGGACGACAGCCTCTGCAGAAAGGCCAATGTGCCTCTGAACCGGATGCTCGAGACCGCAAAGTAGTGTAACCCGCACTGCCTTTGTGAAACGGCAGGCTGCGGATGGAAAGAAGGTTTAGGAGAAAATGAAAAGAGAAAAAACAGATATCGTGATCGTGGGAACAGGTGTTGCGGGGCTTTTTGCAGCTCTTCACCTGCCTAGAGAGAAACAGGTTCTGATGCTGACAAAGGATGACCTGGAGAACAGTGATTCTTTTCTGGCTCAGGGAGGCATCTGTGTGCTGCGGGATGAAGAGGATTATGATGCATTCATGGAGGACACCCTGAAAGCCGGACACTATGAGAACAGGAAAGAATCCGTGGATATGATGATCCGTTCCTCCAGAGAAGTGATAGAGGAGCTGATCGCCTGTGGTGTGGATTTTAACCGCAGAGATGGGGAACTGGCTTATACCAGGGAAGGTGCCCATTCCAGGCCGAGAATCCTGTTTCACAAAGATATCACAGGAAAAGAGATCACAAGCAGGCTGCTGGAAACAGTCCAGAAACTTCCCAATGTAAAAATTTTGACAAGGACAACCATGATTGATATACTGGAGGAGAATAACCGGTGTTACGGTATTGTGGCACGCCGGGAGGACGGCAGTACATTTGGAATCACAGCCCGGGATACAATCTGGGCCTGCGGCGGAATCGGCGGGCTTTATGAGCATTCCACCAATTTTCCTCATCTGACAGGAGATGCCCTTGCTATTGCGCTGAAGCACGGCGTTGAGCTGGAGCATCCGGATTACGTACAGATTCACCCTACAACCTTATATTCCAAGAAACCGGGCCGCAGATTCCTTATATCGGAGTCCGTGCGCGGGGAGGGTGCGAAATTATACAATGCCAATATGGAGCGTTTTGCCAATGAGGTGCTTCCCCGGGATATTCTTGCAGACGCCATCCACAGGCAGATGGAGATAGACCACAAACCCTATGTGTGGCTGGATATGCGCCCCCTTGGGGAGGAAGAGATCATGTCTCATTTCCCCAATATTTTTGAGCGATGTCTGGAGGAAGGGTATGATGTGAGAAAGGAATGTATTCCTGTTGTGCCTGCCCAGCATTATTTTATGGGCGGTGTAAAAGTGGATTTAGACAGCAGGACTACAATGGAAAATCTTTACGCGGCAGGAGAGACAAGCTGCAACGGCGTTCACGGCGCAAACCGCCTGGCAAGTAATTCCCTGCTGGAGAGTCTGGTGTTTGCAAAGCGTGCGGCTTTGCGGATCTCAGAGCGTGAGCAGCAGGAGAATGGAGAAATATGCCGGGAAAAGGCAGCCATGCTTCTGACGAAAGCGGAGAGAGAAGGCTTTCCGAGGCAGGAAGAGCTTCAGAGGATGTACGGAGAGAGCGTTTTGAAAGAAATCGAAAGGGTGAAAAAAGCGGTATGAATCAGATTACAATGAAATTAAATGCAGACCATTTGATCATGCAGGCTCTGCAGGAAGATATAACCAGTGAGGATATTACCACCAATGCGGTAATGCGCGGGGCATGCCCCGGCGAGGTGCAGTTGATCTGTAAGCAGGATGGTGTGATAGCCGGACTTGATGTTTTTAAAAGAGTCTTTGAACTTCTGGATGAAAAGACAGAGGTGGAGTTTTATGTAAATGACGGTGACCGGGTGAAAAACGGTCAGCTTATGGCAACGCTTCACGGAGATATCCGGGTACTTCTCTCCGGTGAGCGTGTTGCTTTGAACTATCTGCAGAGAATGAGCGGGATCGCCAGCTATACAAGGCAGATCGCGGATCTGCTTGCAGGCAGCAAGACAAAACTTCTGGATACCAGAAAGACAACGCCGAATATGCGTGTTTTTGAGAAATACGCAGTAAAAGTGGGCGGCGGATATAATCACAGATATAATCTGTCGGATGGTATTTTATTAAAAGACAATCATATAGGGGCAGCAGGAAGTGTGACAAAGGCTGTGGAAATGGCAAAAGAATATGCACCTTTTGTGCGTAAGATTGAAATAGAAGCAGAAAATCTTGATATGGTGAAGGAGGCCGTGGAAGCAGGGGCTGATATCATCATGCTGGACAATATGACACCGGAGATGATGAAGGAGGCCATCCGAATCATTGACGGAAGGGCTGAGACGGAGTGTTCCGGCAATGTGACCAGGGAGAATGTGGAAAGGCTTGTATCTATCGGCGTGGATTATATTTCCAGCGGGGCGCTGACGCATTCCTCACCGATTCTTGATATTTCCCTGAAAAATCTGCATCCCGTGTCCTGTTAGCGGCAGGTGCAGCGGGCCGGCTTTGGGAGTATGAAAGGAAGCACCGCAAAAGGACAGCGAGAAAGGAATAAGTGAGGATGAACGGCGAAAAACGCAGACAGGAAATTTTAGAATATATCAGGCGCAGCCCGGAACCTGTTTCCGGTACGAAGCTGGCACAGCGGTTCCAGGTCAGCCGCCAGGTGATTGTGCAGGATATTGCACTTTTGCGGGCGCAGAAACAGGATATTCTTTCCACGCACCGGGGGTATGTGTTTCATGCCCCGGTGTTTGCGAGCCGTGTGTTCTACGTGTGCCATAAGGACAGTGAGATTCTGGAGGAGCTGAATCTGATCGTTGACTGCGGAGGCAAAGTGGAGGACGTGTTCATACGTCATGAGGTTTATGGACAGCTCAGGGCAGATCTGTCTGTTGATTCCAGAAAGAAGGCTGCTGAGTTTGTGAGAGGCATACAGGGAGGACAATCAAGTCCTCTGAAGAATATCACTTCGGGTTATCACTACCATACGGTTCTTGCAGACAGCGAGCAGACCCTGGATGAGATAGCGGAAGAGCTTTTTAAACGTGGTTTTCTGGCCGAGGCGGGAACCAAGATATCGTAACCGGAAATATCAGGAAAAGAGGCAGAGAGAAATGCGCGAACAGCTGACAGAGAATGACGTAAAGAAAATCCAGGAGGAAATCGAATACCGGAAGCTGGTGGTCAGAAAAGAAGCCATAGAGGCTGTCAAGGAGGCCAGGGCACAGGGGGATCTGAGCGAAAACTTTGAGTATTATGCGGCTAAGAAGGATAAGAACAAGAACGAGAGCCGTATCCGGTATCTGGAGAGAATGCTGAAGACTGCCGCCATTGTAAAAGATAATTCAAAGAGTGATGAAGTGGGAATCAACAATGTGGTAGAAATTTACTATGAAGAGGATGATGAGACCGAGACTTACAAGCTGGTAACGTCCATCCGAGGCAACTCTCTTGACAATAAGATCAGTATCGAATCTCCCCTTGGAAAGGCCATCCGCGGACACCGGGAGGGTGACCGGGTTATGGTGAAAGTAAATGATACGGTGAGTTATCCGGTTGTGATAAAAGCCATTGTAAAAACAACAGAAGATGAGGATGATCAGATTAGGAGTTTTTGAGGACATGGAGACATGCCCTCTTTTTTTGAATGAAAAAAGGGTTTAGTCCTTTTTCTGTAATGGGAAATGCTTTATAATGTTAGGTATGCAGATGTGTGTCCGGGAAAGGGCAGTCTGTGAGAGCATTTGCGGCAGATTGGGAAAGAGAGGAATGTAAGTATGAATCAGGCGGAAGAAAAATTATTCAGGTGTTTGGAAAGTGTGAAAAAGAGAACGGATTTTAAACCGGAGGTGGCTCTGGTACTGGGGTCCGGACTGGGGGATTATGCGGACGGGATCCGGATTGAGGATACTGTAGATTATAAGGATATTGAGGGATTTCCGACCTCCACTGTGGAAGGGCATAAGGGGCGGTTTGTATTTGGCTATGTGGGGAAGGTGCCTGTGGTGATCATGCAAGGGCGTGTCCATTATTATGAAGGATATCCCATGACAGATGTTGTGCTGCCGGTGAGGCTTATGGGACTTTTGGGAGCGAAAAAGCTGATTCTGACCAATGCGGCAGGAGGAGTAAACTTTGATTTTGATCCGGGAGACTTTATGCTGATCCGGGATCATATCACCACCGCTGTGCCGAGTCCTTTGATTGGGCCGAATATGGATAAGCTGGGGCCCAGGTTCCCGGATATGAGTGAGGTTTACAGTGTAAGGATGCGTAATGTGGTGAAGGATGCGGCGGAAAAGCTGGGTATTACACTGAAAGAAGGCGTATATATGCAGTTTAGCGGACCGAATTATGAGACACCCGCGGAGATTCGGATGTGCAGAGTGTGGGGCGCTGATGCGGCTGGTATGAGTACAGCCTGCGAGGCTATGGCTGCACGGCATATGGGAATGGAAGTCTGCGGGATTTCCTGTATTACGAATCAGGCTGCAGGGATGGGTGAGAAGCTGGATCATAAGGAGGTGCAGGAGACGGCGGACAGGGTTTCGCGGAAGTTTGCGGGGTTGGTGACGGAGGTTATTGAGAGAGTTTAGCAGCGGTATATGGTAGTGGCATTGTGGCATTTGGCGGACGGCAAAAGAAACGGCGCGGCAGGAGCGGGAGGGGGAGATACAGCCTGGCTCCTGGCTGCGCTCCCCTCAGCTAACTTGCTCCCGGCTGCTAAATTCGTCAGCAAGGGCGTCCTCATTAATCAGCTGGGGCAAGTGGGGAGAAAACAGGGTAACGCAGTGGGGAACTGCAGGGTTAGGGGAGTATTGGGGGGAGAGTCAGGGTGGTTTGGGTGCCTTTTGGGGTGCTGGTAATTTGGAGGCCATAGGCGGGGCCGTAGTGGAGGCGGATGCGTTGGCTGCAGTTTTGGAGGCCGTAGCCCGTGGTGGGGACCAGGGTTTGGGAGGCCAGCAGGCGGTTCAGTTCTTTCAGGCGGTCCGGAGGAATTCCGGGGCCGTTGTCTTTTAGGATTATCTTGATCGATTCTTTGTATTCCACGGTTATTGTGATTGACAGGGGTGTAGGTGATGAGGCGAAATCTCCGTGTATGATGGAGTTTTCTACTATGGGCTGCAGTGTGAATTTAGGGATTCCGAAGGAGGATGCCTGGCCGCTGCAGCTTATTTTCCATGTGATCTTTCCGTCATAGCCGGCCTGTTCGATTTGGAGATAGGCTTCTATCATACGGAGTTCCTGTTCGATGGTAATGATGTCTTTTCCTTTGCTCAGAGAGATGCGGTAAAATTGGGACAGGGACTGGATCAGACGGCAGGCAGTCTCTTTTTTGTCCATGAGCATGCATATGCGTATGGTATCCAGGGAGTTATATAGAAAATGCGGATTGATCTGCTCCTGAAGTATGGTGAATTTTGATTTTTCAATTTCCAGCTCATGCTGTCTTATGGCAGTGTTGAGCTGTGTGTTTTTCTTGAATAAGTTGCTGAATGTTATGATTATGGAGTCTATTTCATCACCGGGGGTGTTGTTATTTACAAGGGTATCCAGGATGGCTTCAGCGGCGCTGGCGGATGCAAGGTCTTTATCAGGGATGTTATTGATGGTACTGGAAAAGTATTTTATGCGTTTGGACAGGGTGATGGGGAATATGATGACGGCAATGATGCATAAAAGTACAGTCAGTGAAAAGACCAGCAGATAGCCAGCCAGAAGGGCCTGGTTTACTATTTTGGTGCTGCCCTTTGATGATTCAAAAAGATAATACCAGTCAGTAAATCTGCTTTTCTTTAAGATTTGGAAACGGGCGTCTTCGGAGGAGAATACTTTGTTTTGTTCGCAGATGTCTGGCGGATCGGAAAGGGTCAGGTTTTCAGTGCTGCTGTATAAAGGAGTGGATGCAGAGTCCAAAAGAGTGAGGGCTGTTGTATCCGCGTTGGGAGACAGGATGCTTTTCATGGTGTTGGGCAAGTCTATATCGATATAGTAAACAGCAATGATGGTTCCGTTTATATTTTTGATCGCTTTGTAAAAGCTGGCTGTGCCGGCGGAGGAAACGTCGGCCGGGGACACTGTTTTCAGGCGGTTGACACCGGAGGACTCAGATGCGATTTGATTAAGGGCAGTGGTATCCAGGTCTGCGAGAGGGAAAAAATGAAAACTGTCCCCGTCGGTGAATGGAAAATAGTCAGAGTATATTCTGATTTTCTTTACATTATAGACATACTCCAGGCTGGTGACATTGGCGCGCAGAGATTCAAAACGCGACAGTGCCAGAGAGGAGATATCTTTTGAGGCGTTATCGGGAGTCAGTGAGGAGGAGAACAGGGAAGAGAGCGCATTCTGCATGTCAATGATCTGACCAAGACGTGCTTCTATCTGCTGCGCTTCCAGGCTGGCGTCTGAGATAAGCTGGTTTATGGTTTCTTTTTTCAGATAGCTGTTGATGATAAACATGGCTATAGTGATGGAGAGGAGCAGGGGGATCATGGATGTTAAAATAAAGGCAGCAGTCAGCTTGGATCGAAAGGTAGAAAAATGTTTATGAAAGGATTTTTTGAATTTATTCATAATAGCCTCCGGTTGTTTTTCTATTGGCAATATTATAGCAAAATTTAAAAGGAATAAAAATGATTTATGTTAAAATGGATATGATATCTTAAAAAATAGATAATAAATTGTATGATTTTCCTAAATGGATGTGATATCTTAATATTAGCTGAACAAGCGGTACTAATTACAGATTCTTTTGCGCAGGAGATTCTAAGAGCTGAAAAAGGAGTATGGTATGAAGAAAAGAAATTGG
Source organism: Blautia sp. NSJ-175 (assembly GCF_022867815.1). NCBI lineage: Bacteria > Bacillati > Bacillota > Clostridia > Lachnospirales > Lachnospiraceae > Blautia > Blautia sp. NSJ-175. The sequence continues at coordinate 716,827 of NZ_JALIFQ010000001.1, forward strand.
AGAAGAAAGATGACAGCAGGGACTGCTGTGCTTATGACGGGGACTATGCTTTTGTCAGGATGTACTTCCGCAGAAGAGGATGCCGGTGCAGGCAAAAAGGAAGCAAAACAGGAGGAAACAACCCAGGAGACGGAGATAACAGTTTATACTGCAGCCATCAATGAGGATGAGTATGGACAGGCATTTAAAAAACTGGTGGAGGAAAATCTGGATTTTAAAGTCAACTTTGAGGCAGAGCCTCTGCTGTATGCGGATACGGTAAATAAAGCAACTACCATGCTGGCATCGGGAGATGACTCTGTGGATGTGTACTTTATTGATGAGATTATGCAGTTATCATTTATGAGCGCTGACTTTTTGGAGCCTATAGATGATGTGATAACAGAAGAAGATTTAAATAAATTTATGGATGGATATGCAGATAAATTTTTAAAGAAGGACGGTCATGTATACGGAGTACCGGCTGATTTTGGGGGAATTCTTTTCTTTGTCAATAAGAAAATGTTTGATGAAGCCGGGATTGCCATACCTACGAATCAGGAAGAGTTTATTGAAGCTGCAAAAGCTCTTACAAAAGACGGAAAGTACGGACTGCTGGAGGCCTGGGACAAGGCTTCGCATCTGCAGGATAATCTGAACCGCTGGTGTCTCATGTTTGGCGGTAATTTCTATGACTGGACGCTGGACGGGACAAAGGAAGCCATTAAATTCATGTATGATCTGGTCCACACCTATGGGGTGACGAGCATTGATAATCTTAGCGTGGATTTTGAGACAGGCAACCAGAAGTTCACCGATGGCAGTGCGGCTATGTATTTTCAGTGGTCATCTGCCTCCTCCTCTTTTTCGGAAGCAGGAAAATATGGTGATGAGATTATTTGTGCACCTATGCCCACCTTTGTGACCAATAAGGCACCCATGAGTTCCTGGATGTGGGTGGTGAACAAAAATTCCTCTAAAAAGGAAGCTGCAAAGGAATATATTAAATTTATGGCAACACCAGAGGCGCAGGCAGCGTATGTGAAAGCATGCGGTAGATTTTCACCGACAGCGAATCTGAGTGTATGGGATGATCCGGAACTGACAAAAGATCTTCTGACTGTGGAAGAGCATAAGTCCTATGTGGAGGACAATGCTTTTGAGGCCAGGACGTTAAGTGAGAGACACAGTGAATATATGGACACAGTGACCGGAACCCTTCAGGAATATCTTATGGATGAGATCAGTTATGAGGAATGCCTGGAAAAAGGACAGCAGCAGATTGATGAGCTATTAGGCAAAAACTAAGGCGGATGGAGGCTGTAGTATCTGCAGCCTCCGTTTTGAAAATATTTGGAAGAGGGGAATGTAATGTTGAAAAAACTGACGCTCACAAAGCGGAAAATTTTATTTGCATGGATCTGCATTCTTCCGGTTCTGTTGATTCGGGCATGGACAACCATATATCCGGTCGTGACGATGTTTTACTATAGTCTGCTGGACTATGATCTGATTCGGAGAACAAAAAAGTTTGCAGGTCTGCTGAATTTTAAGAAACTTACCACAAATAAACAGTTTTTAGAGTCTTTGTCTTTTACACTGGTTTTTACTGTGGTTTCCTTACTGGCGATCATTGTACTGGGAATCGGACTTGCCCTTTTGCTGAAACAGAATTTCGGCGGAAGAAAGCTGATAAGGACTATCGCTTTGATTCCATGGGGGCTGTCTATGATCGTTGTATCTATAGCTGCTCTTTGGGCTTTTGATGATACTTATGGGATTATAAATGATTTGATAAGAAGAATAGGGTTTGCAGGGTATCACTTTAACTGGCTCTCAGATAGATCGGGAGCGCAGATATCCGTTATTATGGTGAATATATGGAAGAATGTATCCTTCTTTGGAATTATCATGCTGGCAGCATTTCAGGGAATACCGGGAGAACTGTTTGAGTCAGCTAAGATTGACGGGGCTAATGACTGGAAGATATTGTTTCATGTATCGCTGCCCTATGTTATGAGAACTTTTATTATAATGATTATTTTCATCGGTGTTTCTCAGATCAACAGCTTTGAGATTGTATATGCAATGACAAAGGGAGGGCCGGGAACATCCACATCCCTTTTGGCTTACAGGCTCTATATGGAAGCAACAAAAAATATGAATTACGGAATGGCGTCAGCGATCACTGTGGTCATGTTTTTAGCGACAGCGGTTTATGGAGTCGTGGGATTATCGATTTACAGAAAAGTGGACTATTAAGGGGGGATGAGTATGAAAATGTCCGGGAAGAAGAAAATGTTCCTATGGGTTTTGACTATCATTGTGGGATTTATTATTATGTGGCCTGTTTACTGGATCATAAAATCCTCTTTTACACAGCAGGTGGATTTGTTTAAATCGCCTATAGAGTACAAGCCGATTCATCTGACGCTTGATAATTACAGGCAGTTGTTCCAGGCGGCAGGACTTACGGAATATCTGAAAGGGACGCTTATCATTACAGCGGTCTCCCTGGTTCTATCCGTTTTTCTATGTGCGTTAGCCGGTTATGGATTTTCAAGATGTCAGACGAAAGGGTTAAATGCGGCATTTGCCTTTATCATGTTTTCTACCATGATACCAGGCACGGTAACGGTTATCCCTCTTATGACATTATGGCGTCATCTGGGGCTGAGTGATACATTTGCAGGACTGGTGGTTTTGTATTTTTCCATTTTGATCCCGTTTTCAACCATCATGTATTCCGGTTTCATCAGTCAGATACCGTCTTCTTTGGAGGAGGCAGCCAGAATTGACGGGGCGACTATGGCAGGAGCATTTGTGCGGATCATACTTCCCCTGCTGAAACCGATCATGGCAACCCTGTGTATTATTAATTTTATCACATGTCTGAATGAATTTTTTACACCGCTGATGTTTACTACTAAAAATGTGAAGGTGATGAGCATGTTAATGTCATCAATTCCAAAGATGAATCAGTACCAGATGCCATGGGGAGCGATCAGCGCTGCGGGATGTATGATGCTGCTTCCGGCAATTTTGTTTATTGTCTGCTTTGAAAAAAATATTATGGGCGGCCTCATGATGGGAAGTATAAAGCAGTAAAGGATGGAAAGTCATGATAAATGTAATGGTGATTGAAGATCGTATCTTAACATTGAATGCTCTGAAAACGCAGGTGAGATGGGAAGAATATGGACTGAACCCGGTGGGGTTCTATTCCAACTGCCAGGAAGCCATGAGAAGCCTGGATGAATCAAAGCCTGATGTGATAATATCGGATATTGTTATGCCCGGGATGGACGGCCTTAGTTTCTGCGAGTACATTAACGGATTGGGCCGAAATATAAAAATAATCATTATCAGTGCATACAGTAAATTCGAGTATGCAAAGAAAGGTATTCAGCTTGGGGTATATGATTTTTTGGAAAAGCCTGTGGATTATGAATTCCTGAGCCAGCGTATTTTGCAGGCCGGCAAAGAAAAGCATCACGAGGAGCAGGTACAGCATGTTTATGAGAACAATCACGGCATTTATCGGGAAGCCTTTTTTCAAAAGCTTTTGAAGGACAGTAAAGAGAGCAGTAAACTGGACCGGGTAGAACTGGAAGAGATTCTGGAATCCGATCTGCGGAAAATGCAGTTTAACTGTATTATGGCGGCAGTGGAAACAGGAAAAAGTGATATCACAGGGGAAGCAATCTGTGCTGAAATCTGCCGAAACCTGTCTCAGTATTATCAGACCCAGGAATTTTGGGGACCGTTTTTAATGGAGACGGATGTTTTCTGCATTGTATTTGGAGAAAAAGAAAACTTTCTTATGAACACATTGGTACATCTGCTGAAAAAGTATATCCGGGATTTGGCAGAAAAAGGTACAGGTGTGGATATCAACGTCGGAATCGGATACTGGGTGGACGATATCAGAAAGCTGCAGTATGCCGCGGATGCTGCTGCGCAGGCACTGGAATATCGTTTTGTTCTGGGGAAAAACCAGGTTTTTCATATTCATGATTATGCAGATAAAGAATTATCGGATTATACGCGCTTTGATTATTTTGAAAAAAAGCTGACGGACGGTCTGACAAGCGGTGATTTCGGAGAAATTGATAAAGTGTGTACTGAGATACGGAATTATATGGAAAAGCATCGGATCAAAAGGTCGTATCTGCTTTTCTTTGTCACTACATTTTTAAGTACGCAGGTCTGCGGTCTTCTTCCGGAGGAAAAGGTGAAGGATTTAATAAGTCTGCAGAAACTAAACGCCATGGTCTATGCCTCTGATATTCTTGAATATTTAGAGAAAATTCTTATAGCTTCATGCCGTGAGATCAGGAATTATACTGCTAAGGATACGACGCAGACAGTTTCTAAGATCAAGAGGTATGTCGAGGAAAATTACAGGGAAGAGGATTTGAGTCTGGGACAGATCGCAAAGGTTTTCAGTATGAGTCCTAATTATATCTGCCGTATTTTTAAAGAACAGACAGGCAGTACCCTGGTGAATTATATCAGCAGTCTCAGAATCCTCCAGGCAAAAAAACTATTGGTAGAGACAGATAAAAAAATAGGAGAGATCAGCAGCGAACTGGGTTATTCCAGTCAATATTATTTTAGTATGGGATTTAAGAAGGCAACCGGATATTCTCCAAAGGAATACCGGAAAATACAGGAATAAAGGAGAATCAGAATGAATAGTAAAAAGATAAAGGTGGGGATTGTAGGGCTTGTTTTCGGAGGCGCTTTTCCGACTATTTATAGAGATCATCCGGATGTGGAGGAGGTGGTCATCTGTGATAAAAATGAGGAACTGCTCAGGGATTTTTCGAGAAAGTTTGGGTTTAGCAAGTGCTGCAGGGATTATCAGGAACTGCTGGACAGTGATGTGGATGCTGTGCATATTTTAACCAATATTCATACACATGCGGATTTGGCCGTGCAGGCATTAAATGCGGGAAAACACTGCGCTGTGACTGTACCCATGGCGACAACGCTGGATGAGATCAGGAATATCATAGAGGCAAAGAAAAAGAGCGGAAAAAACTATATGATGATGGAGACAAGTGTTTATACATATCAGTGCCTGTATGTTAAATCTTTGATCGATCAGGGGAAGCTGGGCCGGATTCAATATCTGAGAGGAACGCATTTTCAGGATATGGAAGGGTGGCCTGATTACTGGAAAGGCCTTCCGCCGCTGCATTATGCAACGCATGCGGTGTCGCCGCTGTTGTTTTTAAGCGGACAGAGAGCAGCGAAGGTACACTGTTTCGGAAGCGGAACCATGCGGGATGAGCTGGTTCAGAAATATGGAAATCCTTATCCGGTGGAGACAGCGGTCTTTCAGTTGGAGGATGGGAAGACTTCCGCAGATGTCACACGTTCTTTGTTTGAGACGGCCCATGAGTATGTGGAGGGATTCAGTGTCTTTGGGGATAAGATGTCTTTTGAGTGGAATTTTGAGGAAGAAGATCCTTATGTATATGCTTTTGAGGAGGGAATGGCAGAGACGAATATTGGCAGCAGGGGAAGAGTAATTAGCAGGCAGGAGGTGCATTGTCCGAATAGGGCGGAGATTCTGCCTGAGGAGATCAGAAAGTATACTACGGAATTTGCCATTCTGGACCCGGATAATCCTGATATGTATATGAAGCAGGGGGGCGGTCATCATGGATCTCATCCGCATTTGGTGAATGAATTTGTCAGGAGTATTGTGGAGGAGAGGGAGCCGATGATCGATGTGTATACGGCTGCTGATTGGACGGCTGCGGGGATTTGCGGGCATGAGTCGGCCATGAGGAATGGGGAGGGGGTTGTGATTCCGGAGTTTAGGTGAAAATGAGGGGATATGGCATTTGGCGGACGGCGAAAGAAACGGCGCGGCAGGAGCGGGAGGGGGAGATACAGCCTGGCTCCTGGCTGCGCTCCCCTCAGCTAAACACACGCCAGCCTGTATCTCCCCCTCCCGCTCCTGCCGTACCGTCTCTTTCGCCTGGTGGTGGAATGCGGGAAGGAAATCCGTGCGGGGTGGGGACTTGTTTTTTGTCTATCTGTTTAGTAGTTTCCAGGTATCATTTTCTATGAGGATTGCCTGATTGTCGGTGATTATTTTCAAATCTAATGTGGTTGCGTATTTTTGGATTATTTTTTCTGCAGCTTTTCCTAATTCCCAGTTTTTGTAGTGGGGAACTACATAGAATTCAATTAAATCAAGGCCGGTGTAGTCTTTTAAATCAGGGGCTTTTTCCGGTTTGTCCATTTCAGCGCTGTAGCGGATATCAGGAGCCACTGCGATCGCGCCGGCGGATTCGCCGATGTATAGCTTTCCATTGTTTATTTCCTTGATGAGCAGTTTGTCTGCGCCGGTTCTTTTTAATTCCTGAAGAAGGAAAAAGGTGTTGCCGCCTGATATATATTATATCGTTTTTCTCCAGTTTACTTTTTATTGTTTCATAAGATGAACTGGAGATTTCTAATTCTTCTACTTTAAGTCCCATCCTTTTCAGACGCCATTTGCCTATTTTTACAAAGAAACCTAATTTTTCTGCAAGACTTGCGGTGGGGATAAAGGTTACGGTCTTATTTTTCAGATTTGGTTCAATTGTTTTTAATATATCCCCAACATTTTGAAACATGGAGACTAAAAGCATTCTTTTCATATGGCATCCTCCTGCAGTGTAGTATAAGTCTGAGTATACTACAGCCGGGGAAGGCTGACAATGTCTTTAACATAATGAGGGAATAAATATGACATACTATGTCATGTTTTTTATAGTATACTGTTTATAATCAAATGAAAAAAAGAGGTTACTTTATTTAACCGGGGAATAATTGTTAATAAAGAGGGTTCAGATGACAGGCAGCCGTTTATTAGCTTAATAAACTATGGCAGTCTATGACGGTCCTGATCCGGTCCAAAAATGAACGGGCAATATAGATCATATTTAAGAAGAGGAGAGAAATGAAATGGACGTAATTACTTTGACAAAGGAAAATCTTGAAAAAGAGCATATCTGCTGTGCAATTTCCAATAATAAGGACTGTCAGGTGGCAGCCAAGAAAGCGTGGATCGCCCGGCAGTTAGATGCAGGACTGATGTTCAAAAAATGTGATGTCCGGGGAAAATGTTTTATCGAATATATTCCCGCGGAGGAGGCATGGGCTCCCATATTAGCGGAAGGCTATATGTACATTGACTGCCTGTGGGTTTCCGGAAAATTCAAAGGGCAGGGATATTCCACCCTGCTTCTGGACGAGTGCATCAAAGACAGCAGGGCCAAGGGCAAAAAAGGTCTGGCAGTTCTTTCATCACCCAAAAAAAGGCCCTATCTCTCTGACCCGGACTTCCTCAGATATAAAGGCTTCCAATTGGCAGATACAGCAATGCCGTACTACGAACTACTATACCTGCCTTTCGATAAAACTTCCGGGAAACCGCAGTTCAGAGAGCAGGTAAAAACACCACAATCAGAGCAGAAGGGCTTTGTTCTCTATTACAGCCACCAATGTCCGTTTACGGCGAAATACGTTCCTCTCATCGAGAATCTGGCCAAAGACAAAGGCGTACCCTTCCAAGCAATACGCTTTGAATCAAAGGACCAGGCGCAAAATGCCCCATCCCCATTTACCACATACAGTCTCTTTTACAACGGAACCTTTCTGACAAACGAAATACTATCCGAAAAGAAATTTGAAAAAATTCTCTCAGAACAAAATCTATAACTCTACTCTCACAAGCCGCTGCCGGGAAAACCGTAAGCGGCTTCTTTACCCAAAATACTTTATGCTTTCGGCAAATTAAAAACTCTAACCAAAATCATCTCAAAACTAAATAATTAATAATTCTATCAATAACAAACACAAATACTAAAAAATAAAATCAATTAATATTACTATAAATATCAACACTTATATTACTATTATTATTTCAACAATACATTTAAAATCTCCAACCTTAAAAATACCGCTCAAAAATAAACCCATAAAACCCACAAAGCACGAAACCACGACATCAGACTTACCAGACAAATATCCTGTACAACCATGTTATCAGACAACAATTCCCCTGTCGTCACTAAACCGCACAGTTCAAGAACATCCGCCCTGTATATTCCGCATTATATCCCAGGTGAAGGAGGGGCATAGGGAAAGGGATTCAGTAGGTTTAGTGGAGCGGCGGGCAGATCCACCTGCGGCAGTCACTTAATGAGGAGGCCTCATCCGACGAATTTAGTGAATGCCAGCAGGTTAGCTGCCCACCAGCGGAACGTCGGATGAATCCCTTTCCCTATGCCCCTCCTTCGCCGTCCGCATATGCCAAAATCCCTCCCCCCATATTCTATTCTCTCTTAAATAATGAAAATTTTACACAGATTTTACAAAACCCCAATAAAAGATTTTACATACCTCCCCTACAATAAGGAAAGAATAAAAGGTAATAAGTATGCCTTGCTACAAAAGGAAAAGGAGAAAAAGTATGGATTTCTTTAGTATTTTGACCTTAATCGGCGGTCTGGCTTTGTTTTTATATGGAATGAATGTCATGGGTGACGGTCTGGCCAAGGTATCAGGCGGCAAAATGGAGAGGATTTTGGAGACACTGACCTCAAATCCCCTGAAAGCCGTAGGCCTGGGCGCTGCCGTAACCGCAGTCATCCAGTCATCATCAGCAACCACCGTAATGGTAGTTGGCTTCGTCAATTCAGGCATCATGAAACTCTCTCAGGCAGTTGGCGTTATCATGGGTGCCAATATCGGTACAACAATTACATCCTGGATTCTGAGTCTTTCCGGAATCGAAAGTGACAATTTTTTCATACAGCTTTTTAAACCCTCCACATTCTCACCCGTCCTGGCCATTGTTGGCGTTGCCTTCCTTATGTTTGCCAAAAGTGAGAAGAAAAAAGACATCGGCATGATATTTATCGGATTTGCCGTTCTCATGTTCGGTATGGACAGTATGAGCAGCGCAGTGAAGCCGCTGGCGGATGTACCTGAATTTACAGGGATTCTGACACAGTTTTCCAACCCGATTCTCGGTATGATCGCCGGTACCATTCTGACGGCAGTGATCCAGAGTTCCTCCGCATCAGTGGGTATCCTGCAGGCCCTCTGCGTAACCGGTGCAGTCAGCTTTGACGTTGCCATTCCCATTATCATGGGCCAGAACATCGGTACCTGCGTAACAGCACTTCTCTCCGCTGTAGGAGCCAAGAAAAATGCAAAGCGTGCTGCCATGGTGCATTTATACTTTAACGTGATCGGTACAGTTATCTTCATGATTCTGTTCTACACCCTGAATTCCTTCATCCATTTTGGATTTATGGGACATGCGGCAAACGCGGCAGGCATTGCAGTGGTACACACAACATTTAACGTATTTGCAACTGTGCTTCTGCTTCCTTTCTCCAGAGGCCTGGAGAAGCTGGCAAAACTCACGATCCGCGACAAGGAGGAGGAGACAAAACCGGCTGTACAGGATGTGCAGACCCAGCTTCTGGATGTGCGATTCCTGGATAAACCGGCATTTGCCATGGAGCAGAGCCGTCATGTAGTGGATAAAATGGCAAAAGAGGCCCAGGATTCTCTGCACACTGCGCTGTCACTCATTGACAGATATGATGAGATGAAAGCGGAAGAGGTGGTGACCCTGGAGGACCATGTGGACCGCTATGAGGATGCCCTCGGAACCTATCTGGTGAAACTGAGCCAGAAGGATTTGAATCAGAAGGACAGCCACGACTTGTCCATTATGCTCCACTGCATCGGGGACTTTGAACGAATCTCTGACCATGCGGTAAATATTATGCAGTCCGCAAAAGAAATGTATTCAAAAAATATGAAATTCTCCGATAAGGCACTGCAGGAACTGCATGTGATCGCCAAAGCGGTTGAGGATATCTTTGACTCCGCATACAAAGTATTTGCTGGGCAGGATCAGGAGATGGCCAAAAGTGTGGAACCTCTGGAACAGGTGATCGATGAATTGAATATGGAGCTGAAAAGCCGCCATATCCGCAGGCTGAGAGAAGGTAAATGTACCATAGAACAGGGATTTGTCCTCTCGGATATAACCACCAGTCTGGAGAGAATAGCAGATCACTGCTCCAACATTGCAGTCTGTATCACCCAGGTGCCTGAGGATACCTTTGACACTCACAGCTACCTGGAACATATGAAGCGTGAAGACAACTCGGAATTCCAGAGAGTGATGGAACTCTCCCGCAGCCGTTACCAGCTTCCATAAATTTTTCTTGTGCGCTCCCGAAAAAATGCGTATACTGTCTATAGAATGAGATGGGCAGAGAAGGGAGCGCATATGATTTATTGTGTGGAAGATGAAAGAAATATTCGGGAACTTCTTGTATATACATTAGGCACCACCGGATTTCAGGCCAAAGGACTGAGTGACGGAAAAGAGCTCTTCACAGCATTGGAGGATGAAATTCCGGAACTGATTCTTCTGGATATTATGCTTCCCGGTGACGACGGATATGCTATATTAGAAAAATTGAAAAAGGAGCACAGGACCAGGGATATTCCCATAATCATGGTGACAGCCAAGGAGGCGGAATATGACAAGGTGCGGGGACTGGACGGAGGGGCTGATGATTATATTACAAAGCCCTTTGGCATGATGGAATTCATCTCCCGGGTCCGGGCTGTGCTGAGAAGAAGCAGTAGGCAGACACAGGACAAGATCCTGCGCTGTGAAAATCTCTCCGTAAATGTGGACCGCCACGAGGTAATGGACGGACAGCGGAGAGTGGAACTGACATTGAAAGAATTTGAAATGCTCCGCTATCTGATGGAGAATCAGGGAATCGTGCTGAGCCGCGACAGGCTGCTGGAACATATCTGGGGATATGACTTTGACGGTGAGACCAGGACAGTAGATGTACATATCCGGACACTGCGGCAGAAACTGGGCGACTGCGGCAACCTGATTGAGACCATCCGGGGAGTGGGATATCGGATTGGAGATGGAAGATGAAACAACGTATACTGAACCACGTGGGAATTATGGTGGTTCTTTCCGTGATACTGACCTTTATTGCGGCAAGCGCTGTTATGTACGGAAAATATAATCATTATATGAAGCAGGATGTGAGGAATGAGGCCGAGTACATCCGCTACGCGGTGGAGAATACGGGGAAGGAATATCTGAACAAAACAACAGGTGACCTGACTACCAGCCGCATTACCCTGGCAAAGCCTGACGGAACGATCCTCTATGACTCAGAGAAGGACGCATCAGACCTGGAAAATCATAAGGACAGGCCTGAGATCATTGAGGCCATGAAGGAGGGAACCGGTGAGGTCGTGCGTTTTTCCCAGACTCTTTCAAAGCAGACTTTTTATTATGCGGTCAAATTAAATGGCGGCAATATTCTGCGGGTAGCTAAGACGACGGACAGTGTTCTTTCCACCATGCTTTCCAGCTTTACGCTTCTGGGACTTCTGCTGATCGCAATACTGGCATTGGCATTTTTTGTAGTGGAGAAGCAGACGCGGAGGCTGATCGCGCCAATCAATGAGCTGGATCTGGAGCATCCACTGGAACACGTGGCTTATGAGGAGCTGCGGCCTCTTTTAAACAGGGTGGATGAACAGAATGTGCAGATCGCCAAGCAGGTGGAAGAGCTGAAGCAGGCTGAGATGGTGCGCAGGGAATTTTCTGCCAATGTGTCCCATGAGCTGAAGACACCGCTCATGTCCATATCCGGTTACGCGGAGATCATGCGGGACGGGCTGGTACAGCCCCAGGATGTACCGGAGTTTGCAGGCAGGATATATGATGAGGCCAGCAGGCTGACCAGCCTTGTGCAGGATATCATTGAGATATCCAAGCTGGATGAGAGTAAAAATATGCCGTTTGAGGACGTGGATCTGTATGAGATGACGCAGGATATCTGCCAGACACTCATGCTTCCCGCAAAGAAGAAGCGTGTGACTGTGCTCATGGAAGGAAAGAGTGTATCCATACAGGGAGTCCGGCATGTTCTGTATGAAATGCTGTATAATCTTGTGGATAACGCCATCAAATATAATAAAGAAGGTGGATATGTGAAGGTTTTGCTGGCACGGGAAAAGGACGGTGTGCGGTGGAGCGTAGAGGATAACGGGATAGGGATCGCAAAAGAAGAGCAGGAGAGAATATTTGAGAGGTTTTACCGGGTGGATAAGAGCCATTCGAGGAAGACCGGAGGGACCGGGCTTGGGCTTTCTATTGTGAAGCACGGGGCAGCGCTGCATCATGCTAAGATTGTGCTGAATAGTGAGCCTGGGAAGGGAACGAAGATTGTGCTGAGGTTTTAGCAGCGGCGAGGAGGCCGGGGAGACCTGCGGGGTGTGAGTATCCTGCAGGCCTCCCCGGTTTCGCTTTTGGAGCAGCACTTTGATGGTGTAAAGAAAAAATTATTGGTTTTTCCTGACAGTGATGTCACCGCTGGTGGTTTCAATGCGGAAGTGGTTTTGTCCGGACTCGTAGGTTAAATGGGAGTCGGAACCGGTGGCGGGAAAGTCGGTGTGGATGTCGCCGCTTACGGTGTCGTAGTCAAGGGTGAACCCGGGATTGTCCGGGATATTGATAAGTATACTGCCGCTGGTGGTGTCTGCCTGAATCTTCTGAGGACAGATATCGGAGAGGACACGGAGATCTCCGGAGACGCTGTCATGCTGAATATCGTTTATGGTGCCTTCCAGATTTACACTGCCGCTGGTGGTGTTGGTGACAGCAGAGGTGGTAACGATCAGGGCAGTGGAATCCAGAGAGCCGCTGGTGGTGTCTGCAGTCAGGGTGTCAGTTTTTATGTTTTTCAGAGTGATGTCTCCGGATACACTGTCCAGGTACAGTTTTTCCGCTTTCAGATTTTCCAGGCTGAGGTCCGATGAGACACCGTCTACCACAATCTCCCTGAAGGAGGCGGCATATTTTTTCGGAATCTGGATCTCCAGTTTTTTGGAGAGGCCGTTACTGAAGGTAGAGATCAGATTTTTGGTGGCACCGCGGTATTGGATCAGGAGAGTGTCATCTTTTAAATAATAATGGAGTTGTTTGTCTGTGCTTAATTTCTGGCGGCTGGTTTCATTAACGGTCAGTTTGTCAGTGTCTGCGGTGGTGAGGGTGACGCTGCCGTCAAGCCAGTCTACATTTATATTCTTGATTTTATCTGCGGGAAGTTTTGCGGGGCCGGCTGTGTATTTACTGCTTTCCGGGTAGCTCCAGCCGCCGGTTTGAAAGGGTGTGAAGTGCCATCTTTTGTTGAGGCCAAGTATGAGTACAGCTATCAGAGCCACAGCAATGATGGACCAGCAGATTATGCGGATGACCGCGGATGTTTTTCTATTCATGGCTTACCTACTTTCTCAGCTCAAAAGCTGCTCGGATGATGGACTGAACCGCAGCGGCGATCAAAAAGATGATCCAGGTCACATTCCAGCGCATGGTGCTGAAGCTGATGATCAGGTAGAGGACTGTGGCAAGAGTCCAGACAGCACTGTTGACAGCGCGGAAGGTCTGACGGCTGCCGCTGTTGTATTCCTGCCATTCTCTGAAATCACCTATAATGGTCCCGTCATTGGCTGCATAGCGGGGACGTGTCATGTGGTTATAGATAAGAAGCCCCGTGGCAGTGGCGATCATAAGGAACATCAGGCATACGCCGATGATGTCATAGCCCACGCTGTCGGCAATAATGACAGGTAATACACATAAAATATAAAGCATTATGGATGTGGAAAACAAAAGGGCAGATTTCCGTTTTTGCTTTATATAGGTTTCCTGGTCCTGGCAGGGGTGTGGAGTATAGCCTGCAGTCAGTCCGGACAGCAGTTCATCCACGTCGCCTACACTGGCTACGGAAATATTGAAGGCCGCTTCCGGGCTTTTGCCTTCCGCCAGAAGGTCATGATATTTGTCTATGAGGTTCTGCAGAATCTCTTCTTTCAGTTCCACTGCCTGTTTGGTAGGGGGGATTTCTCCGAATAAATCATCCATATATTCTCTGAGTCTATTTTCCATCTGCTGCATCCTCCTTTTTTGATTGGATCAGGATATCAATTAATTGTTTCGCTGTATTCCACTCCTCTTTCAGACGTTCATAAGTCCGTTCTCCCTCCGGGGTGATGGAGTAGTAACGCCGGCGGGCTCCGGTCAGTTCATTGCCCCAGTAGGAAGAAATACAGCCGGCTTCCTCCAGACGCCGGAAAGCAGTATAGAGGGTGGCTTCTTTAAGTTCATACTGTTGACTGGTCTTTCTCTGTATCTCTTTATTGATCTTGTATCCGTAGCTGTCGCCTTCCAGCAGATGCGCCAGTATAATCGTATCGGTATGGCCGCGAATCAAATCAGAAGCGATTGACATATAGCATACCTCCTTTTCTTAGCTACATTAAAGCATATATATACCTCGCCTGTCAAGGTATATTTAAAATTGAAAAAACTACCTTTGTGAAATGCTTTTTTTCTGCGCATACTATCATTGCAGAGAAAAATTTGATGGATTTTGTCAAAGAATGTCTTTGTTTATGAAAGGAGACGATGATATGGAACAGCAGCATTTGGCAATTGCCTCCGTTCCCATGCAGAACTGGGAGACACTTTATGACTGGGATCAGGCACTGGCAACAGGAACTATTTTTCCGGGACTGAATAAGCCATTTTTCGTGCTGGAAGAAAACTCTTTCGAGACTGAGTTTAAGCCGGACGAAAATGCGTCACCCGAGCAGCAGGAAAGAGAACGTCTGATGAAGGAAATCAGTGCGCTGAGTTTTGCACTGGACGACACCGTCCTGTATCTGGATACCCATCCGGAATCCGCTGAGGCCATGGACCTGAGGAAAAATCTCATTGAACAGAGAAAAGGACTTCTGAAAGAATTCGATGAGAAATTTTATGCTTTAACAAAGGATTGTATTGGCTGCTGGGGCGAAGGTCCCATGCCATGGGAAGGAGCGTGTATCTGATGTGGACTTATGAAAAAAGACTGCAGTTTCCGGTAAAGATCACGAAAACATGTCCAAAAACTGCACAGCTTATTATCAGCCAGTACGGTGGTCCGGATGGAGAGCTGTCGGCTTCCATGCGGTATCTCTCACAGCGTTATACCATGCCGATTAAGACCGTTGGCGGGCTTTTGACAGATATCGGTACGGAGGAGCTGGCTCATATGGAAATTATATGTGCCATGGTTTATCAGCTTACCAGGGATCTGACTGTGGAACAGGCACAGGCGGCAGGCTTTGATGCCTACTATATAGACCATACCAAAGCATTGTGGCCTCAGGCAGCAGCAGGTGTTCCGTTTACTTCGCTGGAGTTCCAGTCAAAAGGGGATGCCATTGCGGATCTGACAGAGGATTTGGCTGCAGAGCAGAAGGCAAGAGTGGTTTATGACAATCTTTTGAGAATGATAACAGACCCTGAAGTGAGAGAACCGCTGAAATTTTTAAGAACAAGAGAAATTGTGCATTTCCAGCGTTTCGGAGAGGCACTGGAGAAGACAAAAGAGAGACTGGATTCCAATAATTACTATTATTTCAATCCGGAATTTGATAAAAAATTTCTTCAGAATTAGTCCGGTGCATATGGTTGGGAGTACACTGCACGCCAGGACCAATCTAAAAAACAGCCGTTATCTGAAAAACAGCAGCTTTTCAGATAACGGCATTTTTATGCAGCCGGGCAGCAGGTATCTGTCCGGTTTAGAATTTTTTCCAGGTATCCCTGGTGAAGAGCAGAAGGATCGGGAATAATTCCAGTCTTCCTGCAAGCATATCGAAAATCAGAATTAATTTGGCGCCCCCCGAAAAGATAGAGAAGTTCTGGGTAGGCCCAACCAGTTCCAGACCGGGCCCGATATTGTTCAGGGTCGCCGCCACACTGGTGAAGTTCGTTATCAGGTCATGATTGTCAAAGCTTATGAACAGTGCAGAGAATGCAAACACCAGCACATAGGCGATCATGAATACATTGGTGGAACGGACAACTTCATGCTCCACCAGTTTTTCATCCATTTTGATCTTTTTAATGCTGCGCGGGTGGAGATACTGGCGCAGTTCCTTTTGAATGGTCTTCATCAGGATGACAAAACGTGACACCTTGACGCCGCCGCCGGTACTGCCTGCACAGGCACCGACAAACATGAGGATGACCAGGATCGTTCTGGACATTTCCGGCCATGTGTTAAAGTCCGTGGTAGCAAATCCCGTTGTAGTGATGATGGATGCCACCTGGAAGGATACCTGCTGCAGTGATTCAGCGATACTTCCGTAAATATGATACACATTTATTGTGATGGTGATTATGGCAATGGCAATAATAGCCAGATACCAGCGAATCTCCTCAATATGCAGGGCCTGTTTCAGCTTGCCGCTGATGATCAGGAAATAAGCACTGAAGTTTACACCGAATAAAATCATAAATACTGTGACAACCACCTGGATATAGGTGGAATAGCCGGCAATACTGTCATTTTTAATACCGAATCCGCCGGTACCGGCAGTACCGAAGGAGGTAGTCAGCGCGTCAAACACAGGCATACCGCCGCAGAGCAGGAAAAGAATCTCAAGCAGAGTCAGTGCCAGATAAATGCCGTACAGGATTTTGGCCGTAGACTGCACTTTCGGTACCAGTTTGCTCACAGAAGGCCCCGGGCTTTCCGCTTTCATCAGGTTCATATGATAACCGCCGCCTGTCAGCGGAAGCAGGGAGAGCAGAAAGACAAGGACACCCATACCTCCGATCCAGTGGGTAAAACTACGCCAGAACAGGATACAGTGGGAAAGTGACTCCACCTCCGGCAGAACACTGGCACCGGTGGTGGTAAAACCCGACACCGTTTCGAAAACAGCGTCGATCACGTTTGGAATGGAGCCGCTGAATATAAACGGCAGCGCTCCCATGATACTGAGCACGATCCAGCTCAGCGCCACAGTGACAAACCCTTCTTTTGTATAAAAAATTTTGTTCTTTGGCTTTCTCTGAGTCAGAGGTATGCCGATGAGGAGGCACAGAAGCATGGCGAGCACAAAAGCCCATCCGCTGGATTCCTTGTATATCACGGCGACAATACAGGGAAGGAGCATAAAAAGTGCCTCAAAATTTAAGATCCATCCTATGATGTAGGAAATAATTGAGTAATTCATTTCATCCCTCGTAAATTATTTATTTTTCAGTATATCTTTAATGTCGTGCAGCCCCTTTACAGTGGTGACCACGATCACTGTGTCTCCGAGCTGAATGCTGTCCTGTCCCCGTGGAATGGTGATTTTTCCTTTCCGGTTAATGCAGGTAACGAGAAGATTGTCCCTGATATTCAGCTCTGCCAGAGGGGTGTCCAGAAATGGGCAGTCCTCGTGTACGGAGAACTCCAGGGCCTCTGCCTTGTTGTCCAGAATCTGGTAGAGGGTTTCCACATTGCTGCCGATGCTGTTCTGCATGGCACGCACGTACTGCAGGATATAGTCAGCAGTCAGGTATTTGGGATATACAACGCTGCCCACGTCCAGGCCTTCTATGATATCATCAAAGGCAATACGGTTTACCTTTGACACCAGTTTTGCATTGCTGTTCTTTTTGGCGAACAGAGCCAGTAGAATATTCTCCTCGTCCAGATTGGTGAGTGTTACAAAGGATTCCACACGTGTCAGGCCCTCTTCAAGAAGCAGATTCTTATCCGTGCCGTCACCGTTGATGATCGTAGCATCAGGCAGAAGCTCACTTAACTGTTCGCAGCGGTCCTTATTGGCTTCCACGATCAGTACCCGGATCTTCATGGCGAGCAGAAGCTTGGCCAGATAATAGGAAAGGGTACCTCCTCCCACGATCATGGTGCTCTTGACCTGGTGTGTGTGGATTCCGATTCTCTTGAAGAAAAGTGCGGAATTGACAGGGGAGGCAATGATAGAGATAATGTCGTTGTCTCTCAATACAAAATTACCGGAGGGAATACTTACCTCGTCTCCGCGCTCTACGGCACATATGAGGATATTGTTCTTGTAGCGTTCCGCTACTTCCATGACGGTCATCTGGTCTAAGTGAAATTCAGGTTTTACTTTGAATTTCAAAAGCTCTACCCTGCCCTTTGCAAATGTATCGATTTTGATGGCAGAGGGAAAACGCAGCAGCCTGGATATTTCAATAGCGGCGGCATGTTCGGGATTGATGATCATGGAAATGCCCAGACGCTCTTTGATAAACCCGATTTCCTTGCTGTACACAGGGTTTCGGACCCTGGCAATGGTGTGACATTTGCTGACTTTTTTTGCAATCAGGCAGCAGAGAAGATTCAGTTCGTCAGAACCAGTCACAGCGATCAGGATATCGGCAGTCTCAATGCCGGCATCCAGCAGGGTGTTGATACTGGATGCATTGCCCAGCACGCCCATGATATCTGCGTCTTCTGTAATGTCCTGGACCTTTTTGGCGATGATATCGACCATAACTATATTGTGTCCTTCGTTGCTGAGTTGTTCGGCAAGGGTACGGCCCACTTTACCACTGCCTAAAATGATGATTTTCATAACTTCCTCCAGAGATTAAAATTGTATAAAAAAAATATACCTGACATAAAGATTTTATAAAGGGATATCGTCCAATCATTATAACACCACTTGCAGTATTTTTAAATCATAGAATCATAAATTTTTCTGTAATTTATAGGAAAAATATAGTGAAATTTGACAAAAAGAAAAGATTCTGCTATACCTAACTCAAAAGAGATGGAAAGGGAGCGGAAAATGGGGAAAAAGAAAACAGCCAACTGTGAGTATTGCAGCAATTACGTCTATGACGAAGAATACGGATATTACACCTGTGATGTGGACCTGGATGAGGACGAGATGGGCAGGTTCATGACGAACACATTCCAGAACTGTCCTTACTTCCAGATGAATGATGAATATAAAATCGTGAGAAAGCAGATGTAAAAGAGAGGCTGTGCTCCGCTGAATATTCAGACGGAACACAGCCTCTCTTTTGGCAGAAAATCTGCCAACGCATATCACAGATTTTTTCTGTAAAGAATGCGGATAGAATTTAATACACACAGGATTGCCACACCGGTGTCGGCAAAGACTGCCATCCACATGGAGGCAAATCCGA
Organism: Blautia sp. NSJ-175; assembly: GCF_022867815.1. NCBI lineage: Bacteria > Bacillati > Bacillota > Clostridia > Lachnospirales > Lachnospiraceae > Blautia > Blautia sp. NSJ-175. The sequence continues at coordinate 735,914 of NZ_JALIFQ010000001.1, forward strand.
AAAGGCCAAGTATCATGACCAGAACCTTGATCACCAGGGCGAAAATTACATTCTGCCAGGATATACGGCTGGTGGCTCTTGCGATAGACAGTGCCTGGGGAACGGCCTCCATGGAAGAATTCATAAATACCACGTCGGCGGCCTCTATGGCGGCATCCGCACCGCTTCCCATGGCAGCACCTACATCCGCACCGGCCAGTACGGGAGCATCGTTGATTCCGTCACCTACAAACATGACGGAGCCGTATGTGCTGCGCAGGCGCGTCAGTTCGTTCAGCTTATCCTGAGGCAGGAGACGGGCGCGTACTTCGTCGATACCAGCTGCTCTGGCAACAGCCTCAGCGGTTTCCCGGGCATCGCCGGTGAGCATGGCAGGTGTGATGCCCATATCCTTTATTTTTTTGACTGCGGATTTGGCGTCCCCTTTCAGGGTGTCGGCGATGATAAGACAGCCGATGTAAGTGCCGTCCTTAGCTGCAAATACTTCTGCACCGAGGCCGTCTGTTGTAATGTTTTCCATAGAAACATGGAATTTTTCCATCAATCTGCGGTTTCCGCAGAGTACTTGGGAACCGTTTATGACTGCGTGTATGCCGCAGCCTGCGATCTCCTCCACGGTATCAGGCCGTATGACTGTCATTCCTTTTCCCTGTGCTGCTGAGACGATACTGTGCGCAATGGGATGGGTGGAGGTGGATTCACAGGCTGCACAGAGTTCCAGCAGGGTATCTGCGTTTACAGAGTCTGCGGGAAGAACCGTCTGCAGGACGAAGTTACCCTCCGTCAGGGTTCCTGTTTTATCCATAATAACTGCATTTACATTGCGCATGGCTTCCAGGGAGATACCGCCTTTGAATAGGATGCCTCGCTTGGAGCCGGCTCCGATACCGGAGAAAAATGCAAGAGGAACGCTTAAAACCAGGGCGCAGGGACAACTGATCACCAGGAAGGTGAGTGCTGTGTATACCCAGTGGTTCCAGTCCCCTGTTATCAGGGATGGTATGACAGCGGTTGCCAGTGCAAGAAATACTACAAAAGGTGTGTATACCCTTGCAAAACGTGTGATAAAACGGTCAATTTTAGGTTTGCTGGCAGCAGCATTTTCCACGGAATCCAAAATGCGTGTTACCATGGATTCCTCCAGCACTTTTTCAACACGTACCTTTAAAAGTCCGGAGGTATTGACACAGCCGGAAGTCAGTTCATCTCCGAATCCTGCTTTGACAGGTACCGGTTCTCCGGTCACCGGGGAAGTGTCAATGCGGCTTTCTCCTTCAATGACCACGCTGTCCAGAGGAATCCGGTCGCCGGGGCGGATCAGGATAATATCCCCCACCTCAGCATCCTGGGCGGCTATGGTCTTTGTGTCATCACCGATTACCAGGGTGACTGTCTCGGGTCTCATATCCACCGCATCCATGATCTGGGAGCGGCTTCTCTCAACTGCTTTGTGCTCGAAATATTCTCCGATGCGGTAAAACAGCATAACGCCCACGGCTTCCGGATATTCTTGGATGACAATAGCGCCGATGGTAGCGGCACTCATCAGGAAATTTTCATCGAATACGTGGCCTTTTGTCAGGTTGCGGAGTGCAGTCAGCACGATTCTTCCGCCAAGCAGGACATAGGCAGCAAGAAGTACCACGAGGGAAGGCAGCTCCATCCCCATATGCTCCAGCACTTCCCCTGCAATGAAAAGGACAGCGCCGATGCAGAGGGCCAGAATGGTTTTGGTATCCTGTGAGAGCACTCTTGCGGCGGGCACGACATCCTGAATGGGAAGCGTGTCTGCGCTTTTCGGAGTGGTGTCTTTTGGCTTGATGGTCACACCATTCTCAATATCTGTACAGATTTTCCGGATCCGGTCCAGCAGAAGGTCGGGATCTCGTCTGGCGGTAATGCGGAGCTGGCGTGTGGCAAATGTCAGAGTGGCACTTGACACTTCAGGGAGGGCGTTTATCTTTTCCTCCATTTTGGATGCGCAGTGGGCGCAGCCCAGATTGTCGATCAGGTATGTTTTCGTGGTAAAAGAACCGGGCATTTTAAAACGGGGTACCACTTCAACCTGGGATTCTATGGAAGTACAGATTTCCCGGATACGCGGCAGCAGAGCGGCGTGGTCTCTGGCTGATAGTCTGAGCTGACTGGTGGCAAATGTAATGGAGGCGTATTCCACACCGGGAAGCTCTTTGATTTTGGCCTCCATTTTGGCAGCACAGTTTGCGCAGCCCAGATTTTTTAAAATATAAACTTTCTTTTCACAGTCGGCATCAGGCATATGGCACCTGCAGTTGGCAAGGCTTTCGCCGCAGATATCGCAGTATTCCTCATGTGGATGGCAGAGTTCACACTGGCAGTCCGCCGGATGCCCGGGGGTGTGATGTGAGCCCGCATGTCCGTGAGAGTGGCCGCCGTGGTCATGGTCGCAGCCGCAGTCGCGATGTTCGCCATGGTCATGGTCACAGCCACAATCGCAAAGCTCGCCATGCGTATGCTCATGTGCATGTTCGTGAGAATGACCGCCATGGTCATGGTCACAGCCACAATCGCAAAGCTCGCCATGCGTATGCTCATGTGTATGTTCGTGAGAATGACCGCCATGGTCATGGTCACAGCCACAATCGCAAAGCTCGCCATGCGCATGCTCGTGTGTATGTTCATGAGAATGACCGCCATGGTCATGGTCACAGCCACAATCGCAAAGCTCGCCATGCGCATGCTCATGTGTATGTTCATGAGAATGACCGTCATGGCCGTGTTCACAGCCACAGCCGCAATGCTCATCATGCATCTGCTGATGAACATTCTCACCTTCAGGCTTCCGCAGTTCACCGGAAGAGGCTTTCTTTTCCTGCTTCATATTCAGTCCCTCCAAATCTATTTTTCTATCTATGTAACTATAGTATATTAAACATATGAATATCTGTTCATATATTAATATGAATAGACCAAAAAGTCAATATAAATAAAGAAAAAAGTAAAAGAAATCAAAAATACCCCCTCCTGTTGAAAAACCTGATTGCGGCCCGGTCAAAATGGAGATATAATGGGAAATAACATCTGGCCCCAGGGCCGGAGTGTGCTTAACGGCAGTGGTGCCTAACGGCAGAGGCGTTTTTATTTAGAATGCAGGAAGGATAGAAGCATGTCATTTATAGAATTCCAACATGTGAAAAAAATATACGGCAGTAAAAATGAAGTGGAGATCAGAGCTCTGGATGACGCCAGTTTTTCTGTGGAAAAAGGCGAGCTGGCGGTGATTTTGGGTGCATCGGGAGCAGGGAAGACCACAGCTCTTAATATTCTGGGCGGTATGGACAGTGCCACCGAGGGAGAGGTCATTGTGGACGGCAGACATGTAAATGAATATAAAGCAAAGGATCTGGTCACATACAGACGCAATGACGTGGGCTTTGTATTTCAGTTCTATAACCTTGTTCCAAACTTAACTGCCCTTGAAAATGTAGAGCTGGCTGTACAGATATGCAAAGATTCCCTGGACCCGGCCACTGTTTTGGGAAAAGTAGGGCTTGCGGAGCGGACATCTAATTTTCCGGCACAGCTCTCCGGCGGTGAGCAGCAGAGGGTAGCCATTGCCAGGGCGATCGCCAAGAACCCCAAGCTTTTACTTTGTGATGAACCCACAGGTGCCCTGGACTATAATACAGGCAAACAGATTCTGCAGCTTTTGCAGGACACCTGCCGCAAGGAACATATGACTGTTATTATCATTACCCACAACTCTGCGCTGGCCCCCATGGCTGACCGTGTGATCCGATTCAGGAGCGGTAAAGTGACAGAGATAACAAAAAATGACCACCCCATACCGGTGGAGAAAATCGAATGGTAACAGAGAGCAAAACAGAACAGGAGGATAGACCTATGAATATAAAAGAAGCAACCAGAAAAATGAAACAGGACAGTTTCCGCATGGCAGCCCTCAGCGGGGAGCAGAGAAATGCCGCTTTAGAGGCAGTAAGAATCGCTCTTCTTGCTAACCGGGAAGCCATATTCAAAGCCAATCATGAGGATATGGAAGCGGCTGAAAAGGCAGGGATCGCGGCAGCTGTGATGAAAAGACTGAAATTCGATGAGCATAAGCTGCAGGATGTAACCGCCGGAATCGCTGAACTCATCAAACTGCCGGACCCGCTCTCAAAGGTGCAGCTTGCCAGGGAACTGGATAAAGGTCTGGAACTTTACCGGGTGACGTGTCCCATCGGTGTGATCGGCATCATATTTGAAGCCAGGCCGGACGCGCTGGTACAGATTTCTTCCCTCTGTTTAAAGAGTGGGAACTGTGCCATCTTAAAAGGCGGCAAAGAGACAGCGAGGACCAACAAAGTTCTGTTTGAGATCATCTATCAGGCAGCCGTGCATGCAGGCGTGCCGGAAGGGTGTATGCTGCAGGCCGAGCTTCATAATGAGATCGACGAACTGCTGTCCTGCCATGAGACAGTAGATCTGCTCATTCCCAGAGGTTCCAATCAGTTTGTACAGTATATTATGAACAATACGAAAATACCGGTTATGGGTCATGCCGACGGGGTGTGCCATATTTATGTGGATGCATGTTACGATAAGGAAAAGGCAGTCCCCATTATCATAGATGCCAAGACACAGTATACAGCAGCCTGCAACGCTGTGGAAACGCTGCTTGTAAACAGAGAGGCAGCAGAGGAGTTTCTGCCGGTCATAAGCAAAGCTCTGGGAGAGAACCATGTAAAAGTGAGAGGAACCCGTGAAGTGGCAGAAATCATTCCCTGTGAAATCATGGAGGAGGACGCATTTGATACAGAGTATCTGGATCTGGTGTTATCTGTGAAACTGGTGGACAGTGTACAGGAAGCAGTGGAACACATTAACCGGTTCGGCTCCCATCACACAGACTGCATTATCACAGAGAACAGGGACACTGCGCTGACCTTTATGCAGCTTGTGGATTCTGCCGGTGTATATCAGAACTGCTCCACGCGGTTTGCTGACGGTTTCCGCTACGGATTCGGCGCGGAAGTGGGAATCAGTACCGGTAAAATCCATGCCCGGGGTCCCGTGGGACTGGAGGGGCTTGTGACATATAAATATAAACTGTTCGGCAGCGGACAGATTGTGGGGGACTATGCGGGCGGCAAAAAGCAGTTCCATTTTAAAGACCTGGAGGCATAACAAGGAATGATAGAAAAAGCAAAGACACTGCTGCTGAGTCTGACACCCATTGCCCTTATGTATATCATTCAGATTGCCGCGGCATTGGGCGGACAGGTTCTTATACTTTTGACAGGCCAATTTATGACCGCGATCCATGTGTACCAGTCGCCGGTCATGGATTATGTGGTGAACCAGTATGTGTATATTGTCAGTGCTGCCTCCTACGGGATCTTTCTGCTGGCGGGATATTTCTGGTACCGCAGGGTGATGGCTGACAGACGTGCCGCTTATCTGGAGAGAGGCCACAAGGCCGCTCTTAACTCAGGCGCAATTCTGGGAATCTTTTTTGTGGCCCTGTTCATCCAGTTTGCGGTCACCAGCCTTCTCAATATACTTGCAGTGGTGGCACCAAATCTGATGGGGCATTATATGGAAGTGATGAAAGGGCTGGGCATGGCGGAGCCATCCATACTGTCTATGTTCTATGTGGTCGTGATGGCACCCCTGGCGGAAGAGCTTCTCATGCGCGGGCTCTGTCTGAAAATACTGGAGAGAAGCTTTCCTTTCTGGGCGGCGAATTTCCTCCAGGCGTTGTTTTTCGGCCTTTACCATATGAATCTGATACAGGGCTGTTATGCCTTTTTAATGGGTCTGATCCTGGGCAGACTGGTTAAGAAATACGGTACCCTGAAGGCATCCATGCTCTGCCATTTTATCATTAACTTCAGCGGACAGGTGATATCTGTAATTAATTTCAGTGTGTTGGGAATCTTTCTCGGTACCCTGGTATGTGCAGGTGTCCTGGTGGTTTTGTATATATGGGAAAAACGGAAAAACGAGGATTATCTGTATCGATAACCAGGTATCAATGAAATAAAACAGTGCGAAACGGTGATCACGCTGCTGGGCTTCTGCCATATAACAGCGGCATCACCGTTTTTTTATATATTCGGTTGACAACTATCTTTGTCAGGTGCTATAATCAATGACAAGAAAAGTTGTCAAAATGACAAAGGATTTTGTCATAAAGGAGGGGTGGGAATGTCGTTGCACAACCGCCTGAAAGAATACAGGGCAAAACTGGATATCAACCAGCAGGAAATGGGGCGGCGTGTCGGAGCATCCCGGCAGACCATCAGCCTGATCGAGCGTGGAGATTACTCTCCGTCTGTTACGCTGGCGCTTAAAATAGCCAAAGAATGCGGAGCGTCTGTGGAGGATATTTTTTGGTATGTGGAGGACGGGAATGAATAGGAATAGAAAAGAGAAAAAAGGATATCTGGAATTTATGATAATCATTCTGGTCAGTGGTCTCTTCGGCGGTGTCGGAGCTTTAGTCATCGGCGATCACGGCAGGGATGTGGAGGAACTGGGCAGGTTTTTGGAAAGTGTCATTGGCAGGGGCGCCTTTTATCTGATCGTGCTTATGTCCATTTTGGGCAGTATTGCCAATATATATATGGTTATGAGTGTCAGAAAGAAATGCCGGGACTGGGATGGAGAGGATGACGAGATAGCGGAACAGATAGAAAAGTACAACAACCGCTGTCAGGGAATCATAACATGCTGTGCTACCATCACAATGGTGCTGAGCGGCGTTAACATTGTCTATGCGTTTCACAGAGCACAGAGTCTGCCCAACATTGTAGTCATGTCAACGCTGTTTGTACTGTACAGTCTGTGGTGTGCTTTTTCAGAGCATCTGCTGGTGGAGCAGACCAAGAAAATGAACCCTGAGAAAAAAGGAAATGCCCTTTCCCTTCATTTTAACCGGGATTGGGTCGGAAGCTGTGATGAACAGGAAAAGGCCAGGATGTATGAAGCGGCCTATATTGTCTACAAAAATTCCTTTGTTCTGTACACAGGAATCTTTATTTTTATGCTGATGCTGACTGTTGCGGTAGACATTGGCGTACTGCCATTTCTTATACTGGGAATTATCTGGACGTTCCAGAATGTTCTATATATGTGCAGCTATGAAAAGAAACGTTAAGAGGTATGAAACAAGGAGGAGTATATGAGTTTAGTAGTGGAAAATCTGACGAAGCGGTTCGGAGAAAAAAACGCGGTTGACCACCTGTCTTTTTCCATGGAGACACCGGGGGTATTTGGCCTTCTGGGAACCAATGGAGCCGGTAAGACCACAACGATCCGGACAATACTGGGTATCATGGAAGCTGATGAGGGGAAAGCCCAGTGGAACGGCAGGAAAATCAACAGGGAGACGCTGGCTTTCGGTTATCTGCCGGAGGAGCGCGGCATCTATATGAAGACAAAGGTTCTGGAACAGCTTGTCTATTTCGGCATGCTCCGGGGCATGAAGCGGGAAGCAGCGAAGAAGGCGGCTCTTGGCTATATGGAACGCCTTGAGGTCATGGAGTATAAAAACATGCCGGCGGAAAAGCTCTCAAAAGGAAACCAGCAGAAGATCCAGCTCATCTCTGCGATCATCCACAACCCAAGGCTTGTTTTTCTGGATGAACCATTCTCGGGTCTGGACCCGGTGAACGGAAAGATGCTCAGGGATCTGGTGTCTGAGCTTGTGGACGAAGGGAAATACATTATCCTGAGCACCCACCAGATGGAGACTGTGGAGGAATATTGTAAGAATCTTCTGATCCTGAACCGTGGCAGAACAATCCTGCAGGGTAATTTAAAAGAGATAAAGTCAGCCTTTGGGCATACAAATCTATGCGTCACAGTCAATGCAGATGTGGATGGAATGGCACAGGAGGAAGGCCTTCAGGTCTTTGAAAAACGTGCCGCTGAGACAGAGTATAAAATTGACGGAGATGAGATGGCACACAGATTTCTGAAGAGAATGTTGGACGCGGGAATCTATCCCGACAAATTTGAGATCAGGGAACCATCTCTACAGGAGATTTTTGTCAGAAAGGCAGGGGAGACAGAATGAGACAGATAACAACCGTATTTGCATATACCTTAAAAGAGGCTGCCAGAAAGAAAGCCTTCATTGTATCTACCGTGATCATTATGATCATGGTGCTGGCCCTGTGTCTGGCCCCCCGTATTATTTCCGCAGTGAAGGGCAGCGGGGAGGAAGAACAGACCGGTACGGAAAATTCCGCAGAACAGGCGGCTGTAAGCGATGACGCGGCCATCTGCTATCTGGTTGACCAGACAGGGATTTTTGAGAAGAATCTGGATACCCTGAAAAGTGTATATCCGGACAGGAATTTTAAGACAGCGGAAAAGGAAGAGGAGGAAGGTATCCGCAGCGATATCAGGGAGAATGAGAACAATTCTCTGATCTCCATTGAGGAGAAGGACGGTCTACCCTATATCCGTGTGGTGAATGCCAATTTCATGAAGGGCATAAGCTCCCAGAAAATATCGGATATCTGTAATAAAATATGGCAGAAGAATATCCTGGAGGAGAGCGGTGTTGACGGTGAAACCATAGCCAGGTCTACCATTTCCCTGCCATACACGGAGGAAGCAGCAGGTGATATGGACATTACCGGTTATATTCTGGGGCTTGCTGTGGTATTTATCATGTTTTTCGCAGTATATTATTATGGATACGGCGTGGCTATGTCCGTGGCGTCTGAGAAGACATCACGTGTTATGGAGACCCTGGTCGTCTCTGCAAAGCCGTCCAGGATCCTGATTGGAAAATGTCTGGCAATGGGTGTACTGGGACTTCTTCAGATGGTGGGGATCATTGCCTTTGCCCTTATATGTTATACCGCTTTTGTTCCTTCCAATTTTAACATAGGCGGAGTGCCCATTGATTTTTCAAGTATTACGCCGTTCACCCTGTTGATCTTACTGGTTTATTTTGTCCTCGGATATTCCCTGTACGCAGTGATGAACTCTGTGTGCGGCGCGGCTGTGAGCAAAGTGGAAGATTTGAATTCTGCCATGATGCCTGTGATGTTCATCAGCCTTGGAAGCTTTTATCTGGGGTATTTCACAGCTATTGCAGGAGGCGGAAGCAGCGGACTTACCAAGTTTGCCATGTACCTGCCGTTTTCCTCCCCCTTCTCTGTGCCGTTCACTCTTCTGACCGGAGGGATGAAAGCCGGGGATCTGGCAGTCTCCATGGGACTTCTGCTCATCTTTATCCTTGTGATCGCAGCAGTGTCCATAAGAGTGTACAGCGCCTCCGTTCTGCATTATGGGAACAAGCTGAAAATGAAAGAACTTTTGAAAATGAGATAAAAGGATATGATAAAAAAGAGGGAGCAGTCAAGATGGCTGTTCCCTCTTTTAAAATAAAAGAGATGGTCAAAGATTATTGTAACTATTCAGCCAGCTGAATAGTTACGGGTATTCGCCCATTAAAAATCGCTTCGCGATGGGGCGAATACCTGCCGCCACTACTCTTTTGCACGGTCAGCGCAGTAAATGCGCTGACCTGACTGAACAGTTACAGATTATTTTACTTTGGAAAGTGCTGCATTGTCGGCAACGATGGTCACATCCGGGTGAAGCTGCAGAATGGATGCAGGAACCTGGGGTGTGATAGGTCCATTGATGATCTTGTTCAGGATTTCCGCTTTGTCCTCACCGCTTACCACAACAAGGATCTTCTTTGCGCTCATGATGGTGCCGATTCCCATGGTGTAAGCCTGTCTCGGTACGTCGGATTCTTTTTCAAAGAAACGCTTGTTGGCCTGGATGGTGCTCTCTGTCAGGTCAACACAATGTGTGATCTTCGGGAAGTCCTCTGCTGGCTCGTTGAAGCCGATGTGTCCGTTGTGGCCAAGGCCCAGAAGCTGCAGGTCAATACCGCCTAAGTCACGGATGATCTGCTCATACATCTGGCAGGCCTGGTCACTGTTCTCCTGCAGTCCGTCCGGCACGAAGGTGTGGTCCTTGCGGATATTTACATGGTCGAACAGGTTTGTGTTCATGAAGTAACGGTAGCTCTGGTCATTTTCCGGGCTTAAGCCTCTGTATTCATCGAGATTGCAGGAGGAAAGTGTGGAGAAGTCCAAATCTCCGTTTTTATACCATTCCACCAGGTTCTTATATGTGCCCACCGGTGTTGATCCGGTAGCCAGACCGAGAACGCAGTCAGGTTTTAATACAATCTGAGCAGCAATGATGTGTGCTGCCTTTTTGCTCATTTCATCGTAGTCTTTTGTTCTGTAGATTTTCATAACACATTCTCCTTTATTGCGAGCCCCCATTGAACCGTGCTCTTTTTCTTCATTATAATATGAATAGTCTTGTAAAACAATGATAAAATTCTGAAAGAAGTTTCAGAATTATGGCCTTTCGGCAAGCAGCTTGATGGATGAGGCATATTCGGAAGGGGTCATGCCTGCAAGCTTTTTAAACTGCCTGGAAAAATAATGGATGGAAGTATAGCCGAGAAAGTCTGATATCTGGGTGAAATTGTGATGGTTCTCCCGTATGAGCTGTTTGGCCAGCTCGATTTTAAGCCGTGAGAAATATTCAATGACACCGCACTGGTTCTGCTCCCGGAAAAGTTTTTGAAGCTGGGAACGCCCGATGAGGTTTGCCCTGCAGATCTCGTCAATGGTCAGATGTTCGCGGATATGTTCTTCCAGGTAAGTGGTGATCCGCTTATAAATGATGGCATCGTTTTTCTGCTTGATGGATTTGACAACAGCAGGCGCTGTGCTGCGGCCTTTCATCTGCTCTCTCACAAGGTGTATGAGGAGCTGCTCCAGATAAAGCTTGATGAGCTGTTCTGAACCGAATGCAGCTTCCGGGAGCCGCTCCATATGTGTGGTATACGGGTCATCAAGAGGTGTGGCGATGCATCGTCTTGCCTCATAGATGATCTGGGCCATGAGATAGCGGGCTGTCTCACTGATATCTGTGATCAGCTCCTCAAAATACTGCATAGCCGGAGAGTTACATTCAAATGAAATGACCACCAGATTTGGCGCGATCCGGCCATTGGCCTTCAGACTGTGGAATTCATTTGGTTTGTGGAAAGCGATCTGTCCCCTTTTCAGTGTGTGGGGCCGGTCACCTGCCATGATATCTACCTCTCCCTTGTCAACGCAGAGAAATTCCCAGAAATTATGGGATTCACCGGGAAAGCTAAAGTCACTCATATATTCAAAATAGTGTATGGTGACAACTTTGGAGATACTGATATCTTCTCTTAATTCAAGACTTTCAAACGGCATAAGACACCTCCATAGCATGAATACATTATAAAACAACTTTTTCAGAAAAACCATACAGTTTCGTCAGTTGGACTATTACGGAAAAAAAACAGCAAGAAATGCAGGGGGTGCTGTCTGTAATCAGAAATATCACCAGGTCAAAACAAAAACCGCATTTGTACAATCAGATTGCATTTCCAGTAAGAATATTATGTCTGCCTGTAGGATATAACTTGTCAAATTTAGATGCGCTTACTCTATTTATAGTGTTATATGCATAAAAAAATCGTCAAAAATTGTAGATTTCTGCAGAAAAATATAATTTAAGAATTTATTAAAAATTCGAGATATTTGCAAAAGCAGTAAATATAAAGAAAAACGGGTGTATACCTTGTAAAATAAGGGTTTGTATGACATTTGAAAGTCTATGTTAGATAGTATGAAATACTAATAATCAGGGGCGGTTAGTCACAAGTTAGTCACATTCTTTATATTTGGGTATTTCTATCTTCTCTATCTCTTTTCGTAATTCATTTACACTCCTATGGCCATAAATAGAATTTGTTATATCGCTCCCAAAAGAGTGACCGAGCATACGCTTTCTATCATTTTCGTTGACACGGTATCTTTCGCACAATGCTGAAAATGTGTGCCTACAGTCATGCGCTGTATGCGTGGGATCGATATCTAATGCCTTTAAAGTTTTTGCCATGTGGCGCCTAAAGTTATGGTAAGGAGTTGTGGTGAGCTTTCCATATCTCTTTAAACGTGCTTGCACCAACGGGAATATGGCGGGATGTATAGGGACGATTCTATCTTTTCCCGCAGCCGTTTTGATTCCACCTCTAAAATATCCTTCTTCTAAATTTACATGCATTGATTCATATGCTCTGACCCTATATCCCGAATAGCACATAATGAGAATAAATTCAACAACTGAGTCGTGTTTATTCTCCCACATTTTTTTTAGGTCTGCATCGGAAAAAGGGATACCACTTTCGTCATCATCAGGTATATTTATCTTAATGTGGGCAGAGTAATCTTTGTCTACAATCTCATATATATCAGCATAGGAATACATTTGATGCAGAAGTGATACTATAAGCTCAAGGCTTGCATGTTTTAACTTACAGTTATCAATTACTTCCTGCAAATCCGAATGTCGTAAATCTGCAAATATTTTATCATGTATTATCTTGCAATTGTTAAAGGCGGCTCGCGTGGAATTCATAGTTGCTTTGGAATAGGACTTTGAGTGGTTAGTCTCAAATTTCCAGGCATAAAATTCCTTATACACTTCTGCAAATGTTTTGCCTGTTTCTTCCGGAGTGATTCCTTTAAACTGATTGTAGTCTGATAATATTTTATTTGCCAATTCTTCAAAGCAAGAGGTGTCTTCTGCGTCCGTATTTAGGTCTATAAGCGTGTTTTCGTATCCTGGGTAATAATTCCCTGCTTTGTATGCCGTAAGCACTGTAAAACCCTTAATCCAGGTATCCACATAGCATATGGCTGCTGGTCGGATAGGTACGCCGTTTTCTGTAAACTCTTCCGTTGGTGGATGCACTGCATACGGATTGCGCCGGCCTTTTCCAAGGTAGCGAATGGATCCATAACCATTAGGTAACTTTGGCATTCTTTTTCTTTTTGGCATATTATCATCCTCCTTAAAATTGAGTATAAAAAAGACAGATGGTCTCTTGCCACCTGTCACCGAAGATGATACAATATAGTTGCCAGATTTTGTATCGTCTCTTCGGAGATGTGTGCTGTCCTAGTGCTGACTACACCGGGACAGCATTTGTTTTTTATAATTGATTTAAGCATACTTTGTATTATAGATTAAGGCGTTGAGTTTATCTCTGTCCCATAAAAGCACATTAAGTTTAGATGCTAATTCGGTTGCTGATTTGGTAAAATACCTATTTGTTAATACTATAGGAATATGGCAGTCATAGTACAATGAACCAGCAAATGCCTCTTGGACCGCCTTATTACTAACATTTGATGAGTAACATTTACACTGTACGCCATATCGCATATTTGCATCTGCTGCTATAATATCAATTCCCTGGTCGCCACTGGCTTTGGTCATTTTAATAATTTCAAATCCATTTTTTGAAAGTAAATGCGCACAAAAATTTTCAAACTCAATACCGTTCATAATATCAAATGGAGCCGAATCTACGATATGGCGCCCTTTAAATTTGTAGATAAACTCGTCAGTAGTTTTTAAGATAATGTATTGTGTATCATCAAAGTGTATGATATCAGCATGCTCTAAGTCCAAGAAACATTTGTGGACAATTTCTATAGGGATTTGTAGTTTGTTGGCTATATCTGTTTCATCCAATATTTTATATTTTGTTACAAATACTCCTATATTTAGAAATATTTTATGATATTCACTGTCTGTTAAGGACGGATTAACTGATATGTCTGCACTTGATAAATTCTTTATATTTAGTTTTCCAGAATTTTCGAGATCTTTAAATTCGTTTTTAGACATACAGACAGCACGAGATGCTGTTCCAGTTTCCGGCCCCACGACTCCAGCTTCGTATAATTGATCAATTATATTGGCGGCTCTGCGGTAACCAATATGAAATGCACATTGCAGCATTGTAATAGAAGCCCTGTTTCTTTCTATGATTAAATATCCTGCAGAAACAAAATAAGGATCCACTTCAGTTTGAAATTGTGTTTTACCGTTATTATTATTTGAAACAGGAGTAGTAGGATGATTATGCGATTCTACTAGCACTGACGATTGTTTGCAACCATTTTCAACATTAGTCTGAGAATCATCTTCTTCGTTTATATGTAATGCTGCTAATAATTTGTCAAATATCAATATATCACTGCCTTTCTACGATATGATACATAAGTTTATTTATTTCACATCTTCCAGGTTTGCCGAGAAGTGATATTCAAATAGTGATGCATCGTATTCAACGCCGATTAAACCGTTTACAAAATCAGCAGCGGCCTGCCCAACAGCTTCCGCACCACTATCTTGCTCTTCCATATGCGTATACTCAGTGAAAATGCTATTCCATTCCTCTTCTGTACCTGCGTAGTAAACTTGTATTTTTCTGCCTTCATCCGGGTGTAAATATGCGAGCGTGTAGTCGTATATTTGAGAAAGCGATTTGGGAAAAAATAGCGTCTCTACATCACTACCATTAAAAATAGACGTGTGTATTTGAGTAATACCTTCATCAATAATTAAAGTCTTTACAGATGAGCTATAAACCTGAAAATCTGAAAGATCTGTATTGTATGTCTTTCCTCCTACTTCCATCGTTGGAGAAATTTCTAATATCTCAGAGTCGCCATTGTAGCGCTCCAATGATATTGTGTCACCATCTATTGAATATTCAAAATCATCCATTTTTACTTTTTCTGAAGCGGGTTCCTCTGTGCTTGCTACAACGGCATCACTTTTGCTGTCAGAAGAACTGCTACTACCTAATAAACGAAAAGTAAAAGTGAGTCCTACGGCTAAAATTATAGCAAATATAGCAATAAGGCCAATTGATTTGTTTTTACTCTGTGTTATATCATCTGGCGTTATGTAATCGTACTCAAACCCGCAACTTTGGCAGTTAGCAATTCTTTTTCGTTGACCTCCAGTCTGTATAGTGGACAACTTGACATTAGGATTACTACAGTTTGGGCATTGCATTGTAGACGGCTTCATTTTTTTTGCATTCATGTAAGAGCCTACACTTGCGAGCAATGCTATCCCCGATATGACGTCAACAGCTATAATGATTCCCACAGCATACATATATGCAATCATCATGAGAGCAAAAATTACGATACAAAATAAAATAAAAACTAAACATCCCATTATCGTTCCCCCTTTTAATTGTATTAAAATTTGAAATTTACACATATTAACACAAAAAGGATTGGTGTTAATATGAAAATATTATTGAATGAAATTATGTACTCTAAAAATCTTACAGTCAGACAGGTTTCTATCTTGACAGGCGTTTCGCATTCCACGGTTTCAGATATTTGCAATGGAGCTATGCCTCATATGGATACCCTGGAGAAGTTGGCAAAGGGGTTAAATGTCCGCATTACAGACCTTTTTGAGTCTCCTTACAAATAAGTGTCCGGTTAACCGGACAAATGTCGAAAAAGCGAAATTTTTGTAGCCTCCATTTCGGATATTTGTTATAATAACAGCAGAAGCAAACATATGTTCTTGAAATCCTGCTATCGTTGTTGTATACTCTAATCAGAATATATGTTCCCACTGCATACCTAGGGAGGCGATACATATGAGTAATGAAGAATTAAGAAAAGAACTTATCAACTTAATTAACAAAATATCAGATAACAGGGCTCTGGTATTGATACTTAGATTTGTTAAGGGACAGCTTTGAAGATTTGACTAGGCGCAGGCCTAGTCTTTCTTTTTCGCTAACATTTTCGCTATCTTCTCAAGTGTCTCCCAGTCCTTTTCATCTAATTTACTCAGCATATGTACGAACTCTGGAATGAACTGTTTATCATAATCAGAGCGAGTGATTTTTGATGACCAAGCAACTATTTCCTCATCTCGATCAAGTTCTTCAAACATTTCGCCTGTACCATTTCTAAGCCATTCCTCGTTTACACCAAATTCGTAGCTTATCAGTTTGATTGTTCTATCAGATAAACCCTTTCTTCCGTTTTCTATATCGGATATATGACCTTGGGTAGTCGAAATCCTTTTGGCAAAATCACCTTGCTTTATATGTAATTCTTTTCTTAATAATTTGAGACGTTCACATTCATTCACAACTTTCACCTCCATACAAGTATGATATCACATAAAATATCACTTTGCAACAAAAATATAATAAAAATACATTGACAAATTAATCTTAGCGATATACAATAATCACAGAGCAACAAATGAAGCGAGGTGAAAAAATGGCTCTTACTGAAAAAGAAAAGAGAATACTGGAAACATTCGAGAGGGTACTTCCAGAACTGACTGACAGGGAAAAAGACAGGATCCTTTACATAGGCGAAGGAATGTCACTGAAAACAGAATTGCTGAAAGAGGAAGAAAAGAAAGTAGGATAAGGAGGTGCGAAATGGAGAACTTATTTAACTCTATTAATATTGATTTATCAAAAAATATCTTCGAGTTAAACGGAAAACGCATAGAGCACGTAAGTGAATTGGAACTATCGTGCGAAGGAGATAACTGGTTCCTGCGCATTACAAAAGATGAGTTCTACACAGGAACCAGAGGGCAAAAAATCATGGAATGAATTTTGAAATAAAATCACTTATCTCGGTAACACCATTTTTAAAACGATTTTCCATATAAATGATGAAATTATCCTGAATCTGGAAACTGCCGTCGATATATTTTTTTATAAAATTGGCGCGTTTGAGCTCATTCAGTGTTTCAGTAATATCTTCAGTAGTCCATGAGGATAAAGATTTGATTTCTTTATAAAAACCGCATGAAAAATGTTTTGCGCTTGCCTTGGATTGACCGTTTTTACGTTTTTCAAGATAAGTCTTATAAAGGCTACAAGCGAGCTTAGCTGAATCTTTCGATAATTTCATTTCTGTTCTCCCTTCTGTATACTCAACCTGGCGGGGTCTGTAAGTACAGTATAGAACGGATTATTTAGGAAATCAACATAAGAAAGCAGGATAAGGAGGTGATGTGAAGGTGTGGATATCAAAGAAAAGGTATAAAGCCTTAATTTGTGAAATGGAAATGACTAGGCAGGGATACCGTGAATGGAGTAAAGAAGTCGATAACAAGATTTACGAAATGGCTAAAAAAATCCTCAGACAGCCAGATAAGCTATCTAAGGAAATTCAAGAGCGTGAGGAATTAGACAAAATAATTGATGAATTTATACAAAGTGAAGATATCAATCACTAAACAAGTCTTCAAGAATATCATCGCATGAAGCGACAATGGTTTCAACCAGTCTATACAGACGCTTTAATTCTATAATTTCTTCTTCAGTAGAAGAATCTGGAAGCGTACTTGCATATTCTGATGCAGAATCAGCCCCGTTCTTTTGGGCGTAAAGCTTTACGAATGTATTGTTTTGCGATGTGGAGTATCCAATTAAAAAAATATACCCATTTTTAATTTCGGTATAATAACTACTTCCGGTTACAGGCATGCTTACGTCTTCTAAGAATGGAGTAGATTCCAAAAATGAAGTTTGAGGAGCTTTAAATAAATTGTACGAGTTTATAAGAGAAGACCATTCAAGCTCCCTACATTTTGTTTTAGAAATCAGTGTATCTATAAGTTTAAGAATTTGTTTATAGTTCATTTTTTATGAACCTCCTTTTTATCAAGATATGCAATCAAGTAGTCAAGACTTATACATAATTTTTCTTTTTTTCTTTCTGGTATCTGGCTTTTTATCATATTCAGGCTTGCTCTAATATGATAAATGCATATTGGAGATAAAATATTCCAATATTTATGCTGATATGAATAGAGCGATTGCCGTAATTCGCTCCTTAGGCTAAGGGTATCAAGGTTGTCATGAAGTATGTTTTTGCGAATAGAAGCGATATCTGTCTGTAGACTAATACGCTCATTATTATACTCATGCTTTTGCTGCTGTATGTTTTTAAAGAGGCTCCTTGACATGATAAATATAAAAAACGAGAAAATGCAGCTTAATATTCCAAGAATATCAGCGATTGTACCTAACAAAAGCTCACATCCTTTCAACTAGATTTTACCACCGGCATATCCGGTTTACAACAAAATTTTACTGCGAATCACATCAAAAATAAACTATTAAGAATAAGGAGGAATTACCTAATGGCAAGAAAGCAGAGAGAAATTGAATGTGTTGTTACATTCACAGAAGGATGTGAACAACGTTTTACAAAAGCGATGTTGGATATTTATGAGCAAAGACAAGAAAAAGCAAAATTGGCTGGTGCTAAACCAAATAATTTATCTAAAGAAAAAACTGCGTGATGTAAAGGAGGATACATGGACGAATCAAGGGAAACAGTAAAAAGGACCATAGAGGCAACGGTAGAAGTTAATACTGATGAAGCAATGGAACAAACGGAAAAATTGATTGCGCTGTTGGTGACAGCCAATTCATTGGCGGATGAACTGGCTGTCACGCTAAGTGATTTAAAGCTTGATGTTAAGATTTAGATCAACAGTCTTACGGCAATGGGGACAGACATTTGGCCCCGGATGAGCACTAAAAGTTGTATGACAAAATGGACATTTTGCATCATATGAACGATTGCGGAGAGATTCTCTTGCCTGGTCCTTGATGGCAGACTCTAATTTCCGTTTGTCAAAATTTACTTTTACTTTAATACCCATAGCTAATCTCCTTTCCATTTATTCCGGCAGCAACCGGTAATTATAGTATAGGAGATTTGAAGGAGGAAGACAATAAAAAGGAGGACACATGAACGAATTAAAAATCTTTGAAAACGCCGAGTTCGGACAAGTAAGAACGGTAACTATTGATAACGAACCGTGGTTTGTTGGCAAGGATGTAGCCGAAGC
Organism: Blautia sp. NSJ-175; assembly: GCF_022867815.1. Taxonomy (NCBI): domain Bacteria; kingdom Bacillati; phylum Bacillota; class Clostridia; order Lachnospirales; family Lachnospiraceae; genus Blautia; species Blautia sp. NSJ-175. Next base: position 754,712 of record NZ_JALIFQ010000001.1, read on the forward strand.
ACTTGGCTATGCTAAAGCAAGAAATGCCATTGCATCCCATGTTTCAGATGAAGATAAAAAGGACGCCCCAATTCAGGGCACCCCTGGCGGAATGCAAACAATGACAATGATTAATGAATCCGGCCTCTATGCCCTTATCTTCGGAAGCAAGCTTGAAGCAGCGAAGCGGTTTAAGCACTGGGTAACGTCAGAAGTTCTTCCGGCGATTAGAAAACATGGGGCTTACGCCGTAGACGAACTACTTAATAATCCTGATATGGCAATAAAGGCATTTACAGCATTGAAGGAAGAACGGGAGAGGAACGAACTGCTACAGGCCGATAACGCCCGTATGAAGCCTAAGGAGATATTCGCTGATGCAGTATCCGCATCTAAGCAATCAATCCTGATCGGGGAATTAGCGAAGCTCTTAAAGCAAAACGGCTATGATACCGGAGAGAAAAGATTATTTACGTATCTCAGAGATAATGGTTATCTTATTCGCAGAAAAGGGACGGACTATAACGCTCCTACTCAAAGGAGCATGGAAATGGGATTATTCGAGGTGAAAGAAACGGCGGTTACCCATTCAGACGGACATACCACAATCAATAAGACTACTAAAATAACCGGAAAAGGCCAGCAGTATTTTATCAATAAGTTTCTTGATAACAGCAAGAGGGCGGTGTAAGGAGGTGATAAATATGCCAAAAGAAATACTAAAGCCCCCAGAGGTAGCCCGTATCCTTGGCGTTTCCCCTCAATACGTTAGAGAACATATTCGTCGAGGAATATGGAAATTCGGAGAATGTGTGCCGAAGAAAGTCAGGGGCAAAACAACAGACGAGTTTAATATCTACCGTGCAAAATTTGAAAATCACATCGGTAGAAAGCTTAATGAGGAGGAGATAATTTGAAGAATGCAACCATAGCCGCCCTAACCGTATTAGTGATATACGGAGTAGACCCATACGCAGTGCTGCTGTATGCTGTAACGGTCCTTTGCTTGTATGTTGTGGAGGACTGGATAAAAGAACATAAAAAAGCCCCTGGAGCCGGCAAGCAATCAGGGACTAAAGAAAATATTACTAAAGTTTAGTATAGAGCAGATTGAGAGGGATTGTCAAGTATGCAGAACGTAAATTACGGAATAGAAGCTGATTGTGATACCAGCGTTGATATCATCGCTTTACTCACAGCGGACAAGAACCCTGTGGAGATATGCGGAATCATTAATAAGCTTATCACAATGCTTTACAGCGGTGGGGCAAAGATAATTGACGGGGATAATCCGGAAGATGATTTTCTGGACCGGATATCTTACGACCAGGAATCAGACAACCTTTACTTTTGGACAGAGAATTTATAGGAGGATTAAAAAATGAAATTTAGAGATTTGAGAGCGGATGAAATTGAGTGTCGCGTTTCTACTTGTAGTAAGAGCGGAGTGTCATTGCTTTTGTATAAAGATGCCAGGTGCGATATGAATATTCTGGATGAAACTGTGGGTCCTCTTGACTGGACACGGAGCCATACAAGAGATAATGCAAACTGCATTGTGTCTATATGGGACGGAATCAAAAATTCTTGGGTGTCAAAGGAAGATACTGGAACGGAATCTTACACTGAAAAAGAGAAAGGACTTGCGTCTGATTCTTTCAAGCGTGCTTGTTTCAATTGGGGAATCGGCCGGGAACTTTATACAGCTCCATTTATCTGGATCAGTGCCAAAGACGGAAATGTGACATTGGAAGAAAACAGTAAGCGCCCAGGGACGTACACGACAAGAGATCGCTTTATTGTAGAGCAGATAATCATAAAAGATAAAAAGATAGTTGCTCTTTCTATAAGAAACAAACCACTTGGAAAAAGAGTGTTTCTTTATGATATACGTCCGAAGGATGAAAAAAGCGAAATAGTGTAAGGATGGATATGGATGGAATGTACTGGACGGATCACAGGTATTGCAAAGGATTATATATCAGGTAAATGGACGCTTACCCTGCAGATTGACGAGGATATACGGGGTGAATATGAGGAATTAAGAAGCGTAAACCTGCTGAATGTCATTATAAAGAAATTTAGGAAAAAGCGGTCTTTAGATGCAAATGCTTATTACTGGGTGCTGGTATCAAAACTGTCAGAGAAACTGAGGACAAGCAAAGAGGAGATGCATAACATGCTCCTCTCCCAGTATGGGCAGATAGACCGGGATGAAGACGGAAATGCCATTATCTTTTCCCTGCGGTCTGATATAGATATCAGCAAACGCTATGATCTGCATGCAAAGCCTATAGGCAAGGGATATGTGGGCGAAAAGGAATTTATCCACTATGCCCTCCTGAAAGGCTCCCATCTCTACGATACAAAGGAAATGTCAGTATTGATTGATGGAGTTGTTGGAGAGGCAAAGGAGCAGGGGATTGAGACCATGACACCGGATGACCTCAAAAGGATGAAGGAGGCGTGGAATGCAAAGAAGGACTAAGGCGTTGCAATTTGATGGTAAAACCAAACGCAGGATGTTGGAGCGTGATAATGGCTGCATATTCTGCCAGATGGGTTACCATATGCCACAAGATAAAGAATTTGGGTTGCATATCCTGGACCCCATGCACATTGTCAATAAATCACAAGGAGGGCTTGGTATAGAGCAGAACGGTGTGACTGGATGCAGATACCACCACAGCTTACTTGACAATGGTAATAAGGGGTTGAGATGTGAAATGCAGGATATCATCGAAGACTACATGAAACAACACTATGAAGGATGGACCCGCGAAGTGCTGAAATACCACAAAGCGGATACATAATATATCACACACTATTGCAAGCCATGATTTCCCCGGTTACGGCCGGGGAGAAGGGAGGGCAAATGACGAGAGAGGAAATACAGAAAACGGCTGAATCCTATTTTGTAAGGATAGGAGACGGTCATAAAAACGGAATACATAGACCTGATATCAAACAGCCTGAAATGGACCGAGTAGACAGAGCGCTGCGCAGGATGATAAACCATGAGAACAAAAACGGAGATTGCATCATCTGCGGTGATACAGGTTATTATCGGCCAATACCATCAGATCCGGTGGATGCGCTGGAATATAAGGCATACCGGAAAATGGATGATTCCAGAGCACATGACTTGATTGTAAAAGGCCACCTTATGGATATGGCCTTTGAGAACAGGAGGAAGGAGGGCGAATATGCAGTACAGATTCGTGATCAAAGGGAAGCTGCCGGGACTGAACGAATACCTGAAAGCAGAGCGGAGCTTTTGCCGGGGGCATAGCTGTGGCAACGATATGAAACAGGGATACCAAATGGTCATCTCAAACGCTATCAGAGCGAGTCTAAAGCGCCAGGCAATAAAACCGCCAGTCATGATACATTATTCCTTCTACGAGCCAGATAGACGGCGAGATCTGGATAATATCGCTGCTGTTGCTCACAAGTTCATTCAGGATGCACTTGTAAAATGCCGGGTGATAGAAAATGACGGGTGGCAGCACATAGTTGGGTTTTCGGATGAGTTCCACGTGGACAAACATAACCCTAGAATCGAAGTGACATTGATTGAGGCAGGTGATAAGGATGGAAGGATGGATAAAGCTACATAGGAAAATGCTTGAGAATCCTATTGTCTGCAAAGATGCTGATTATCTGGCGGTATGGGTGTATCTCCTCCTTAAAGCTTCACACGGGATCTGTCCGGTGATGTTTAAGGGAGAGAAAATAATGCTTCAGCCTGGGCAGTTGATAACCGGAAGACTTAAAATTGCCACTGATTTATCCGTGAACGAAAGTAAGGTAAAAAGAATCTTAAATGCGTTCAAAACTGACCAGCAGATTGACCAGCAAGCAAGTAACAAAAACAGCCTGATTACAATACTTAACTGGGAATCTTATCAGAAGATTGACCAGCACACTGACCAACAGATGACCAGCGAACGACCAACAACTGACCAGCAAGTGACCACAAACAAGAATGAAAAGAATATAGAGAATGAAAAGAAGGTAAAGAATAAAACATCTAATGCGCCTGTGGCAGACGATTCTAAGTACCAGTACAAGGAAATCGTTGAGTATTTGAATATGCGTACCGGGAAATCGTTCCAGGTGGGGTCCAAGGACACGCGGAGACTGATACGAGCCAGGATTAATGATGGATTTACTTTTGATGATTTTCGTAGGGTTATTGACATCAAGTCTGCCGAATGGAAAGGGGCGGATATGGATAAGTATCTTAGGCCGGCTACGTTGTTTGGTACAAAATTTGAAGGGTATCTAAACCAGAAAGGGGGAAAGAAGATTGAGGAACCTGGAAGAAACACTGAACCGGATGAAACAGACATTGTGCGACGGGCAATTGAGCAGGGCGCCGGAGCAGAAGGATTTGAATGGTGATATCTGCCCGATCTGCCACGGAGAAGAATGGGTGTATGAGCGTGATGAAAATGGAGTTGAATACGCTGCGCCTTGTAAGTGCCGGGAGCAGAAGGTGATGGACAGACGGCTGCGATTTGCTGAACTGCCTGACAGTCTTAAAGCAATACGGCTCAACACATTTAACCTGCGGAGATACACAAGGGATGAATCCAGGGAAATAGCTGCCGTGGCTTGCAGGGGGGTTAAATTCTATTTGGAAAACCTAGACGCTATGCTGGAGAAGGGAATGGGTCTGTATCTATGGAGCGAGGAAAAGGGGTCAGGTAAAACCCGTATGGCTGCCAGTATTGCAAATGCACTTATGCTTGAGCATGGCATACAGGTCAAGTTTGCTACATCCCTGAATATCCTTCAGGAGATTAAGAGTACCTGGGGACAGAACGGAAATAAGCAACAGGAAGGCTATCTACTGGATGCACTGCAGACAGTTAAGGTTCTTGTGATTGATGATTTCGGGACAGAGGAGGCAAAGGACTGGATCAGGGAGAAATTCTACCAGATCCTGAATGAACGATATCTGAACAAGCTCCCTACCATCCTGACGAGTAACTTTCCGCTCGACGGTCTCAACTATGACCGTAGGATAACAAATAGACTGCAGGAAAACACATTTCAGATTCATTTCCCGGAGGAGAGCGTCAGGGAGACAATAGCCAAAGAAAATGCAGATTACATGCTCAGCAATGTAGTTGGATAGGGGAGAAATGTATGATTAATAAGAATACTGAGCAAATAAAGCTTATTGCAGAAAAATATGGGATAAACAATCAGATAATAAAGCTGATGGAAGAATGCGGTGAACTGATAACTGCAGCGGCAAAATATGATCCACAGCACCGTCAAACAATAGAACATATAGCGGAAGAGGCAGGAGATGTCCGCATCATGTTAATGCAGATAGAGTACCTTCTGGGAATACAGACCACTGTGCAGGAGAATATGAATAAAAAAATTAACAGGCAGATAAACAGAATGAAAGAAAAAGGATTATTGAAGGAGGTATAACATGGTACACCTGATTGAAAATTATTATGCACTTACAAACAATATGGGATTCACTCTTGCTGTAGATAAAGGTAAGACGGACAAGGACGGGAATAAAATTTACGATACAGTAGGATACTGCGGGAGCTTCGAGGAGACAATTTCTCTTCTCAGGCGTAAAGTTGTAGACCAACGTCTACAAAATGGATTATATGAGCTGCCAGAGGCTCTGACAGTAATAGAAAATGTGAAAGAGGAGATAAAGGCGGCGATCACAAATGAGAGCAATCAGTGAGATGTACATGAGATCCGGCGGCACCGCAAGCCCGAGATACTGTGATGAGTGCCCGAACCTAACAAGCGTTGGTAAACATTACGACTGCAAGCTATACCAGGAGGCCGGTGGTACTAAGCACTGGCAGCCGAGTTGGGTAGCATGTAAGTTCTTCGGGATGGGGCACTTGCCGGGGATGGTGGCGCCGGAAGAACCAGAACATGAGATTGACGGGCAGTTAAGCCTGTTTGATTAAGCGGAGGAATAGAATGGATAAATACTTTGAGATTGAAAAAGGATGTAAATTATATGATGACTATTTTAAGTGGAATGAGGATACTAAAAAAATACGCAAGGTTTACAATAAGTTTTCCAGTACATACAAAATAGAGGCTGAATTATTTCTACCAACAAAAAACATGTTATTTATAATCCCGACTGAAAGAGATAAGGATAGTTTTAAGACGGAGTTTACCAAAAATTATGGAGAGAATGGACTAAGACAGTTTAAATGTAACTCTGAAATAGGAAAAGCTTGGAAACGTATGGTTGCTGATATTCCAATACCGCGTAAGCCGCATTACTTACAATATGGGTTTACTCTGTATGACCAGTATACCGAAAGACTATTTAATGTAAAAGAAAAATTGTACGGATCTATTTGTACACAATCTAATGCATTTAAGCTGGAAGATTGGATGAAAGAAATGAAGGCAAGTGATTTTTTTAAAATTATCGAGTCGGAGGAGTGGAATGAATAGAATAACAGAACGTACGGACCACGGAATAGCTGTAAGGGCAGAACTGGATATATGCGTAGAGACACCGCAAGACTATGATAACTTACAGCATATATTGAGCGTTTTGGCCGCATATGAGGACGCAGAACAGCAAGGATTGCTTATTACTTTACCATGTATGATAGGAGATACAGTTTATGTGATTGCAGAGTGCGAAATGGTTGTTTCTGTATTAGATGGAACATACGAAACGGCTACAGGATATTATTGCCCATACGAATTAGATAATAAATGTCCACATGACACGGATAATTGCGAAGAATGTCACGAAAAAACAGCAGTATTTGAGGATACAGTCCTAACGTTTTCATACGATGGCGATGAACTTATGATTATGACAGAGAGGGTTAATGCTTTTGGACCGATTGGAAGATATATTTTCCTGACACGTGAAGAAGCAGAAGCAAAGTTAAAAGAAATTGAGGAACCCCAAAATGGATAAATGCTGGATACAGAAAGGTGATATACATATCCTGCTGTACACCCCATATTACAATGAGGAAGAATTCGCAAGGATAATGTGGGATTCAGATCGAGACTGGATTTGCTATTCTGAGCCGTTGCAGATGGAACAAACGATGCTGGATGCAGATACACTCGATGAGGCGAAAGAGGAAATAGAGCAGATGGCAAGGGATTTATATGTGGACGAAATCGCTTACTATGAAAGGTTGTTACATATTTTTGAGGAGGGTAGGCCATGAAATATACATACAGCGCTGGGCGTGTGCAGATGAACACCAACGGTAAGGCCGGAAACATGAATAAGTTCATCTTCTCCGGCAGCAAGAAAAAGAAAAGAAGAATTAAACACGGAAAATAAATCTGAGAAAGGGGCCGGCCTCGCGCGAAAAGGTATACCGGGCTTCATAAAGAAAAATGAATGATAAAGAGATGTCCACAGAGGAGTGGAAGCAAAAAAAGAAAGAGCAGAAAGCGAGATTCACAGCACTTCAGAATCTGCCATACGAAGCAAAGGTAAATCGGCAGGCGCATAAAGCCTGGGAGTTCTACGAAGAGATGCAGGCCAGGGACTGTAACTGTCATGTGAGTGTTGGTGGGCTGGATAGTATCACACTCTGTATTTGGCTACACAGCATAGGTATTCATGTGCCTGCCATATCAGTATCAAATGTAGAAGATAAGAGCATACAGAGGGTTCACAAGGCACTGGGTGTTGAACTGGTAATGTCCTATAAGTCCAAAGCGGAAGTTATCAATGAAGTAGGATTTCCGGTGATTAGCAAGAAAATAGCTGGACGAATCGAGCTGCTCCAGAATCCCACAAAAGATAATAAGACAGTCAGGCACGCTATTATCACAGGAGAATGCGGTGCACAAGGCCATTTTGCTAAAAACAGCCGTATGAAGCTACCACAGAAATGGCTGGAGCTGTTCGGAGGCCCGGAAAATGAGAATGAAGGTGTGAATTACAAGACAGCCCCATTTAAGGTATCAAACCGGTGCTGTTATTACATAAAAGAGAAACCGTGTGATGATTGGGCGAAAGAACATAATAGCAAGCCTTATCTGGGGATGATGGCTTCAGAGGGCGGGCAGAGAGAGGAATCACTTATCGAACATGGTTGTAACTATTATGGGAAAACAGTCACCAGATCGGCGCCCTTCGCACCGTTCATGAGAAACGATATCCTAAGGTTGGCTATTGAGATGGATAAGTGGTATCACGAACACCTGATGCTCTTCGAGGAACTGTATTACAGGCAGCCATATAGCCGGGATAAGGACGGGAACTCTATCCCATACGTTCCAGTGGAGAGTATCGTGCCCCTCATTTATGGGGACATACAAAAAGATTACAACGGAGATCTGCGTACCACAAAGGCACAGAGGACTGGGTGTAGCATGTGCGGTTTTGGTGTTCACATGGAGAAACGTCCACACCGGTTCGATCAAAAGCGCCAAGAGAACCCAAAAGAATGGGAATATCTCATGTACAGAATGGTAAAAGATACAAAAACCGGTGAAGTGTATGGGTGGGGGAAAGTCTTAGATTATATAGGGGTTGGTTGGGAGGACATTCCGCCAGTGCAAATGTCATTATTGGACTTCCCGGAGGTGATGCCATGATGAATTATCAAATGAGCATATCAGAGTACCTGCAGGCCAGGGACAATGTACGTTTCAAGCATTGCGGTCAGCGCGTCTGTCGGAACTGCCTGTACTGGTGGTCTGGACGATGTCCTTACGGAGCATGCTTTGATGACCACCGGGCGGAGACTGACCCGTATGACAAGGCACACCCGGATGAGCCGCCACGGATGTGGTGGAGTCACTGGAACAAGCCGGGAGAGCAGGCGCACTGGTGTAGAGGCGGTACATTTTATCCGGTCCATTACTGCCCAGGGTTTACAAAATATAAAGGCTGCCAGGTAAAGGAGTGCCTAAAGTGCAATGTGGCAGTGTATCAGGACGGGTACATAGCATGTAGTCTGGTGGATACTCTGGGGTGTACGGCGTGTTACCAGGAGTTTGAGGAGCATATGGAGGATTAGCCTATGTGTAATGATTTTGAGTGTGTGCATGATCAGTGCGGCATTTGTAGCTACACGGATGCGGATTGCGAATATGAGGACTGCGAGATGTGGGAAGATTGTATGGAGTGTATAGAGTGTGGAGGATGCTGCCATGATGAGTGAGTGGGTAAGTGTATCATATGACATGCCGCAGAAAGACTTAAATTATGGAAGTTTGTCTGTAGAGGTCGAGGTTATGTTAAAAAATGGAATAGTCACGAAGGCATTTTACGCAGATAACTATGCCAGATGGTTTGAAGCCGGGAGTTTTCGGATAATCCCAGAAGGACAGGTTGTTACCTGGAGGAGCCTATAAAGAAGGAGGATGCTGCCATGATGAGGATGTGTAGCATATGCCGAACCCCAAAAGAGGAAGCAGAGTTCCGGTTCATGCGCAGGAAAAACCGCCGGAACAGCTATTGTAAAGATTGCGAATGGTGGTACATGAGAAACTATATGAGAGCATACCGGGAAAGGATTGGAGGATAGCTATGAGTAGAGTGTTACCGATATTATTTAACACTGATATGGTACAGGCGATATTAGACGGCAGGAAGACGGTTACAAGGCGGATAATCAAGCCGCAACCTGCACCAGATTTGAAATACAAGCTCGGGATTTGCTTTGATGGAGACAGAAAAGATATTGGGAAATTTGCTTTCGGTTTAAGTTCATGTGGAGAAATCATGCATTTTGTTAGCCTACCTTGCCTTGCCGGAGATATCCTGTATGTGCGGGAAACATATGCGAAACATCCGAAGATGGAAGAGCATTATTACCGGGCAGACGGCGAATGTAATGGCCACTCGACTGAATGGGGTTGCCCTCCAGGGATGAAAGTAACAGATAATTGCGAATTGTGCGCATGGCTTGACGGATATATAAAATGGTCTCCATCCATCCACATGCCAAAATCTGCCGCCCGTATCTGGTTAAAGGTTACGGATGTCCGGGTAGAGCGATTGCGAGACATTACGCCGGACGGGGCGATAAAAGAGGGCACAAAGGAGCAGTTCCCGCCGTTGGCAGTAGATGAGTTTCGCGAGCTCTGGAACGCAACCATAAAGAAACCTGATCTTGATCGCTACGGGTGGGATGCAAACCCGTGGGTATGGGTGATAGAGTTTGAACGCTGTGAGAAGCCGGAGGAGAGATAATGTATCGAGAAGACGAATGGACGGAAGGATTTTACATTGACAACCATGAAAAATACGAATGCGTAGATTGTGGGAGACAGTTTATTGTCGGAGAAAAGCTGCGTGAAAATTGTCCGCCTGGATTCCCAGTTTGCCCGTATTGTGGTCAGAGCAATGTGGAACGCATGGTGTGGACAGAAGACAATGAATTACAGGAATTAGATTCTTGTATGGGATGTTTGGCAATTTATGTAGAATAGGAGGTGCAACATGAAAAAAATAATTAAAGAATATATAAAGGAATCAGTGGCATATTTAAATGTCGGTATATGGATAGGAGTTGGCGTAGCGCTTGGGATGTTGGCAGCGCTTACGATTTTATGAAAGGCGAATTATGAAGTGCAAAAAATGCGGCGGCAAAACGCAGGTAACGGACAGTGAGGAAACCCCAGGTGGGCATATGGTCATGCGAAGGAGGCAGTGTACAGCCTGCGGATATCGGTTTAAGACCACGGAAACATTTTGGGAGGATGTAAAAGCAAAAAATAAATGACGGTATTAGAATATCTGGAAAGGAGAAAGATAGATGGTAAGAAACGGATCAGGCTGCCCGGACCCTACATACGAGCAAGCATTACCCGCGATCAGGCGGGAGGAAAACATAAGGGCGCGGGAAAAGCGGTACGGCGTAAAACGCGGAGAGACCGTACATATAATCATAGACATTAAGGACGAGGGACGGAGGACCGTAAAGGTAAGCCGCCGGATGCAGGTTGTTAACCTGTATGAGCATCACATTCTACTAAAACATGCGACAGGGGTGCAGGAGAGCTATCAGTACAATGATTTTCTTCAAAGATTGGACAGGAGGTGAATCATATTTATGACCGAGAAAGAGCTGAAACAGATAGGTGTGAATAAACGTAGGCTTGTACAGTTAAAGGCAAAATATGAGGACTTATGCGGCTCCTATGGTATCTCTGCTGTGCAATCCGATGGAATGCCTCATGGGATGGGTGGAACTCAATCCGGTATGGCTATTGTGGAAGAAAAAGTGGATTTAGAACGTATGATATCAGCGTTACGGAAGGAAAACCGGGAACTGATTGAGAAAGCCTGCGATTATATCAAGTCTATACCTGATGGATACATAAAAGCCGTACTGTCTTACAGGTATATACACTGCTTTGATATCGTGGAGGTAGCGGCAGCGGTAAGGCTTTCCATGTGGGAATGCGAACAGATTTGCAAGGTGCATTTTAATAATGTGTTCTAACTGATATATTTGTTATAAAACGCTTGACATACTGTGGGGATTGACTTATAATATGAATCATAGAAGTATATAAAAAAATATCCTCCGTTTGAAAGTGCGGCTGCGGGGTGTCACAGCTCCGCGGCTGATTTGCCGGTTCCAGGTAATCCAGCAGGTTTGCCCCATTAGTGGGAAACATAGCATGGATGCCGGGACGTCCGGTATGCGCATTAAGGCGTATAGGCAGTGCGGTTCCGTAATGGAGTAGATTGACGTCAAGCATTCCGAGGCTGCCGAGAGAAGACATAGCCTAAAGGGCATTTGGGTAGGGGCAATGAAAGGAACTTATGGTTGCCAGAGCAGTACGGGGCGGGTTGCGTGACTACTATAACGTTTGCGGTAAAATCGTTAAACCGTATGTCCCAGGTCTGGGATAACAGCACCGTTTCGGCGGTGCAATGTTGGGGATTAGCTCAGTCGGTAGAGCATGCGGCTGTTAACCGCAGTGTCGTTGGTTCAAATCCAACATTCCCAGTAAGCTTATCTGCCGCCGGATCACCGGAGAGGCAGGGAGTACGACAGCATAATGTGCACTGAGTGCTGTGTAACCTCCGGGATTATCCCCCGGGGTAAGCAATCGCATATTAGAGATTATAATATGCTAAAAATGGAAAAATCACTGAAAAACAAAACATATGTACTGAAATGTTGACAAATTACACAAAAAATTAATAAAAAGATTTTGAAACCCCCTTGAAATACTTAGAGAATCCGTTATAATAAAGATACACAGAGGAAATATGTCTTGTATTTAATGTGAGATAGAAATATGAATTTCCCGATGTTGTATACAAAAACGAGTTTGCTCATAGAATAATAGAGAGGGTGAATGATTATGGCAACTTCGACATTTGGAAAACAGTTTACAGTTAATCCTAAGAAAGCAAATGATTTTGTAAAAGAAATGACCAAAAAAGTGACTCCCACACTAAAAAGTGATTTTCGTTCTAATCTGATGCACGAAAAAGATTTGAGAAGTAATCTTCAAAAAGCCTTAAGATAGCGAATGATAAATTACAGCGTTATACCAATGGGAGAAATACTCAATAATGATTATAGTCAGAAAAAAATTGAAGAATCATTCAAAAAGTTCTCTTGTCAGCGTGAAACCGACTTAGAGGACTTTTTAATGCGTAAAGCAATAGAATATGAAAAAACAAATTTTGGTAAAACATATTTATGTATTGATGAGAATGCGCTTAGCGATGGAGAGTTCAAGATAATTGCATACTTTACAATAGCTCAAAGAGCAGTTGATATATCGGGATTATCAAATAAGAGAAAACGAAAAGTTCTTGGTAATTATCCGGGGCGTGATGTGCTTAGTTCTGTGCCAGCATATTTAATAGGACAATTAGGACGATGTGACGAGTATTCGAACGAGGAATTAAGCGGACAACAATTGCTATATGAGTGCTATCACGCCATAAGCATGGCAGCTAAAGTAATTGGAGGAAATTTACTGGTTTTAGAGTGCCGTGAGCATATGTTTGAAAAATTTTATAAAGACCAAGGTTTTCATAAACTGCAAGATGAATTAAACGACGAGGGTTTATATACCCTCTATAAAAAGATAGATTTCAAAGAATATTGGAATACATAATCGCAACTCATAGCGTCTGGTCAGATTACTGGCTGGGCGCTTTTATCATAGGCATATTATTTGCAAATTAGTAAAATACTGGTAATTATCTGTTATATATTGCAAGGCCTTCCAATCAGCGGTACCATTTATATGAGGGAGGTGATAATATGCAAGATTTAAGAAAATTTACACCGGAACAAATTATTGCAAGAGCAAAGCTCTATGAAAGAAAAATGAGGTGGCTACAGGCTGATGCAAGACAGTTTATAGCTGGTGAGCGTAACGACGAAAAGGAGATACTGAGCAGATACCATGCACTGCGGAAAGAAATATCTCAGGAATCAAAATATCTGGAATCCTACAAAGGAGAGATATACTACATATCAGAAGTCCATGACGCTTATCAAAATGGAATGGATGACTGCAGAAGGAATGGCTTTTCGCATGTGACAGAGAAAAAGGTATCAAACAGGATTGTATCTATATTGGAAGAGGCCATATATCGGCTGACAAAAGAGCTGGATTACATGGGTGTATATAAGTGATTGATTAGGAGGCGGTTTAGGACCGTCTCTTTTTAATGCAATAAAATAGAGGAGGGGATAAGGTGAATACACGAAGCATAATGAAAAAGCTACAGACAGCTATACTAAAAGAAGGATTAGTAGTAAGCATAGATACGCGACAGTTTTATGCTCAAGATCAGCAACGTATGATAACAATATTCCGCCTTACCACCCCAGTATCACACCGTAAGAAAACAGGGAAATTAAAAGATGAGCAGATGACGATACTTTCGTCTACATCTGGCATAGAGGCTATACAATGCCTGAACGACATATATAAGGCGGTGAAAACTTAATGCAAGACGAGCTTATAGGAAAGTTAAAACCGCAATATAAGGCGTTCGCCGATAATTACATAGAAAATGGCGGCAATATGACAAAGGCGGCGAGAGATGCCGGATATGCAGAAAAGGGCTTGAACAAACGAGTGGGAAGGCTGATGGCAAACGAGGGCATAAAGGCTTATATAGCATGCCGACAGCAAGAAATTGATTCACAGCGGATATGCAGCCTGAAGGAAATACAAGAGTTTCGTTCCCGTGTTGTTCGTGGGGAAGAAAAAGACCAATTTGAACTTGACGCTGCCCTCACAGAAAGATTAAAAGCCGCGAATGATTTAGAAAAAGCTTTAAAAATCAAGGAAGAGGAAGAAGAGAGACAGCGTATTGCAGAAGCAGCCCGTAATGCCGGGATATGGCATATGGACTTAGACATCATTGCAGACGGTTTTCACCCAATTATCCGTGATATAAGGAATAGAAAACATACGGAATATGATTTCCCCGGTGGTAGAGGTTCCACGAAATCTTCATCAGTGTCGTGTATAGTCGGAGAATTGATAAAAAACAACAGTGATATGCACGCCCTTATTCTGCGAAAGGTAGGAAATACCTTGAAGGACTCAGTCTATGCACAGATGAAATGGGCAATACAGAAGATGGGGCTGGAGGATGAGTTTATATATAAGTTGTCTCCGCTAGAGATTATATACAAACCTACTGGACAGAAAATATATTTCCGTGGTGCGGATGACCCATTGAAAATAAAATCAATTAAACCGGAATTTGGTTATATCGGGATAGTGTGGTTTGAGGAGCTTGACCAGTTCGCCGGGCCGGAGGAGATCCGTAGCATCGAACAGTCTGCTATCCGTGGCGGAGATGTTGCATATAAGTTTAAATCATTCAATCCGCCTAAGAGTAAAAATAACTGGGCAAATGAATATGTAGCGGAGACAGAGAGAGAGAATCCAGATGCTGTGGTGTACAGGAGCACGTATAAGGATGTGCCGGCGGAATGGTTGGGCCGGAAGTTTATCGACGATGCGGAACATTTGCGAGAAGTAAATCCAGAAGCGTATGAGAATGAGTATGACGGTGTGGCTAACGGTTCTGGCGGAAACGTATTTGAATACCTTGAAATCAGAGAGATTACAGATGATGAAATTGACCGTATGGATAGGATCTATCAAGGCGTTGACTGGGGATGGTACCCGGATAAGTATGCGTTTATCCGGTCGTATTACGACAGCCATCATGAAAAGATATATCTGATTGATGAAAATTATGTAAACAAAACGCCGAATAAGAAAACGGCAGAGTGGATAATCAAACATGGGTATGACGATTATCTGATTACTTGTGACAGCAACGAGAACAAATCCGTGAATGACTACAGGGATATGGGTATTCTGGCAAGAGCAGCTATCAAAGGCCCTGGAAGCGTAGAGTACGGGTTTAAGTGGCTGCAAGGCAAGACAATCGTGATAGACAGGTGCAGGACACCAAATGCCTACAATGAGATTACCAAATATGAGTATGCCAGAGATAAGGATGGTAATATCATGAGTGGTTATCCAGAGGGACAGGAAGACCATATAATAGCGGCATTACGCTATGCGTATGAGGACTTCTTCAATCGGAGGGGGAATTCAGCGTAATGGGAATTATATCAATAATTAAGAGGTGGTGGGGAATGTTGTTTAAAAACGAAGCAGAGAGAGAGTTTAACGTCAGCCCGGTAACATCCCCGCAGATGGACGCTCTTATTAATAAGTGCGTGATGGTGTACAGAGGCCATCCGCCGTGGGTAAATGAAAAGGACAATGTTCGGACAATCAATTTTGCTAAAACCATATGTGAGGAGACTGCCAGGCTGATAACGCTTGCAGTCTCCATTTCTGTTAGCGGATCACCAATGGGTGAATACCTGCAAAAGCAGATAGACAAATGCTATTTCAACCTACGTAAGTGGGTAGAGATGGGGCTGGCGCATGGCACAGCGATTCTCAAGCCTAATGGCAGCGGTGTGGATGTATTTGCCCCGGCTGATTTCATCATCACATCCACGGACGATAACGGTAATATCAATGGGATTATATTCAAAGATGGCTACCAGAATGGTAATAGGTATTATACCAGGTTGGAGTATCACAGATTTGAAGCTGACTATGTGTATGCCATATCTAATAGGGCATATGTGTCTGATAGTCAAGATGAAATTGGAAAGAAGATAGACCTGGAAAAGACACGCTGGTCGAATTTGTTGCCAGATGCATATATCACCAAGGAAAATAATGAGAGACTGGACAGCCCTCTATTTGGAGTGTTCAGCACACCTGACGCAAACAATGTAGATAGCAGCAGCACACTGGGACTGCCTATATTCTCCACTGCGATTGAGGAACTAAAGGACCTTGATATAGCATATAGCAGGAATGCGTATGAAATTGACATCAGTCAAAAAATAACCCTGCTGGATGATAGGCTGACACAAAAAAGCGGAATGAAAATAGGAAGTAATCAAGACATAAAACTTCCTAAATTCGTGAGGAATGTGTTCGGTGGTAGCGCAAACGAATTCTATCAGGAAATAAACCCACAGTTAAATACGGAGACAAGAAAAGTGGGAATCAACATGTACCTGTCGTTTATTGCTTATAAATGTGGTTACAGCAACGGTTACTTCGTATTTGATGAAAAAACGGGGATGGTAACGGCGACGCAGATAGAAGCAGACCAGCAGAGGACAATACAGTTTATAAAGGACTGCCGGGACAAGCTGGAAAACTGTATGGACGGCCTGATATATGCATTGCAGATCATGGCGGAGCTGTATGGCCTGGCACCCTCCGGGCAGTATGAGGTGGAATACGGCTTCGGAGATATCATATACAGCTACGAAGAGGACAAAGCAAACTGGTGGAAGTATGTGGTAAATTGGAAAATCCCGGCATGGAAGTATTTTGTGAAGTTTGAAAACATGACAGAGGAAGAAGCAAAAGCCCTCACAGCAGAGGCACAGCCGGATGAACCGACGTTATTTGGAAAGGAAGAGTAGCTTATGCTGTCACCGGATTATTTAAGGCAGATAACAGAAGGGGCAGAAGAGAATGCCAGTAAATTACACCAGAAGATTATAATCCTTATCATCTCTCGTATGGTCAGGAGACTGGAAAGGAGAGAGGATTATCTTTTCACTCCAATTGATAGATGGCAGATAGAAACAATTCAGGAGTCAGGATACCTGCTAGAGGATATCCAGAAGGAGATATCAAGCCATCTCAGAATCCAATATAATGAGGTCAAAAACAGGATGGAAGAGGCAGGTATAAAAGCTATTGAGTATGATAATGAAGTGTATAAAGCTGCTGGACTGTCCCCTACGCCACTAAAACAAGCGCCACACCTGATTAGGCTTATGCAAAGAAATTATGAAGCTACTAATGGGGAACTGCGGAACCTTACACGGACAACCGTCAATGCCGCACAGCAGACGTTTATTGAGGAATGTGATATGGCGTATGAGAAGGTCACTCGAAATGTACAACCGTTATCGGGAGCGGTGAGAGAAGCAGTTGATAATGTGTCGAAAACTGGCGTGAAAATTGTGTATCCATCCGGTCATGAGGACTACATAGAGACAGCAGTTGCAAGGGCAGTAAGAACAGGTGTGGCGCAGGCCACAGGAGATATACAGATTGCGCGCATGGAGGAAATGGAGTGGGACATTATACTCACAAGCGCACATTATGGGGCACGTACTGGAGATGGCGGGGAAAACCCAGGTAATCATTATTGGTGGCAGGGGAAATTTTTTAGCCGTACTGGTCAGGATAAAAGGTTTCCTGATTTTCGCACTTCAACAGGATATGGTTCCGTAACTGGATTGTGCGGTGCAAATTGCCGCCATTCTTTCGGACCTGGAGACGGCATTCATAATCCATATGGTGACATTGATTCCGAAGCAAACAAGAAGATTGAGGATATTAACAAGCACATGAGAGAAATGGAACGTAATATCCGTAAAACAAAGCAAGAGTTGCTTGGTTTGCGAACGGCAATTGAGAGCACAGGGGATGAAAAGTTGAAGTATGAGTTACAACAAGAATATGACCATATAGCTGCCACCCTTAAAAGACAGAATGCTAAATATAAGAATTTTTGTGATATGCATAATATAAAACCTTTGCAGGAAAGGTTGCATATTGCAAAGTGGGGGCCTCCAGAGGAGATGAAGGCCAGAGCGGCTGTGGATAGATACAATAACAAATCTACATAAGAGGTGCGTGTGGTTCTTCGGGAACATACATGGGGTTCGATTCCCCTCACACGCGTTACCTGGCCGGGGGTCAATCCGGCAGAATCCAACCGCAGAAAGAACGG
This sequence comes from Blautia sp. NSJ-175, assembly GCF_022867815.1. Classification (NCBI taxonomy): domain Bacteria; kingdom Bacillati; phylum Bacillota; class Clostridia; order Lachnospirales; family Lachnospiraceae; genus Blautia; species Blautia sp. NSJ-175. Next base: position 773,001 of record NZ_JALIFQ010000001.1, read on the forward strand.
TCAATAAAATCATTTCAGGAGGCAAGGAAAATGAAAAACATTTATGAAATCATGAAAGAGTTCGGAATTGAGATCCCGGAAGGCAAGAAGGATGGATTCGACAAGGCATGGAAAGAAAATTACCGGACAAAGGCTGAATTCGAGAAGGCGGCAGCCAAAAGGGACGAATACAAACAGTCTCTTGAGGACGTGCAGGGAAAACTTGAAGATTTTGAGAAGGTGGATGTGGAAGACTTGCAAAACCAGGTTAAAACCCTAACAGCAGACTTGCAGAAAGAGAAGGAAGAGCGTGCTGCCGAAGAGTCACGCAGGGCATTGGAGAAGACAGTAGACACATTCATGGGAGACAAGAAATTCGTGAACTCCCTGACCGCAGACAGTATCAGGGAGAAACTCATGGAAGAACTGGACAAGGATACCGCAAAAGGAAAATCTATTGAAGATATCTTCAAAGGACTTATCACAGACAAAGACGGGAACCAGATCCCGAATATTGTCGTGGATGAGGGACAGCAGAAGGCTGAACAGAATAAGGCAAAATTCACTACTAAGTTCACCGGTACTGGAAATGGCGGCATGACAAAAGATGATTTCAGGAAGCTGTCCCTAGACGAACGTACTAAATTGAAACAGAGTGACCCGGAACTGTACGAAGCAATGAGAAAATGAAAATAGGAGGAAATAAGTTATGGCAATGACTGGAACATTTGGAGGTTTTGTATTTGACCCGGAGGTATTCTCCGAATATATGACAGAACAGCCTACATGGAATGACAGAATTTTAGCATCCGGTATTTTGGTACAGGATAATACGATTATGGATTTGATCGGTGACAAGGGAAATGTGGCAACACTGCCTTTCTATGTGCCGATTGATGCCGAAGGGGACCCGGCGCTGAACAATGATGGAGAAACGGACAACACCCCGTCCGAGATTACTGGAAGCAAACAGACCTGTATGTTGATCCAGAGGATGAAAGCATGGAAGGCACAGGATTTTACAAAAGAACTGACTGGAGCGGACCCTATGACACATGTCGCGAACAGTGTGTCCGGATACTATCGTCAGGTGAGAGCTAAAGACCTGATGTCTATTGTGGATGCTGTGTTAAGCCTTGACGGGATGGCGAATCATATCACAGATATCTCGGCTGTAGAAGGGGACCCTGCGGAGGCAAATAAAGTAGATGAGACTACGCTTATTTACGCACAGCAGAAAGCAATCGGGGATTCTGCAGAGAATATGGGACTTTTGTTCCTGCACTCTTATATGTATGCCAGATACAAGGCTATGGGGCTTGTGGATTACAACAAATATACTGTGCCGAATGCTCTGGCTGGTGATGTGGAAATGCCGACGATCGGAGGCTTCATCCCGGTAGTGTCTGATCGGTTTACAGTAGATACTTCTGGTTCCGCGCCGGTATATAAGACTTATATGATTGGCTCCGGCTCTATACTTACCTGTGATAAGACCAACTATGAAGACCCATACTACGCAGACTACGACCCAGAGACAAAAGCGGGCATCCGCAAACTGTATACGAAGCAGGGGTATGTCATGCATCCAAATGGATTTTCTATTGCCGCAACAAAAATTAAAAAGGAGTCCCCAACCAATGTAGAACTCGGGACAAAGACAAACTGGTCTTTGGCTTACAAGGAGAAGAACATCCGCATGGGTATGATTAAGTCCAATGGATAAGAGGTGACGTTATGTATACCACATACGAATTTTACACAACACGCTATTTTGGAGACGCAATCCCAGAAGAGGCCTTTGAAAAATTTTGCCAACGGTCTTGTGATGAGATTGACATTTTTACATTCAACCGGTTGATAGATGGACTTCCGACTAATGAAAGAGTGGCAGCCAGGGTGCAGAAAGCAGTATGCGCCCTGGCTGAATTGTTTTACCGGATAGAAGCAGAAGATAGAAAGGCAGAGGAATCTACTGGTATTATCAACAAAGAGGACGGAACGGTGATAGGAAAGCAGATAACCGCCGTGTCATCCGGGAGCGAGTCTATACATTATGCTGTGGGACAAGGTACAACAACCAGTACCATAACTACAGCAGTGAAAGATATGAAAGCCCGTAGGCGATTGGAATATGACACGGTGAAGGAATATCTAACTGGTGTCAAAGATGATAAAGGAGAGTTGCTACTATATGCAGGATTGTAAAATTAATGTTTTAGGGACAAAATATAGTCTATTTTTCCGTAAGAGAGATGAGGACGAAGGATTAAAAGAAAATGATGGGTATTGTGACAAAACCAGTAAAGAACTTGTGATCTGTGTTCATGAACCAGAATTAGGTTCAGTCAAGAATCTTGAGGTTTACGAAAAGAAAGTAGCGCGACATGAAATCATCCATGCCTTTATTGAAGAAAGTGGGCTTTCCGATAATACTTTCATATGTAAAGAAGGATGGGCGAAGAATGAAGAGATGGTTGACTGGATGGCCGCTCAGCTTCCAAAAATATTTGTAGCATTTTCAAAAGCTGATGTGATGTGAGGTGGTTCCCATGTACAATAGAACGATTACTGTATTTAATCGTAGTGGCAGCGAAAAGAATGGCTTTGTTTGGTTCCCGACTGTCATTGATGGCGTATACCTTATCATAGACAAGGGTGCTGGTATGGTCAAAACTGGGCTGGCAGAAGCGAATAAGGCTAACCTGCATATCCAGTATATATCTGTAGGCGGAAAGGTACTGGTGGTCGGAAAACCGTACATGCTGCCGAAAGAGTGGAATACGCAGTCAGATGAGGAAAAAGCAACCTCAATCACATTCAACGAGGGATGTGACTTCTTTATTGATGGCGAATACGCTGAGAAAGTGATTGTTGAGGATGAAAGCATTTATACGAATGGCCTGTTATCCTATATGAAATCTAAATATGATAATGTGTTTAAAATTAACACTGTGGGGAAATACAGCCTTATCCCACACTTCGAGATCGGTGGTGAGTAGATGGCACGAAAGCATTTCAAGGGGTTCTCTATAGAGGAAATGGGCGTCAAGATCAAACTTGACATGGGCGGAGCTGAAAAAGCTATGCGCCGTGCACAGTACGCGCTTGATGGTGCCATAATGCAAAGTATGATACCTTTTATGCCAAAAGTTACCGGGGACTTTATACAACGCACTGTTGCAAAAAGTGCCGCTGTCCAAGGTACAGGAACCGTCTATGCTGGTGCAGGACCGGAAGGCCGATATCTATATATGGGAAAAGTCATGGTTGATGCAAAAACCGGAAAAGGTCCTATGAATATACCTGGAGTTGGCTTGAGATATAAAAAGGGGACAAAACTTAAGGCGACAGAGCGTGAGTTGGATTTTAATAAATTAGCTAATCCCGATGTGCAGAAAGAATGGTTCCTCCCAGCAAAGAAGAAAGACCTTAAGAGTTGGATTGAGCAGGCGCAGAACGCCATAAAGGAGTAAGAGTATGGCAGGTATAAAATATGACACTGGCGGCTCCGCAGTGATGACAAAGGCTATAGATGAACTGATAAACCGGTTCCCCGGATGGACAGAAGAGGAAGAAGTTGTTTTTTCATTTATCAGTGATGATTCGGGAGTGGCATGGTATCCAGTATCAGGAGCGGTAATAGAAATAGAAAAAAAGACAATTATAGGTGAGGTGCGGCAGACCTGCCAGTATCCGTTTTATGTGCTCTATCGTACTGCAACAACGTCTGAGCGATCGCGGATCAGCGTAAAAGAAAAGCTTGATAAGCTGGGAGAATGGTTAGAACGGCAAGATATAACCGTATCTGGACAGCATTATAAGCTGAATGGGTACCCAGAAATAGGGGGCCGCAAGATAAATTCAATTCGCCGAACCACACCATCATACAATGCAAACAATTATGATGATGGCATCTGCGACTGGGTTGTTTATATAACCGTGCAATACGAAAATAATTATTTTGAGTAAAGGAGAATGACAATATGAAAGCTGAAAGACAGTACCTTGCACACTTTATTGATGCTGCTTTTGACACAACTTATGCAGCGAGCACTTATGTTAGGCTGGGGGATGATCTGGAAGAATTTAACGAGGAGCTTAACCCAGAAGTCGAAACGAAAAAAAATATATTAGGAAGCCAGAGCGTACAGCATTCTGGATATGAGGTAAGTTCAGAGGTTTCGCCCTATTATTACTCATACGATGATAATTTATCAGAAAAAATCATGGATATAGCAATGAACAGGAAGAAGGGGGATGCATGTAAGACCTCACAGGTAGATGTACTGCTGAAGGCTGACGGTTCAGTCCTTAAGGCGTGGCGTGAAGATGTGTACGTAATCCCTGATTCTGTAGGCGGTGATACAACAGGAGTGCAGATCCCATTCACTGTATATAATGCCGGAAATCGTGTGGAAGGTAAATTTGATTTAAGCACTAAGAGATTTACAGCAGGGTCCAGTAATGAAGCATGAACGCTACTGAATGCAGTTAAATAAGCATATTTTGAATCGTTGAGTAATAAGGAACTTTTAATTGGGACAGAAAAGGAGTTAGAGTATGAGCAATAAATTAGTGAAACCAAATTCGCAGATAGCGAATAGAAATGAAGAAGAACTGATTATTAATACCGGAACGAAAAAATATGTGATCAAAGATGAACACAGACGGCCGATGGGGGAATTCTTTTGGAATCCGTCCGATACTGGTATCTTAAGCCGGTATGATGATGTAGTTACATTTTTTAACAATCTGGATCTGAAAGAGGGAGAAGATGCAGAAAAATTTATTGTTGATGCAGACAAAGGGATTGTAGAAAAAATGTCGTATCTGCTGAACGAAGATACCAGCACTTCTTTGTTCAGCAGAGTGGCGCCATTGTCCATGTTGGCTAATGGGAATGTATATGCCTATGAAGTTTTGGAACGGATTGCAGGTTTGGTCGAAAAAGAAAGCAAAATCAGGGTGAACAGAGCGAATACAAAGGTAAATAAATACACAAGGAAGTACCATAACTAATGGATGTATGGGAACTTCCAAAATCTTTAATCGTTTGTGGCAAAGAGCATAAGATACGCACGGATTTTCGTGAAATCGTTGATATTCTTAGAGCTTTTAATGACCCTGAGTTAAATGACACAGACAAGATTCTGACAATGATTGACATACTCTATACCGACATTGAAATTGTTGAAAATATGGGGACAATATATGTTCTGTCCAATGGGAAACCGCTGTCACAAGAAGAGGTTACAGAAGCTATACAAAAAGGCGTGGAATTTATCGACGCGGGAACTGAAGGGGATAACAAGCCTAAACCGCGCATTATGGACTGGGAACAAGACGCTCCTTTGATATTTCCATCTGTAAATAAAATGATCGGGCATGACGTAAGGGCAATGAAATATATGCACTGGTGGACGTTCCTGGGGTATTTTATGGAAATACCAGACGGTACATTTTTACAGGTAATAAATATCCGACAGAAAAAAAACAGCAAGTCTAAGATGGAAAAATGGGAGAAGAAATTTTATAACGAAAACCGTAAATTATGTGATCTGGACAAACGGCTCTCAAAGGAAGAGCAGGAAGAACGGGACAAGCTGAATAAAATGCTTGGATAGCAGGGGGGGTGACAGGATTGGAAGATGGTTCCATTATCATTGATTCGTCGATTGATACAGATGGCGTAAAAGCTGGGGCAGATAATATAAAGGACATACTCAAAAGCCTGGTACTGTCATGTGACAAGCTGCGCGCATCAATAGACGCGCTCTCTGCATCCATGTCAGAAGGGTTTAAAAGTGCCGGCGGCAGTGCAAAAGAGGCTACTAATGGAATAAAAGAGTTAGAAAACGCGGAAAAAAAGGCAAAAAAGCAGGCAGAAGATTTAAACGATATCCATATAGACCGTGCTGACGATATCAAAGAAGGTGAACTCCCCAAAAGTATAGAATGGTCTGGAAAAGGCGGATATGATCCTAAGGCTATAGAGTATATAGAAAACTATGCAAATAAAGCATCCAGCGCAATAGACAACCTAAAAGCAAAAGCGGAGGATTATAAACGGCAACTGAAAGAACTTGAAAAAGCTGGAAAATATTTCGATAACAGTGACGAGTATCAGGACGTATATATTGAGTTGCAGAACATAAATGGACAGATTAGGGAGTATAAGAAGAATCTTAATGATATGGCTTACGGCGGTAAACTGGACAGCATGGAGACTGAATTGGAATCCCTCAGAGCCAAGACTAGAAACCTAACAGAGGAAACCAGATATTACGAACTGGAGTTGAAACGACTATCAGGCCAGGGGCTAGGGCTTGGAGACAAAGAATACGACAGCGTATACCAAAAACTTCAAAAAGCAAGATCTGCTGAAAAGGAGTATAAGAAAAGTCTTAATAGTACCAGCAATGCGCAGAAGCGTTCTTCAAAGACTGGAAAAACTTTGGCAGTAGCACTTGGCGGTTTGGCTAAACGCGTAAATAAGCTGACGTTCCATGCGTTTACTCTTAGTAAATCTCTTATGCTGCGTGGCGTGCGCGGCGCTGTTAATGGTGTTTCTACTGGATTTAAGAAGCTTGCAAGTATATTACATAGGACGAACAAAGAATCGAATAAATTCGGTATGGGCAGGATGCTGGGAATGTCTATCATGTACAGCACAGTTTTTAAAGTCCTGTATGGAATCACCACGGCAATAAAGGAGGGGCTTGTAAGCCTGTCTCAGTATTCTGATGAGACAAATAAGAGTTTGTCCATGCTGCTATCTGCATTAACACGCCTAAAAAATAGTGTCGCTACGGCATTTGCACCACTTATAAGCGCAGTTGCTCCTATATTGACAAAATTTATCAATCTTTTGTCACAGGCTATAACATATGTTGGAATGTTTATCGCGGCGCTTACCGGAAAAAACAGTTTCACAAGGGCAAAGGCAGTACAGCAGGACTTCGCCGACACTTACGGGGAGACAGCAAAGAACGCGGATAAGGCTACAAATTCTATCAATGACCAGTCTGATGCGCTGAAAGACGCAGCGGACGAGGCAGAAGGCTATCTCTCCCCCATTGACGAGATCAACAAAATCCAAAAGAAGATCACTGATACATCTAAAAACAGCGGTAATGACAGCGGGATCAGTACACCCGATACTGGGCTAAAGCCAGAGGACATGTTTGAAACAGTGCCGATAGATAATGCGATCCAGGATTTTGTAAAACGATTGAAAGACCTTATCAAATCAGGTGATTTTGAGGAGATAGGGCGTATCCTTGGAGAAAAAATCAACGGTGCGGTTAAGAAGATAACAGATTTTATTGACTGGAAAAACTGCGGTGGAGTTATCACGAACTTCATCAATAAATTTTGCGATCTTTTTAATAGCCTTGTGAAGACTATTAACTGGGAAGCAATAGGGCGAATGTTCGGAACTGGAATCAACACACTCGTGAATACCTTGTATCTTCTGTTTACCGGAATAGATTGGATGGAATGCGGAAAGGCATTTGCGAAGGGAATTAATGGGCTTGTTGATACAGTGAATTGGAAGAAGCTTGGGCTTATGATTGGGGCCGGGTTCATGATGGTAGTCAATATGCTGTATGGATTTGTCACAACAGCAGACTGGCATAAAATCGGACAGGCACTTGCAGACTGCATTATGGGGCTTTCTGAAAGCGTTGACCTTCCATTGCTCGGCACTGCATTGGGAATTGGCTTACAGGGTGTTTTAAATAGCCTATACACGTTTGTCACAGGCGTGGATTGGGGAAAAATAGGAAGTCAGATAGGCTCTTGCCTGATGAATATGATACACAACATTGACTTCGGTACGTTTGGCGCACTTATGGGTTCTTCATTGACTGGAGCACTTAACATGCTGCATAACTTTATCGGGGAAATTAGGTGGATAGAAGTCGGAAAGAAGATTGCCGCAAGTCTGAATAATTTTTTCCGTACAGTGAACTGGGCAGATGTTGGTGCTACATTTAGCGATGCGGCAAAAGGAATTTTAGATACCCTTATTACAGCAGTACAGGAGACGAATTGGGAAGAGTTTGGCAGAAATATCGGTGACATGCTGGCCGCGATTGATTGGAAGGGTGTGTTTGACCGAATATGGAAACTTGCAAAATCAGTGCTGGTTGAAGGATTTGGTGGATTTCTTTCAGGAATATTAGAAACCGCACCAGGAAAGATTATAGCCGTCGTGGCCGGAATATTGGCTGCGGTAAATATTGGTGCAAAGATTCTAGGGTTTATTGGAGATATTTCTTATGCACTAGGCGGCACACAGGCCACTGGAAAACTCGGAGGAGCGATTACTCTCTTAACAAAATTCCTCGGCGGAAAGGAAGGAATAGCGGGGATTTTTGCTAAGGATGGAAAAATAATGGGTGCTCTTTCGGGCGGACTCGGAACAGTTTCAACTATTCTCGGAAATGGAATAAAAGCGATTGGTGGCGCATTGGCAACAACAGGCCCTTGGGGAATCATTATAGTGGCTGCTATCGCGGCTCTTATTGCTGTTATATGCAACTGGGACAAAGTAAAGAAATTCTTTACTGAAGACCTTCCTAACTGGTGGAGTTCATCTGTAGCCCCTAAATTCACAGCGGCAAAAGACTGGGTGGTACAGAAATCTACAGAATTAAAAGACGGAACTATAAAGCAAATAGATACGTTAAAGAAAAATATAGGAGAAGCGTTTGAGGTGATAAAGACATCTGCTCAGAACAAAATGGCTGCGGCAAAGGAAAAAGTCGTAAACATTGCGTCAAGTATGAAATCAGGTGCCGTGGAAAAGATAAGCAATTTAAAAGAGTCTGCATCAACGAAATGGAATGAGTTAAGGGATATTACGGCAAGCAAATGGCAGAGTATAAAAGCTTCGGTTTCCGAATCGGCTTCTTCACTTGCGAAAGAGTCTAAAAGCAAAATTACAGAGCTAAAGAGTGGTATTGCAGAGCAGTGGAAGCAGGCTTTAAGTGAAACAAATTCAAAATGGAAGTCTATAAAAGAAAGTGTAACAAATGGGGCGAAGAATATGCAGAGCGGAGCAATATCACCGCTTAAAATGATCGCTCAATCATTCAAAAGTACATTTTCAAGTCTTGTCGGCATCGTGACCAGACCGTTCCAACAGATTGTTTCTGCAGCGTCGAGTTTAGCAAGTAGGATATCCAGCATCATAAACAGCATCAGGTATAGTTTTAGCTCTATAACCGGTATGGGGTCTGGATTAAGCTTTAGCAGTTATTCCTACCGCCCCAGAAGCTACACTATGCCGCGTTTGGCAAGCGGTACAGTTGTTCCAAGGCATGCCGGTGAATTCGCCGCTATTTTGGGAGATAACAACAAAGAGACAGAAGTTGTCTCACCCCTTTCCACCATGAAGAAAGCATTTAAAGAAGCGTACAGGGAAATGGGAGGAAATGCAGGCGCAAGAACCTATAATGTAAAAGCCGATGTGCAGCGGAGGACGTTATTTGAACTCGTTATTGATGAAGCAAAAATGAGACGGACCCAATCCGGCGTCAATCCATTTGATTTAGTATAGGAGGGCAACATGGAACAATTTAGGATAAACGGGGTGGCAATTGCCGCCCCATCTACATTTAGTCCGGTTTTTGCAACCACATCAACAGAAGACAGTGACAGATCGCAGGATGGCGTTATGCACAATACTCCTATGTTTACAATTGGGGGTTATGATATAGTCTGGGATTACCTTAGGTGGGAGGAGATAGCAAATATCCTTAACCAGTGTGTTGGCAGAGGTAGTGTGTTATTTCACTACCCCAATCCGCGCATCCCGGGCCGCTGGCAGGATGGCGAATTTTACTGTTCTAATTTTAATATGGATGCGCAAACCCTTGAAGAAGGATTTGAAATTTGGGAAGGGTTACAAATTAATTTCAGGAGTGTGAATCCAGAGTGATCAATGTAAGCAATGAATTTAGAGAAGTAATGAAAATTCGCAGAGATTTTTTGCAATATGCCGATATTCTATTTACCGACGGTAGGACTATTAATTTAGGTCCGAAAGATTTTGCATTGTCAAATAATTCAATAACTGATTCTGCCGGAATGAACACTCTTCCTCTTGGTGCGGCAATAGCAAAGAGTATACAGCTCGAAATCATAAATGATAAGGAACAGTTCGCAGACTATGATTTCCTTATGGCTGAAATACATTTAACCTTGAAATTACAGCTTTCGGGTACCATAGAATCGGTAAACAAGGGCACATACACCGTAATTACCCCCGAATCTTATGGGAGTACGATTATTGTAGAAGCCGTTGATGATATGTATAAGGCGGATAAGGATTATGCAACTAAGCTTAAGTTCCCAGCCACAATAGGAGAAATGTATAGAGACATCTGTGAACGCAAAGGATTCATGATGGGTTCCAGTACATTTCTGCATGACGATTTTGTAGTGAAAACTAAGCCTGAGGGTATGACTGAGCGCCAGATTTTAGGCTATATCGCTATGATAGCCTGTGGGAATGCCAGATTTGATGTGGATGGATTCCTTAAGATACAAACATATAACTTTGGCAAATATACAGCACCAATAATGAGTGCTGATCGTAAGTTCATCCTGGACACAAACGGAAAACAGATATTAAGTGTATGGGGGAAAAAGAATAAGGCACATGACTTAAATAACTTTTTCAGCAATATGAAAGTAGGAACAGATGACATCATAATAACAGGCATAAAAACTGTTGTAGATGAGAATAGCGAGAATAGCAATGAGATAATGGAAGGAAACGAGGGATATGTGCTATCAATTTCTAATCCACTTATCACGGGAGAAGAGAAAAAGGTGGTGTCATGGCTCGCTAACGAGCTGATCGGTGTCAGATTCAGAAAATTTTCTGGAGATCATACGGCAGACCCAACAATTGAATTTATGGATCTGGCCTATATCACATCTACAAGAGGAGATAAAAGGAATACATATATGACGGTTATTACTGACGTTGTGTTTAATGTATTTGGATATACGTCTTTATCAAACAGCGCAAATGATACAATTAGGAATAGTAGCAAATATACCAGTGAAGCGGCAAAGGCGTATGTAAATGCCAAAAAGGACAGTATTAAACAGTTGGGTAATTACGAGTCAGTATTGCAGCAAATCACAAAACTAATAAGTCAAGGATATGGCATGTATCTCACCCCTGTAGAACAGGAAGATGGGAGTATCATTTATTACATGCACGATAAGCCTACCATAGAAGATTCTAGTTACACGTGTTACTGGACAAGCAACGGAATAATCGCCTCTCTTGACGGAGGTGCTACGTGGGCCGTTGACAAAAACGGAAATGCTCTTTTTAACACCATTACAGCAATAGGATTAAATTTTGACTGGCTGCATGGCGGGACTATAAAATTAGGCGGTAATGACAATAAAAATGGTTTGTTGAAAATTTTAAATGCATCTGGTGCCGAAATAGCTCAAATGGATAATCTGGGATTGAACTATAACGATAATTTGTTGGTTGGATACAATAACAAAGGGTGTACAAATTATCCTGTGATAAAAGAAACATATACTTCCGGTGGAAAATCTACATCTTGTGAAATAGCACAAGGCTCAGTATTTGTTTACAATGATGAAGGCGGTACCAATGACTTTACACGAAAGGCTTATGCAAGAGTAGGCACAATGCTTGACTATGGTTATATAGCAACAATTAATGCATCCACTGGTAAGACATTAGTTTCTTTAACAAATAATATATATTCGACAGGTTCACTTTCATGCAGCGGGACTAAAAGCAGAATTGCGGGGACCCGAAATTATGGTGATGTGAAATTGTACTGCTATGAAATGCCAGCTCCCATGTTTGGTGACATAGGGGAAGGGTGCATAGACGATAAAGGCGAGTGCTATATATTTTTAGATGATATCTTTTCCGAAACAGTAAATACAGAGGCGTGCTATCAAGTGTTTTTGCAGAAAGAATGCAAAGGCGATATATGGGTGGAAAGCAAAACATTATCCTATTTTGTGGTAAAAGGAACCCCTAATGTTAAGTTCGCGTGGGAAATTAAAATAAAGCAATTGGGGTTTGAGCTTGAAAGACTGGAAGCGTTTTCAGACGATGAGTTAATACCATCTAATGCAGAAGAGATTGATTACGAAGCACAAGCAGCTACTATGGTGAAAGAATATTATGAAGGTTTGGAGGATATGCAGGATGAAGAAATTAACAAGTTTCACAAAACTTACAACTGGTGAAGGGATGAGGATTGCTTTTACTTTTTCAGAGGTCAACGATAGGGGAAGACTTATCAGCCAAAATAATAAAGGGAACTTTGTCTTGATAGATGAAGAGATAATGGCAAAAGTTAACGACATAGAAAGATTTATAAGCGATAATTTTTTAGTGGATCAGGAGGTATAAAATATGGCAGGACTTGATGCAACGACGGAAGTTGATGGTGTGCTTATAAAATCGTTCCCTCTTTTAACGACCATAAATGATACAGATGATCTGCTCATTGAAACGGCTCCAACTACAGGTGATCCGAAGACTGGAAGAACAAAGGTAAAAACATTGAAGGAAATGTTCAATGGTGAATTTGATTCCACTTTAAAAGGGATGTCAATTCAATACGGCCGTGTCAGTATTAAACCAGTCGCAAATACCCCGACAATGAAGCATGTGCAATTTCCGAGGGCCTTCGCAGGGCAGCCATGTGTTGTGGTTACTCCGGTAACATCCGTTCCCGGCACTAATGTTTTAGGAACTGGCGCTTCAAATAATTCAAATGATGGTTTTGACGCTTACGTGACAAGGACGAACACAACAGAAACAATATTAGTATGGATCGCAATTGGCCCAGTGTAGATCATAATATTATAAATCAACCATATGGATACAAGATTGTTGAGGTGAAATATGAAAGCAGTAAAAAAAATTGAGATTAGTGTATTACATAAGCGGACTATGCCTCTGGCTGTCTATACAATGCAGGGAGACACTGGCAGGGAAATAGAGTGTACGGTAGTTGACTGGGATATACCTGCAGGTGCTACAGCACGTGTCTGGGTAGTAAAGCCGTCGAAAAAAGTTGTGTATATCGATGGCAATATAATGGAGAATTCAGTGGTTTTTTCTCTGACGAATCAGATGCTTGCGGAATCTGGCGTTGCTATATGCATAATAGAGTTTGCCAGCGGTGATGACGTAGTATCTTCATTTCCGTTCAATCTTTGCATAGACGGAAGTGCCAGAGGAGACGGAATACCGAGTGAAAATGAATCAACGGTGTTGGAAGGAATGTTTGAAGCGCTGGGACAGGATGCGATCAAGACGCTGAATGAGGCAAAGGCACAGGTACATAACGTCCAGACAGCCGCGGCAGAGTCAGTCAAAAATATAGAGACGGTTGGGAAAGCCCAGATTGATGCCATCAAAGAGGCAGGTGGCGGCATTGAGCAGGCTCTCTCCAATTATTTTGCCCTACGCAGAAATGGGCTGGTGTTTACCACAAAGATTTACAAATACGCAACCTCAACCAGTCCGGTGGGCGTGAAGATGAA